>NZ_WFGV02000028.1 GCF_010095445.2 Pseudomonas sp. TNT3
TCGTCGGTTTGACCGATGCATTCCTTATCGGCGCTTTGGGTAGAAGGGGTGGGACGAGAAGTCTCCCACAGTCTGTACTGGTCAGAGTCAGAATCGAGTCTGTAGTCCCACCCCACCCCTTCAAGTCTAAACATACAAGCGAGCCTGCTCGCGATAGCGGTGTAACATTCAGCATTGATGCCGACTGTCACACCGCTATCGCGAGCAGGCTCGCTCCCACAGTGGTTTTGGGTGTTTCATAAGCCTGCGTTTCTTTATTGAGAACCCTGACTTCCATGTCGCAAACCCCGCCCATCGCCCAACCCGCCTTCGTACTCCACACCCGCGCTTACCGCGAAAGCAGTGCGCTGGTGGACTTCCTCACGCCGCAAGGTCGGCTGCGGGCGGTGTTGCGCAGTGCTCGGGGCAAGGCCGGGACATTGGCGCGACCGTTCGTGCCGCTGGAAGTGGAGTTTCGGGGGCGGGGCGAGCTGAAGAACGTCGGGCGTATGGAAAGTGCGGGTGTGTCCACCTGGCTCATCGGGGAGGCACTGTTCAGTGGCCTCTATCTCAATGAACTGCTGATTCGAATGCTGCCCGCTGAAGACCCTCTTCCTGGCGTATTCGATCACTATGCTGCGACATTGATTGCGCTGGCCGAGGGCCGTCCCCTGGAACCGCTGCTGCGTTCCTTTGAGTGGCGGCTGCTGGATGATCTTGGTTATGGCTTTGCGCTGAGTACCGACATCCACGGCGAGACGATCGCGCCGGATGGCCTGTACCGTTTGCAAGTGGACGCGGGGCTTGAGCGGGTGTATCTGCTGCAGCCCGGTCTGTTCAACGGCACTGAATTGCTGGCCATGGCCGAAGCCGACTGGTCGGCCCCTGGCGCGTTGTCGGCTGCCAAGCGTTTGATGCGACAGGCGCTGGCTGTGCATCTGGGCGGTCGCCCGCTGGTGTCCCGAGAGTTGTTTCGAAAGCCCTAGGGTCAACAGAGCCAATATCCCCGTGTATGCTGTGCACCGAACTTTCCCCTCTTCAGGAGCGCTTCCGTGACCACCAGCAATCGCATTCTTCTTGGCGTGAACATTGATCACGTTGCCACTCTGCGTCAGGCCCGGGGCACTCGCTATCCCGATCCGGTCAAGGCTGCGCTGGACGCGGAAGAGGCGGGCGCTGACGGAATTACCGTGCATCTGCGCGAAGACCGTCGGCATATCCAGGAGCGCGACGTACTGTTGCTCAAGGACGTTCTGCAAACCCGCATGAACTTCGAAATGGGTGTCACGGAAGAGATGATGGCGTTTGCCGAGCGTATACGTCCGGCGCACATCTGCCTGGTGCCGGAAACCCGCCAGGAATTGACCACTGAAGGTGGCCTGGACGTAGCGGGGCAGGAAGCTCGCATCAAGGCCGCAGTGGATCGCCTGGCGAAAATCGGCTGCGAAGTGTCGCTGTTCATTGATGCCGATGAGCGTCAGATCGAGGCCTCTCGTCGTGTTGGCGCGCCGGCGATCGAACTGCACACCGGTCGCTACGCGGATGCCGAGACGCCGACCGACGTGGCTGAAGAGCTGAAGCGTGTAGCGGACGGCGTAGCCTTCGGTCTGGCCCAGGGTTTGATCGTCAACGCCGGCCACGGTTTGCACTACCACAACGTTGAAGCGGTCGCCGCGATCAAGGGCATCAACGAACTGAACATCGGCCACGCGCTGGTGGCGCACGCGCTGTTCGTCGGCTTCAAGTCGGCGGTGTCGGAGATGAAAGCGCTGATTCTGGCTGCGATCTTTGCTTTAAAGCTGCGGCGTTTCCTGGCTCGGCTTGGTCTTGTCGATGCCCGGCACATGCAGGTTGCCCTCGGCCACTTGATCGCCTTCAAGCTGCGGCTGCGTGACCCAGGTCAGAATGTCGTAGTAGCGCCGAATGTTCGCCACAAAGTGCACAGGCTCGCCGCCTCGGGCGTAGCCGTATCGGGTTTTGCTGTACCACTGCTTTTGGGACAGGCGCGGCAGGATCTTCTTCACGTCCAGCCATTTGTCCGGGTTCAACCCTTCCTTGGCGGTCAGTTTGCGGGCGTCATCGAGGTGGCCGCTGCCAACGTTGTAGGCCGCGAGTGCAAACCAGGTGCGATCAGGTTCCTGGATCGACTCGTCCAGCTGATCCTTCATGTAGGCCAGGTACTTGGCCCCGCCCATGATGCTTTGTTTGGGGTCGAGCCGATTGGAGACGCCCATGGCCTGCGCCGTATTCTGGGTCAGCATCATCAACCCCCGAACGCCCGTCTTGGACGTGACGGCCGGTTGCCACAGGGACTCCTGATAACCCACCGCCGCCAGCAAGCGCCAGTCGACCTTCTCTTTCTTGGCGTAAGCCTTGAAGTGCTGTTCGTACTTGGGAAGCCGTTGCTGCAAATGTTGGGCGAAGGTGGTGGCGCCCATGTAGCCGAGGACATCGACGTGGCCGTAATAGCGATCCTTGAGCCGCTGCAACGTGCCGTTCTTCTTCACTTTGTCGAGGTAACTGTTGATCTCGTTGAGCAGGCTGTTGTCTTCGCCCGCTGCCACCGCCCAGCTCTGGTTGCTGGCGTCGCCCAGGTCGAAAGCGACCCGTATGTTGGTGAAGTAGACCTGGTTCATCGCCACTTCATTGGAGTCGACCAGGGTCAGATCGATCTGGCCTTCGTCAACCATCCGCAGCAGGTCCACGACTTCAACCGCGTCGGACTCTTCGTATTCAATGGCGGGGAATTTCTTTTTCAGCTCTGCCAATTGTTCGGCGTGGGTGCTGCCCTTGAGCACCATGATCTTCTTGCCGACCAGATCGCCTGCATCGGTTGGCCGCGATTGGCCATTGCGATAGATGATCTGGGGAGTGACTTCGAGGTAAGAGTGGGAAAACCGCACTTGCTTCTTGCGTTGCTCGCTGCTGACCAGACCGGCAGCAGCCATGACAGGGCCGTTAGGTTTGCCCACCTGATTGAACAGGTCATCAAGGTTGTCGGCGGTTTCGATTTTGAGCTCGACCCCCAGATCGTCGGCGAAACGCTTCACCAGCTCATATTCGAAGCCGGTTTCACCGTTGCGATCCTGAAAGTAGGTGGCGGGACTGTTTCGGGTAACCACCCGCAGCACACCATCCTCCTTTACGCGCTCCAGTGTGTTGGGTTTATCAACACACCCGTTGAGCATCAGGAAGAGTCCGGTTGCGATCAGCCATTTGGCGTACCGCGGACGCAAAGCCGTTGGGGAAAACATCTGCGCAGTATACGCAAAGGACCACGAGCGCCATATCTCGACAGCGAAGGGCTAGTCTGCTAGAGATCGAAAAACCGCTCCAGAGCCCGCAGGAATGGGCCTGAACGCTTATTTGTGACAGCAAAAATAACCCCGCATGCACTTCGATTTAAGGTTCGAATCCCCAGGCCGACGCCCGGGTATGGCCGCCCGTACCGTTTCGGGTGATGTCGCGGGCGGTTTAGGCTAGAATGCACGGCCTCAAAGCACACCCCTTCCCGAGGCTGTCCCGAAGATGTTGATCCTGCGCGGCGCTCCTGCCCTTTCTGCCTTTCGCCACAGCAAACTCCTTGAGCAACTGAGCCAGAAAGTCCCGGCTGTCAGCGGCTTGTATGCTGAATTCGCTCACTTCGCTGAAGTTACCGGCGTCCTGACCGGCGACGAACAGCAGGTGCTTGCGCGCCTTCTGAAGTACGGCCCAAGTGTTCCTGTCCAGGAGCCGACCGGTCGTCTGTTCCTGGTGTTACCGCGTTTCGGCACTATCTCGCCGTGGTCGAGCAAGGCCAGCGACATTGCCCGCAACTGCGGCCTGGCCAAGATCCAGCGCCTTGAGCGCGGCATCGCCTTCTATGTTGCCGGCCAGTTCAGCGACACCGAAGCGCAGTTGATCTCGGACGCCTTGCACGACCGCATGACCCAGATCGTTCTCGCCAGCCTCGAACAAGCCGCCGGCCTGTTCAGCCACGCTGAGCCGAAACCGCTCACCGCGATCGATGTGTTGGGTGGCGGCCGTGCCGCGCTGGAAAAAGCCAACACCGAACTGGGCCTGGCCCTGGCTGAAGACGAGATCGACTATCTGGTCAACGCCTTCATTGGCTTGAAGCGCAACCCGCACGACATCGAACTGATGATGTTTGCCCAGGCGAACTCCGAGCACTGCCGTCACAAGATCTTCAACGCCAGTTGGGATATCGACGGTCAGAGCCAGGAAAAAAGCCTGTTCGGCATGATCAAGAATACTTACCAGATGCACAGCGAAGGCGTTTTGTCCGCTTATAAGGACAACGCGTCGGTGATCGTCGGTAACGTTGCCGGCCGCTTCTTCCCGGACCCTGAAACCCGCCAGTACGGTGCGGTGCAGGAACCGGTGCACATCCTGATGAAAGTCGAGACGCACAACCACCCGACCGCGATTGCCCCGTTCCCGGGCGCGTCCACCGGTTCCGGTGGCGAAATCCGCGACGAAGGTGCCACCGGTCGCGGCGCCAAGCCAAAGGCTGGCCTGACCGGTTTCACCGTATCCAACCTGCAAATCCCGGGCTTCGAACAGCCGTGGGAAGTGCCGTACGGCAAGCCTGAGCGCATCGTTACCGCGCTGGACATCATGATCGAAGGCCCACTGGGTGGTGCCGCGTTCAACAACGAATTCGGCCGCCCGGCACTGACCGGTTACTTCCGTACCTTCGAACAGTCGATCACTACCCCGCATGGCGACGAAGTTCGTGGCTACCACAAGCCGATCATGCTGGCGGGCGGCATGGGTAACATCCGTGCCGAACACGTGCAGAAAGGCGAGATCACCGTCGGCTCCAAGCTGATCGTGCTCGGCGGCCCGGCGATGCTGATCGGTCTGGGTGGCGGTGCGGCTTCCTCCATGGCCACCGGCACCAGCTCGGCGGACCTCGACTTCGCCTCTGTACAGCGCGAAAACCCTGAGATGGAACGCCGCTGCCAGGAAGTCATCGACCGTTGCTGGCAGCTGGGTGACAAAAACCCGATCAGCTTCATCCATGACGTCGGCGCGGGTGGTCTGTCCAATGCCTTCCCGGAACTGGTCAACGACGGTAACCGTGGTGGCCGTTTCGAACTGCGCAACATTCCAAACGACGAGCCGGGCATGGCCCCGCACGAAATCTGGAGCAACGAATCCCAGGAACGTTACGTTCTGGCGGTCGGCCCGGCTGACTTCGAACGCTTCCAGGCGATCTGCGAACGCGAGCGTTGCCCGTTTGCCGTCGTCGGCGAAGCCACTGCCGAGCCGCAACTGACGGTCACCGACAGCCACTTCGGCAACAGCCCGGTGGACATGCCACTGGAAGTGCTGCTGGGCAAAGCCCCGCGCATGCACCGTTCGGCTGTACGTGAAAACGAACTGGGCGATGATTTCGATCCGAGCACCCTGGAGATCGCAGACTGCGTCGAGCGCGTTCTGCATCACCCGGCTGTCGCCAGCAAAAGCTTCCTGATCACCATCGGTGACCGCACCATCACCGGCCTCGTGGCCCGTGATCAGATGGTCGGCCCCTGGCAGGTTCCGGTCGCCGACGTTGCCGTCACTGCCACCAGTTTCGACGTTTACACCGGTGAAGCCATGGCCATGGGCGAGCGTACTCCGCTGGCACTGCTGAATGCTCCGGCGTCCGGCCGTATGGCCATCGGTGAAACCCTGACCAACATCGCCGCTTCGCGCATCAACAAGATTTCCGACATCAAACTGTCGGCCAACTGGATGTCCGCTGCCGGTCACCCAGGTGAAGACGCACGTCTGTACGACACCGTGAAAGCGGTCGGCATGGAATTGTGCCCTGAGTTGGGCATCACCATTCCAGTGGGCAAGGACTCCATGTCCATGGCCACGCGCTGGAACGACGAAGGCGTCGACAAAACCGTGACGTCGCCGATGTCGCTGATCGTGACCGGTTTCGCGCCAGTGGCTGACATCCGTCAGACCCTGACCCCGGAACTGCGCATGGACAAGGGCACCACCGACCTGATCCTGATCGATCTGGGTCGTGGCCAGAACCGCATGGGCGCCTCGATCCTGGCCCAGGTTCACGGCAAGCTCGGTTCCCAGGCTCCAGACGTTGATGATGCCGAAGACCTCAAAGCCTTCTTCGCGGTGATCCAGGGCCTCAACGCCGACGGTCACTTGCTGGCCTACCACGACCGTTCCGACGGTGGTCTGCTGACCAGCACTGTAGAAATGGCGTTTGCCGGTCACTGCGGTCTGAGCCTGAACCTCGACGGTCTGGCAGAAACATCCGCCGACATCGCTGCCATCCTGTTCAACGAAGAACTGGGTGCCGTGATTCAGGTTCGCCAGGACGCTACACCAGACATCCTTGCGCAATTCAGTGCTGCCGGTCTGGGCGAGTGCGTGTCGGTGATCGGTCAGCCGATGAACAACGGCCAGATCAACATCACCTTCAACGGCGAAACCGTGTTCGAAGGCCAGCGTCGTCTGCTGCAGCGTACCTGGGCTGAAACCAGCTACCAGATCCAGCGCCTGCGTGATAACGCCGATTGTGCCGAGCAAGAATTCGACGTGCTGCTGGAAGAAGACAACCCGGGCCTGAGCGTCAAGCTGAGCTTCGACGTCAACCAGAACGTTGCCGCGCCTTACATCAAGAAAGGCATTCGCCCACAGGTTGCCGTACTGCGTGAGCAGGGCGTCAACGGTCAGGTGGAAATGGCAGCCGCCTTCGACCGCGCCGGTTTCAGCGCGATCGACGTGCACATGAGCGACATTCTCGCCGGCCGTGTCGACCTGAACGAGTTCAAAGGTCTGGTCGCTTGCGGTGGTTTCTCCTACGGCGACGTACTGGGTGCCGGCGAAGGCTGGGCCAAGTCCGCGCTGTTCAACAGCCGTGCTCGCGACGCGTTCCAGGGCTTCTTCGAACGTAACGACAGCTTCACCCTCGGCGTGTGCAACGGTTGCCAGATGATGTCCAACCTGCACGAGCTGATTCCGGGCAGCGAGTTCTGGCCGCACTTTGTGCGTAACCGTTCCGAGCAATTCGAAGCGCGCGTGGCGATGGTTCAGGTCCAGGAGTCGAACTCGATCTTCCTGCAAGGCATGGCCGGTTCGCGCATGCCGATCGCCATCGCTCACGGTGAAGGTCACGCCGAATTCGCCAGCGAAGAAGCGTTGCTTGAAGCTGATCTGTCGGGTTGCGTATCGATGCGTTTCGTCGACAACCACGGCAAGGTCACCGAGAGCTACCCGGCCAACCCGAACGGTTCGCCGCGCGGCATCACCGGGCTGACCAGCCGTGACGGTCGCGTGACCATCATGATGCCGCACCCGGAGCGCGTGTTCCGCGCCGTGCAGAACTCGTGGCGGTCGGAAGACTGGAACGAAGACGCGCCGTGGATGCGTATGTTCCGTAACGCTCGCGTGTGGGTGAACTAAGCGTCGTGTACAAGCTCGCTTTCTTCGTCCCGGCCAGTCATGTCGAGTTGGTCAAGAGCGCTGTATTCGCTGCCGGTGGCGGGCGAATCGGCGCTTACGACCACTGTTCATGGCAGGTGTTGGGCCTGGGCCAGTTTCGCCCGCTGGACGGCAGTCAGCCGTTCATTGGGCAAGGTGGCCAGGTCGAACAGGTCGAGGAGTGGAAGGTTGAGCTAGTGGTGGCGGATGAGTTGATCGTGGCCGTAGTGGCTGCGTTGAAACTCAGCCATCCCTATGAAACACCGGCTTACGAAGTGTGGCGGCTTGAGGATTTCTGATCGTCTGGACCGCTGATATGAGAAACCCGCTGAAGCGTTTTCAGCGGGTTTTTTATTGTCCGGAGTTTGATGAGTGGGTGGAGATTTAAACCGTGAGAGCTGGCCTGCCAGCGATGGCAACCTGAAAGCCGAGGGCGGGTGGATCAAGATCAAAAGCCAGATCAAAAACCGTCGCTGAATTTTGCCGAATTTGATTCAAGGCTGAAACGCCCCAATAAATATCGCCGGATCAACCCGAGCATCATTCAGGCTGATGTTCCAGTGCATGTGCGGCCCGGTTGCCCGGCCGGTTGCACCAACCTTGCCGACCACGCCACCCCGGGCCATTTGCTGGCCGACTTTCACGTCAATCTTCGACATGTGGCAGAACATGCTGATGAACCCTTGGCCGTGGTCGACGAATACCGTGTTGCCATTGAAGAAGTAGTTGCCGATCAGAATCACCTTGCCCGCCGCCGGCGTCTTGATCGGTGTGCCGGCAGGTACGGCGAAATCCAGGCCGGCGTGAGGATTGCGTTCTTCGCCGTTGAAGAAACGACGTACGCCGAACTTGCTCGACAGTGGGCCGTTGACCGGTTTGTCCAGCAACAGGTTGCTCGGCGTGTTCGGGCTGAAGCTGCGGTAGGCCTGGATTTGCTCGGCCAGTTCACCCTCGATGCGTTTCAGGTTTGCCGGGTTCGGATTGACCTGCTGGGTATTTTTCAGGGTGATGTGCTGTTCCGGGTATTTCTTGTTGCCGACGATGAAGGGCAGGTTGCGGCCGCCGCTGGTGACCTGCTGCGTGCCCGGTTTGACGGTCAGCGGCACGCCGACGATGGCCAGCCAGTTGTTCTGTTCCTTGACCACCAGTACCGGTTTGCCCTGGTAGCTGGCTTTCGGCGCCTGGGCGGATGCGCCCAGATCAACCACCGCCACGCCGCCCGGTACCGGCTTGTTCAGCAGGCGGGTGATGTAGCTGTCAGCGTGGGCGTTGAAGGTCAGGCACAGCAGAAACAGCGAAGCTAAGAAACGCGGCATGGATCAATCCAGTAAAGAAAGGGTGACAGGCGTCAGGTGATTATCTTCGACCCGAACGTGCAACTCGCCTTCGCCAAGCTTGGCTTTCAGGCGCTGGCCGGTGTGCGTCTGGGCGGCGTTACGAATTGCGTTGCCGCGTTCATCCAGCAGAATGCTGTAGCCGCGGCCAAGGGTCGCCAGCGGACTGACCACATGCAGTGTCTGCATCTGGCTTTGCAGCTGCAGACGCCGGCCTTTAAGGCCTTCACGCATGGCGCGGGGCAGGCGTTCGGCAAGGCTATCGAGGCGCTGGCGCAACATCGCCAGTTGCCGGCCCGGATGCTGGCCGGCAAGGCGTGTTTCCAGGCGGATCAACCGCTCGCGACGGGTATTAAGGTTGCGTTCGAACGCGCGGCGCATGCGCATGTCCAGGTCGTCCAGGCGTTGCGCTTGCTGACGCAGGCGTTCGCCGGGATGACGCAGACGACGTGACATGCCTTCCAGGCGCAGACGGTCGCGCATCAGACGATCGCGGATACGCATGACCAGACGTCGATGCAGGCTTTCGACCCGGCGAACAAGATCGCTGGAATCCGGTGCCAGCAGCTCGGCGGCGGCGGACGGCGTTGGTGCGCGCACGTCGGCGACGAAGTCACTGATCGACACGTCGGTTTCATGCCCGACGGCGCTGACAATCGGCGTCACGCAGGCGTCCACGGCACGGGCTACGGCCTCTTCGTTGAAACACCAGAGGTCTTCCAGCGAACCACCGCCGCGAGCCAGGATCAACGCGTCGAAGCCGCGAGCATCGGCCAGCTTCAGCGCACGAACAATCTGCGCGGTGGCTTCGCGACCCTGCACGGCGGTTGGAATCAGCGTCAGCTGTACCTGCGGAGCACGGCGTCTGAACACGCTGATAATGTCGCGAATGACTGCGCCGGTCGGCGAACTGATGATGCCGATGCGTTGCGGGTGCACAGGCAGCGGCACTTTGCGCTCGGCACTGAACAGACCTTCGGCGCTGAGCTTTTCCTTCAAGGCATCGAATGCCAGGCGCAGGGCGCCATCACCGGCTGGCTCCACGGTATCGAGGATCAACTGATAGTCGCCACGCCCCTCGAACAGTGAAACCTTGCCCCGAACCTTGACCGCCAGGCCGTCCTTCAGCGCCTGACGAACCCGCGCGGCGTTCTGCCGAAACAACGCGCAACGCACCTGGGCGCCGCTGTCCTTCAGCGTGAAATACACATGGCCGGACGCCGGACGGGCGAGGTTGGAGATTTCGCCTTCGACCCAGATGTTGCTGAACACGTCTTCAAGCAACACCCGCGCGCGGCCGTTGAGCTGGCTGACAGTCAGGACTTCACGGTCCAGGCCGAGTCTTGCAAAGGGATCTTTAATCATGGGACGCATGATAAAGGCAATCTCCAACGGAATGCACGATCCCCTGTAGGAGCCGCCGCAGGCTGCGATCTTTTGATCTTCAAAATGTTAAATCAAGATCAAAAGATCGCAGCCTGCGGCAGCTCCTACAGGGGCGTGATGATGTGCTGGATGAATTGCTGAACCAGCGCTGTCGGGCTCTGCCGGCAGGCGAGGGCCACGGTGCTCTGGCAATCCGGGTCAGCCAACGGCAAGAAGCGGATGTCGGGCGGTGCAATGTCTTGCATCGATTCCGGCAACAGGGCGATGCCGAATCCGGCCTGGATCAATTGCAGTTGCGTGGTTTTGCGCGACACCACCCTGGCGGCTTTGGGAAAGAAGCCCTGACGCATGCACAACTCAGCCGACAGGTAACTTAGCCCGCCGCGCTGGGGATGCGGGATCGAGATAAAGGCTTCGTCCTTCAGCAGGCCCAGATCGACGCCCTGTGCGTGGTTATCCACAGCCAGCCAATGCCTGGGTGGAACGGCCAGCAGCAAGCGTTCTTCATATAAAGGAATAATTTGCACCCCTTCACGTTGACGCAGCACGGGCAGGCGCAACAGCCCGACATCCAGACGGCCCTCGGCCAATTCTTCGAGTTGCGCCTCGGAAGAGAGTTTGACGATGTCCATGGACACCCCAGGCTGCTGATCCAGGTAGTCGATGATGCCACGCAGCAGGCGACCACTCATGGGAACGGTGCTGGAATGACTCAAGCGCAAAGTGCCCAACTGGCCGTTGCCTACTTGAGTGGCCAATTCACTGGCCTTGTTCAACTCGGTCAGCAGGTTTTTTGCCCGCGGCAAGAACGCTTCGCCAGCCGCCGTCAGTCGGGGCTGGCGGGCGGTACGTTCGAATAGCGGCGTTTGCAGGCGACTTTCCATGTCCTTGATTTGCCGGCTAAGCGCCGACTGCGCCACGAACAGGCGCTCTGCTGCCGTGCTGAAACTTCCACATTCGGCGATCTCGACGAAGTACCGCAGTTGCCGGGTCGATAACACGAGGCATGCCTTTTTGAGATGAGTAAGCGACTTTTAAGATATTAGTCGCAACCCTCCTCGATAGCTAAAGTCATGACAGGTGTTCAAGGAAGGCGGGCAGATGAACGTGATTGAGTTGTTGAGCCAGTGGCCATTCGGCGCTACGGATTGGCTGGTGATCGGGCTGGGTATCGCCCTGGCGTACATCGTGTTTGGCATTGCCGGCTTCGGTACGGCGCTGGTGGCAGGGCCGATTCTGATTCTGTTCATGCCGCTGTCGAAGATCGTGCCGCTGCTGGTCTTGCTGGATTTCGTGGCGGCCTTTGGCAATTTGCTGCCTTCACGAAAGGAGGTGGCGAAACCCGAATTGCTGCGGCTGTTGCCCTGTATGGCAGTGGGGTGCACGTTGGGGGTGATCTTTCTGCTCAACCTGAAATCTGATCTGCTGCTGTTACTGATGGGTCTGTTCATCAGTGCCTATGCGGTCTATAGCTTGTGGGTCAAAAAACGGCCGGCGCAGTTGTCGGTCGGTTGGGCAGTGCCCATGGGCACGGTGGGCGGGATGTTCGGTGCGTTGTTTGGCAGTGGCGGTTTTTTATATGCGATCTATTTGAACAGTCGGCTGCCCAAGGAAGCGGCCCGCGCGACCCAAAGCGCGCTGATCAGCTGCAGCACGGTGGTGCGTTTGAGCCTGTTTGCCGTCGCAGGCGTGTATGCCGAGCTACCCTTGTTGGTACTGGCGCTGTGTCTGTTACCCGCGATGGCGTTAGGGCTATGGATCGGCCGGCGGCTGACCCTGCGATTGTCTCGCGAGGCATTCGTGCGGCTTGTGACCTGGCTGGTCCTGGCGAGTGGAATTGCCTTGATCGGGCGGTATTTGAGTACTTGACCTGTGCTTGTCAGGGATTAAGCTGCCGGCCGTAAACCCTGTAGGAGTGAGCTTGCTCCGGGCGGCGTTCCGACGATGGCGGTGTATCAGGCAAATCAATATTGACTGATCCACCGCCATCGTCGGAACGCCGCCCGGAGCAGGCTCACTCCTACAAGGGTGGATCATTCAGTATGAGCAGGCTTGCACCATGAATTCCCAAAGCATCATCGTCCCGAAAATTTCTACACTGCCGGTGCACGAACCCCGGGCGCGGGCGATCGTGCGCTGGCTGGTGCGCAAGAACATCATCAAGGAAGAACTGACCACCTGTGGCCGAACCGGCAATCGAATGGCTCATGCCATCGGCGACGGCGCTCGCGCGGTCGTGCTGCACCCGGAAGCACTACCATTTGGTGAACCGGTCAATGGCCTGGAGATCATCACCAAACGCTGCATCTACACCCCGGCCAAGGGTTTCCTGGAGGAGGCGGGCTGTGCCGAGTGCCGCAAGGAAATCGGCGAAGCGCTGTTCGAAAGCCTGGAAGAGTGGATGCCCGGACGTACCGACAACTTCACCTGCCCTGAATGCGGGCACGAGGACGACATCAACGGGTTTCTGTTTTTGCAGGAATGCGGGTTTTCCAACCTGGGGTTCATCTTCAACAACTGGGCCGAGGCCGGGTTCAAGCAGAGCTTTATCGACGAGTTTGCCGACTGGCTCGATCAGCCGGTCAGCTGGGTGAAAGTCGAACTCTGAAGCACCACAACCCCCTGTAGGAGCTGCCGAAGGCTGCGATCTTTTGACTTTGATTTTAGAAAACAAGATCAAAAGATCGCAGCCTTCGGCAGCTCCTACATAAAAGCAGCGGTGCCCGCAAATTCGTGAAGTAATCCCCGTATATCAGTAATGACAATAATACCCAGAGTTTTACATTGAACCCGAGGGGGTGTCTGACTATAATGGCGCGCTTCCATTTTCCCGCTCGGGAGCCCCCGCGATGCTGCGTATCAGCCAAGAAGCTCTGACATTCGACGACATTCTCCTAGTGCCTGGTTATTCAGAGGTGCTTCCTAACGAAGTCAGTCTCAAGACCCGCCTAACCCGTGGCATCGAGCTGAATATTCCCCTGGTTTCTGCCGCCATGGACACCGTCACTGAAGCCCGTCTGGCAATTGCCATGGCTCAGGAAGGTGGCATCGGCATTATCCACAAGAACATGACCATCGAGCAGCAAGCTGCCGAAGTGCGCAAGGTCAAGCGTTACGAGGCCGGCGTGGTCAAGGACCCGATCACCATCGAGGCTGACGCCACGGTTCGTGAACTGTTCGAACTCACCCGCATGCACAACATCTCCGGCGTTCCGGTACTGCACAATGGCGACCTCGTCGGCATCGTGACTTCCCGTGACGTGCGTTTCGAAAATCGCCTTGAAGCTACTGTCCGCGAAGTGATGACGCCTAAAGAGCGCCTGGTCACTGTCAAGGAAGGTGCCGACAAGAACGACGTTCGTGAGCTGTTGCACAAGCACCGTATCGAACGTGTGTTGATCGTCGACGACAAATTCGCCCTCAAAGGCATGATGACCGTCAACGACATCGAAAAAGCCAAGGCTTACCCGCTGGCCAGCAAGGACGATCAAGGTCGTCTGCGCGTAGGTGCTGCAGTCGGTACCGGTAAAGACACCGGTGATCGTGTTGCTGCGCTGGTCAACGCCGGTGTTGACGTGGTGGTGGTCGACACCGCTCACGGTCACTCCAAAGGCGTGATCGACCGCGTTCGCTGGGTCAAGCAGAACTTCCCTGAAGTGCAGGTCATCGGCGGCAACATCGCCACCGGCGCTGCTGCCCTGGCCTTGGCTGAGGCGGGCGCTGATGCAGTCAAGGTCGGTATCGGCCCTGGCTCGATCTGCACCACCCGTATCGTCGCCGGTGTCGGCGTCCCGCAAATCAGTGCCATCGCTAACGTCGCCGCTGCCCTTGAAGGCACTGGCGTTCCGTTGATCGCCGACGGCGGCATCCGTTTCTCCGGTGACCTGTCCAAGGCCATCGTTGCCGGTGCTTCCTGCGTGATGATGGGCTCGATGTTCGCCGGTACTGAAGAAGCGCCGGGCGAGATCGAACTGTTCCAGGGCCGTTCGTACAAGGCTTACCGTGGCATGGGTTCGCTGGGCGCCATGTCCCAGGCTCAAGGTTCCTCCGACCGCTACTTCCAGGACTCTTCGGCAGGCGCCGAGAAGCTGGTTCCGGAAGGCATTGAAGGGCGTGTTCCTTACAAGGGCACCCTGAGCGCCATCATCCATCAACTGATGGGCGGCCTGCGTTCCTCGATGGGTTACACCGGCAGTGCCGACATCGAAGAAATGCGCACCAAGCCTGAGTTCGTGCGGATCACCGGCGCTGGCATGGCCGAGTCCCATGTTCACGACGTGCAGATCACCAAAGAAGCGCCAAACTACCGCGTAGGTTGAGCCTTCCAGCAAAAAGTTAAGTAACCGGGGCTGTTTGATTCAGCCCCGAGTTGTTTCTGAATCACGACTGTTTCTGAATTATTTAGACGAGACTGAATCATGGCCCTCGACATTCACGCTCACCGCATCCTGATCCTCGATTTCGGTTCCCAGTACACCCAGCTGATTGCTCGCCGCGTGCGTGAAATCGGCGTGTACTGCGAACTGCATCCGTTCGACATGGATGAAGACGCGATTCGCGAATTCGCTCCAAAAGGCGTCATTCTCGCCGGCGGCCCGGAGTCCGTGCACGAAGCCAACAGCCCTCGCTGCCCGCAAGCGGTATTTGACCTTGGCGTACCAGTCTTCGGTATCTGCTACGGCATGCAGACCATGGCTGAACAGCTGGGTGGCAAGGTAGAAGGCTCCGAGTTGCGTGAGTTCGGTTACGCCCGTGTCGACGTCGTCGGCAAGAGCCGCCTGCTCGACGGCATCGAAGACCACATCGACGCTGACGGCCTGTTCGGCCTCGACGTGTGGATGAGCCACGGTGACAAAGTCACCAAAATGCCTCAGGACTTCCACATCCTCGCCAGCACCCCGAGCTGCCCGATTGCCGGCATGTTCGACGACGCTCGCGGCTATTACGGCGTGCAGTTCCACCCGGAAGTGACCCACACCAAACAGGGCGGTCGAATCCTGTCGCGCTTCATCCTCGACATCTGCGGCTGCGAAGCCCTGTGGACGCCTTCGAAAATTGCTGAAGACGCCATCGCCAACATTCGCGCCCAGGTCGGCACTGACAACGTACTGCTCGGCCTGTCCGGCGGCGTTGACTCCTCCGTGGTTGCGGCACTGCTGCACAAAGCCATTGGCGACCAACTGACCTGCGTCTTCGTCGACAACGGCCTGCTGCGTCTGCACGAAGGCGAGCAAGTGATGGCCATGTTCGCCGAGAACATGGGCGTCAAGGTGATCCGTGCCAACGCCGAAGATCAGTTCCTCGACAACCTGGCCGGCGAGTCCGATCCAGAGAAGAAACGCAAGATCATCGGCCGTACCTTCATCGACGTCTTCGATGCCCAGTCCAACAAACTGGACAACATCAAGTACCTCGCCCAAGGCACCATCTACCCGGACGTGATCGAGTCGGCTGGCGCCAAAAGCGGCAAGGCTCACGTCATCAAGTCGCACCACAACGTGGGTGGCTTGCCGGAAGAGATGAACCTGAAACTGGTCGAGCCGCTGCGCGAACTGTTCAAGGACGAAGTCCGTCGTCTGGGCCTGGAACTCGGCCTGCCGTACGACATGGTCTACCGTCACCCGTTCCCGGGCCCGGGCCTTGGCGTTCGCATCCTCGGTGAAGTGAAGAAGGAATACGCCGACCTGCTGCGTCGCGCCGACCACATCTTCATCGAAGAACTGCGCAAAGCCGATTGGTACCACAAGGTCAGCCAGGCATTCGTGGTGTTCCAGCCAGTGAAATCGGTTGGCGTTGTTGGCGATGGCCGCCGTTACGCCTGGGTCGTGGCCCTGCGTGCCGTTGAAACCATCGACTTCATGACTGCGCGTTGGGCACACCTGCCTTACGAACTGCTGGAAACCGTCAGCGGCCGCATCATCAACGAAATCGAAGGCATTTCCCGCGTCACTTACGACGTGTCGAGCAAGCCGCCGGCGACGATTGAGTGGGAGTGATCCCGCACGTTCCCCTGTTGACTTGATGGCGGGCAACACTGAAAAGCCGTGTGAAATCTGATTTCACACGGCTTTTTTCATGGGTGCGGGTCAGGCGCTCGAAGTAGAGACCACTACATGTCTCATCAAACGTATTTCGAGAGGTGACGTGTCAGCGCCGCGCCACATCCGAAAAGTAGAACTTGTCCAGCGTATGCCGCGATTCGGTGTACTCGAACTGCCGTCCGTCCTGCAAAAACGTCTGGTTGCTCACCACAATCACATGGCTCTGATCGTCCAGGTCCAGATGCTGCTGATCGTCCTTGTTGCGTGGCACGGCTTCGATGGTGCGCTGTGCATAGGCGATTTGCAGCTGCAGGGTCTGCTCGATGAAGGCATAGATCGACTGTTCGGCTATCTCGCGGGTGAGTCCGGGGATCACGTCGCTGACAAAGTGGTTGATGTCCAGGATCACGCGTTTTCCATCGATGCGCCTCACGCGCTTGATCCGCGTGATCAGGCTGCCCGCTTGCGCCTGGATATGCTCCAGCAGGACACCTTCAAGGGGAATCTGACTGAATTCGACGACCTCGGTGCTGACGTCATTGCCCAGCCGGGGCCAGGTCTCCTGGAAACTGACGATGCCCCCCAGCTGAAATTCGATGGGGTTGGTGGACAGGACAAACGTGCCTTTGCCATGGACTTTCTGAGCGAAACCGCGTTCCTGAAGTTGCTCGATGGCCTTGCGCACCGTGCCGCGGCTGGCCTGATAGCTGTCCATCAATTCAGTTTCGGAAGGCAGCCGGGCGCCACGTTCCAGCCGTTCGGTGGTGATGCTGGCAAGCAGATCGGTGTAGATCTGGTTGTATTTGCTCATGGTGATGACTCTGAACCGCGCTGAACTGAAGGTTTCGAACCTTAAGGGCAGGGTGGGAAATTGTCCATGCGGGTTTGGAAGCGTGCCCTCTGTGGGTAGGGCGGTTCCTTCAGTCTACCCGCCAGGCTTAAACAAATTGTAACTCGTCTGTACGAGTTGTTGATTTAACTCGTACAGACGAGTACTTTTCACGTCGGCGTGCTGCCAATAACAAAAAACCACAGCGGAAGAACTAGCATGAGCCACGACTATCCGAACATCGCCCGCGAGCTGCTGTTAAGCCTCGGTGGCAGCGACAACCTCGAGCAGGCCGCGCACTGCGTCACGCGCCTGCGCCTTGCGCTCAAGGACCCAAGCCTGGTCAACAGCGCCACGTTGAACCAGGTCGATCTGGTCAAGGGTTCGTTCTTTACCGGTGGCTTGTTCCAGGTGGTCATTGGCCCCGGCGAGGTGGAAAAGGTCTACGCCGAACTGCGCCGTCAAACCGGTCTGGCCGCGTCAACCATCGCCGACGTCAAACAGAAAAGTGCTGAAAAGATCAACGCTGTGCAGCGTCTGGTGCGGGTGTTTTCCGACGTGTTCATGCCGATCCTGCCGGCGCTGATCATCGCCGGCCTGCTGATGGGCATCAACAACCTGATCGGCGCCAAGGGCATGTTCATTGATGGCCAGACCCTGCTTGAAGCGTATCCCTCGCTCGACGGCCTCTGGAGCCTGATCAACCTGATGGCCAATACCTCGTTCGTGTTCCTGCCGGCGCTGGTGGGCTGGTCGGCGGCCAAGCGTTTTGGCGGGAGCGAAATCCTCGGCATCGTACTCGGCCTGATGCTGGTACATCCCGATCTGCTCAACGCCTGGAACTATGGCAAGGCCGTCGCGGGGCTGGACGGCCAAAGCCTGCCGTACTTCGACATCCTCGGATGGTTTCAGATCGAAAAGGTCGGTTATCAAGGGCAGATTCTGCCGATCCTGCTGGCCGCGTATGTGATGAGCGTCATCGAGAAATGGCTGCGGGCGCGGGTGCCTAACGCCATTCAATTGCTGGTGGTGCCCATCACCACCATCGTGGTCACCGGCGTGCTGGCATTGGCCGTGATCGGTCCGGTCACCCGGCACCTGGGGATCCTCATCACCGAAGGCGTGGTGCTGTTGTTCGACCTGGCGCCGATGGTGGGCGGGGCGATTTTTGGCCTGCTGTATGCGCCGCTGGTGATCACGGGCATGCACCACATGTTCCTGGCGGTGGACCTGCAGCTTATATCCACCCAGGGCGGCACGTTTATCTGGCCGATGATTGTCATGTCCAACCTCGCCCAAGGCAGCGCCGCGCTGGCGGTGTTCTACATGACCCGCAATGTTCGGGATAAAAGCATGGCCTCCACTTCGGCGATTTCCGCTTATTTCGGCATCACGGAACCGGCCATGTTCGGGGTCAACCTGCGCTACAAATTTCCGTTCTACGCCGCGCTGATCGGCTCGGCGCTGGGGTGCATTTTCCTGTCATTGAACAAGGTCACGGCCTCGGCGATTGGTGTCGGCGGCTTGCCCGGATTTATCTCGATCGTTCCAGCGTTCATTCCGATGTTCGTGATCGGGATGATCATCGCCATGGTCGTGCCGTTTGTTTTGACCTGCGGGTTGAGCATGAAAATTGTCCGGCCTGGATACCGGGTCGCCTGACAAACCGCTATCGCAAGCAAGCGGTGCTCCTACAGGGCGCACGCCTTGTAGGAGCAAGGCTTGCCCGCGATGAGGCCATAACGGACACCACAAAACCATTTGAAGGAACCCCGCCATGCAAGACTGGCAACGCTCCGTGATCTACCAGATCTACCCAAAGAGTTTTCACAGCCACGCCGGTAACCCCACGGGAGATTTGCTCGGTGTCGTGGCCAAGCTCGATTACCTGCATTGGCTGGGCGTCGATTGCTTGTGGATCACACCCTTCCTGCGCTCACCCCAGCGCGACAACGGTTACGACATCAGCGATTACTACGCCATCGACCCGAGCTACGGGACCATGGCCGATTGCGAGTTGCTGATCGCCGAGGCCGGCAAGCGCGGGATCAAGCTGATGCTCGATATCGTGGTCAACCACACCTCGATCGAGCACAGCTGGTTCCAGCAGGCCCGCAGCAGCCTAGACAACCCGTACCGCGACTTCTACATCTGGCGCGACCAGCCTAACAATTGGGAATCCAAGTTCGGCGGCTCGGCCTGGGAGTACGAAGCCCAGACCGGGCAATACTTCCTCCACCTGTTCGATCACACACAGGCCGACCTGAATTGGGACAACCCGAAGGTGCGCGCCGAAGTCTTCAAGATGATGCGTTTCTGGCGTGACAAAGGCGTGGGTGGATTCCGTCTGGACGTGATCAACCTGATCTCCAAACCGGCAGATTTCCCCGAGGACAACAGCGACGGCCGACGTTTCTATACCGACGGCCCGAACGTCCACGACTACCTTCAGCAAATGCATCGCGAAGTGTTCGAAGGGCATGACCTGATCAACGTCGGCGAGATGTCATCCACCAGCCTGGAGCACTGCATTCGTTACTCGAAGCCGGCCTCGAAAGAACTGTCGATGACCTTCAATTTCCACCACCTGAAGGTTGACTACCCGAACTTGCAGAAGTGGGTTCGCGCCGATTTCGATTTTCTCGAACTCAAGCGCATCCTTTCCGATTGGCAGACCGGCATGCAGGCCGGCGGTGGCTGGAACGCGCTGTTCTGGTGTAACCACGACCAGCCGCGGGTGGTCTCGCGTTTTGGCAATGACGGAGAGTACCGCGCTGTCTCGGCGAAGATGCTCGGCACGGCATTGCACTTCCTCCAGGGCACGCCGTTTGTGTACCAGGGCGAAGAACTGGGCATGACCAATCCGGGTTTCGATCACATCGATCAATACCGTGATGTCGAAACCCTGAACATCCATCGCCTGCAGCGCGATGCCGGTGTCAGCGACGCCGATAACATGGCGGCGATCATGCAGAAATCCCGGGACAACGGTCGCACGCCGATGCACTGGAACTGCGAGCCGAACGCCGGTTTCAGCGCGGGTGTGCCGTGGATCGACGTGCCGGCCAACGCTGCGCAGATCAACGTGGCCACTCAACTCGACGACGCGGATTCAGTGTTGCATCACTACCGTCAACTGATCGCGTTGCGTCGCCATGAAGCGTTGATGTCGGACGGCGTGTACCGGCAGCTGTTGCCCGAGCACCCGCAGATCTGGGCGTATGTGCGCGAAGGCGCCGGCGAACGCCTGCTGGTGTTGAACAACTTCTACGGCACGCCTTGCGAGGTCGAACTGCCGGATTACGTGATCAACGAGACGATGGCTCAACGTCGGGTGATCAGCAATTACCCGGACTGTCCGCCGCGACATCGCCAGGTGAGTTTGCGGCCTTATGAGTCGTTCGTGCTGCACCTGACCAACCACTAAAAACACGCGTTTTAAAAAACACGCAGAACGCTGCGCGGGGGAGTTTTGCGCGCCGATTTTGCTGCTGCACACAATAAAAATAATGGGGTGGCTCTTGAAAACAACAATAAATCGCAGTCTTTCAGTGGCAGGGGCTTGTCTGATGTTGCCTCTAACAGCCGAGGCGCTCGAGTTCGGCGGTTACTTGCGCAGTGGGGTCGGCACTTCCGTCAATAGCAGCGCCCAGTCGTGTTTCCAGTTGCCGGGCGCGCAGACCAAATACCGTTTGGGCAATGAATGCGAGCAATATGGGGAACTGGAATTACGCCAGGACCTGTACACCCTGGACGACGGTTCGGTACTCAGCGTCGATGGCATGGCGTCGTTGTACAACCAGTACGATCGCAGCCTGACGTTCAAGGGTGACAACGGTTCGGTTCGCTTGCCGCAGCTGTACTCGCAGTGGTCGAACCTGCCCAGTCTCAACGGTGGCTCGTTGTGGGCCGGTCGGCGTTACTACAAGCGTAACGATATCCACATTTCCGATTTCTACTACTGGAACCAGAGCGCCACCGGAGGTGGTATCGAGGACGTATTGATCGGCGACTTGAAATACAGCTACGCGTTCTCGCGCAAGGACAACCTTTACCAGAAGGACTACATCAATCGTCATGATTTCAACGTGGCCGGTTTCAACACCAACCCCGGCGGTCAGCTGGAAGTCGGGCTGAGCTACATCGACAAGCCCGACAGCCGCGATGCACATCGTGGCTGGGCGATAACCACCCAGCATGTGCAACAGGGTTTTCTGGGCGGAAAGAACAAACTGGCGTTCCAGTACGGCGAAGGTCCCGGCACCGGGCTGGGCTATACCGGTAACGTGAAACTGGACGACAGCAACAAAAGCTATCGGGTGGTGGAGTTCTTCGACTGGCAAGTGACTCCGCGATTTGGCGGGCAGGTCGAGGCGGTTTACCAGAAGGATATTCGTGCGGACGGTGGCGATCAGAACTGGATGTCCCTGGGCGTTCGTCCGGCTTACGCGATCACCGAGCAGTTCAAGCTGGTGACCGAACTGGGGCACGATCAGGTCGACGCCGCGGGCGGTACGCGCAAGTTGAGCAAGTTCACCATCGCCCCGACCTGGTCACCCAAAGGCCCTGAGTTCTGGGCACGTCCCGAGGTGCGTCTGTATTACACCTATGCCAGCTGGAACGAGGCGGCCAAGCGGGCGGCGAATGAACTGGCCAAGGGTTCGGCGCTGTCCGACACCGGCGCCTTCAGCACGGCGCGCCACGGTGCGAATGTCGGTGTGCAGGTCGAGTATTGGTGGAAATAAAAGATCGCATGTCTTCTATAAAGAACAAAACAGCAGGTGACGTCATGGCCACACCCCAACAACTGCAACTGCTAGCACCTTTGTCCGGCGTGTTGATGCCACTGGATCAAGTGCCGGATCCGGTGTTTTCCAGTCGCGTGATCGGCGATGGCGTGTGTATCGACCCGACTTCGCAATCCTTGTACGCACCGCTGTCGGGCGTGATCAGCAATGTGCAGGCAAGCGGGCACGCCGTTAGCATCACCGACGATAACGGTGTGCAAGTGTTGATGCACATCGGGCTCGACACCGTGAACCTGGCCGGCAACGGTTTCACGCGGCGGGTCGAAGAAGGTCAGCGGGTCGAGGCCGGTCAGGTGCTGATCGAATTCGATGCCGATTACCTCTCCATGAATGCACGAAGTCTGTTGACGCTGATGCTGGTGGTGAGTGGTGAGCCTTTCACGTGGCTGACACCGGAGTCGGGCCTGGTGGAAAGCGGCCAGCCGCTGCTGAGTTTGAATTCGGTCGGGCAGGCATCTGATGTGGCGACGTCGGACGAGGGCGAAGCGCTGTTTTCAAGTCAGGTAACACTGGCCAACCCAAATGGCTTGCACGCCCGTCCAGCGGCGGTGTTCGCCCAGGCGGCGAAAGAGTTTTCAGCCAGTATCTACCTGCATAAACAGCAAGAGCGTGCGAATGCCAAATCGTTGGTCGCGGTCATGGCGTTGCAGACGGCCTTGGGCGATAGCGTACACATCAGCGCGGCGGGGCCGGACGCTGAAGCGGCGATCCGGACCCTTGTCGCACTACTGACCGAGGGCTGCGGGGAAGCCGTAGTGCGGGTGGTCGACGCCGATGCCGAGGTCGTTGCAGATTCATCGCTGAAGGTGTTGCGCGGGGTCTGTGCGTCGCCCGGTTCTGTGTTGGGTGCGGTCGTGCAGATCGCCACCCAGACGTTCGACGTCAGCGAGTTCGGCATTAGTGCGCAGGTCGAGCGCGGACAGTTGGCCCGTGCGTTGGCCGAAGCGCTAGAGGGTTTGCAGACGCTGCGCGACAACGCCTCGGGGGACGCTCGTGCAGAAATCTTCAAGGCTCATCAGGAATTGCTAGAAGACCCGACGCTGCTGGAACAGGCCCATTCGCTGATCAGTGAAGGGAAGAGCGCCGCGTATGCGTGGCGTGAGGCAACCGAAGCCACCGCCCTCTTGTTCAAAAGCCTCGGCAGTTCGTTACTGGCTGAACGGGCGGCGGACCTGACGGATGTCGGTCAGCGAGTGCTCAAACTGATTTTGGGTGTGCAAGATGACGCTCTGGACCTGCCTGACGGGGCGATTCTGATTGCCGATCAACTGACGCCTTCCCAGACGGCCGGGCTCGACACGCGCAAGGTGTCGGGTTTCGCCACGGTCGGCGGTGGGGCTACCAGCCACGTCGCGATTCTCGCCCGCGCGTTCGGTTTGCCAGCGATTTGCGGGTTGCCGGTTCAAGTGCTGGCGCTGGCCAACGGTACCCAGGTGCTGCTCGACGCCGACAAAGGAGAGCTGCACCTTGACCCGGATCTGGCGGCCATCGAACAGCTGCAAGCCCGGCGTGAGCAACAACAGCATCGACATCGTCACGAACTGGCGCAAGCGACGCTGGCGGCCTGCACCCGCGATGGTCATCACATCGAGGTAACGGCCAACGTCGCCTCGCTCAGTGACACGGAGCAAGCGCTGACCCTCGGCGGGGAGGGTGTCGGTCTGTTGCGTTCGGAGTTCTTGTATCTGGATCGCAATCACGCGCCCACTCACGAAGAGCAGTCGTCCACCTACAGCGCCATCGCTCGCGCACTGGGACCTGAGCGCAATCTGGTGGTGCGCACACTGGATGTCGGCGGTGACAAACCCTTGGCCTACGTGCCGATGGACAGCGAAACCAATCCGTTTCTCGGCATGCGCGGCATTCGTTTGTGCCTGGAGCGCCCGCAGCTGTTGCGCGACCAGTTCAGGGCCATCCTGAGCTGCGTCGGGTTGACCCGGCTGCACATCATGCTGCCAATGATCACGCAGCTGTCGGAGCTGCGTCTGGCCCGCCAGATACTCGAGGAAGAGGCGCTGGCGTTGGGCCTGACCGAGCAGCCGAAACTGGGGATCATGATCGAAGTGCCAGCGGCGGCCTTGATGGCTGACCTGTTTGCGCCCGAAGTGGATTTTTTCTCGATCGGCACCAACGACCTGACGCAATACACCTTGGCCATGGACCGCGATCACTCGCGTCTGGCGAGTCAGGCCGACAGTTTCCACCCCTCGGTGCTGCGACTGATCGCCAGCACCGTGAAGGCGGCCCACGAGCACGGCAAATGGGTCGGCGTGTGCGGCGCCATGGCGTCCGAAACGTTGGCAGTGCCGTTGCTGTTGGGCCTTGGAGTTGATGAGCTGTCGGTGAGCGTGCCCTTGATTCCGACGATCAAGGCAGTGGTGCGGGAAGTGGACTTGCAGGACTGCCAAGCCATCGCCCGGCAAGTCCTGGGCCTGGAAAGCGCCGAGCAGGTTCGCGAGGCTTTACGGCTGTATCACGCAGCGACCGTCAACACTTCACGGGTTATGGAGTACTGAACATGTTCGAGAAAATGCAGCAGGCGTTCTGGAAAGCGTTGACGCCGGATCTGGTGGTGGACGAGCCGAAAGCAGTGGCACCGGTCCTTTCGGGCCTGGCGCCTGATGTCGTGGCAGCATTAGGTGGGGTGGATAACCTCAAATCGCAACAACCCGTAGCGCTGACCCGGGTTCGGGTGGAATTGCAGGATGTGGCGCGGATGGATCGGCAGGCTTTGACCCGTGCTGGTGTGCCGGCAGTCATGATGCTGGATGACGGAGTTGTGCATCTGATTACCGGCCTTCAGGGATCCTAGGGTTTTCAAAAGACCGCAGCCGTCGCCAGCTCCTACATTTTGAATGTCGTAATCCGTAGTAGCTGCCGAAGGTGGAATGCTCCGAAGCAAAAGCTGCCGTTTTCAATGAACGGCAACGGCTGGCGTAGGTATTAGAGAAACTGTGATCTAATCAAATCCGTATCGAATGGCGTTATTCCTTGATCAGGCGCAAACACCGCCTGTGCCTGTTGTGGCGAAGCCACCCGTTCGCCCCGTGCTCGAACATGTAAATCGAACAGCGTCTCCAAATCAGGCCGCGGTGTATGTACCAACGCCCGCAGCATCAACGATATCCCACTGAGGTTGTTCCCGACATTATTCCAGCGGGTAGATGAAGTGAGTCCAAGATCGGCCCAAATCATGCGCCGTTCCTGCAAGTCCATCACGAATGGCAGACAGATAACGGTGTCGGATGCTATATCGATACGGTCGAACACGGATCGAGGCTCGAATACCTCACCCGAAGCTGTGTCAGCGCGGGCCATCCAGCCTGCGAAGCACTCTGGAAGATCGCAGTACGGCTGCTCGGTGAATGAATTAATAGACGTGACGACGTAGCGGATACCCTTCTTAACGAGAAGGTCAAGGTCGAGATCGATGAACTCCGAAGCCCCGTCGGGCGCGTCGACGATGTCTCCGCTGTGGTACCCGCCGAAACCTTTCAGGTTGTAGTACGCGACCGTTTCTATGAACACGAAGTTGACGTCGAAAAATGCAGCTGATAAGTCGATGTCCGTGCGTCCGCGACCGTTCTTCCACCACAAGAAAAGGCGAATGAAACGTGTGTCAGGCATAGGCAACCGACTGCCTCGCACCAGCGTTCGTAGCGACTTTGATGAGGCACGCTGCGCCAGCGGCACCCTGAAGTCGCGTAATGCTGGATCGATGAAACAGCGGCCTAACGGCGGCAGTGACACGAAACGCTTTACGAGAGCGTCCTCGCAGATCCGAGCTGCACGAGCCAGCACGTCGGGGGTGAGGAGTTCGCGTCGATCCCTGATGCCATACACCTTGGCGAATGAACCTTTCGGTGTGAAGGCTCTTAGGGGAAGGGGGCGCGGAGCACGTACTTGAGCCAGCAACTGCAGCAGGACAGGTGAGGACACTTGTGTCGCAACAGCCTCGAAAGCGTTGAGAACCGACTCTGGTTCCGTCGCGCGCCGCAGGGTCGCGTCCAGCCGTCGCGCGAACTCGCCAGGACGGCTCTGTAGTATGGGCGTAAGTGTTGCTATGTGACGCTGGGCAAGCAATGTTTCGACACGTGATTCAAATGAAGTTGACGCTTCGTTGCGACGCGCTGCCGTGATGGCGGCTAACGCTCGTGGATATTTGTCGGCGTAGTCGCCAGGATGCAGTACTTCAGCCAGGCGTTTCCAGCGCTCAGCATGTCGCATTACGTCTTCTGCAGCGTTGGGTATGTGGTCGAGTAGGCGCAACAGCAGGCGGCGCATCGAGCGCTTCATCGCTGTGAAACGTGTTGAAGCTGTCGTCAGCGACACGTCTCCTCCATTCAGCGCGACCGCAAGTCGTAGCACATCAGTCGCCGTTTCGACGTTTCGCTCCAGGAATGCATCCACCCGTGCATCGCTGGTGACATGCAGGATAAGTGCGCCGCCAAGCTGTGCACGGATCTCCCGGAACGGGACGGCCTCAGGTAGCAGACGGAACACATCGCTTTTGTAATTTCGGACAAACCAGACGACATCGGCAGTTTCCGCGTCGGAGAGCGAGGTGTGCGATGAAACCAGCGGTTCGAGCAGTGACTCGAACTCAGAGACGCTTCCCGGTTCGATAACGCGGGATATGAAGTTGCCTTCAAGCATCGCAGGCCGCAGGTGTTCAGTCGGTGGTAAACGTCGAAGCGTGAGGTAGTGAATGACGGCGTTAAAGTACAACTCTGCCTCTGAGGCCGTCAGAACTTGATCTGGAAAGTCAGGATAAAACGGTCGGTGGTGTACGTGAGCGCCAGTCTCCCGCCGAAGCACTCCGACAATTTCGCGCAGCCAGTGCTTTAGTTCTGTCGCTGACAACATGCCGATTTGCTCAATCAGAGGCTCTGATAGTACGCATCGGAACGCCGCGACTTCCCGGACAGCCGACGCGACCTGAGCGCGCGTGGCACCGCCAGTGCCAATCGGTACGTGAACTTTGGTTCGGCGACGCAGGAACAGCTCCTGATTCATGCTTGATTTTCTCCTTGGCCGCCGTTGCGGACGAGCTGCAGCATCGTGTTTACAGCCGATATAAAAACGCCTGCAATAAGCAGGCGCGGTGTGGAGAGCGGAACCCCTAGGTCATAGGAGGTTTAGAAGGAAGGTGTTCCATAGCCACGGAGGCATTCTACGTAAGGTTGTTTATGTTTGTGGTGTCTCAAGGGTAACAAGCTGCTTCACCAGAAAAATAGAGGCTGATCAGCGGCAAGTCGCTCGTCCATCCTCCAGACGAGCAGTGGCGTCATTAGCTAAGTGCCTTCACGGGGTGGTGAAGTACCCATATTGTCCATCGTAGAGGTGGCATTGGTTTTTTTGCCACGCGCCGAATGTTCGATCAGCCCTCTTTTTGGAAAATACAGTAGACAAGCGCCACACGCTTATTCATCGAGTATTCCTTACTGTTTCTTATCTGCGGGTGTATCGTATTCGCCTTTTGCGGACCCACCAGTCCATCGCAGATGCAGAGGTAGTTGAGTTCATGTCCTTTACCCGTCGCCAAATCCTCGGTGGCCTGGCCGGTCTTGTAGTCGTTGGTGTCGGAGCGGGGGGCGCGTCGCGTTACTGGCTTGGCAAGATGGCCGACGCCAACGCGGGCCACGACTATGAGTTGATCGCCGCGCCCCTGGATGTCGAATTGGTGCCGGGCCACACAACCGAGGCCTGGGCGTTCGGTCCGTCGGCACCGGGTACCGAATTGCGGGTGCGCCAGGGCGAATGGCTGCGGGTACGATTCATCAATCACCTGCCGGTCGCGACCACCATTCACTGGCACGGCATCCGCCTGCCGCTGGAAATGGACGGCGTACCTTACGTCTCCCAGCTTCCCGTGTTGCCAGGCGAGTATTTCGACTACAAATTCCGCGTGCCCGATGCGGGCAGCTTTTGGTATCACCCCCATGTGAACAGCAGCGAAGAACTGGGTCGCGGTCTGGTCGGCCCACTGATCGTTGAAGAGCGCGAACCCACTGGATTCAAGTACGAGCGGACCTTGAGCCTCAAGAGCTGGCACGTCGATGAGGAAGGCGCGTTCGTCGCGTTCAGCATTCCTCGCGAAGCCGCGCGTGGCGGCACGGCGGGGCGGTTGTCGACCATCAACGGCGTCTCGCAGGCGGTGGTCGAATTGCCGGCCGGACAGATCACCCGCGTGCGCCTGCTCAACCTCGACAACACCCTGACCTATCGCATCAACATTCCCGGCGTCGAAGCGCAGATCTACGCGCTGGACGGTAACCCCATCGAGCCGCGCCCCATGGGCAAGGAATACTGGCTCGGCCCCGGCATGCGTATCTGCCTGGCGATCAAGGCTCCGCCCGCTGGCGAAGAGTTGTCCCTGCGCAACGGCCCGGTGCGCCTGGGCACGTTCCGTTCGGTGGCCAATGCTGAAGCGCCGACTCAATGGCCGCCCGCGTTGCCCGCCAACCCCGTGGCCGAACCGGACCTGGCCAATGCCGAAAAACTCAACTTCAATTTCGAATGGGTGGGTTCGGTGTCGTTGAACGTCGACAACGGCAAACCGCCAAGCCTGTGGCAGATTAACGGCAAGGCCTGGGACATCACCGACAAGACCTGCGCCGATCGCCCGATTGCCAAGCTCGAGAAGGGCAAGAGCTACATTTTCGAATTGAAAAACATGACCCAGTACCAGCACCCGATACACCTGCACGGCATGAGCTTCAAGGTCATCGCCTCGAACCGGCACAAGGTCATTCCGTACTTCACCGATACTTACCTGCTCGGCAAGAACGAGCGCGCACAGGTGGCATTGGTGGCGGATAACCCGGGCGTGTGGATGTTCCATTGCCATGTGATCGATCACATGGAAACCGGCCTCATGGCCGCCATCGAGGTGGCGTGATGCGTCAGATTCGTCCCGTCGCCATCATCGATCGCAGCCGTGACCGTGAATTCATGCGCGAAGCCCTGGCCCTGGCCGCACAGGGTGCCGCGCTGGGCGAAGTGCCGGTGGGAGCGGTGCTGGTGCAGGATGGTGAAATCATCGGTCGCGGCTTCAATTGCCCGATCAGTGGCCATGACCCCAGTGCCCACGCCGAGATGGTCGCCATCCGTGCGGCGGCGTTGGCCGCCAGCAACTATCGCCTGCCGGGCAGCACGCTTTATGTGACGCTCGAGCCGTGCAGTATGTGCGCCGGGCTGATCGTGCATTCGCGGATTGCGCGTGTGGTGTATGGCGCCCTGGAACCCAAGGCCGGGATTGTGCAGAGTCAGGGCCAGTTTTTTACCCAGGGCTTTTTGAACCATCGGGTGCTGTTTGAAGGCGGGGTGCTGGCGGAAGAATGCGGGGCTGTGCTGAGCGAGTTCTTCAAGGCGCGACGGGCAAAATCAACAGACTAAACACGAAACCAATGTGGGAGTGAGCCTGCTCGCGATGACGGTGTGTCAGTCGACATCAATAATGTCTGACACACCGCCATCGCGAGCAGGCTCACTCCTACAGGGGATCTTCATTGGCCGGGAGATCGAGATTATTTACGTGCCACGATCACCGCACGCATCGGCGCCGGCAGCCCTTCGATCGTCTTGCTGTGATCATCCGGATCGAGGAAATCACTCAACGACTGATACTTCATCCACTCTGTTCCACGCTGCTCCTCGACAGTGGTCACGCTGACGTCCACACAACGAACATCCGTGAACCCGGCGCGGCGCAGCCATAGCATCAACGCGGGCACCGACGGCAAGAACCACACATTACGCATCTGCGCGTAACGGTCTTCCGGCACCAGCACCTGCTGCTGATCGCCCTCGATCACCAGAGTTTCCAGCACCAGTTCCCCACCCTTGACCAGGCAGTCCTTCAGCGCGAGCAGATGCTCGATCGGTGAGCGACGGTGGTAGAACACGCCCATGGAAAACACCGTATCAAAGCCTTCCAGCTCCGACGGCAGGTCTTCAAACGGGAACGGCAGGTGCCAGGCATTGGGCTCGGACAGATATCGCTGCACCGCCTGGAACTGGCAGAAGAACAGCCAGTTCGGGTCGACGCCGATCACACTGTCGGCACCGGCACCGAGCATGCGCCACATGTAATAGCCGTTGCCGCAGCCGACATCGAGAATGCGTTTACCCTTCAGGTCCAGATGCGGCGCAACGCGCGACCACTTCCAGTCCGAGCGCCATTCGGTATCGACATGCACGCCAAACAGGTCGAACGGCCCTTTGCGCCACGGCGACAACCCCATCAACGCAGTGCGCATCTGCACGCGGGTTTCATCGTCGCAGTCGGTGTCCAGCTTCAAGCCGTTGAGCAAGTCGACTTCACTGGGCTGGATCTTCGGCAGCGCATCCAGCGCGCTTTGCCAACGCTCCAGATCGCCATGACCCTTTTCCATTTTCTTGTCGAGCTGGGCTTGCAGTGTGCTGGCCCAATCGGCCAGTGGAGTACCGGCCAGACGGCGGGCGAGGGGGGACAGATCAATCATGGCAGGGCAATCAACGAGGCAAAGTTAAGACACTGGAACCACGGCACGACTTTCGAGAATCCGGCCGCCAACAAGCGCTCGCGGTGTTCTTCGAGGCTGTCGGGCTTCATGACGTTTTCGATGGCGCTGCGCTTCTGGGCGATTTCCAGTTCGCTGTAGCCGTTGGCGCGTTTGAAGGCGACATGCAGGTCAGTGAGCAGCGCGTGTTCTTCGAGGTCGTTGAAGCGCAGCTTTTCCGACAGAATCAATGCGCCGCCCGGTACCAACGATTGATGAATACGGCTGAGCAATGCCGTGCGCTGGTCCGGGGCAATGAATTGCAGGGTGAAGTTGAGCGCTACCACTGAGGCCGGCTGGAAGTCGAGGGCGAGAATGTCACCCTCGACTACCTCCACCGGCAGCAGCTCCTGGAACATCGAGTCCTGACCATTAAGGTATTCACGGCAACGCTCGACCATGGCCGCAGAGTTATCCACAGCGATAACGCGACAGCCATCCGTGCGCACGTGACGGCGCAGGGCCTGGGTCACGGCGCCTAGAGACGAGCCCAGGTCGTAAAGCACGCTGTTGGGTTGGGCAAACTGCGCAGCCAGCACGCCGAGGTTTTCAACGATGGTCGGATAACCCGGCACCGAGCGTTTGATCATGTCCGGGAACACCCGCACCACGTCCTCATTGAAGGCGAAGTCGGGCACCTGGGCCAAAGGCTGGGCGAAAAGGCGATCGGGTTCTTTGCTCACGGCGGTTCCAGCGGTGTAGGTGGAAAAGGCCGGCATTTTAGCCAACTTGGGGCGGGGATGCGCGGGTTGTCTGATAAACCGGCGGACTGCACGAGGTTCGTTTCGTCAGTAATGCCGCCATTGCGAGCAAGCCCGCTCCCACATTGGCCTTCGGTGAACGGGATATTTGTGTACGGCTGCGACCCTGTGGGAGCGGGCTTGCCCGCGATGAATTCAGCGCGGTCGCTGGCTGAACGCCGACGCCGCAATCCCCCATTGCCCCAGCCAATAGCTGAGGATAATCACGTAAGGCGAGGCATCGAACGGCACGACAAAGCGGCTGATTCCGATCACGCTGTCAGAAAACACAAACGCCACCGCACCCGCCGCCGCCAGCATCGCCGAACGCTTGGGCACATCGCTGCCGAGCCGGGCCAATGCGCGCCAGAGCATGGCGCTGATGGCCAGGCCGTACACAATCACTGGCACCAGCAGCGGTCCCAGTCCGTGAGAAATCAGAATCCCCAGCAGCACCGCGCCCACACCGAGTGCCAGGATCAACGGCACTACCGCCAGGCGCCGGCAGTCGCTCAAATAGGCTTTCAGATACGCTAAATGCGCGACCAGGAAAGCCCCCAGGCCGAACACGAACAAGTCCCCAGGCCATGCCAGCAGCACATCGCCCAGCAGAGAGAAGATCAATCCAAGGCTGATCCAGCGGCGATAGTCGCTGGGCGGTGCATCGTGCAGCCAGCCGAGCAAGGCCAGCACGGGCAGCGGTTTGACCAGCAAACACAGCAGTGTCGCGTGCACGCTCAGGCCGTAGAGGAACGTCACGGCGCCCATCAGCGCGAGGATTAGCCAGCCCACGTCAGTTCACCGAAATCGCGCAGTCGAAGGTGTCCACCGGCAGCACTTCCGGTGCCCAGGGCTGCTGAGAGGTCAGGCGCAAACGTCCGTTGCCGTTGGCGAATGCCTGGAAGCGCCAGGTCGAGATGCCGGCACTGCCGACGATCCCGGCGTCTTCCGGATTGCTGTACACCTCAGGGCTGAGCGCCCGCAATACGCCACCGGCTGAGTCCTGGATTGCCCAGCGATAACCCGTGGTCGGGTTACTCGGCAGGGTCAGGATCAGGTTTTGTCCGTTGTTCAATTTCACCGGACACTGGCTTTGTTTTTCCACGGTCACGTTCTGTTTGGGGGGCGTGGCACAAGCGGCCAGCAACAAGAGGGCGAGGGGGACAAACAAGCGAGTGGGGGACATAAGGTCAGTGGCTCCGGCGTTCACGACGAACGGCGAGCATAACTGAAGATGAGACAAATTGTGACCAGGGCCGAGTGGGAGAGAATGCTAACGCGTCGGCCCTGCTCCATAAACGGTTTGGCTGTACAGATTAGAGTTTCATAGTGAATGAAAACTCGCCTTCGGATGTGAATGTCCGATTTTGTGGGTCATTAAATACTACATTCAGTGTGCCGGAGTATTGGCCCTTTTCAGCGTTCACAAACAGGTTTATGACACCCTTAATGGCCCGGTTAACAGTGTAATCCGGATAGAACTCGGTAAAGTCGATTTGGATAAATGGATTGTCTTTGTCAAATGAGTGGATACCCGTTTCGATATTTCTAGGTAGAGACATATCAAAGGTACGACGTTCGGGGGTGTTTTGGCCGGCGATGAAAGTAGCAAAGATGACTTTGGGGCCTGAGCCTGAGCTAAACCCTTCAGAGTTGAATGCGTCGCGATCCTGAAGAGTGGCGTTCAAGTAGTTTTGTTGGTCGCTCGGACGGACCTTAATGGTGTCATCGGTGCAAGGGGCTGCGAGATTTGGTTTTCGGGTGTCCATAAGTCTTGCTCTTTCAAGGAATGTAGAAGCCTTGAAGGTATCGTCGGTGAGAAGCCCGGGATACTGTTAGAACTGTCAGTTTTCTATTCGAATTTTCGATTAATAGCGAGCTGTTTGACGTGAAAAAAAACGGCCAGACTGCAGTCTGACCGTTTCGGTGTCGGTTCTGTCGGCTTAGAACAATATCTTCGCCACATCCGCAAAACGCTTGGCGAAATGCACCGTTATCCCTTCCTTCAGATAATCCGGCAACTCCTCGAAACTGCCACGATTCGGCTCCGGCAGGATCAATTCGAAAATCTTCTGCCGCCGCGCCGCAATCACCTTCTCGCGCACCCCGCCAATCGGCAAAACATGCCCGGTCAACGTCAGCTCGCCGGTCATCGCCACGCCTTTCTTCGGCGGTTGGTTGCGGGCCAGGGACAGCAGGGCGCTGGCCATGGTCACGCCGGCGCTCGGGCCATCTTTGGGGGTGGCGCCTTCTGGAACGTGCAGGTGGACGAAAGCTTCGTCGAAGAATTTCGGATCGCCGCCGAACGACTTCAGGTTGGAGCTGACGTAGCTGTAAGCGATTTCCGCCGACTCTTTCATCACGTCGCCCAGTTGCCCGGTGAGTTTGAAGCCACGATTCAAGGTGTGAATCCGCGTCGCCTCGATCGGCAGGGTCGCGCCGCCCATGCTGGTCCAGGCCAGGCCCGTGATGACGCCGGTGCCTGATAGCACCTGTTCGTTGCGGAACACCGGATGGCCGAGGGAGGCTTCGAGGTCTTTCGGCCCGAGCTTGATCACTGCTTTCGGATCGTCGATCAGCTTGACCACAGCCTTGCGCACCAGTTTGCCCAGCTGTTTCTCCAGCTGGCGCACCCCGGCTTCGCGAGCGTAACCGTCGATCAACGCCTTCAGCGCGCTGTCGTTGATGCTCAGGCTGCCTTTGGACACGCCGGCTTTCTCAAGCTGCTTGGGCCACAGGTGACGTTTGGCGATGGCGATTTTTTCTTCAGTGATGTAACCCGACAGGCGAATGATTTCCATCCGGTCGAGCAACGGGCCGGGAATCGAATCCAGGGTGTTGGCGGTACAGATGAACAGCATTTTCGACAGGTCCATGCGCAAGTCGAGGTAGTGGTCGAGGAATTCGACGTTCTGTTCCGGGTCAAGGGTCTCCAGCAGCGCCGAGGCCGGATCGCCCTGGTAGCTCTGACCCATCTTGTCGATCTCGTCGAGCATGATCACCGGATTCATCACTTCAACGTCTTTCAACGCCTGCACGAGTTTGCCCGGTTGCGCGCCGATGTAGGTGCGGCGGTGACCCTTGATCTCGGCTTCGTCGCGCATGCCGCCGAGGCTGAAGCGGTAGAACGGACGCCCCAGGGATTCGGCGATGGATTTGCCCACGCTGGTTTTACCCACACCTGGCGGGCCGACCAGCAGCACGATCGAACCGCTGATCTCGCCTTTATAAGCACCCACGGCGAGGAACTCGAGGATACGGTCCTTGATGTCGTCCAGGCCGGCGTGGTGCTTGTCCAGTACCTTGCGCGCGTGTTTCAGGTCGAGCTTGTCCTCGCCATACACGCCCCACGGCACCGATGTCGCCCAGTCGAGGTAGTTGCGGGTCACCGCGTACTCGGGCGAGCCGGTCTCCAGGATCGACAGCTTGTTCATTTCCTCTTCGATACGTTTTTGCGCCTGAGCGGACAGCACCTTGCCTTCCAGACGCTGTTCGAACTGTTCGATGTCGGCGCTACGGTCGTCCTTGGTCAGGCCCAGCTCCTGCTGGATGACCTTCAACTGTTCCTTGAGGAAAAACTCGCGCTGGTGCTCACCGATCTTGCGGTTCACTTCGGCGGAAATTTCTTTCTGCAGGCGCGCGACTTCGACTTCCTTGCGCAGCATCGGCAGGACTTTTTCCATGCGCTTGAGCATTGGCACGCAATCGAGCACTTCCTGCAACTCATTGCCTGTCGCAGACGTGAGGGCGGCGGCAAAGTCGGTCAGGGGCGACGGATCGTTGGGGCTGAAGCGATTGAGGTAGTTCTTCAGCTCTTCGCTGTACAGCGGGTTGAGCGGCAGCAGCTCCTTGATCGCGTTGATCAGCGCCATGCCGTAAGCCTTGACCTCATCGGTCGGCTCGGTGGGCTGGTGCGGGTATTCGACTTCCACCAGGTACGGCGGGCGATGGTGCTTGAGCCAGGTGCGGATGCGCACGCGGGTCAGGCCCTGGGCAACAAACTGCAGCTTGCCGTTTTCGCGGCTGGCGTGGTGCACCTTGACCAGCGTGCCGTAGAGCGGCAGGGCCGAGGTGTCGAAGTGGCGCGGGTCTTCCTGGGGCGTGTCCATATAGAACAGGGCCAGGGAGTGGTGATCGGATTTGCTGACCAGATCCAGTGTTTCAGCCCACGGTTCTTCGTTGACGATGACCGGCAGTACTTGCGCCGGGAAGAACGGGCGGTTGTGGATCGGGATGATGTAAACCTTGTCCGGCAGGTTCTGGCCTGGCAGGGCGAGGCCTTTGCCGGTGGAATGGTGTTCGGCGTTCTCCGGATCGGCGTATTCGCTCAGGTCTTCGGGGAGTTCTTGCTGGTCGCTCATGGGGCACCTGCGCAATGGGATATGGGTCTTAGATGGGGCAGGCGGGGGGTGGTTTCAATGGGAGGGGTTAATTCAGGGTATTCGAGTATTGCGCAAGCGTTCGATTATTCCGCAATAACGCAGCACATGATTGTGGCGAGGGAGTTTACTCCCGCTGGGTTGCGGAGCGACCCCAAAATAGGGACCGCTACGCAGTCCAGCGGGAGCAAGCTCCCTCGCCACAGGCCACAGGTCACAGGTCACAGGTCACAGGTCACAGGCCACAGGCCACAGAGTAAAGGCCACAGACCACAGACCACAGAGGCCTGCGTCTGCTAGGGAAGATTGATTTGATCCAGCACCCGGTTCGCCGTGATCTCCGCCAGCATGATGCTGTTTGAAATACCCAGCAAAACATTGCGCGATCCACCGTCGAGGTGGTCTACCATTTGATGGACCATCACATCGACCGAAGCCAGCGTCTCGACCAGATAAACCACAAGGGTTTCGGTCGTGGCCTCTGGGTCCACTGTGAATAGGGTGCTTGGCGTGCGCGGCGTGGCTTTGATGTCGGCAATCGACGGGCGGGGAGGGAGGTCGTCGACTTCAGGGGGATTCGGGGTTGGTTTGAACATGGTGAAGCTCCAAGTAGGTAATGGAGCTGCCACTGATCACCGCGACGCAATCAAAGGTGGCAGCTGTGCGCAGGTTCGCGGACCGAGCTACTTGGCAAACCCGGCATACCCGAAGGTATCCCACGCACAGCCACCATAAGACCAGACGACGAAAATTGAAGAACCGTCGGTTCGGGGCGGGTGATTATGCACCAAGTAAGCTAATTCGGGCCGCGACGCCCGTTCGCTGAAGTTTCAGCGACTCCAAAAGCCTATCTTTCCGGCTTCCGATACAACAACCGCTAGAGTCTGTCGGAATTCTCTTTGTTACCAAAGGCATCTGTAGGACCTGAACCCGTTTTTTCAGGCCGATCGCGATCAAATGTGGGAGTGAGCCTGCTCGCGATGACTGTTTAACATTCAGCATTGAAGTCACCTGACACAGCGCTTTCGCGAGCAAGCTCAGCTCCCACAGGTGGTGTCCCACAAATGGTCTTCCCCCAAGCCACAAAAAAAGGCGACCCCCTCGCAGGAGTCGCCTTTCCTAATAACTGCCGCTAAAACTTACTCGGACAGTTTGTACGCCATCACATAGTCACCTTGCTTGGTGCCCAGCGAGCCATGACCGCCGGCAACGACCAGCACGTATTGCTTGCCGTCCTTGCCGGTGTAGGTCATCGGTGTGGTTTGTGCGCCTGCTGGCAGACGACCTTCCCACAGCTGCTTGCCGTTTTTAACGTCATAGGCACGCAGGTACTGGTCGAGGGTGCCGCTCAGGAAGCCAACGCCACCGGCGGTCACGAAGGTCCCGCCCAGGCTTGGAACGCCCATGCTCAGTGGGATCGGAACCGGCGAGCTGTCGCGCACGGTGCCGTTCTTGTGTTTCCACAGGACTTTCGAGGTGGTCAGGTCGACCGCTGCCACGTAGCCCCAAGCGGGCGCCTGGCAAGGCAAGCCCATTGGCGATAGAAGCGCTTCGAGGACCACGCCGTATGGCGCGCCTTTGTTTGGCTGCACGCCTTCGGTTTCGCTTTTACGCGGGCCTTGGGCAGCGATTTCGGCAGCGGGGATCATTTTCGATTTGAACGCCATGTAGCTCGGGTTCACGAACGCGATCTGACGCACCGGATCAACCGAGATACCGCCCCAGTCGAACACGCCGAAGTTACCTGGATAAACGATCGAACCCTGCAGCGATGGCGGCGTGAACGGGCCGTCGTAGCGCATGGATTTGAAGTCGATCCGGCAGATCAGTTGATCGAATGGCGTCACGCCCCACATGTCGCGCTCTTGCAGCGGCGGTGGCATGAGGTTGAGGTCGGATTTCGGCTGGGTCGGCGAAGTGTGATCACCAGCGACAGCACCTTGTGGAACCGGCACTTCATTGATCGGCACAATCGGCTTGCCGGTGCTGCGGTCCAGCACGTAGATGCTGCCTTGCTTGGTCGACGCGAGTACCGCTGGCTTCACGCCGTCGGCGGTTTTCAGGTCCATCAGGGTTGGCTGGCCACCGACGTCCATGTCCCACAGGTCATGGTGGGTGAACTGCATGTGCCAGCGTACCTGGCCAGTGGCGATGTCCAGCGCGGTCAGGCCGGCGGCATGCAGTTCCGACTCAGGGGTACGATCACCACCGAACTGGTCCGGGGTCTGGTTGCCCATTGGCAGGTAGAGCATGCCGAGTTTTTCATCGACGGCGAACATGGACCACATGTTCGGCGAGTTGCGGGTGTAGACCTTGTCATCGGCAATCGGCGTGGTGTCGTCCGGATTGCCGCTGTCCCAGTTCCACACCAGTTTGCCGGTGTGCACGTCGAACGCGCGGATCACGCCGCTTGGCTCGTCGGTGGAAACGTTGTCGGTCACGTGGCCGCCAATCACTACCAGGTCTTTGGTCACGGCCGGTGGCGAGGTGGAGTAGTAACCGCCGGCATTGAAGCCGCCGATGTTGGCGCTCAGGTCGATCTGGCCTTTATCGCCGAAGTCTTCGCACATTTTGCCGGTGTCGGCATCCAGGGCGATCAGACGGGTATCGGCAGTCGGCAGGAAGATGCGACGCGGGCAAACAGCGCTGACTGGGGCAGGGCTGGCGGTGCCGGTCGGGCTCTGCTCGGAAGCGTAAACGGCGTCATCGTGATACGACACACCACGGCAGGTCATGTGCGCCCAACCCTTGAAGTTCGCCGCGTTTTGCGTGGAGAGCTTCGGATCGAAACGCCAGATTTCCTTGCCGGTGTCCGGGTCCAGCGCGATCACCTGGCTGTGCGGCGTGCACACGTAAAGCATGCCGTTGACTTTCAGCGGGGTGTTTTCAGCGGTGGTTTCGCCCGGATCGTTAGGGCCAGGAATGTCACCGGTGCGGTAGGTCCAGGCTGGAACCAGCTTGTGAGCATTTTCCGGGGTGATCTGCGCCAGTGGCGAGTAACGGTCGCCATGAGCGCTGCGGCCGTAGGAATTCCAGTCACCATCGGCCATGGCCGGGGCGGTGTTGGTCATGCCGTCAACGCTGTCGCGATCCAGCTGGCCCTTGATTTCACCCGGGTTGGTGAATTGGCTGGCCAGTGCAGTAACGCCAGCCAACACAACGGCCACGCTCAGTGCGCCAGTGCCCATGGGGGCCGCGCCGGTAAGCAGCAGTGGACGACGGAACCACGGCAGCAACATGACGATGCTGAGGGCGAACAGCAGTGCCAGACGCGGCACCAGTTGCCACCAGTCGAGGCCGACTTCCCACAACGCCCAGACGGTGCTGGCGAACAGCACCAACGCGTAGAGGCCCAGTGCAGCGCGGCGAGCAGCAATCAGCAGCGCGCCAGTCAGCGCCAGGCCAATACCGGCCAGCAGGTAGTACAGCGAGCCGCCCAGCATGCTCAGCTTTATCCCCCCGGCCAGCATGGCCAGGCCCATTAGCAGAAGCAGAATGCCGAGCAGCGTCGGCAATAGACGGCTTCGACTCAAAGCACCATCAGTGCTCATAGTGTGGTTCTCCGTGACGTTTTAAGTAAGTCCGCGCAAGTTCACTGTAGATGACGATCCTGTGCGGGCATGGTTCATATGAAAAAGTGAAACTGTTGGCGCGGTCATTGTGGGAGCTGGCTTGCCAGCGATGGCGGTGTGTCAGTCGGCGTCAATGTTGGCTGACACACCGTCATCGCTGGCAAGCCAGCTCCCACAGGTTTTGTGGTGTTGGTTAGAACGAAGACTGGATCTTGATCCCGCCAATCAGCGCGTCATCGACCTGGTCCACGCCACCGGGATGGCGGATGTATTGCAGGTTCGGGCGCACGGTCAGCCAGTTCGTGACGTGCACACCGTAATAGAGTTCGGCGCTGTATTCGGTGTCCTGCGGTGGCAGATAAGACGGATCGTCAAAGTCGTAGACGGCGCGAGCCTGATTGGTCGCCTCGGCGTTCTTGCGATAGGCCGGGTTGACGTGGACGCGGGCCATGGCGAAACCGATGTCGTCCTTGGCGCGTGCATTGAACAGGCCTTTGTAGACGACGCCTGCCTGGACGTAGTTGTCGATGGCATTGGTTTTCTTGTCGTGCATCGTGCCGTTGGCGAACACGCTCAAACCGCGGGAGTTGTCGCTGGCGCGGCTGGTCAGTTGTTGTTGCACACCCAGCCACACGCCGTGTTTGCTGGAGGCACTGCGGTAAGCCTCGCCACTCAAGGCAGCCGGCTGACCGTTGCTGTCCTTGTAGGCGTCGGTGGCCTTGGCGTTGCTGTAGTAGTAACCGGCGCGGTACTCGCCTGGCAGGCCATTGAGCTTGGGCGACCACACCAGTTCAACCGGCAGGATCGCACCCTGCGTGCCGCTGCCGCTGAGTTTGAAGCCATTACCGCGATCCAGGTTGGACGGGTTCTGCTCATAGGCACCGACCTGCGCGTACAGCTCGGGTGTCAGGTGATATTTGACCCGCATGGCCCACTGGCTGACCGGCCAGTTGTACCAGATGCCGCCGACCCAGTTACCGACCTGGGAACCGCAGAACGCCAGGTTCTGGAAGTCGCAGGGGAAGCTGTTGAAGTCTTCGCCTTCGCCGAAGCGGCCAGCCTTGATGTCGAGTTTCTGGTCGAAGAATTTTTGCTGATACCACATTTGCGTCAGACGCCAGGTCTGCCCGCGCCCCCAGACTTCCTGGGCCGAGGTGAACCCACCGACGCGGGGATCGTTGATGCGGTCATTGCTGATGTTGTTGCCGCTGCGTTCGGTGATCGTCAGCTGAAACTCCGCGTCGTCCCAGCCCAGGATTTTCTGCAGGTCCAGGTGCGTGCCGAAGCCGAACTGGTCGCTGTACCGCGCCGTGCGATCGTGGTCGTACCCGCCGTGCAGGTTGCTGCCCATTTCACCGGTGTAATCGACTTTGAAGTCGTAGCCTTTTTCCGAAAGTTCGGTGCGACTGCCGTTCCAGTCACCGAGCATCCACGGGGATTCGCTATCGAAGGCTGGAGCGGCCTGGGTGCAGGTAGCAAGGCCTAATGCGGTGAAGCCGCCAATCAGGTTGAGGGCTTTTCGACTGGCAACAGACAAGCAGACAGCGCTGTCTCGCAAAGTGTGGAAATCGGGCATGGGGGGAGATTCTTGATCTTTTTCTGGGGGATGAACTGAAAACAGCAGGCGTGAAGCAGGCAGCGGAAGCGTTTCAGCGGGTGCGGGCGTAAGGATAATGTTCTGTTACAAATAGAGAAAGGGCTTTTACTGACATGCAGCGTTTCGGATTTGGTAACAGTCAGTGGAAAAGATCGCAGCCTCGTTTCACTCGACAGCTCCTACAGGTGATCGCATTTCAATTTGGCCGCTGCGATAGTTCCTTCAGTTGAATGCATTCCAATGTAGGAGCTGTCGAGTGGAACGAGGCTGCGATCTTTTGCGTTTCACCTACATTTAACTCACCGTACACAGATCGCTTCCCCCAAACGAAGCCCTCGGCTAAGGTGCGCGGCTTCCAATCCCCACATCGCTCGAAGGCCCGGCATGACCGAACAGAACAACAACCCGCTGCACGGCGTGACGCTGGAGCAAATCCTCAATGCCCTGGTTGAGCATTACGAATGGTCGGGGCTGGCCGAGCGCATTGATATTCGCTGCTTCAAGAGCGATCCCAGCATCAAGTCGAGCCTGACCTTTCTGCGCAAAACCCCGTGGGCGCGGGAGAAAGTCGAGCGTCTGTACATCAAGTTGATGCGCACCAAGCGACCGGTCTGAACATGGTCAACCACTCTGCCGCGCGACGACGTTTTGTGGCCGTGGCGGCCATCCTCGGCTGGGCAGGTTTGAGCATTCAGCTGTACCTGATTCTCTACTCACGCTGGACGCTGGAAGCCAGTTTGCTCGGCGGGCTGATCAGCTTCTTCAGCTACTTCACGGTACTGAGCAACACGCTGGTAGCCACCGTCCTGACCTGTGAACTGACATCCCGCGAGTCGGCAGCACGCCGCTGGTTTTTGCAGCCGTGGGTGAGCAGCGCGGTGGCGGTGAGTATTGCCGTGGTTGGGCTGGCGTACAGCGTGCTGCTGCGCCATCTGTGGCATCCCGAAGGCTGGCAGTTCCTGGCCGATGAGTTGATGCACGACGTCATGCCGCTGCTGTTTCTGGTCTATTGGTGGTGCTGCGTGCCCAAAGGCACGTTGCGCCTGCGGCATATCGGCCTGTGGGTGATTTATCCGCTGGTGTACTTCGCCTATTCGCTGTTTCGCGGGCATGTGCTGGCGGTTTACCCGTATCCGTTTATTGACGTGGAAAAGCTCGGTTATCCACAGGTGTTGGTGAATGCGGGCGGGTTATTGGCGGGGTTTGTGGTGATTGCGCTGTTGGTGATCGGACTGGATCGGTGGCGCGCGGGTCGAAGCTGAACACCCACTGTGGCGAGGGGACTTCTGTGGTGAGTGGACTTCTGTGTTGAGTGGACTTCTGTGTTGAGTGGACTTCTGTGGCGAGGGGACTTGTCCCCGTTGGGCTGCGAAGCAGACCCAAAATTTATGCCCCCCCAAAATGTCGACAGCTGTCGAAGATTTTGGGAGCGCTTCGCACTCCAACGGGGACAAGTCCCCTCGCCACAGAAGTCCCCTCCACAGAAGAGCTCTAGCCACAGCAGAGCTCTAGCCCCAGAAGACCTTTAGCCACAGGAAACCGGCAAGACAAAAGCTGTCATTCGTCGTCGCTGTCATCCAGCCGCCAGTAGCCGACCGCCTTGACGAACTGCTCGTCCAGCCCGTGCTCATCCAGCAGAATCCGACGAATCTGCCGCGACACTTTGGTCTCGGTCGCTACCCACGCATACAGATTCCCGCCAGGCACCTGCAACTGCTTCACGGTCGTCAGCAAGTGGTCTTTACCACCCTCGCGCAATACCCAGATCACATCGACCTGCGCCGCGCTTTCGAGCGTTTGCTGCTCGGCGCCGTTTTCCACTTCAATAATCACCAGCGCCCGACGGTTGGCCGCCAGCCCCTCCAGCCGACGCGCGATGGCGGGCAGGGCGGTCTCGTCGCCGATCAGCAGGTAGCTGTCGAAAATGTCCGGCACGATCATCGAGCCCCGTGGCCCGCCGATGTGCAGGAACTGGCCGGGTTTGGCCTGTTCGGCCCACGTCGACGCAGGACCATCGCCGTGCAAGACGAAATCGATGTCCAGCTCCAGTGTGTTCAGGTCGTAGCGACGCGGCGTGTAGTCGCGCATGGCGGGCTTGGGGCCGTCGTCTTTGCCCGCACCGAGCACCAGGGTTTCCAGCGCCGCCTGTTCCGCCGCGTTTTGCGGGAACAGCAGCTTGACGTGGTCATCGGTTCCGAGACTGATGAAACCTGCCAGTTCAGGGCCACCCAAGGTGATGCGGCGCATCCGCGGGGTCAGGTCGACCACGCGCAATACTTCCAGTCGACGACGTTTGATCTCATGCATGACGCGGTGGATGGTTTGGGTTTCTACAGCAGTCATTCGGCGTTCTCCTGGGTGGCTTGAACGGCAGGGCCGTCGACGATGGCTTTGGCGGTGTCGTTGAGCAGCGAGCTGACGCGAAGGATTTCCGCCGGACTCCATCGTCCGTGATGCAGTTGCAGCGCATGACGCAGGTTATGCACAGCCTCATGGATCTCGGCGGGACGATCATGGCCGCGCAATGAGCGTTTGCTCACGTCGATGCGCATCCGTACACCTTCCAGCGCAATCGCCTGATCCGTGAGGGACTGGCGACCGGCGTCAGTCACCCCATAGCGTTTCTTGCCGGCTTCGGCATCGCCCTGAATCAGGTCGCTTTCTTCCAGAAAAGTCAGGGTCGGATAGATCACGCCGGGGCTGGGGCTGTAGGCGCCGTCGAACATGTTTTCGATCTGGCGGATCAAGTCATAGCCGTGACACGGCTGCTCGGCTATCAGCGCCAGCAGCAGCAATTTCAAGTCTCCGGGGGCGAAAACCCGTGGGCCGCGGCCACCGCGTTCGCGGCCAGGGCGCTTCTCAAAGCCGTCGCGGCCGTCACCGTGTTCGCGGTGGGGGGAATGATGGTCTCTCATTTTTTGCGTTCTCTTCGTCGTATTTAGATACAACGTAAGATATATCTTTAGCCGAGCGCAAGATGCGGGAGGAAAAAAGCGGCCTCAAGCTGACGAGCGGTAGGTAACCCCGCTGTGCAAATTATCAAAGGGCCAGCAAGACCTTTCTCACACCCAAAATTTAACCAGAAGTTAAAGCTATTACTCTAATTATTTTAGAGTTAGTATTCTAAAATTGTTAAAGCCCCGTGTTACATAGTTAAAGTTGCTGTATGGTTTTTTTAATGAAACTGTATGTAGGCCGTAACTTACAGTCACTGTTTGCTATTTGGGTTTTTTGTTTCTTTTTCCTTCGAGGTGTGGGGTGGTTTAACTACGCGCTCTTGGGAAGTTGCCTGCTTACTTTGATTCTTGAACAGTCGAAGATGCTCGGGCATTGAAAGTCCAGGCAAGTGGCCGACTAAAGGTCCTCTTGTTTGCAACTTTCAATGAACCGACTCCATAAAGAAAACAGGTACTTAACAATGTTCAAGAAACTCGCAATCGCTGCTCCTCTGGCTCTTCTGGCTTTGGGTTCGTCCGGTGCATTTGCTGCCGGTGAAGCGGCTCACTCGATCAGCATCGTTGCTCATGTGCCGACCAACGGTTTCTACGTGGTGCCGACTAACCCTGATCTGGTGAACAAGGATCAGGACATGAGCTTCCAGCCAAGCTCCGGCAAAATGGGGGAGGTCAATGGCTTCTTCGATTTGCGCAACAACAATGGCTCGGTCCACGCCAGCCTGGACACCACGCCAAAGCTGATCTCCGGCGCCAACTCCGCTGATCTGAAAGTCACCCTCAATAATGTCGAACTGACCACTACACCAAAACCGGTTGTGGGCGAGGCTGAGTCCGATGTCAACTTCCGTGCGGCGCTGAACATTGCACTCAAAGACGCCACCATTCCTGCACCGGGCGATTACACCGGTGTTGTCGCAATGACCTTCGACGCCGTTCCTCCGGTCGTCACTCCTTGATCGAGTCCTCGATCAACAAACGCTGACTGTTCAAGTTCGCGTCACCCGAGGGGGCAAACAGCAGTGTTTGCTCCGTCGGATTTCAATGAGTTCGTAATCAGAGAAAGAGTTCATGTTCCCGATGACACCCATCGCGGCGGCGCTTGCGCTGCTGTTTTGTGCCAGCGTAGCAGCGGCTCCGGTTTCCTCTGCCGGAACGACACCGCGAAGCCTGTTGGCCCAGGCCAAAGGTCTGCCGGCGGATTTCGAAGAGCATTTCTTTGATGTCCCTCTGGCTGTTCGGGTGGAGCTCGATCAGCAGCCACTGGGGGAAGCGATGGTGGTGCTGTCTCGCGATGATCGCATTACCTTGCTCGAATTCACCGACACCAGCGAAAACCGTTTCAGCCCCACCGAACGGGAAAAATGGGCGAGCTACCTCAAACCAGGCGTGCCACTGGGCAACTGCACCGGCACATGTCCGGATCAGGTGCTGGCGGTGCACTACAACCTGGAAAGCTCGTTGGTCTCCATCCTCACCGAAAACGCTGAGCGCGATGTGCAAGCCAAACGTTACTTCGATCAGCCTCTGGGCGGCAGTAGCGGTTTGATGGTGCGTAACCAGCTCAACCTCAACGGTGGCCAGGATCAGGATCTGGGCGGACGCTATGGCCTCGAAGCCAGCGCAAGCCTGGGCAACTGGAGCCAGACGTTCAACATGCAATTGGCCCGCCTCGGCGGTCCCGATGACAAGCTTTACCACGCGGTCCATGAGCTTTACACCCAGCGCGAACTGCAGGGCAGCTTCCTGCGCCTGGGCTATTTCACCCCCAATTCCGAAGGGCTGACCCGCCAACCGCGTACGTTTGGCACCAGCCCCGACACTGCCGTCGGCGTCATGTACGGCAGCTCCGACAGCCTGGCGATCAACAGCCCGATGCCCAGCGTCTACCCGATCTACGTCACGGCCAATCGCCAGGGCTCGGTGGAGATCTATCGCGACGGTCTGCTGATCAACACCCAGTCGGTGCCCGCCGGTTTGCAGACCCTCGACACCCGGCCACTGCCGGGCGGCATTTACGAAGTGGAAGTGCGCCTGGTCGAAGACGGCCAGATCACCTCCACCACCCAGGAGTTGGTGTACAAGCCCAACAACTGGCGCAACCTCGACGATCGCTGGCGCTACAACCTGTTCGCCGGTGAAGAAAGCAAGCTGCTGAGCAACTGGGATCAACAATCCAGCGGCAGCCCCACGGCAGGCGCCTCGGTCAACTACCTGATGCACCCGCGGGTGATTCTCGGGCTGTCGGCGCGGCAGATTCGCGAAAAACTGCAATACGGCAGTTCCATCGACTGGACCCTGGCCAACCACCTCAGCCTGTACGCCAACGTCTATCAGACGCAGGATCATGGCACCGGCCTCGATCTGCAAAGCCTCTATAACTATGGCGCCGGCAGCATCGTGATCAGCCACAACCGCAGCTGGCTGGACACCACCAACCTCTACGAAACCCTGCCGGACGGCACGCGGATACGCCAGCGCAATGTGTTCGTCGGCGAGACCAGCAACTCATCCCTGGCGCTCAATCATCGGCTCAGCAGCAAAAGTTCGATCAATGCCCGGGTGTCCCACAGCGAAGGCAACGTTGAAGGTGTCGGTCTGGACCTGGGCTGGAACCAGCGCACCACGTTGTTCGGTAGCGATGGCAACTGGCGGCTGTCGCTGTTTGACCGGCCCGGCAGCTACAGCAGCGGCAGCGCGCGCAATCGCGGTGTCGACCTGAGCGTCAACCTGGCATTGGGCGCACCCGGCCAGCAGATCACCGGCAGCATCGGCTCGCGCACGGCGCGGGACGGCGGTCGCGACAACAACGGTTCGATCGGCTGGCGCAAGGATCTGAAAGATCACGTACTGCAAAGCGTCTCGGTCACCGCGCTCACCGACACGTATGGCGTCGGCCTGTCCAGCCTGGCGAACTTCCGCACCGACCAGATCAATGGCGATGGCTTTGTTCAGCGCTCGTCCTACAACGGCAACTTCACCGGTGGCCTGAACCTGGACAGCACCCTGGCCATCGGCGGCGAAAAAATGATGTTGACCAGCCAGTACGAGATGCGCGGCGCGGGCCTGATTGTCGATGTGGAATCGGACATCGAAGACATTGCCCTGCGCGCCGACGACTACAGCGGCGGCAGCGCGGCGTTGAGGCCGGGGCGTAACTTCATCCCGATCACCGCGTATCAGAACAGCTCGGTGAGTTTCGACTTCGAGGGCAACCACGTACCGGCGGCGACCATCGAGCCGGCACGCACCCGCTATCACCTGAACAAGGGCGGGGTGGAGTATCGCAAGATCCGTGTGATGAAAACCCTGACCGTGCTCGGCCGGCTGATCGATGCCAAAGGGCAGCCGCTCAAGGGCCATCACGTGATCAACCACGCCAGCCGGGGTGTGACCGAAGTCGATGGTTTCTTCTCGATGGAAATGAACGCCGGCTCGCCGACCCTGGAAGTGCGCCAGGGCAATCAGTTGCTGTGTCAGTTCCGCCTCGACGCGAGCCGTCACCGCAGTGAAAACAATGTGCTGATGATCGGTGATCTGCGCTGCACACCGGACACCTTGGCGGACGTCACGTTTACCGAACAGAAGGCGGGTTGATCCTATGAAAAAATCCACGTGCTGCCTGGGGTTGTTGATGGCATTGAGCGTGCCTTCGGCGGAGGCGGCGACTCGGGAGATCAGGGCGTTGTTTCAGCCCGATCCTTCGCAACCGAACAAAAATGAATTTCTCAACAAAACACCGAACAGTGGGTATTGCGCGATCTATCCAAGCCAGTGTGCCGACAACAACATGTTCAGTATCCAACTGCCGGTTCGGTTCGACTCCAGTCGCTCGATCGCGACCGGCGAAAGCATCGGACTGAAAATGCCGGCCAACTGGCGATGGTTGACCGTCACCAATGCTGAAACGCAACAAACAGAGACCGTTGCAGTGCGCATCACCGGTGCTGGCTCCCAGTTTGTTCTGAGCGATTCGGCCGCCAACCTGGTCGGGGTAACGGACCCACTGGAAGGCCATCGAAAGCTATGGACCACCAGCAGTTGGGTCAACACGCGGCCACCTTGTCAGTACAGCGGCGTGGGGGCATATGGCGACAATTTCTATCGATTTTTCTGGAAAACACCTGTGGAGGCATTCTGTGAGAAGGTGGCTGCCTACCCCATTCCCTCCATCTACTTTGACACCCTCGACATCGCCTATGAGTTACGCACGCCCAACCCCTTGGGCATGTCGAGCGGGCTTTATACCGGTGCCATTTCCTACACCGTGGGCCCCGGCGCCGATATCGATCTGGGATCGCTGATGATTCCAAACGACGGCAGCCTGACCCTGGACTTCGTCCTCGACGTACAGCACACCCTGAAAGTCGATCTGCCACCGGGCGGCAACAAGGTGGCGCTGGAACCCGAGGGCGGTTGGCAGCGCTGGATCGATGGCGGTCGCAAGCCCACCAGGATCTACCGCGACCAACTGTTTTACCTGTCGGCGTCGTCGCGCTTCAAAGTCATGATGCTGTGCGACTCGACCGGTGGCACTGCCTGCAAGCTGGGCAGCCCCCAAGGCAATGTCACCGAGGTGGAAACATTCCTCACGCTGCCCGATGGCATTACTGGAGTCGACGGGGGGCCAGTCAAGCAGCAACCGTTGCGGTACAACACTTGGGCCGGCCCCTTTCAACCCGGGTTCTATCTGGATCGCAAGGCCGGCTCGCTACGGTTCGAGATGACCCGAGCTGCCATCGACTTCCTGTTGCGCCCCGGCTTCACCGACACGCTTAGCGGCAATATCACCATTATCTGGGACTCGGACGTATGACCGTTGCGGTCAGTTCTTTCACATTTTTCACAGGATTGAAAACCATGAACCGAGTGTGTTTGCTGGGGTTGCTCAGCGTGTTTTGCATGCCGGCAAACGCCGGGCCGCAGATCAATGTCGGCACCGTGTATGACTATCTGGATGCGGATAAAAGTACCTACCTGAAACGGGTATTCAACAGCGGCGACAGCACCGCTTTCGTCAAGGTCAACGTGCTGGAAATCGTCTACGACGCCGACGGCACGCCCAAGGAGGTCCCGGTCGAGACCGCCACCGACGGCGCCTCGCGCAATGGCGTGATGGCAAGCCCCGCGCGGCTGATCGTCCCGGCCCAGGGCATGCAGGGCACGCGCCTGTTGTACATGGGCGAGCGGGACCGCGAACGCTACTTCCGTGTGCGGTTCGTGCCGGTGGTGCCGGAGAAGGAAGACGAGTTCCTGGTCAGTAGCGAAGAGCGCGAGGACTACAAAAAGAACCTGTCGGCGGGGGTCAACGTCATGACCGGGTTCGGCACCGTGTTCTTCGTTCGGCCCAAGGACGCACGGTTCGAGAGCGTCATCAATGAAACCGACAATCGTTACGAGTTGCGCAATAACGGCAATACCGTGGTGATTGTCGATGAATTCAAAAGCTGTTCATTGAGCAATGAAAGCGACTGTGGCGCCACCACCAAACACCACGTCATGGCCGGCAAGGTCTTTGGCTTCGATAAGGAAAAGGGGCGCGAGTACCGGTTCAAACTGATCGAAGGCGACCGCAAAAACGACCTGAAGATTGTCAGTCGCTAGACCGGCTATTCATTGACGCAACGGGTAACGAACATGATCAAGCAATGCGCCGCCGTCGTGATGACGGCAATGACGGTACTGACGGGCTCGTTGACATGGGCGGCCCGGGAAGAGCACACCTTCGAGGTGTCCCTGACCATCCCGAGCCGTTCGTTTTACCTGATCCCGGCTGAAGCCGACTGGATACACCGGCCACAGCGACTGCACTGGGACCATCCGACCTCGACCCTGAGCAGTGTGCGCAAGAACTTCGATGTGCGCCATGACACCAGCGCGATTGAAGCCCGCCTGGAGGCCACACCCTACCTGTCCAACGGCAGGCCGAGCGACGACATCGCGTTGCGGGTCAGTTTCAACGGTGTGGAGTTGAGCCCTGATATTGCCCCCCGGCAAGTCGTGTCGGCGGCCGACGCGGCCGCGGGCATCCGGGTGCCACTGGAAATCGAGCCGGTAAAGCCGGTCGGGGGCTATCGGCCAGGGGACTACAGCGGCAACGTCCTGTTGTTGTTCAGTGCCAGGGCGCCGGGGGAGTAGTCAAAACAGGCATTAGTGTCGAGCTGCATAGGTGACAGCGATAAAAAACAGAGAGCGTATGAACCATGAATCTGGCAAAAAAAGTAAAGGGCCTGTGCGCACTGATACTGACAGGTTTTATGACTTCGGCCAGTGCTGCGAATGTAGAGATCACGGCACTGTTCCAGCCGGACCCGACGAATCCGATGCACAACGAATTTGTCAATAAAACACCCCAGGGTGGGTACTGCGGCGACCACCCGGATTATTGCGAAAACGGTGTTTTCAGTCTCGCCTTGCCGATTCGTTTCAAAGCTATCGCTGGCATTCAGGCGCTGCATGACGAACGTCAAGGCCCGATGTTTCGGGTGCCGTCCTCTTGGAGGGATGTCAGAGTCATTCATGACGAAACCGGAGAAGAAGAGACGGTAAGAATGCGCGTGAATGGTATCGGTGCCGCCTACGCAATCAATAAGGGTCTCCCGGAGAGTGTTTGGCGACTAAGTTGGGTCTATGCTCCGCCTCCCTGTCAATATGGCGGTGTGGGGTATGGCAACCACCTCTATTTTGCTTTCTTCTGGCGAGTTCCGGTTGATGCGGGTGTCTGCTCCAAACAAGCACAAACATCGATTGATCAATCCTATGATTTTGCTTACCGAGACATGGGGTTCTCTTATCAGCTCGTTACGCCCAATCCCCTCAAGATGTCATCGGGTACTTACCGCGGTGTATTGAATTACAGCATAGGTCCAGGCCGGGATTTCGACATGGGCGATGTCATGGTGCCTGACGACGATTTGATCTCCATCGACTTCACTTTGTATGTCCAGCACACAATGAAAGTTGAAATTCCCCCCGGAGGCAGCAAAGTTATCCTGGAACCGCAAGGTGGATGGCAGACCTGGCTTGGCCATGGGCGCAAGCCTGTGCGTCTTTACCGCGATCAAACATTCAATATTTCTGCTTCGTCCAGGTTTACGATGAAGCTCGAATGTGGAATTGATTATGAGCAGGGTTGCGGCATAAGTAACTCAAATGGCCGGTATGGGGCGATTGTGGATGTCAGCGTCAGTCTGCCTAATGGATTGACCGACGACAGCGGGCAACCGGTCAGGCGGATGCCATTGAGTCGCTCTGTCAGCCCGGTGTTCCAGCCCGGCGTCTACGTGGATCGCAAGCCGGGGACGCTGCATTTCGAGATTGACGAGCGTTTCACCGATTGGTTGATCAGTGCCCGACAGCAGCACTATAAAGGCGATATCACTGTGATATGGGATTCGGAAGTGTGATCGCTTAGGGCCGGAATCGGGGTGTGGTACCGGTCAGCCAGCCCATGCAAGGGCTGGCTGATCGTGTGCTGAGCCAGCCGAGGTCAGAGCCCGGCTCTGGCCAACGCTTCACGGGTCAATGTTCTAGCGAGCTGGTTTCGTTCGTTGGTCAATGGCAACACCAACTGGTTATAGAACTCGTCGGTCATTTCCTCTTCGGTGAAAACTTCGTTGTGCGCGACATTCAGTTGATTGGCCAAGTCCTCCAGAGTTTTTTGACGCACGGCCAATTGTGCCGGGTCCGATTCATTCACCCAGGCGTTTTGCGCTTCCCGCAAGTCTTCGACCTGACCCAGTCGTAAATCGAAAGAACGTTTGTTTGCCTCGATTTCGGCCGGGTGAGTGCTTTTCAGATAGTTCTCCCAGAACGGATTTTCGAAGGAGTCAATCATTGCGTTGACCAATCCATCGCCTGCTTCATCGGCGATGATTTTCCTGTAGGCCGCATCAATCATGTCCGGGGTTACCCGCGAGGTATCCCGGTACAACATGCGGTCAGATTGCCAAGGTAAATCCAGCCGCTTGGCCAGCCCTGTTTCGAATGCCAGGTGAACTTCCACTTCATCGGGTGCGTGGTAATCCGGTACGGGCGGAACACGTTGGCTCATGTCGCGCTGAGTGAGAATCTCCTTTCTGGCAATGTCGCCAACCTTTTCCAGACGCGCAGCGCTTTTGGCCAGTTTGACCAGACGGTTTTCGAGTTCCAGCACCGATGTCGACTCTGTGCGCGCCGCGGACACCAGCACTTTCAGTCCCATGCTGTTGAACAGCTGTGACCCAGCGTCCCCGCAGGTGTCGGGTTGTCTGGCCTGCTCGAACAGTTCTACGCGCAGGTCGGAATCCAGCGCGGCGGCATCGACCATCTGCCATACGCGCTTCGTCAATTGTGGGCGCGAGTCACTGTTCCGATAATCTTTGCTTTCTCTTTGCTTCCTGATGACTCTGAAAAAATCGGCAGCGCCAGGTTCAGACGCCAGATCGTGCCACGATTCATCCCGGAAAGTGCCGACGCCCGCCGAGGTGCTGTAAGGCGTTGCGTCGTCGGAGATCATTCTCCAGTTCCTGATTTCATCGGTCGCCGCTTGCTCATAAACCTGGCGAGCGGCCATGCCGACGGACTCTCGGTAAGTTTCCAGACGAAGTCGGTCGACATCGGAGAGCTTTCTCGTGTCGAGGCGCGCACGTGCCACTATCAGGGCATGGTCCGAGCCAGGCACTACGTCAGGGACGGTGGTGATCGGGCTGCTACGCAGATCGAGAGAAAAACCCCGTGGGCGGGACTTTCTGAACACGCCGTCCATGAACAGGCGTTCCGGCCACGTTTCGAGCCCGGTTGTTCTCAGGCTCAGCACCCGCAATCCAGGCATGCGCCCGACATCCAGCGGATGCAGCAATGGGTTGCCATCCAGTCTCAACGTCTTCAGGCGAGTAAGACCTCCCAGTTGCCTGGCGGAGTCAGGCGTCAGGCGGATTCTGTTGTTGGACAAACGCAAGGTTTCGAGCAGATGCATCCTGCCGATAGCGGGTGGCAGGGCGGTCAGATCGCTGTACCGGGCGCTCAAGTGACGGACTTGGGGGAGGTCGCTCAGCAGGCCCCTGGCGTCGGCGGAAAAACGCGCGTTGTCGAGGTTGAGGATCGTCACCTGGTCCAGGTATTTTTTGATGTTTGGCAGCTCTTTCAGATCGGTCCACCACCGATCAAGCTGGGGCCCCATCAGGTCGGATGACAAGTCCAGCGTGTAGCCGGCTTCGGGGTGAATGTTACGTTCACCGAATGCCTGGCTTTTGCGTTCGAAGCATTCAATAAGTCGTTCTTGAATGAAGCTGCCGCCTTTGAACCTGAAGTTATTCCAATCGCTGTTGGCGTCGAGTACGTCTGAGGTATCCACATTGGGATGATAGTTGTAACTCCAGTCGCGTAATGTTGTGTGTAACTCCTGAAGTTCATCCCTGAGCCGGTCAATCGCCTGATCGGGATCACCCTTGGCCCTTAAGGCCTCCACGAACGCGTGCGCTTGCTCTTCGCTCATACCGGAATACAGATTCATGACTCTTTCTTGCGGCGTTGCCGGCCTTCTGGAGAGCGACGGCCCACGCACCAGATTGACGGTTTCAATGGCGGCCACGGTACGAATCGGCGGCTCTGCCAGCAACGTCCGGCGCTGGGCAGGCGGCGCAGACTTTTCCATGATCCAGACTTTGAGCGAATGGCCGTGACCTCGCGGGTAGCCCAGGGCTGCACGTCTGTCGTCAGGCAAGGCGCGCAGGATCGCTTCGTAGAAATCGCCGGCTTCGTGCAATGGCTGATTGTCCCCGTCGAGCACCGTGTATTGGCCCTGTTCATCCCTGATCAGCCGGCGAACCGTTGCGGCGTCATCCGGGCCGACGCTACAGCGCAGTGTGCCGTCATCGGTACCGTCCCTGACTTCGATGCGCAGGTCGCTGAACGTGTCGGTGTTGAGTCTGAGGGTGTTGAGTGCAAGCCGTTCGGTGTCCGGTATCGTCTGTTCCGGGCGATAAAAACCGTCGTAGGCTCTCGCGGTTCCGGCTTCGAAGTTCATTTCCCGTGCCTGGGTTTTCACGCGTAACGGCAAGCGATTTTCCTCGGCCATAATGGTGCGCTCGTCGGCCGTGGCGTCCGCCAGCACGGTTTGCGCGACGGTGAGCGGGATGTCCGGGAAGGATTGCCTCAGCAACAGGACCTCTGCCTTGCTTGTTGCCTCTGCTGCCTGGTACAGACGTTTTGATGTTTCAGCTGCACGGCCGTCGACGGCTTTGACCTCGTCATAAGCAATGAAGCGCTTGATCGTGTCAGCCAGAATCGGCGGAGGCGGCGCACTATCGACATGCAGTTGGCGCAGCGCATTGGTTGACGTGCCGCTGCTGATGCGGATCTGCTCAAGCTCCACAGGTGAGAAGCGATCCACGCGGTGGCCAAGCCGGCGCATCAAGGTTTCGCCTTCCCAATCGCCCGGCTTTTCTCCCTCGTATATCCAGGCGCCATGGCCGTTGTGTTCCAGTGTGGGCGAGTAGGCATTCGGGCGAGTCGGGTGCTTGATGCGGTGTGTGTTGGAAGTCGCCTCGTTCGAGACTTTCTCGATGAAGTAGAACTTGTCCTCCAGCGGCAAAATGGTCTGGTTGGCGCGGCGATGCAGGCCGTATTCGTCCGGTTTCGAACCAGGCGTCAGGGTGAGGTTTTTTTGTTCGTAAGGGGCTAGATCGGGGAGCCACAGGGTTTGTTTGCCATCAGGCAGCCTGACCTGTTTCATTCCATCGACCAGCGGCGACAGTTTGAGCTTGAACGCGCTGCCTATTTGCGCACCTGCAACGAAGGCTGTCAGCTGGATGACATCCGTCACCACACTGATCACATGTTCGGCTGCTTCGAGCCCAAGGCCTTCCGCCAGATCGACGAGCCCTTCGATGACGTCACTGGTCAGCTGATAAACGGTGTAGGCCATCATCATCTCGCCCACTCCCGGCACGAACGGCGTGGCGATCAACAGCGCAACATTGAAGATGTCGGACACGATTTTTTTGAAATTATCCCACCAGGCCCAACGCGCTTTGCTGTCGGTGTCATCAGTGGACACAGCGATTTCCCGTGCGTCGTTGATGACCTTGTTGAGTTTTTGCTGGTAGGTGTGTGTCCAGAAATCCCGGGTAAGCGGCAGGTGCTGGAATTGCAGGCGCGGGCGGGTCACCGGTTCCTCACGCCACGTTGGGCGCTGATCCGTTGCATCCTCTTTTTGATGCCATTTGACGCTGGAGAGACGTTGGTCGAGGTCTGCAAAAAAGTGCCCGCGTTGCTGTTGATCCACGAACTGGCTGAAGAATTGTCGGTAGGTCTGCTTCGATGATGTGCCGATCTTGTTTTCTCGCAGTTGGCGCGTCAGCTCGGTCATGAAGGCGTCTGTTGATTCATATTCCTTGAGCGGGTGATCCGGGTCATGGGGCACATAGGCGATGAGCCGTCGAATGCCTCTGCTGTCCTTGATGGCAGGAATCAGCAGGACAATACCGGTCAGACGGGTCTCCATCATCGAGAGATCGCAGCACAGCATTTGTCTGCCGTTAAGCAGGAGTTGAGGTGCCTCCTTTGTCAGGTCCAGCACCAGTTTGTAAACGTCGTACTGGATATCCCCGGTGGTCAGCGCCAGTTGCGCGGCGACGGCGAGGGCGTCTTTCTGGCTGTTGGTGACCTTGAGTTTCATCACGGCTTCGGCCACGGGTTCACCGGGTAGCAGAACACTTTCGAGGTGCGCTTTGTACCGTGCGCCGATGTCCAGTTCCCGGCAAAGCGCCTGAAACTGTCCGACGGTCATTTTGTGTCTTATCGGCAGAACATCGAAGTGTCCGCGGTGGTCAGGTTTGCTGATGAATTCCGAGCCCGTATCGACCGTTTCGTTTTTTGCGAAGTTGTGCAGCGCTGCATCCAGCAGCGAAACGGTTCGCATGGTGAGCCCGTTCGAGAGATTGATCGTGTACCACGGCAGGTTTTTGGGAAGGTACAGGCGCAAGTACGTCGTCTTGACGTCATCGGTGATGCCGTATTTTTCCTTGAGTTTTACCTGAAGCAGGGGCGCAGCAAAGGAATGAACGTCCTGCAGTTGTTCGAACAGTTTGTCGACCTGGTTCTGAGAACTCCAGGCTTTGAGGTTGGCGGCTTTCAGCGAGTCGTGAAGAGCGCTGGGTACCGTGCGGTACCACGGCTCCATGTTCAGGGCTGTGGCACTCAGTGCCTTGGCTCTGCCGACGGTGGCGGTTTTGAACGGGTCACTGAGGATGTTCTCGATGAACGTGTAGTGCCGGCCTTTGTCGGTGGTTTGGGCAGGCGAGGGGGCGTCAGACATGGCAATCATCCTTGATCGTTTTAAGAAGGATCAGCCTATCTGTCGGGGCTCAAAAAAAAAGCCCGAATACCTGCGCTAAACCGGGGTTTGGTGCGGGCAAACCTTTGAATAATCGAATCTGAAAAATAACGGAATACCACCTGCTATTGGACAATACCGGGTCACGAAGTCGGATGGGCTGCCGCCACGGACGAACCCTCCACGGGGTGGCATTGCGAAGCACTGCCCGGTTGCAGATACGGCGTCAAAATCGGCGCCATGCCTTTGAGCACCTGCACCGGCAACGCCGAGGTGAACTTGAAGGCTTCGGCAGTACGTCCCGGCACAAACGCGGTCAAGGTGCCGAAATGGGTGTCGCCGATGTAGAACACGAAAGTCGCGGTGCGGTTGATCGATTTCGAGCTGAGAATTCGCCCGCCCGAGCCGACGGCTTCAATACGGTTATCCCCGGTCCCGGTCTTGCCGCCCATCGCCAACGGTTTGCCATCGGGCGTGATGAAACTGCCGGAGACGCGTTTGGCGGTACCGGCATCCACCACCTGCGACAAGGCCTCGCGCATGGCTGTCGCCACTTCGGAAGGCATCACCCGTTTGCCGACGTCCGGGTCATTGATCAGCCTAGTTTCATAGGGCGTGTTCGCGGCGAAGTGCAGGGTGTCGATGCGCAAGGTCGGCATCCGTACACCGTCGTTGAGGATGGTGCCGATCAACTCGGCCAGCGCGGCCGGGCGGTCGCCGGAGCTGCCGATGGCGGTGGCCAGCGACGGCACGAGGTGGTCGAACGGATAGCCGACTTTCTGCCAGCGCTGATGAATGTCGAGGAACGCCTCGATTTCCAGCATGGTGCGAATGCGGCTGTCGCGGGCGCCTTTGTGACGGCTCTTGAACAGCCAGCTGTAGACTTCCTGACGCTCGAACTGGCTGGCTTTGACGATCTGGCTCCACTTGGCATCCGGGTTGTTCAGCAGGTATCCCATCAGCCATAGATCCAGTGGGTGAACCTTGGCAATGAAGCCCTGGTCCGGCAGGTCATAGGCGCCGGGTCTGTAGTTCTCATAGAGCCGCTCAAGGCGTTCATCGGTCAGCTTCTCGGTGAGCTTGGCACCTTTGAGGTGTGCGCGAACAAAGGCGTTGAAGCTTTCCTGACTGGCTTGTGGCAGCAGGTAACGATGCACGGCCGCCATGCGAATTGGGGTCGGGCGAATGCTGTCGAGGAAGGTCTCCAGTCGCGCCTGGGTGTCTTTGTTTTTGTACTTTTTCCAGAACTTCAGCAGAAACGAAGTGCCTTCGCGGTCGGCGAACGAGGCGAGGTATTCCTGACGTCTCGGGTCGCGATCATCCTTGAGCAATTCGGCACTGTTGTTGGGGCCGGAGTAGGTGGCATAGCGCACCAGGTCGCGCATCAGGCGAATGAACGGCAAGTTGATCGACTCGCGCAGGGCGTCACGCAGAGTGGGTAGTCGGCCGTTGTCCTCTTTGCGAAAGTTGTTAAACGTGTGCAGCCCGCCGCCAGTGAAAAAAGCCTCGCCCGGGCTGGCGGAGTATTTACGATCCAGCGCGGCGCCGAGCATGGTTTGCAAATTGCGGTCTTTATTCTGGATCAAATAGTCGATGGCCCAGCGGCTCAGACGGTCCTGGTCCGGTACATCGAGTTTCTTGAGTTCCGGTACGGTCATTGCGCCGTACTTATCGTGCAGCTCGGCGATGATTTGCAGGTAAGTGGTCATCACGCGCATTTTGGCCGTGGAGCCGAGCTCCAGCTTGCTGCCTTCGTTGATGTCGAACGGTTGGTCGGTGCTGTCGGTTTGTACCCGCACCCGCGAACCGTCGGGGGTCAGTTCGAACAAGGTGAAGCTGTAACGTACCTGGGTGGTGCTGGTGGGGGTCAGCAGGCGCTCGCCCATCAAGCCGATCTGCGCGGCAAAGACCGGGTCGGCGAGGTGCTTGAGGTATTCGGTGGCCCGGGTTTGCAGATCGCCTTGCAGGGTGCTGGTGGCGGACAGGTCCAAACGGTCGAGATCGTACAGGGGACGATTGAGCAGGCCGCCCAGGCGACTGCGCGCCACGCTGATGCCCTTGTTGGTTTCGATTGGCTGGATAGTGGGCTGCGTCGCCCAATCGCGATAAGTCACTTTGCTGGCCAGCGCGGCGGCCGACAGTGGTGCGTCGATCACATTATTCAGCGCGAGCAGGCGGATGTGGCTGTCGGTAAGGTCGGCCAGCTCATCGTGACCCTTGGTCAGGTAGTGGGAAGGGCGCCGCTGGGCGATCATGAGCGACAGCATTTCGCGCAAGGCCAGGCCCTTTGCCGCCATGGTTTTCGGGTCCGTTGCCGTGCTGGCCAGGGTTTCGTTGGCCGTGTTGAAGTCGGCGCCGTACCAGACGCGTAACCCTTCCGCCATGCCATGCACTTCGCCGTGGCCCGGAACGGCTGACAGGGGCACGCTGTTGAGGTAGTCACGCACCACATTCTGCCGCGCCACGAGGGTGTCCGGTCCGGCCTGATAGGCGCGGACGGTGGCGGAAATCATCTGCCGGATCTTTTCCGCGCCCGACACCGTCAGGCCGTCGGGCGAGTGCCGGTACTTCTCCAATTGCGTGGCCAGGGTACTGCCACCGGCCGACTGCCCAGGCATGTGCAGCAATTTTGCCACTTGAGACCACGCCGCCATGCCGAACCGTGGCCAATCCACGGCAGGGTTGGCCAGGGGCTGGCGGGGGTCGAGCAGGAAGCGGTTTTCGATAAACAGCAGACTGTTCACTACTACCGGCGGTATTGCCTCGAAGCTGGAATAGAGCTGCTGCGGGTATTTGTATTGATACAGCGGTGATCCACGGCAATCGGTGATCGACAGTCCCGCCTGGATTTTTTCCGCATAGGGTACGAAAAAGCCTTTGCCGCTGTAGTCCATCAACGCTTGGGAAAATCGGGTTTGCGATTGCACCACGTAGTCGCGCTTGATCAGGCGCGGCAGAAAGTCGCTCAGCGAGCTGTAGCCCAAGCGCAAATCAAACGGACCGGCGCCGGGGTAGCGAATCGCATCGCTGGGGCCGGGTTGCAGGTCGTAATTGAGGGTGGCGGCAAACTTGCTGACTTCCCGGGACTGGAATTTTGACGTGCGCATTTCCTTGGCAGCAGCGAGCCCAAGGACGATGGCGATAATCAATACCAACAACCAAAAGGCCTTCCACCCATGCTTGGTGCCACGGGGTTTTTCAGGTGGCGGCGCATCATCCACAGCTTCAGTCTGGACCACGGTTTTACTCGAATCGGTTTGCCATAACGCGCCCATAGTCGACTGATCCATTCACGCAGATTGATCGGACTTGTCTGAAGCTTAGTCGGTGGTTGGCGATGGTGAAAAAATTGTGAATACAGAAATATCGATTTCCGATCGTCAAGTCCCTGTGAAAAGGCGTTTTTGTGGTAACGGGATACAGGTGTCCAAGGGATTCAGGTGGTGGGGTATTCATGTGGTGAGGGGATTCAAGTGGTGAGGGGATTCATCCCCGTTGGAGTGCGAAGCACTCCCCTGTGTCCTTTCTGTTAAACCGGAATCACAGGGTTTACGGCTGCTGCGCAACCGAACGGGGATAAATCCCCTCGCCACATAAAATCTCTGTGTCATTAAGTCTTCTGTCCAACAAATCCCCTCACCACAGTGATTTCGACAGTCATTGAAGGAAGGTGACAGTTACAACCAGCAGGCATCCCAGAGCGGGTAATCGCCGATTTTGTCCACGAGCCCTGCTCTCAAGGGGTTGGCAACGATATAACGAGCGAACGGCAGAAGTTCTTCGCCATCACGAATGGCTCGATCGTGATAGCCGGTTTGCCACAAAGTGCCACGTCGACCGATGGTTTTGTTCACTGCCTGTGCGCATCGGGCTTTGGTAGCACCCATGACATTCCCTAACTTGTCGTCTTGCAGTTGCATCAGCCAATGAAAGTGATCAGGCATCACCACCCAAGCGATTGAATTCACCCGTCCGGAGTCGTGAGCCCGTCGCATTTCTGCGACAAGCAGGCGGCCCAAGCGCCAATCCGAAAATAGTGGTTGGCGATTGTGGATAACTGCGGTGATGAGATAAGCGCGACCGATTTCGGAATGTCTGCCGAAACGCAGGCGATGAGAATTTGGTTGAGTCGGCAATCCATTGCTTCCTTGTGATCTCAAGTGACGCGTTGAGGCTAGTACGCAGTGGTCTATAGCAACGCTGAGACTATTGAGTGAAATTTCCGATTCTTGCGAAGAATTTGGTGAAGTAAGAGTTTTTGTGATTAGGGGGGGCAGAAGTTTTTGTGGCTAGGGGATTTTGTGGTTAGGGGATCTTGTAGTTAGGGGATCTTGTGGTGAGGGGATTTATCCCCGTTGGAGTGCGAAGCGCTCCCCTTGCGTCCTTTCAGTTACATCGGATTCGCAGGGTTTACGGCTGCTGCGCAACCGAACGGGGATAAATCCCCTCGCCACAAGATACCCTTCACCACATAGATCCCCTTCCGAAGACGTTCATGTATCTCAATAGAGACAGGCTCTGAAAGGGCTGGGCTAGACGCCTCGAGCGATAAATAAGACCTTGGTAGGGACATGACGATGCACCAATGCTGTGCAATACTCCACGCCGTTTTACCAGTGAAAAATCCTACATTAGCCAGGTAATGTCCCTCCGCTAACTGGGCTTTTGCCGAGAGTTCTTGCTGAATGTTGTGGTTTATAGAGTGAAAAAACCTGTAAGAAGCTTTTTATACTGCACGCCCCGCTGATCTTGGAGGTTTTGTCCTACAAGACGGTGCTGCCCACGAAGCAGGACCGGTTTCATGGAGGCAATGGTTTACCAGCCAGCGCTTCGACACTCGGTGGTCATATCCAATAACAAGACGAGGTTGTACCCCTATGCCAGTCGGCAATCATCTGCCCCAAGGCGAGACCGCTCAGGGCGGCCCGCTTAAACGCGAACTCGGCGAACGGCATATTCGTTTGATGGCGCTGGGTGCCTGTATCGGTGTTGGTCTGTTTCTCGGTTCGGCCAAGGCCATCGAAATGGCTGGCCCGGCCATCATGCTGTCCTACATCATCGGCGGTCTGGCGATCCTGGTGATCATGCGCGCCCTCGGCGAGATGGCCGTGCATAACCCGGTCGCCGGCTCGTTCAGCCGTTACGCACAAGACTACCTCGGCCCCCTGGCGGGCTTCCTCACCGGCTGGAACTACTGGTTCCTGTGGCTGGTGACCTGCGTCGCGGAAATCACCGCGGTGGCGGTGTACATGGGCGTCTGGTTCCCCGAAGTACCCCGCTGGATCTGGGCGCTGTCCGCGTTGATCAGCATGGGCACCATCAACCTGATCGCCGTGAAAGCGTTCGGTGAGTTCGAGTTCTGGTTCGCCCTGATCAAGATCGTCACCATCATTGCGATGGTCATCGGCGGTATCGGCGTAATCGCGTTCGGCTTCGGAAATGACGGCGTGGCGCTGGGGATTTCCAATCTCTGGGCCCACGGCGGCTTCATGCCCAATGGCGTGCAAGGCGTGTTGATGTCTCTGCAGATGGTGATGTTTGCCTACCTGGGCGTCGAAATGATCGGCCTGACTGCCGGCGAAGCTAAAAACCCGCAGAAAACCATCCCTAACGCGATCGGCTCGGTGTTCTGGCGGATCCTGCTGTTCTACGTCGGCGCGCTGTTCGTGATCCTGTCGATCTACCCGTGGAACGAAATCGGCACTCAGGGCAGTCCGTTCGTGATGACGTTCGAACGTCTGGGCATCAAGACCGCGGCCGGCATCATCAACTTCGTGGTGATCACTGCAGCGCTGTCCTCGTGCAACGGCGGCATCTTCAGCACCGGGCGCATGCTTTACAGCCTGGCGCAAAATGGTCAGGCCCCGGCAGCGTTCGCCACGACCTCCAGCAATGGAGTGCCGCGTCGTGCGTTGCTGCTGTCGATTGGCGCCCTGCTGTTGGGCGTGCTGCTGAACTACCTGGTGCCTGAGAAGGTGTTCATCTGGGTGACAGCCATTGCGACCTTCGGCGCGATCTGGACCTGGGTGATGATCCTGCTGTCCCAACTCAAGTTCCGCAGAGGCCTGAGTGCCAGCGAACGTGCGGGCCTCAAGTACAAGATGTGGCTGTTCCCGGTCAGCTCGTACCTGGCGCTGGCGTTCCTGGTGCTGGTGGTCGGCCTGATGGCGTACTTCCCGGACACCCGTGTGGCGCTCTATGTCGGCCCGGCGTTCCTGGCGCTGCTGACCGTGTTGTTCTACGTGTTCAAGCTGCAACCGACCAACGCTTTGCAAGGTGCGGCGCGTTCGGCTTCGTAAGTCGTTCGTATGAAATGCAAAAGCCCCGGTCCTGATGGCCGGGGCTTTTGCGTTTTTGATCTTCCATTCTCTGCCGCTCGTCTGAAAGGCAGCCTGACCTGCGATTTATGACAGCAGACACGCTCAAATAAACAGGATCTGATGGGTGTCGCGTTCAACAACAGGTGAGCCGCATGAGACGCTTGTGGAGAGGGTTTTCCAGCTACACGATAATCGGGGTTGCGAATACGCTGATCCACTGGCAACTCTTTTTCCTGCTGAGCGTGGCGGCCGATCTCAGCCAGGCGCTCAGCAACCTGGCGGCGTTCCTCGTCGCGGCCTCTTTCTCTTTCTATATGAACGCACAATTTACCTTCGACGCCAGAGCGTCGACGGGCAGCTATCTGCTGTTTCTGGGAACCATGGGCGCGCTGAGTCTGGGCGTTGGCCATGTCGCTGATGTGTGGAAATTCCCGGGTCTGCTGACCGTAACGCTGTTTTCGGGTTTGAGCCTGGTGCTGGGATTTCTGTTTTCCAAGTACGTGGTGTTTCGCGAGCATGAGCTATGAAGATCTCGCTCATCGTTCCGGTGTTCAACGAAGAGCAGTCGATCAACCTGTTCTACCAGGCGGTGCGGCGCGAGCTGCAGATCGACCACGCTGACGTCGAGATCGTGTTCATCAACGACGGCAGTACCGATCAGACAGCAGAGCAGGCTGCGGCACTCGCAGAGGCCGATGAGCAGGTGGTGCTGATCAACTTTTCCCGCAATTTCGGCAAGGAGCCTGCACTGTTCGCCGGGCTGGAATACGCCACCGGCGACGCGGTGATTCCCATGGATGTGGATTTGCAGGACCCGATCAGCGTCATTCCATTACTGATCGAGCAATGGCAAAAAGGGGCAGACGTGGTGCTGGCCAAACGTCGCGACCGCAGCGCTGACAGTTACATGAAGCGTCACAGCGCCACGTTGTTTTACCACCTACTTAACCGCATTTCGTACACCCGGATCGAAGAGAACGTCGGTGATTTTCGCCTCATGGATCGCAAGGTGGTGGATGTCATCCGCGCGTTGCCCGAGCATCAATTGTTCATGAAGGGCGTGCTGTCCTGGGCCGGGTTCAACACCGTGGTGGTGGAGTACGAGCGTGTCGGGCGAGTGGCAGGAAGCAGCAAGTTCAATGGCTGGAAGCTGTGGAACCTGGCACTGGAAGGCGTGACGTCGTTCAGCACGGTGCCGTTGCGCCTGTGGACCTACATCGGCGGCGCCATTTCGATCTTTGCCGTGATCTATGCGGTGTACATGGTGCTGGACAAGATTTTCTTCGGTAACAGCGTGCCCGGTTACCCCTCGTTGATGACCGCGATCCTGTTTCTCGGTGGAGTGCAATTGATCGGCATCGGCATCCTCGGTGAGTACGTAGGTCGTATCTACATCGAGGCCAAGCATCGACCGCGCTATGTGGTCAAGGACATCGTCGGCGGCAAAAAACGGAACGAGCCTTGATGGGCCGGTTCAGTGACTACTTCACCCGGGAACTGGGGCGCCGTCAGGTCTGGCTGTTTTTTCTGATCGCGATCCTTGTGTATGTCTTGCCGCTGATCCTCGCGGACTATCCCTACATCGATGACAACTGGCGCTCATTGTCCGCCGGCACGGCCTGGGCGGATCAGGGCCGGTTGTTCACGCAGCTGCTCTACAACGCACTGACGTTCAGCGATGGCGCACCGAACATCTTTCCGCTGCCGCTGCTGATTGCCTCACTGGCCATGGCCTCGGCGTTGACTCGCCTGACTTTTCACTACTGGCCTCAGCCCACAATCGCGGGTTGCCTGGTGGTGTTGCCGCTTTGGTACAACCCGTTTTTTCTGCAGAACCTGTCGTATCAATACGACGGCGCGGGCATGGTATTCAGTGTGGTCGCGGTGGTCTACGCAATCAGCTTTGAGCATCCTTCGCGCAACCTGCGATGGCTGGTGCCGGCCTTTTTGATCGCGCTGGGGCTTGGGCTTTACCAGGTGAGTTTCAATGTCTTTCTGGGGCTGTGCTGTGTGGAAGTGCTGAGGGCTGCGCAAGACAACGTCAACTGGGAGCAATGGCGCGACCGGGTGGGAGGAAGGATCGCCCAAGCGCTGTTGGGCGCGTTGATTTACGCCGTCAGTGCATACCCGTTTACCAACCAGAGTCGCACGCTTTTACTGAATTGGGCTGCAAGCCCTTGGCTGCAGGTGTCCACCAACATCAGTCGCGTGCTGGAAAAAGTGCTGCTGCTCTTCCACGGAGGATTCGCTTGGGTGTTCGCCGGCTTGTTGCTGTGCGCGATAGCGGGCGGTGTGCAGGTGGGCGCGCACATTTGGCAACGGCGAGACAGCGGCGCAAAAAAGTGTCTGATCGGCCTGGCGAGCTTGCTGACGCTGCCGATGGTGATGTTGCTGGTGTCGGGCATGGCGCTTTTTTTTCGTGACTTCAACGAAGGCGCCAGAACACTGATGGGGTTCGCGGTGCTGCTGGTGTTGTTGTTCTATCTGAGCCATGTGGCACTCGTCCGCCTGCACCCTCGGCTACCGCTGCTGTTGGTCGTGCCGCTGCTGGCGATGTTGTCGTTGTCGTACGCCTATGGTCGGGTGCTGACGGTGCAGAAAACCTTCGCGGCCAGCGCCCTGGCCAGCCTTCAACACGATATTGCCTCCCATCACCAGCTACGCGACGCCAAGCGTATCTACTTGTCGGTGACCTATTCCGATCACTGGCTGCGGGGGGCGGCAGGTTCGTTCAAGCAGATGCCGGTGTTGCATTACTTGCTCAACATCGACTTTTTCGTGCTGGCCGAGAACCTGCCGGGCGTGGGCATCACCAACGTCGTCGCGGAGAAGGAACGGCGCAATGCCACGAGGGTGGGGTATCGGGGGTATCCGGCATGGGTGGACAGCCAGTTTTACCGGATCTACCTGATGGGTGATTACGGTTTTATCGTCATGAAAGAGCCATCCCCGATCGACTCGATTCGCTGGTGATGCGCAGGTTAGAACGCGTCCATCAGCAGGATGACGCAATCCCTGACTTGGTATTGGTTGATCTGCGGGACCAGTCGCCGGAAGTGCTCGGTCTGGCAATGAGTGTCCAGTGCCGCCTGATTCGGCCATTGTTCAATGAAGACAAAATGCCCGGGGTTCTTTTGATCGACGAACAGGTCGTAGGCGATGCAATCGGGTTCCAGGCGAGTCTTCTCGACCAGTTCGGCGTACCAGGGGCGAACGATTTCAATGTATTCGGGCTTGATAAAATCCCGGGCGATCACTTTCAGCATCTGGTTCTTCCTTGAGGTAGCGCCAACCTCATGCTGAGGCTGGCGGGAAAATAGTCCTTATGCGGCGGCCACTTCATTGGGCTCAAAACTGTCCGCCCGCGCCATCTGCCACATCCGGGAGTAGAACTCCCCGTTGACTTCGCCGGTCAGTAATTCCCCCGGTTTGAGGAACACATGCAACTGCGAGAACAGCTTGATCTCGGTCGCCGACATGCGCCGTACCAGGTGCTTGGCCGACAGTTGCGAAGGGTGGTCGAGGCCGGCGGCGGCGAGCATTTCAGCCAGTGCCTTGAGGGTGTTGCGGTGGAAACTGAATACACGCTGAGCTTTGTCCGGCACCACCAGCGCACGTTGGCGCAGGGTGTCCTGGGTGGCGACGCCGGTCGGGCATTTGTTGGTGTGGCAGCTTTGCGACTGGATGCAGCCGATGGCGAACATGAAGCCGCGCGCCGAGTTGGCCCAGTCGGCGCCGATGGCCAGGACGCTGGCAATGTCGAAGGCGCTGACGATCTTGCCGCTGGCGCCCAGTTTGATCTTGTCGCGCAGGTTCAGGCCGACCAGGGTGTTGTGCACGAACAGCAAACCTTCGCGCATCGGTACGCCGATGTGGTCGGTAAATTCCACGGGCGCAGCGCCGGTGCCGCCTTCCTTACCGTCGACGACGATGAAGTCCGGAAGGATGCCGGTCTCCAGCATGGCTTTGGCGATGCCCATGAACTCCCATGGATGCCCGAGACAGAACTTGAAGCCCACCGGTTTGCCGCCAGACAATTCCCGCAATTGCTGGATGAAATGCATCATTTCGATTGGCGTCGAAAACGCGCTGTGGCGCGACGGCGAGATGCAGTCCTCGCCCATCATGATGCCCCGGGTTTCGGCGATTTCCTGGGTGACCTTGTGCTTGGGCAGGATCCCGCCGTGACCCGGTTTTGCACCTTGGCTCATCTTGATTTCGATCATTCGCACTTGCGGTGTCTGTGCCTGCGCGGCGAAGCGTTCCGGGTCGAAACGACCGTCCGCAGTACGACAGCCGAAGTAGCCGCTGCCCAGTTCCCAGGTCAGGTCGCCGCCGTGCTCCCGATGATAGGCGCTGATGCTGCCTTCGCCGGTGTCGTGGGCGAAGTTGCCGAGTTTGGCGCCCTGGTTCAGCGCGCGAATCGCGTTGGCACTGAGGGAGCCGAAGCTCATCGCCGAGATGTTGAACACCGAGGCCGAGTAGGGTTGAGTGCATTGCGGGCCGCCGACGATCACGCGAAACCCGCTCGGGTCGCTCAAGGGCGCCGGACGCATGGAATGGCCGATGAATTCGAAACCCGATTGATACACGTCGATCAACGTGCCGAAGGGTTTGTCGGCGCTTTCATTCTTGGCACGCGAGTAAACCAGCGAGCGCTGAGCGCGGGAGAAGGGCAGGGCATCGCTGTCGGATTCAAGCAGGTACTGACGAATTTCCGGGCGGATGCCTTCGACCAGGTAGCGGATATTGCCCAGGATCGGATAGTTGCGACGCACGGCGTGAGGGCTTTGCAGCAGGTCGAACAGGCCGATCAGGCTGAGGACGGCGGTGACGGCAGTGAAAGGCCAGAGCCAGTCATGTTCGAGGAAAGGCAGGCTGGCGAGGGTGAACACTACGCAAGCGGCAAAGAAGGCGTAGCGGCTCAGGAGGGACAGGCTCATACGGTTTCCTTGGGTTCGGACTCAACAGTTATTCGGTACGGCTTGAACAGCATTCTGTGGGCGGGAAGCATGTTCCTTTGCCACAGGTCTGCGCATTGTTGCAGAAGTTGCCAGGCATTCTGCGCCTGACGAAAAACTGAAAACACTTCAAACCGGGATTTTATCCCCAGCTTGGCGAGCGGGACTGTGAAGAAATTGTAAGGGCTGGAAGGAATTAGAGGGCGTGTCAGAGGATATGGATGCCGGATGTGCCACTGCTATCGCTGGCAAGCCAGCTCCCACAGTGTTTTAGGCTGGTCGAAGGTTTTGGGTGAAACCGCTGAAACTGTGGGAGCCTGGTTTGCCAGCGATGGCGGCCTGACAGACAACCTGTTTTTTTCAGGTTGAAGTAGATCTCCCACAGTGTTTTAGGCTGGTCGAAGGTTTTGGGTGAAACCGCTGAAACTGTGGGAGCCTGGTTTGCCAGCGATGGCGGCCTGACAGACAACCTGTTTTTTCAGGTTGAAGTAGATCTCCCACAGTGTTTTAGGCGGGTCGAAGGTTTTGGGTGAAACCGCTGAAACTGTGGGAGCCTGGCTTGCCAGCGATGGCGGCCTGACAGACAACCTGTTTTTTTCAGGTTGAAGTAGATCTCCCACAGTGTTTTAGGCGGGTCGAAGTTTTTGGGTGAAACCGCTGAAACTGTGGGAGCCTGGCTTGCCAGCGATGGCGGCCTGACAGACAACCTGTTTTTTTCAGGTTGAAGTAGATCTGGTGTTCAACCTGCCGGTTTTGTCTGGCGTATCGGCAGCTCGACCCGAAACGTCGTCCCCACCCCAACCTCGCTGCGCACCGAAATCTCCCCCCGGTGTTTTTTCACGATGCCGTAGGACAGCGATAGCCCCAGCCCCGTCCCTTGGCCGACCGGTTTGGTGGTGAAAAACGGGTCAAAGATTTTTTGCAGGTTTTGCGGCGCAATGCCCGCGCCGGTGTCTTCGACTTCTATCCAGACCCTTTCATCGGCCTGCCCGGTACGCAGGGTGAGGGTGCCGCGTTCCGGGCCGATGGCCTGAGACGCGTTGACGATCAGGTTCATGATCACCTGATTGATTTGCGAGGGCAGGCATTCGATATCCGGCAGTACCTGATACGCCTTGAGCACATCCGCTTTGTACTTGAGTTCGTTGGCCACGATGTTCAGCGTCGATTCGATACCTTGCTGCAAATTGACCCACTGCCATTCCTCGCTGGCGTCCACGCGGGAGAAATCCTTCAAGTCCTTGACGATCTGTCCGACCCGGTTGATGCCGTCCTTGGACTCCTTGATCAGCAGCGGAATGTCCTCGCGCAGAAACTCCAGCTCGACCTGTTCGCGCAGTTGCTGCAATCGCTCTACGCGTTCGCTGGAGCCGATGGCCTCTTCCGCGTCCCGGTAGGCGTCGAGCATTTCCTGAAGTTGCTTGAAGTAGCCATCCAGGGTGCCAAGGTTGGAAGAAATGAAGCCGATGGGGTTGTTGATTTCATGGGCGACACCGGCCGCGAGTTGTCCCAGGGAGGCGAGTTTTTCCGATTGCACCAGTTGCGACTCAAGCTGTTTGCGCTCGTCGATCTCCTGCTGCACCAGTTGCTCCAGATGGTTCATCTGCAAGGACGCCCGTTCGGTCATGTCCCACTTGGTCAGCAGGGTGTTGGCCATCTGCTGCACTTCGATGTTGTCGAACGGTTTTTTCAGAATCAGCAGACGGTCATGGGCCTGCAGACGGTCCAGCAGTTCATCCCAGGAATAATCCGAGTAGGCGGTACACACCACCACTTGCAGGCGCGGGTCGTCCTGCCACAGGTGTTCAATGGTTTTCGCGCCGTCCCAACCTTCCGGCATGCGCATATCGACGAAGGCCAGGGCGTAGGGGCGGTTTTCCTGTAATGCCCATTTGAGTTTACCCAGCCCCTCTTGTCCGCCGTATGCCGAGTCCAGTTCGAACAAGGCGCTGGGGGCTTTCACTTCACTGCCGAACAGCGCCGATTCCATCTGGTCCAGTTCCGCGGTCTGCACCGGTTCCGGGGCGAGAATCTTGCGAAAGTCCACGTGGATCGACGGGGTGTCATCGATCAGCAAAACGCGGCGGTTCGAGCGCTCGCTCATGCGTCCTCCGTGACGGCTTTCAACGGGATCTGCAACGTGAACAGCGCGCCTTTGCCTGGGCCGTCGCTGTGGGCGGTGAGGTGGCCGTTCATCTCGATGGCGGCCAGGGCGCAGCTGTGCAGGCCAAACCCGTGGCCTTCTTTGCGGGTGGTAAAACCGTGGGCGAAGATGCGCGTCATGTTCTCCTCGGCGATGCCTTCGCCGTCGTCCTTGACGCTGACTTGCAGGGTCGTGTCGTCGACGATTTTTACCCCGAGGGTCATTTGCCGCGGACGGTTGCCGAGGTCGGACATGGCGTATTTGGCGTTGCTGATCAGGTTGATCAGGATCAGCAGCAGCCGGTGTTTGTCGCCCATGATCTGCGGCACCTCGCTGTAGTCCTTGATCACGGTGACGTGATGCCGGGTCAGGGCGCCGGAGTTCATGCGCAAGGCGTCTTCGAGCAGTTCGCTGATGTGCAGCGGTTCCATCAGGCTGTTGGCGCCCGCATAGGATTGCTGGGTCGCGACGATGTCCTTGATGTGGTCGACACTCTTGCTCAGCTGCGCGAGTTCCTCGGTCATGCCTTGCTGTTCCAGGGCAATGGCCTCCACCAGTTGATTCAGGTAACCGGGCAGCAATTTGCCTTTCTCGTCCTGGGTCAGAAACGTGCCGAGATCCCCCGGGTGCTCGTTGATCAGCTGCATCGCTTTGCCCAGGCCCAGGGCTTTGCTGCCGCGCAGTTTGCGGGTGACCAGGTCGGCCGAGATGTTCACGCTGTTGAGAACGTTGCCGACGTTGTGCAGCACGTTGGTGGCGATCTCGGCCATACCGGCCTGGCGTGCGGTGTCGAGCAGCTCGCTTTGGGTGTCCCTGAGTTCGCGGGTGCGCTCTTCTACCCGCCGTTCGAGATCGTCGTTGGCCGATTGCAGGGCTTTGTTGACACGATTGATGATCGTGAAACTGCGCATCAAATGAATCGCCAGGTACACCAGCAACAACACCAGCAGGACTGAAAAAACCAGCATGTAAAAGTGGTAGCGCTGGTCGACCGCATCGGAGCGCTGCTGGTCCGTATTCAGCAGGCTGGTGATGTCGTCCAGGCGTTTGGCCACGGGCACGGCTTCGATGTTTTCCAGCAACCGGTTGACCACCGGTTGTTCCTGCAGGATCAGTGAAACGTGCTTGCTGAGGATATCAATCGGACCGTGGAACTGTTCAGGCAAACGTTGTTTGTTCACCTGCAGTTTGTTCAGCCCCAGCAGAATGTCAGCCGCCTTGTCGTCGGAGGTGACCTGGGCGAATTCCAGGCTGCTCAACAGCAAATCGTAGGTGTCGGTGGCGATGTTTTGCAGCTGCAGTTTGTCCCCGTCCATCAGTTGCGCGAGCTGTTCCTGAATGTCGTCCTCGGCGACGGACAGGAACGCCAGCGAGTTGCGCAGCACGGCATTGTGCGACTTGAACTGCTCCACCAGCCGGGCTTTTTCCTGCAGTGCACTGAGGAACGCGTCATGGCTGTCGCGCCAGGTGAGCGAGTCATTGCGCCCGTGGCCGGACTCCATCGCCTGGAACTGTTGCCACAGCTGGGTCATCTCGGTCAGTGGTGTGACCAGTGGATCGTAGTTGTGATTGGTGGCGATCCTGGCCTTGAGGATTTCGGTTTCCCATTGTGCGTTCAGTTGTTTGATCCGGCCGACCAGATCCCTTGATTCGGCATAGATCATCGCCTGGTTCGAATTGGACTTGAGGTACAGGAATAGCAGCGTCGAGGCCAGCATCAGGGCGACGATGCCGAGCAGCGCCAGGTTGCGACGGTGAGACAGTCTCATAGGGGTTTACCTCCCCATTCGCCGGTCAGGGTCTTGAGGAATTTGACGATCAGGGTTTTGTCCTCCGCAGAAGGGATGCGACCGAGTTGGTACTTGAACATCACATCCACCGCCTCTTCGAGAGTCCTGGCGGAGCCGTCATGAAAGTACGGTGCGGTGACCGCAACATTGCGCAAGCTCGGTACTTTGAACACGTTGCGGTCCTCATCGTCCTTGGTCACCAGATAACGGCCCAGGTCTGACTCGACAGGGTTTCCCCGCGCCTGGAAGTAATCGCCCATCACACCGAACTTCTGGAACATGTTGCCGCCGATGTTCACCCCTTGGTGGCAAGCGATGCAGCCGTACTCTTTGAAGCGTTGGTAGCCGTACTTTTCATCCGTGGTGAGAATGTCGGTATTGCCTTGCAGGTATTGATCGAATCGCGAGTTGGCACTGATCAGCGTGCGTTCGTAGCTGGCCAGGGCGTTTTGCACATTGGTCATGTTCACGCCGTCCGGGTACGCGTTGGCGAATAAGGCCCGGTAAGCCGGATCGGCAGACAGCGTTTGCACCACGTGTTCCCAGTTGCTGCCCATTTCGCTGGGGCTTTGCACAACCTCATGAACCTGGCTTTCCAACGTGTCGGCGCGACCGTTCCAGAACTGCCGAAAGTTCAGGCTCGCGTTGAACACGCTGGGGGTGTTGACGCCCACCGCAAGCCCGGCGAAACCGATGGAGAAGGCTTTGTTATCGGCGCCACCGGTCTCCAGTTGATGGCAGCTGGAGCAGGACAACGAGCCGTTGACTGACAAGCGCGGTTCGTTGAACAACTGACGACCCAGTTCGACCCGCAGCGGATTCTGCTTGGGAATGGCTGGCAAGGGTTTGAGCGGCTCATCCAGTGGCGCGGCGCTCACGCACAGGCAAAGTCCGAACAGCGGTAAAAGCAGCAGGTACCGAAAGGCGGGCGACATCGGTTGGTTCCTTGGCGGATGGCCTGAGTGTCGTTGAGCCTTGTTCACGGAGTGACAGATGAAGAGGGCTTCACCGATTCCAGATACTGGACGAACGCCTCAGGCGTCACAGCTTTGCTGAAGTAATAACCCTGACCTTCTTCACAATGGTGGGACCTGAGGAAATCCAGCTGTTCGAGGGTTTCCACGCCTTCGGCAATGATGATCAGTTTCAGACTGCGCCCCAGGCTGATGATGGCGCTGACCAGGGCAGCGTCATTGCTGTCACAGCTCAAGCCGCGAATGAACGACTGATCGATTTTCAGCACATCGATGGGAAAGCGCCGCAGATAACTCAGGCTGGAATAACCCGTGCCGAAGTCATCGATGGCCAGCCGCACCCCCAATGCCTTGATCCGGTTCAGGGACGTGACGGTGGCCTCGATGTTCTGCATGAGGACGCCTTCGGTGATTTCCAGTTCCAGCGAGGCGGGGTCCATGCCCGTCTGCGCGAGGATCTGTTCGATGCCCTCGACAAAGTCCCGCTGACGGAAATCGATGGCCGAGATATTGACCGACATGCAGAGCGTCGGCAGCCCTGCGTCCCGCCAAGCACAGGTTTGCCGGCAGGCTTCGGCCAGCACCCATTTGCTCAACTGGACAATCAGGCCGCTGTCTTCGGCGACCCCGATGAACGCTGAGGGGTAGACCAATCCGTTTCCGGGTTTCTGCCAGCGAATCAACGCCTCGGCGCCCACCACCTGGCCGCTGGCAAGGTCGAGTTTGGGTTGGTAATGCAGGACGAATTCATTGCGTTCCAGAGCCAGGCGAATACCGGTCTCGATGCTTTGCTGATCCCGGGCGCGCTGGTTCATTTCGTCGATGAAAAAGCGGAAATCGTTCGGGCCGCTTTCCTTGACGTTGCGCATCGCGGTTTCGGCTTTCTTGATCAGCGAGATGGCGTCGAAGCCATCGTCGGGGTAAATGCTGATGCCCACACTGGCGGTCACGCTCAGGTCGTGGCCGGCGATGTGTTGCGGCGCGCGAATCGCCTTCAACAGTTTTTCGGCGATGCCCTTGGTCTGCTGGGGGTGACGGATATCGGCAAGGATCACCACGAATTCGTCCGAGCCGTAGCGAAACACCGAGTCGGACTCACGCACCGTCGCCACCAGATTGCGGCCGACCTGTTTGAGCATCTCGTCACCGGCGGGATGACCCAGGGCGTTGTTGATGCGCTTGAAGCGGTCAAGCCCCAGAAACATCACCGCCAGTTGTTTGTCATGGCGCCGGGACAGGGCAAGCGACTGGTTCAGTCGATCTCCCAGCAAGGTGCTGTTGGGCAGTTCAGTGAGCACGTCGTACTGCAACAAGTGCGACACTTTCAGCAGTTCGTGGACCCGGGCCTCGATGGTTTGTTCCAGGCTCAGGACCTTCATTGCCGCATCCTGGGTCATCTGCCATTTCCAGGTCATGGCACTGGCCATCTGACGGATTTCCAGGCTGTCGAAGGGCTTCTTAAGCACCAGCAACTGGTCGCCGAATTCCAGACGCTCGGCCATGTCTTCCCAGGTGTAGTCGGAGTAAGCGGTGCACAGCGCAATTTGCAGGTGCGGGTCGGCTTTCCACAACTGTTCGATGGTTTCCAGCCCATCCCAGCCCGGCGGCATGCGCATGTCGATGAACGCCATGGCATACGGCCGGCCTTCATCCAGTGCGCATTGGACCCGATGAAGCGCTTCCTGGCCCTGATAGGCCGAGTCGAGCTGGAACGTCAGGCGATCAAGGGGCAGCGTGCCGAACAAGGCTTCTTCCGTGCCCGCCAGCGCTTGTTCGTCGTCGACCGGGGCACCCAGGATCTTGCGAAAGTCCTCATGAATCGAGGGCGTGTCGTCGATGATCAGAATGCGCCGGTTGGTTCGCACGAAAGGCGTTTTCATCCCTTGTCCTCCGTGGAGCGTTGCGGGTTGTCCAGAATCGGTCCGATGTCGTGGCTCGGTGGCACGATACTGCCGGCCTTCAGCAGCTCGGCGGCCTGCTGACTGGTGACGGCTTTACTGAAGTAATAACCCTGGGCATTCATCGGTGAACCCGTCGCCATCAACGAGCTGCGTTGCTCCTGGGTCTCGACGCCCTCGGCAATGATGCCGATCCCGACCTCCCGGGCGAAGTTGATGATGGCGCGCAGCGTGTTGGCACTGGCCGGGTCGCGGACGGCGGTGTCGATGAAGGTTTGCGTGAGCTTCAGGTGATTGACCTGATAGGTCTTGAGGTAATCGAACGAGGAGTACTCCGTGCCGAAGTCATCGATGGCAATCTTTACCCCGAGCTCGCGCAGACGCGGCAGCACATCGTTGTGGGTCCATTTGGTCTGGGCCAGGGTGGCTTCGGTGACGTCAAAGCGCAGGTCCCACGGACAGAGTTCCCAGCGTGCGGTGGTGCGCAGCACGTCATAGATCAGCTCCGGACCACTCTTGAGTTGCGCCAGGGACAACTTGATTGCAATGACCGGCGGCGCCATGCCCTGGTCGCGCCATTGGCGCATTTGCTGGCAGGCGCGATCCAGCACCCAGTGACCAAGGGCAACGATGGTGCCGGTTTTTTCCGCCGCGGGCAGAAACGCCGAGGCTTCCAGCAATCCGCGCTCGGGGTGGTTCCAGCTGACCTGCGCTTCCATGCCGAGGATCTTGCCGCTGCTCAGGTCAACTTCCGGCCAGTAGTGCAGTTCAAGTTCCTGGCGGTCGATGGCTTCTCTCAGGTCGTTGGCGATGGTCATGCGCTCGACCACCTCCCGATTGATCTCCTCGGAGTGGAAGTGATACTGGTTGCGGCCTTTTTCCTTGGAGCGATACAGCGCCATGTCGGCCTGGGTCAGCAGGCCGTCGGCGCTGGTGCAGGAAGGGCTGTAGAGGCTGATGCCGATACTCACTGACACCCGCACGTCGTTGCCGGCCAGGGCATAAGGCAGCACCAGCGCATCGCGGACCTTGGCGGCGAGGGATGCCGCGTGGGTCGGGTCACTGACCTCCAGTTGCAGGATCGCGAACTCATCTCCGCCGAGGCGGGCGACTACATCGTTTTCACGCACGCAGGACCGGATCCGCTCGGCAACTTCTTTCAGCAACAAGTCGCCGACCGGGTGCCCCAGAGAATCGTTGATGCGCTTGAAGTGATCCAGGTCCAGGTAAAACATGGCAAACGGCGCGGCGCCCCTTCGCGCGGCCGCGAACGCCTGGTGCAGCCGCTCGATCAATGTGGCGCGGTTGGCCAGTCCGGTCAGGCCGTCGGTGCGCGCCAGCAGGGCGATTTTCTCTTCCGCCAGTTTGCGTTCGGTGATGTCGATGATGATGCCTTCGACCTCCAGCAAACGGCCGTCATCGTCGCGCACCGGGATGTAACGGTTTTCGACCCAACGCCAGGCGTCATTGGCCGTACGCATCCTGAACTCGATGGACGCGCCTGCCGCATGACGATCCAGCACCCGGGCCATGGCGGTGTCGACCTTCGATTGATCGTCGGGATGAATCAGTTCCCGGGCCCAGTTGGCCGACGCCACGAGGTTCGCCGCGACGTGCCCGTACTTGGTGATGTTGTGGGAGATGTACATCAGTGGGAACGATGGCTCACCGCGCAGCCGGTACAGGATGGTCGGGCTGTTCTGCACAATGATGTTGGCATCGGACAGCTCCCGGGTACGCTCTTCGACGGCTTGCTCCAACAGCGACATCTTCAGCGCCGCGTCTTCGGTCATCTGCCACTTGGCGGTCAGCGCGCTGGCGATCTGGCGGATTTCGATGGCATCGAAGGGTTTTTTCAGAATTAGTAGGCGGTCACCCAGGTCCAGACGCTCGTCGATGTCTTCCCAGGAGTAGTCGGAATAGGCGGTGCAGAGCGCCACTTGCAGCTTGGGATCGACTTGCCACAGCCGTTCGATGGTCTCCAGCCCATCCCAGCCAGGGGGCATGCGCATGTCGATGAAGGCCATCGCGTAGGGCAGATCGTTGGCCAGCGCCGTCTCGATCTTGTCCAGTGCCTCAAGGCCCTGGAACGCCGAATCGAGTACGAAACTTTGCAGTGACAACGCCGCCGGTGTACCGAACAGGGCATTTTCGGCACTGATCAGGCGGTCATCATTGAACGTGGGAGGGCTGAGGATTTTGACGAAGTCTGCATGGATCGAGACAGTATCGTCGACGATAAGAATCCGTCGGTTAGTGCGCGCGAGCAGCGTATTCATCGCCATGCGCGGCCACTGTGAGTGAGTTGATGGGTTGTGTTCATAGGACGGGCATCCTTTCCCTGATCACCTGCCGAACGTACAGATATGGATCCGAGTCATCTGAGCATAGTCCTCTGCGGGGGACTTCGCGCTAGTTGGATGGAATCATTTTGCGGAGCAGGCTGAAAATCATCTAGCCTGTAGGTCAGGCTCCGACAATAGGGGATGTTGATTCGGGGCCTGACACAGCGCAATGGTTGTTTCACACGAGGTACGCCATGGAAGAGCAACTCCCCACGCCTTTGACCTACAAACCCACCGTGTTGCTGGTTGATGATGAGGAGTCGATTCTCAACAGCCTGCGACGCCTGTTACGTAGCCAACCTTACAACGTGCTGCTGGCCACCAGCGGTGCCCAGGCCCTGGAAATCTTGGCGCAACAGCCCATCGATCTGGTGATGAGCGATGCGCGCATGCCCAACATGGATGGCGCCACCTTGTTGGCTTATGTCCATCTGCATTACCCCCACACCATCCGCATCATGCTCACCGGCTATGCAGATCCGTCGGCCATTATCAAAGCCATCAATGAAGGACAGATTCATCGTTACATCAGCAAACCCTGGCACGATGAGGAACTGCTCCTGACGTTGCGCCAATCCCTCGCGTATCAACATTCCGAGCGTGAACGGGTGCGCCTGGTGCAGGAAACGCGTGATCAGAACGAGCAATTGAAGCAGCTCAACGCCACCCTGGAAAAACACGTCGCCTCCCGCACTGCCGAGCTGCAGCAGACCGCTGACATGCTTGACCTGGCGTACGAGGAACTCAAACACAGCTACGTCACGGGCACCGAGGTGTTTTCGCTGCTGGCCAACCTGCGGTTGCCGCCGGCCAAGCAGACCAATCGGCAGATCATCGAGTTGGTGCGTGTCTACTGCAAACGGCATGGCCTGGACGAAGGCAGCAGTCGCGACCTGACCATGGCGGCGGCGCTCTACAACATTGGCAAGCTGAGCTGGACCGACAGCATGATGACCGCCCCGGCGGACCTGCTGCATCACAACGATCGCGAGCGTTATCGCGGTTATCCGAAGCAGAGTGAATCGCTGTTGATGACTCTTGATCCGATGAAGGACGCGGCGCGGCTGATTCTTCACCATCAGGAGCGCTGGGACGGCAACGGCTTTCCCGACCGGCTCAAGGGTGAGGCGATTCCTTTCGGTTCGCGGCTGCTGAAACTGGCGGTGGATTTCATCGAGTTGCAGCGAGGCCTGATTCTTGAGCGGCAGATGAACAGCGATGAAGCGCTGGTGTACATCCGCAGCTATGCCGGGCGGCTTTATGATCCTGAGATGGTGGAGGATTTCATTCAGGTGTGTGCGGCGTATCTCAGTGATGTGTCGTTGGCTGATCCTTTGGTGAAGGTGCTGACCACTCGGGAGGTGGCGGCGGGCATGATCCTGGCGCGCAACCTGAATGCTGATAACGGCATGCTGCTGTTGAATGCGGGCAAGGTGTTGAATGGGGCGTTGGTGGAGAAGTTGATTGCCTTTGAAGCGATGGAGGGGGCGAAGTACAGTATTTTTGTGAAGGAGCCGGAAGCGCTGTCGGGCGCGATTCTTGAGGCGGGTGAGGTGTCGCGATGACGGCCTGACAGCCAATCATTTCTCGGCTGTACCCGAACCAAACTGTTGGAGCTGGCCTGCCGGCGATGGCGCTCTTACAGCCAACCCATATCTCACTGATCCACCCGGATCAAACTGTAGGAGCGAGCCTGCTCGCGATGGCGGCCTCACAGCCGATCGATATTTTCCTGATGTACCGGATCAAACAGTGGGAGCTGGCCTGCCGGCGATGGCGGCCTCAAAGCCGACGAGTATTCCCCTGATGCACCCGGATCAAACTGTGGGAGCTGGCTTGCCAGCGATGGCGCCCTTACAGCCAACCCATATCTCACTGATCCACCCGGATCAAACTGTAGGAGCGAGCCTGCTCGCGATAGCGGTCTGATCGGCGACGGGTTTATTGCTGGTGTACATATCCATTGCTGCGGTTACGGCTTCTATGGGTTTCGCCCTTACGGCGAGTCACTTGGAAAAGCGCCAAGTAACCAAACGCTCTTGCCCCTTTCGTCCGGTGCCTCGCCTGGGCTCGGCATTCCCTCGCTCCGGCCCTGCTCCGTGGGCCCGCCGCGATCGGCCATCCATGGC
>NZ_WFGV02000029.1 GCF_010095445.2 Pseudomonas sp. TNT3
CGGCGGCCAAGGTCGGCGGCCTGGACGCGGTCAACTACACCGGCCGCAAACCGGCCCGGGCCTGGAAAAACACACCGGCGGAAACAGTGTGCGACCTGGACAGCATCACCGAAGCCACGGTGATTTTTCAGGGCAGCGCCCGGGAAGCGGCGCACCTTTACCCGAAGAACGCCAACGTGGCCGCGACCTTGTCGCTGGCCGGGCTTGGCCTGGACCGCACCCACGTGACGCTGATCGCCGACCCGCAGAGCGAGGAAAACGTACATCACTTCGAAGCCCGCGGCGCCTTTGGCGGTTTCGAATTGAGCCTGCGTGGCAAGCCGCTGCTGGCCAATCCGAAGACCTCGGCCTTGACCGTTTACAGCGTCGTCCGCGCCTTGGGCAACCACGCTCACGCGATTTCGATTTAGGGGACAGCGATGACTTTTGAACAGACGTTACCCATCTGCATCGCCGGCGAATGGCGACTGGGGCGCGGCGAACGTTACGCCACGTGCTACCCGGCGACCGGCGAGGCCGTTGCCTGGCTGAACGCCGCCAGTGTCGAAGACGTGGAAGACGCCGTGCAAGGTGCGCATCAGGCGTTTTTGCACAGCGGCTGGGCGCAGCGCAAACCCCATGAGCGGGCGAGCGTGCTGTACCGCATTGCCGAGCTGATCCGTGAGCGCAGCGAAGAACTGGCGCAACTGCAGCGTCAGGACAATGGCAAACCGATCAACGAAACCCGGGCGTTGGTGGCCAGCGCTGCCGGCACGTTCCAGTTCTTCGCCTCGGCGTGCGAAACCCTCGAAGAAACCATCACGCCGTCCCGTGGTGATTTCGTCACCATGAGCGTGTACGAGCCGATGGGCGTGATCGCCGCGATCACCCCGTGGAACTCACCGATTGCCAGCGAAGCGCAGAAGGTGGCGCCGGCACTGGCGGCGGGCAACGCCGTGGTGATCAAACCAGCGGAAATCACGCCGCTGATGGCCTTGCAACTGGCGCGCATCTGCGAAGACGCCGGGTTGCCCAGAGGCCTGCTCAGCGTGCTGCCGGGCAAAGGCTCGCTGCTCGGCGATGCTCTGACGCGTCACCCGCTGATCAAGCGTGTGTCGTTCACCGGCGGCACCAGAACCGGCAAGCACATTGCCCACATCGCCGCTGACAAGATGATGCCGGTATCCCTGGAACTGGGCGGCAAATCGCCGACCATCGTGCTCGAGGACGCCGACCTTGATCATGCGGTGGCCGGGGTGTTGTATGGCATTTTCAGCTCCTCGGGCGAAGCCTGTATCGCCGGTTCGCGGTTGTTCATTGCACGGGCTCTGTACGCGCCGTTCATGGCGCGACTGGTGGCGGCGGCGGCCGAACTGCGCGTCGGTGATCCGGCGGATGAGCGCACGCAAATGGGGCCGCTGATCAGCGCCAGTCACCGTGAATCGGTCGAGCGTTATGTCGCGCTGGGACTGGCCGAAGGCGGTCGGTTGCTGCTCGGCGGCCAGCGTCCGAAAGGCGGAATCTACGACCAGGGTTACTACTACCCGCCGACCATCCTCGAAGGCTTGAACAACACCCAGCAAGTCTGCCAGGAGGAAATCTTTGGTCCGGTGCTGGTGGCCATGCCGTTCGATGACGAGGCGCAATTGCTTGAGCAGGCCAACGACAGCCTGTACGCCCTCGCCGCCGGCATCTGGACCCGCGATTACAAGCGTGCCTGGGCGCTGGGACGAAAAATCCAGGCCGGTACGGTGTGGATCAACACCTACAAGCAGTTCTCGATCTCCACCCCGTTCGGTGGCTGGCGCGACAGCGGTCTGGGCCGGGAAAAAGGTCGCCTCGGCATCCTGCAGTACATGGAACAGAAGAGCCTTTATTGGGGCATGAATGAACAGCCACTGGCCTGGGCCGGTGTGCAACGCGAGGTAGGGTTATGAGCGTTTTAGGCATTGATGAAGTCACCTACGGCGTCGAAGACCTCGACACCAGCGCACGATTTTTCAGCGACTGGGGCCTGAGCAAAGTCAGCGAGCAACCTGACGAGGTGATCTTCGAAACCCTCAATGGCTGCCGCGTGGTGCTCGCCGACATCAACAAGGCCGGCTTGCCGCCCGCCATCGAAGCCGGTTCGACCGTGCGCGAAGTGGTCTGGGGCGTGGCCAGCGAGGCTGACCTGAAGCTGTACAGCGAGCGCATCGCCAACGATCCGGGCTTTATCGAAGCCAACGGGCGCATCGGTTGCACCGACCCCAATGGCCTGGCAATCCGCCTGCAAGTCACCCGCAAGCGTGAGCTGAACATCGAGTGCAGCGGCCACAACACCTGGCAGACCAAAGGCCGGATCAACAAAGCGGCACCGATCTATGACCGAGCGACGCCGATCGAAGTCGGCCACGTGGTGTTTTTCGTCAAGGACGTCAACGCCTGCGAAGCCTTCTATCACGAGCGCTTCGGCTTCCAGGCCTCGGACCGTTATCCGGACCGCGGCGCGTTCTTGCGCACTGCCGAAGAAGGCGGTCACCACGACCTGTTCATGCTGCAACTGCCCGCCCCTCGCGCCGGCCTCAACCACGTCGCGTTCACCGTGCGCGATGTGCACGAAGTGTTCGGTGGCGGCATGCACATCTCCCGCAGCGGCTGGGCCACGGAAATCGGCCCGGGACGCCACCCGGTGTCGTCGGCGTTCTTCTGGTACTTCAAGAACCCGGCCGGCGCACTGGTCGAGTACTACGCCGATGAGGATCAACTGACCGGCGAATGGGAGCCACGCACCTTCGAACCGGGCCCCACGGTTTTCGCCGAATGGGCGATTGCCGGCGGCATCGATGGCAACACGCGACGCCAGCACAACGTGGAAGCGCCCCAAGGCAAATTCCTCACCGACAAGCCAAAACCCTGAGCAGGAGTCGTCCATGTCTTCGTTGAATATCGCCATTGCCGGCGCCGGCATCGGTGGCCTGACCGCCGCCATTGCCCTGCACCGTGCCGGCCATCACGTCACCGTGTTCGAACAGTCGAAAGCCTTCCTGCGGGTTGGTGCCGACATCAACCTGACCCCGAACGCCGTGCGTGCCCTGGACGGTTTGGGTGTGGGTGCTGCGGTGCGCATTCCCGCTGCTCGCCCGACCCATCGCATCAGCCGGATGTGGGACAGCGGCGAGGAAACCTCGCGCCTGGAAATGTCCGATGCCGCCGAACAAAAATACGGCGCGCCGCAACTGACCATTCACCGCGCCGACCTGCTGGCAGCGTTGGCGGACGTGTTTCCGCAAACCCAGGTGCAGTTTGGCAAGCGCGCGGAACAGGTGACGCAAAACGCCGACGGTATCGAACTGCGCTTCAAGGATGGCAGCCGCCACGTGACCGATCTGTTGATCGGCGCCGACGGCATCCACTCGGTGGTGCGCAACGCGCTGTTCGGCGACGAGCAACCGCGCTTTACCGGCGTGGTCGCCTACCGCGCGGTGGTGCCGACCGAGCGCGTGGCGCACGTGCCGAACATCCAGGCATTCACCAAATGGTGGGGCCCGACGCCGCAAAGCCAGATCGTCACTTTTCCGCTGAATCAGGGCCGGGACATCTTCATCTTCGCCACCACCGCCCAGGACAGCTGGCATGAAGAATCCTGGACCAGCGCTGGCGATGCCGATGAATTGCGCAGCCACTATCAGGATTTCCACGGAGACGCCCGGGCACTGCTTGATGCTTGCAGCGAGGTGCTCAAGACGGCGCTGTACGAACGCGATCCGCTGCCTTTCTGGTCTAAAGGTGCCATGACGCTGCTGGGCGACGCCTGCCACCCGATGATGCCGTTCATGGCGCAGGGCGCTGGCCAGGCCATCGAGGACGCGGTGGTGCTCGCCCGTCATCTGCAAGACCTGACCGGCACGGCCGGGATCGCCGATGCCCTGCAGGCTTACGAGCAGTCGCGGTTGCAGCGCACCAGTCAGATCCAGATCGGTTCACGCGGCAATCAATGGCTCAAGGATGGCGGGAACGCCGACTGGGTCTATGGCTATGACGCCTGGGCCGTGCCCATGCCCAACGTGGCTTGAGCATGAGCGAATCGCTGCGGGTGACCGTGCTGCTCAAGCACGACCAATCGAAGAACCTGGAAGACATTCAGCGGCACATGAAGCAGCAGGACTGGTGGGAGCGGTTTCCCCCGCAAGGTGTCGAGGTGGTGTCCTGGACCGTGGCCATGGGCCTGGGCCAGATCGTCACCTTGCGCTTGCCGCCCAGCCTGCTGCCGACCCTCAACGTCGAGCTCGAACGCTCGGCCTGGGGGGTGTTCAGCACTGAAGTGTTCCCGACGTACGACTTTATTCCCGTGCGCGAAATGATCCGCGAACGGGTACGCAATGGAGGTCAATGAGATGAGCAATACCGAACCCTACCTGGAGCCCCATCAGGCCCGCAAACGGCCCAACACGCAGTTCGAAGAGTTGCTTGGCGACTCCATCGAGCGCGCGTTCGGCAATGGCGTGACCGAGCTGCCGGACCTGCTCGCGCACCTGAACCGGGCCGGGCCGCCCTGCCCGCTCACCACCGGAGAGTGGACCCCGGACGCCTACACAACCCTGATGGCTCGGCTGGGCGAATGACCCGCCGGAGGTAAATAAGAAATGAACATGAATACAACCGTCGATCCTGTAGAAAACCACTTGGCAAACGGCCTGAAGAACCTTTGGTTCCCGGTCTTGCCGTCCGACCAGCTGGGCGAGAAACCAGTGTCGATCCGTCGACTGGGCTACAAGATTGCCTTGTGGCGCGACAATGACGGCCACGTGCACGCCCTCGAAGATCATTGCCCGCATCGCGGTGCGCCGTTGTCCCAGGGACCGATTCTCGGCGACCGTCTGCAATGCCCGTATCACGGCGTTGAAGTGCGCTGCGACGGCACCGTCACCAAAGTCCCCGGCAGCCCCGGTTGCAAACTCGAAGGCAGCCGCCCGACGCGGATGTTCCACACCCGTGAAGCCGCAGGCGCGATCTTTCTCTACAACGCTGCCGAGCCGCACGTGGACACCCCGCCCGAACTGGTCCTGCCCGAGCAACTGACCTCCCCCGAGTGGAGCAGCTTCATCTGCTACGCCGAGTGGAAAGGCGATTACCGTTACGTCATCGACAACGTCATGGACCCGATGCACGGCACCTACCTGCACAAGATGTCGCACTCCATGAGTGAAGGCGAAGCCACGGCCAAATTCGTCACCCGTGACACCGACACCGGGTTCTTCTTCGAGAAGGAAGGCCAGCGTGGCGTGAACTTCGACTGGACCGAATTCATGGACAACAGCTGCCACTGGCTGCGTCTGGAAATTCCCTACCCGAAAACCGGCGGCCCCGGCGGAAACTTCACCATCATCGGCAGCTACACCCCAAGCAGCCGCTCGCTGTCGGCGGTGTTCCACTGGCGTTGCCGTCCACTCACCGGCTGGCAGCGCGACACCTGGCGCTTCCTCTACAAGAACCGACTGGAAGCGCGGCACTGGGCGGTGCTGGAACAGGACCGGGTGTTGCTCGAGTTCATGGAGCCGGACGCCAACCAGCGGGAAAACCTCTACCAGCATGACCTCGGTGTGGTGCGTCTGCGTCGCTACCTGAAAAACGCGGCGAAGGCTCAACTGGAGTTGATCGACGCGAAGCAGTTGTCATGAGTGCAGCCGTGCAGCGTGTTCAAGCCGGCTCGTTGAGCGAGCCGGCCGGCAGCACCTGGTCGAATGCCTTGCGGATCGGCAACGACGTGGTGATGTCCGGCATGACCGGGCATCCCGCCACGCGCCAGGCCCTCAAGGCTGGCGCGCCGCTGGACGCCTACGCACAGACGCTGGTTGTGTTGAACAAAATCCGCGCGCTGGTTGAAGCAGCAGGCGGCCATGTCGGCAACCTCTACCGGCTGACGGTGTATGTGACCGACATCGCCGACAAAGAGGACGTGGGTCGCGCGCGGCGTGATTTCTTTGCAGGTCATGCGGTGTTCCCGACCTCGACGCTGGTCGAAGTAAGCGCGCTGGTGTTTCCCGAACTGCGGGTGGAGATCGAGGCCGGCGCGCGTCTCGATCTCGATTTGCGAACTGTCGAAAAGAGGTGACCGATGTCCCATTCCTCCCCCCTCACCGCGCTCGTGCACACCCTGCGCTACGAAGCTGACGGCATCATCAGTGTCGAGTTGCGGCCCTATGGCGATACGGTATTCGCCCCGTTCGAAGCCGGGTCGCACATCGACCTGCACTTGCCCAATGGCCTGGTGCGCAGCTACTCGCTGCTCAACTCCCCGAGCGATCAAGGCCGCTATGTGGTCGGCATCCTGCGCGATCGCAACAGCCGTGGCGGTTCGGAATATGTGCACGGACAACTGCGGGTCGGCATGCAACTGCCGATTTCGTCGCCGCGCAATAACTTCCAGCTCGACCTTAGCGCCAAGCACAGCGTTTTAGTTGCCGGCGGTATCGGCATCACGCCGATCTACTGCATGTTTCGCCAACTGCTGGCACTGGGAAAATCCGCCGAACTGATCTACTGCGCCCGTTCGCGGCAGGAAGCGGCCCTGGTGCAAGAGCTCAGCGGCCTGGGCGCGAAAGTGCACTACCACTTCAACGACGAAAAAGGCGTGCCGCCGGACCTGGGCGCTTACCTGGCGAATCAACCTGCCGACACGCATTTCTACTGCTGCGGCCCGACGCCCATGCTCGATGCCTTCGAAAGCACCTGCGAAGGCCTCGGCTATCCCCATGCGCACATCGAGCGCTTCGTCGCGGCTGAACTGCCGCCCTCCGAAGATGCGCAGAGCAGTTACAGCGTCGAACTGAAGAAATCCGGCAAAACCCTGTCGATCGAGCCGGGTTTGAGTTTGCTCGACGTGTTGCTGGAGGCGGGTTGCGACATCGACTACAGCTGTCGCGAAGGGGTGTGCGGGTCCTGCGAGACGCGGGTGCTGGAGGGTGATATCGACCACCGTGACGGCGTGCTGACCAAAGCCGAACGTGCGGCCAATAAATCCATGATGGTGTGTGTGTCAGGGTGCAAGAGTCGTCGTTTGGTGCTCGATCTATAACGCTGTTAGTTAGTTCACCCGTTAAACAGGCCGACAGTGTTGTCGGCCTTTTTTTATGCGCGTGAAGTAAAGACGCACAGATAACGTGCAATTTCGTTACCCCGCCAGCGCCCTGTTTCACGGGCAACACAAGAAAATGCGTTTCCCATATAAACCATTGTTTTTACTAGACAAAAGGCAACCCGGTAGAGTTGGCATAGTTTCTGCTCTATTCACATCAAGTTCATAGGCCAGACGCCGTATTACCTGTGAAACAGTCAATACCGACACGCAACTGATAAGAGCAACACTTTCTGGTTATTCATCCCTGCCTTTTTCAAGGCGGCGGAAAAGTGTTGCCAGTCACTTAACACTACAGGGGAGGTCAACATGAAGAATAACGTTCTATGCCTGGGATTGATGTTGTGCAGTTGCGTCAGTTTCGCGGGCGAGCCCGGCCCTGCTGCGCCCGAAGCATCAACGACCGGCAAAAAGCCTTTCCCGCATATCGCCTGGCGCAGTGACGATGGCGAGAGCAGCCTGGACATCGGTGGTGCGTTGCGCACCAACTACCGCGACGAACATTGGGACACCACTGAAAACAATGGTCGGTTTCTCTTCGACACTTTCCGCATCGACGTACAGGCCACTTACAAGAACCTCTACAGCGATGTTGGCTATTGGTTTCAAGATGACGGAAAGCGCTCCATTGATCGCGGTTTTGTCGGTTATCGCTTGAACAGCAATTCGAACCTGCAACTGGGCGCACCCTTCAAGCCATTCGGTCTCGAACCGTATCCGCAGTTCGGCTGGAGTTATCACCTGCCCTTCTTCATGGGTTATGGCGTCAGCGCCGGCACGGGTTTGAAATACAGTTACAAGGATAAGGAGTGGGATGTGCAACTGGGCTTCTTCCCGCGCATGTTGCCGTCGGACATTCGCTATTCGCCGGAAGTCGGGCGCTACGCTGATCTTAAAGACAATGCGATCCCGTTCACCCAGTCACGCAAGGACAACGAGAAACACAACCAGATCAACGCCCGCGTCGCGCGGACCTTTACCAACGATGGCTGGAAAACCGAGATCGGCGCATCGGTCGCCGCCGCCCAGCTGTACAACGACACCACCAAGGATGACGGCGACTATTGGGCCGGTGGCATCCACGCCATCATCAACAAAGGCCCGTGGACCGTTACCACCCAAGGTATTCGCTATGAATACGACCCGAAAAACCCGGCAGGCGTCAGCGACGATTCCGTGCTGATGGGTGGCAACGGCCTCACGCCCGCCTACTTGATCGCCTCTAAAGCTACTTTGGTTTCACTGAACGTCGGTTACGACATTCCAACGCCGAAACTCGGGCAATTGAAGAAGATCAAGCTCTACAACGACTACAGCCGCATGATGAAAGACAAAAGCGGTTGGGACGACTCCCAGATGTATACCGTCGGCGCGCAATTCCTGGCCATGCCGATCATCGCGTGGCTCGACCTGACCTGGGCAAGGAACGCCAACCCGTACGGCGGCGCGGAGAATGGAACGGGCTTTACCAACACCCAGTCGGCGGGGAGTAATGAGTGGTATTACCGGACGAATATCAATATCGGGTATTACTTCTAACACCAGTGAAATCACAGGCAAACACGATGTTCTGTAGCAGCTGGCGAAGCCTGCGTTAAGCGCGACGCTATACGTGTGGCGAGGGAGTTTACTCCCGCTGGGCTGCGCAGCAGTCCGCCCGCATTAAAGGTAAAAGCTTAGGGCCGCTGCGCGACCCAGCGGGAGTAAACTCCCTCGCCACAGGTTTCAGCACAGGCTTCGCCAGCTGCTACAGGTATTGAAGTCCATTCAAACAAAAGGCCCCTGAAGGGCCTTTTTTTGCACTGAAATTATTACGCGCTACGCCACGACTCAACGGTGTCGGAGCCATGTTCGGCCTTCCACTCTTTAAGCGTTTTGTGATTACCGCCTTTGGTTTCTACGACTTCGCCCGTTTTCGGGTTTTTATAAACCTTCACTTGGCGCGCTTTGCGAGTGCCTGACTTCGGCTGGGCTGCGGGCGTGCGGCTACCTGCTTTTGGATCGAGCAGGTTGACGATGTCTTTCAGGCTGTAGCCGTACTTGGCAAGCAACGCGCGAAGTTTGGTTTCGAATTCAATTTCCTGTTTGAGGCCTGCATCCCCTTTTAAGGTTTCAAGCGCTTTGAGCTGCTCGGCGAGGTGTTTTTCAAGTTGGCGGAACTCTGCAAGTTTGGACATGGAAACCTCTATCTGATTTGTTTTCTAACGTTACACCAAAAATAAGCGTTCGCTAGAAAGATTGTTTTTATGTGACTCATTTGGCTAATAGATTGAATCAAGTAGCAGTCGCATGGTCTTGTCAGGGCAGTAGATCAAGGCCCTTCCGAGCACTCAGAGGTAACGTCAGCCTGGACACCGCACGAAGGCGCACTATGGTTTTTCAGAGATGAAACCAATGGACTAACCTGCCTGCATTGATAGTTGAATGCACAGATCAGTCGTAAAGGACGTGCAATGCTCCCCAGTGAAGAGCCAGGATTCAAGGTAGAAAGCGCCCCCGAGGCTGCCGCTGCAAAAGCGGTGCGTGCGCGAACCATCTTCCGACTCACCGTGAGCTTCATGCTGCTGGTCGTCTTTGCATTCATGGCGGTTGAAGGCTGGCGGGAATGGCGTGACTATCGCGCCGCGTTTGCATCGGCCCACGATTCGGTAACGAATCTGGCGCGCGCAACGGCTCAGCATGCGGAAGATGCCATCCGGCAAGTCGACGTGCTGACCACCGCGCTCAGCGAACGGGTGGAAGGCGACGGATTAGAGAACATCGACGTCCCGCGCATTCATAAATTGCTGATAGAGCAATCCAAAATAATGCCCCAGCTGCATGGGTTGTTTATTTATGGCGCCGACGGGCATTGGATTGTCACGGACAAGGAAATAACCCCCGATACCGCGAACAATGCCGACCGCGATTACTTCAAATACCACCGTACTCACGAAGATCGAAACGTGCGTATCGGCGACGTCGTCAAAAGCAGATCCACCGATGATCTGATCATTCCCATCTCACGCCGCTTGAACAACAAGGATGGCTCTTTCGCCGGTGTACTGCTGGGAACCCTCAAGGTCAGTTACTTCATGGACTATTACGGCGATTTCAAAATCGATGACAAAGGCGCTCTGGTGCTGGCCTTGCGCAACGGAACCATCCTGGTTCGACGCCCTTTCATGGCATCCGTCGTCGGTAAAAGCCTGGCCAATAGCGAGATCTTCCAGCGCTACTTGCCACACGCCAACGAAGGCGTCGCAGAAGTGAAAGCGGTCATCGACGACACTGATCGCCTGTACGGTTACAGAGCATTGACGACCTACCCCCTTGTCGTGGAAGCCGGGCTTTCGCGCGAGTCCATCACGGCACCCTGGCGCCGTGATCTTCTGAAAACCGGCTTCGTGCTGATTTTTTTGATCGCCGTACTCGCGGTCTTCGGCCTGATCGTCTTGAGTCAGTTGCGCCAAAGAATGGTGATGGAACGGCAACTGCGTCGCGTGCACCAGGCGATGCGGGACATGGCGCTGACGGACAGCCTGACCGGGCTGGGCAACCGTCGGCGTCTGGATACAGCGCTGGTCGATGAAATACGCCTGGCCAGACGCCAAGGCTCATCGCTCGCCGTGGTCATGCTCGATGTCGACTACTTCAAACGCTACAACGACCGGTATGGCCATGCCGCAGGCGATGACTGCCTGAGCGCCGTGGGCGGCGCGATTCAGCGGGCGGTCAAAAGACCTGGTGACCTGGCCGTCAGGTACGGTGGAGAAGAATTTACCGTGCTGCTTCCCAACACGAACACCGCAGGCGCCAAACAGGTTGTCGAGGACATCCTGGACGCCATACGAGCCCTGAACATCGAACACGCCGAGTCTGCGCTGGGCAAAGTGACCGCAAGCGCCGGGATAGCGGTAAGCCGGCCGAGCATCGAAGACGTCACGCCGGCTGCCCTGCTGAAGCTGGCAGACGCGCAGCTCTACCTGGCAAAACAACAAGGGCGCAATCGCTGGTGCTGCGCCGACGGGCCCACTCAGCAAGCGATTATTCCGCCGTTATGAGAAACATTCGCAAATAAGTGTTTGGCAATATTTCGTAACTGCGTATGATATTGATTCCCAATAACATCAAAATCATACGTGAGCTCGCATGCCCTCTCCCATCGCCCTGTGTTCACCACATACCGTTACGCCGCGCGCGCCTTTGGCACTGCGCCCTCTGGCTCTGGCCGTGCACATGCTTGCGGCCGGTATCGCCTTCGCGGCGCCCTCGGTGCAGGCGGCGGAACACACTGAGCAGACAGAGACGGGAAGCTCTGTGACCTTGGCACCGATCGCTATCACGGAAACTGACAATCGCAAGCCCAGCGCCGTGACCGAAGACACCCATTCGTACACGACCGAGGCTGCACGCACGGCCACGCCGCTGAGCATGTCGCTGCGCGAGACGCCGCAGTCGGTCAGCGTCGTGACCCAACAGCGCATACAGGACCAGGACCTGAAGACGATCCTCGACGTGGTCAATAACGCCACCGGTGTGTCGGTCAACCGCTACGAGACCAGCCGGGCACAGTTCAACGCTCGCGGCTTTGAGCTCAACTCGCTGATGATCGATGGCGTGCCCACCATCTATGAGCAGCCATGGAGTTCGGGGGAGATTTTCAGCAGCCTGGCCATGTATGACCGCGTTGAAATAGTGCGTGGCGCCAACGGTTTGATGACCGGTGCCGGCGACCCTTCCGCGTCCATCAATATGGTGCGCAAGCGCGCCAGCAGTACGGACCTGAAAGGTTCGGTCGAATTGAGCGGCGGAACATGGGACACCTATGGCGTCGAGGCCGATGTGGCCACTGCGTTGAATTCGGAAGGCACGATCCGCGCACGACTGGTCGGGGAGACCAACGAGGGCGACACGTGGATCGATATGAACTCGAACAAGCGCCAGACCCTCTACGGCACGATGGACATCGACCTGACGCCCGACACCACGCTCTGGTTCGGTTTGAGCCATCAGGAAAGCAACGCCGACTCGCCGATGTGGGGCGGTCTGCCCGTCTGGTACGCCGACGGCAGCCGCACCCACTGGAGCCGCTCCAAGACGACTTCTGCCGACTGGAGCAAGTGGGACACCACCTACAAGACCTACTTCGTCAACCTTGATCACACCTTTGCCAACGACTGGACAGTCAACCTCAGCTACAACCGTGGCGAGCGAACCAGTGACTCTTCCCTGCTCTACCTTTCCGGCAATCCGGGGCAGAACGGCAGCGCCGGCATGGCTTCGTTCCCGGCGACCTACAAGACCGAAACCACCCAGGATGACTACGGCATCCGCTTCAACGGCCCGTTCTCGATGCTGGGTCGTGAGCACGAACTGGCCTTTGGTTATGTGGACAGTAAACAGAAGTTCGACGCCGATTCACTCGACGCGCAGACGGGGTTCGGCGGGGTAGCCGACTTCGATGCCTACAACGGTAAGTTCCCCGAGCCGGTGTGGGGCCCGAAGACAGACTACGGCTACAGCGAGACCCGACAAAAAGGGCTCTACGCCGCCACGCGCTTGAACGTGACCGACGATTTCAAAGTGATTCTGGGCGCGCGTGAGAGCTGGTACGAGCAGACCAGTGATGACGTCTTTTCCGAAGTGAGCAAGACCGATGTCGATCATGAGCTGACCCCTTATGCAGGCGTTGTCTACGACCTCAACGACAACCTCTCGGCCTATGCCAGCTACACGGAAATCTTCCTGCCGCAGTCGGTCCGCGACCGCAATGGCCAGACGCTGGAACCGATCGTTGGTGAAAGCACCGAGCTGGGACTCAAGGGTGAGTACTTCGATGGCCGCCTGAACGCCTCCGCCGCGATTTTCCAGATCAAGCAGGACAATCTGGGCCAGAACACCGGCGCGCTGATCGACCCTGCGAACCCTGTCGGCGGCTTCGCCTACGAGGCCAGTGAAGGCGCGACCAGCAAGGGTTTCGAGCTGGAAGTTTCCGGCGAGCTGGCAACCGACTGGAATGCCTCGGTGGGCTACACCCAGTTCAAGGCTGACGATGCCAACGGCGACGACGTCAACACGCTGTACCCGACCAAATTGCTGCGCACCTTTACCACCTACCGTCTGCCCGGTGCTTTCAACAAGCTGACCATTGGCGGCGGGGTCAACTGGCAGGACTCGATCTACACCTATGCCATCAACCCGGCAGGCAACTCCGAAAAAATCCAGCAGGATGCCTATGCACTGGTCAACCTGATGGCGCGCTACGAGATCACCGAAAACCTCTCGGCGCAGGTGAATGCCGACAACATCACCGACGAAAAGTACTTCGACATCTTCGACGCCTACGGCGCCCTGACATACGGTGCACCGCGCAGCTTCACGGCTTCGGCGAAGTATCGATTCTAAGGCAAGCACTCGGCACCGGCGTTGGGCCGGTGCTGATCGGACGCGCTTGCGACCGCAGCAAATCCGTCCGGCCGATATCACCGGGAATGATCTATGATCGGCGGCCATTCCTTCGAGTGTTCCCCCCATGATCAAACGTTGCACGTTGCTCGACCACGACGGCTGGCTGCCGCTGCGTGTTGCCCTGTGGCCTGATTCCGCCGCAAACAATGACGATGACAAACAGACGATGCTGAGCGCGCCGGAGCGTTATCTGGTGCTGATCTTCGTCAGTGAGAACGGCACCGCGCAAGGATTTGCCGAGGCATCGATCCGGTCGGACTACGTCAACGGTACTCACTCCTCGCCGGTGGCCTTTCTCGAAGGCCTGTACGTCCAGCCCGACAGTCGCCGCCAAGGCATAGCGCGGCAACTCGTGGCGGGCATCCAACAGTGGGCCGAAGAAACCGGCTGCACCGAACTGGCTTCGGATGCACTGCTGGATAACCAGGCAAGCCATGCCATGCATGAGTCATTGGGCTTCGCGGAGACCGAGCGGGTGGTTTACTTTTTGAAGCCTTTGGGGACTTTCAAGGCGTAGGGGCGACGCAAGACCGTTCAGTCCAGGCTCACCCAGGCACGCTTGGCACCTCAAGCCCGACCTTCACGCGGTCCAGCGCCACGATGGTCTTGAACCAGGTCACGTTGGCGTTTTCGGCAAACAACCGCCGCGCCAATGCCTGGTATTCCTGCATGCTGGCAACGGTCAGCACCAGAACGAAATCCACTTCGCCCGTGACGTAGTAACACTGCTGGACTTCGGGCACGGCAAAGTGTGCCTTCATCGCTTCCAGTGCCTCGATACTGGTGCGCTCGGCCATGACTTCGACGATGATCGTGATCGGCCGTCCTACGGCGGTGGGGTCGACGATGGCGACATTGCCCGTGATGACGCCCCGCTCTTGCATCCGTTTGATACGGCGCTGGACTGCGGCCGTGGAGAGGTTGACCTGTTCGGCCATCAGCCGCAGCGGTGTGGTGTTGTCACGCTGGACGAGGTCCAGGATGGCACGGTCGAATTTATCCAGGGATTCGGATGCAGCGTCGGTTTTGGCCATGGTCGTTCCGCGAGAAATTTTCTCGAAAACTAGCAGAAAACTGCGACCCTTTATCTAGCCGCGAGAAATATTATCTTGCCGACAGCCTGCAGGAGCAGCGCTGCTCGGGAACTCACACAGGATATTATCGGCATGCTCGCACTGTTCCATCTCTCCCCCGTCCTGTTGGTGACCGCCATGCTCGTGGTGCTGCGCCGCCCCCCCGTTCACGCCGCCATCGCCGGCACGCTACTGGTGGTGGTGCTTTGGCTCGCCGGCGCGGCCGATGCCTGGCACCTGGGCAGTCTGATAGCTGCCGCTCAGGACACCGCCGTGCTGTTTGCAAGCACAGCCTTCGTGATCGTGCCGGGGCTGGCGTTCGTGATTTTTATCGAGCGTCTGGGCGTCAACCAGGCATTCAGTCAGTGGGTGCGTTCGTTGGGTCTGGGGCGCGGCGATCAGCTGGTGTTCATCGTCCTCGGGCTGGCACCGCTGCTGGAGGCGATGACAGGGTTTGGCGTGTCGTTGATCGCAACCGTCCCCCTGCTGCTCAGCCTCTTCGAACGTCGCGTCGCGCTGCGAATTGCCCTGGCTGGCATGGCAATCATGCCGTGGGGCACGCTGGGCCTGGCGTCGGTCATTGGTGCCTCGCTGGCTCATCTGGACGCCCCTGCCCTGGCGTCGACTTCGGCGTTGACCAGCGCGCCGGTGTTCCTGGCCCTCAGTGCGATGGCGCTGTACCTGGCCGGTGTTCGCGAGTCGCGGGAATGGCGGTCGCTGGGGGTTTTCTGGCTGCTGTTCGTGGGTGTGCTGTACAGCGCCAGTCGTTGGTTGGGGCCGGAGGTGGCTGGCGTTGCTGCAGGTCTGGTGACGTCAGTCGCCGTGCTGTCCGCCGGGCTCCGTCGCCGTGATGGCGAGCGCGGTGCGGTGCAATGGCCGCGTCAGGCATGGCCGTATCTGGCGCTGATCGTTCTGATTGTTGCGTTGAAGACCGTGTGGGCGATCACTGCCTGGCAGGATCACTGGGTCGTACAGGGCGCGCAGGTCAGCTGGAAACCCCTCGCCTCGCCTGGCGTGGCGTTGATTCTGGTGCTGATCGGGCTCTGGTTTCACACGCGCACTACACAACGCCAGCCAGGGTCTGACGTCAGCCTGCCGGCTGCGTTGGTCGCTCGGGCAAAGCGGCCACTGTTGACGATTTTCTTCTTTCTCGCGATGTCGCAAATGATGGTGAAAGCCGGCTTTCTGGCGGGCTTGATGCAATTGCTCGCAGGCCTGTCGCCGACCGCCGCGACGTCACTGGTGGCGATGCTTGGCGCGCTGTCTGGCTACATGACCGGGTCGAACGTCGGTGGCAACGCGATCTTCATGCCGGCTATCGCCATGTTGCCCGAAGGCTCCCGCCTGTTGCTGGCCGCCGTGCAGAACAGCGCTGCGGGTCATGCCGCACTGGGATCGCTGTCGATCGTCATGCTGATCCTGGGACTGGCTAAAACCCAGGCGCAAGAAGAAAGCGATCTGGTCAGGTTTGGTTTTGCGCTGGTCTGTCTCAACACGGTGTTGGTTGCGTTGGGTGCGGCGTTGCTCACTGGATGGTTTGAATAACATTCGAGCAGCATCCTGTGGCAAGGGGATTCATCGAAATGCCGCCGCAGACCCAAAACCTTGTGGTGAGGGGATTTATCCCCGTTGGGCTGCGCAGCAGCCCCCAACCCTGCAACCTAGGTGTATCAGGTTCACCGATAGTGATGGTTTTGGGGCTGCTGCGCAGCCCAACGGGGATAAATCCCCTCACCACAGAATTCTGCTCGTCTGTAGATCGTCAAAGCGATCAGAGTTAGGCACAATTGTCGGCTTTTTTCGCGACAGGAAGTCACCATGCAACGCGTCGTCATTCTGGGCAATGCCGGTAGCGGCAAATCCACCCTCGCCCGCGCACTTGGCGAGCGCCTGGGTATCCCCGTGGTGCACCTGGACAAGCTATTCTGGGAACCCGGCTGGGTCGAACCCGACGCCGAGCAATTCCGCGCACGGGTCCGCGAAGCCATTGAACCGGACGCGTGGATTTGTGAAGGCAACTATGCGCGTCGCACCTTCGAACTGCGCCTGCCTCGAACCGACCTGATCATCTGGCTCGACACGCCGCGCCTCACCTGCTTGACCCGGGTGATCCTGCGCAGCGTCATGAACCACCCTCGCCCAGACCTTCCAGCCGGCTGTACAGAGAAGATCGACCGGGCGTTCCTGACCTTTTTGAACTTCGTGTGGACGTTCGACCGAGGCTACCGTCCAGGTATCGAGTCAGTGCGCCTGGCCGTTGGCCCGCATGTTCCAACCCTGCACCTGCGTGGCACCCGGCAAATTGCCGCGTTTCTCGATAGTCTGCCCGCGACTTCTGAAGGTTGCCTTGAATAAAAGAGACAGGCGTACGAGGCCTCACGCCAGCACTTGACTCTGTCCTTAGGGACAACCCACACCCTGCCTTTTCCGTTCAGGTTCCGCCGTCAGCGGATAAGGCAATTCATGAATACGCTATCGATGGTCACCGGTGCCAACGGGCATCTTGGCAACACCTTGGTCCGGGCGCTGCTCGCCCGGGGGCAAGCTGTGCGCGCAGGTGTCCGGGACCCGCAGCAAAGCACCGCGCTGAGTGGGCTTGATTGCCAGATTGTTCGCGCCGAACTGCAAGACCCTGACTCGCTGCGCCAAGCCCTGCAAGGGGTGGACGTGCTGTACCAGGTAGCAGCAGTGTTTAAACACTGGGCAAGCAATCCAGACACCGAGATCGTCGACGTCAATGTGCAAGGCACCCGCAACATACTACGCGCCGCCGCCGAGGCCGGGGTCCGGCGGGTGGTCTATGTCAGCTCCGTCGCGGCGGTGGGACACGACGGCCAGCGCCTGGATGAAAGCAGCTGGAACACTGATCAGAGCAACCCGTACTACCGCTCGAAGATCCTTTCTGAACGCGTCGCCTGGGACACCGCCCAAGCCTGTGACCTGCCAATGATCGCCGTATTGCCCTCGGCAATCATCGGCCCTCATGCCACGCGGCTGACCGACACCATGGGATTTCTCGCGGCCGTGCTGGCGCGCAAACTGCCGCTGGACCCGAACTTTCATTTCAACTTTGTCGATGTGCGCGACGTCGCCGATGGCCTGATCAGCGCGGCTGAAAAAGGTCGCCCCGGCCACCGTTATCTACTCGCCAATCAGCACTCGTCATCACTGGCTGACGTAATCGAGGCACTCAACACCCTGTGCCCCGATTATCGTTTGCCACGCCGCGCACCAAGAACCTTGCTACTGCTGATCGCCTGTCTGCAAGAACTACGGGCCCGGTACACCGGTCAGCCCGCCGAATTGCTGAGGAGTCAGGTGCGAATGTTTTATGGGGTACGCCAGGTCTACTGCATCGACAAAGCCATCAATGAGCTGGGCTACCAGCCACGCTCGCCGCAGCACGCCCTAAGGCAAGCGTTTGAATACCTATTGGCGCGCTGATGCAGGTGCAACATCTTCTGAGCATGGAATGAATGCCGCGCCAGCCACTGAGGCGAATTGCAGATTGATCTGTTGCTGCAACTGCGTCAGGCGCTGCTCCCGACTCTGCAAAGCCAGGATCTGCGCTTGCAACTCCAGTCGCTTGAGCTCGATGCCCTGGTTGGCCAGCGCCAGGGGAAACGGCGCCTGATGCTGCTTGGCGGCCAGTAACTCGCTCATCTCCCCGAGCTTGAACCCCACGGACTGGGCACTGCGAATCATCTGCACCAGCGTCAGGTGATGAGCCGTGTACAGCCGATAGCTGCCGCTGCGCTGCGGCGTCAGCAGGCCCAGTTGTTCATACAAACGAATGGCTTTGGGCGTGCTACCCGACAACCTGGCCAGTTCACCGATGTACATGCATCGCCCTCTTTCTGATCCACCGTCAATCCGCTGGATTTTGTGTATTTGATCTTATTCGCAAAAGTTAACAGAAAGCCCAGGACAACGAACCCGGCGATTACGCAGTGGTCAAACCCTGTGATGGCATCGCCCTTGAGCTAAGGCCTCACGCCCGTTTCATTCAAGTGCGACGCTTGCGATTCACACACTTCAGGGTGCACCGGATAACCTTCAGTCGCCTCGCTCCTGCCTCACGCAGACGTCGAATGCCACTGCTGCCATCCCATGCTCCCTTATCGGAGTACGGACATGACTCATTCGATGCGCTTCTTCCTTTCGATCTTCCTCGCAACCGCCTCATTAGCCTCGGCGAGCTTCCTCAACACGGCAGGGGCCGCCACCGCCGAGGACCTCAATGCCGACTCTCGACAAGCGTTGCAAACGCTCTACAAAGCCACGCCCTTTGCAGAAACCATCGCGCACAAAGCCAAAGCCGTGCTCGTCTTCCCAAAAATCATCAAGGCCGGCCTGGTGTTCGGCGGGAGCTATGGCGAAGGCACCTTGATGAAGGGCACGAAAGTCGAGAATTACTACAACTCCGTTACCGGGTCATGGGGGCTGCAGGCAGGTGCCCAGTCGTATGGGTATGCAGTGTTTCTGATGACCGACAAAGCGGTGAAATACGTGAGTGAAACCAAGGGCTGGGAAATTGGTGTCGGCCCAACCGTTGTAGTGGTCGATGAGGGGGCTGCGAAAAACCTGTCCAGCTCGACGCTCAAAGACGACGCGTATGCGTTTATTTTCGACCAGCAAGGCTTAATGGCCGGGGTCAGTATCGAAGGGACGAAGATTTCTTTGATCAAGCGTTAAGGTCAGGTAGGACAAATACCTGTGGCGAGGGAGTTCACTCCCGCTGGACTGCGCAGCAGGCCCATCTTTGGGGCCGCTACGCAGCCCAGCGGGAGTAAACTCCCTCGCCACAGTTTGTCTGGCGCAAGACAATCACTGCGCGCAGTGAATGGGCATCCCCGTGGTGCACGAGACTACCAACCGCTATAAAAAAGTGCACCTAACCGTGCACCCCATCCCCTCTCATCCCCTGCAAACCCCATCCAGCCGGGCCGGTAATGTTCTGGCTCGCCATTTGCAATCACCTGTCTCGCAGTCAACGCTGATTGCACATACATACGACAAAGGCGCCGTGTAGGTCCCCGTTTTGACGGAGGGGCTACATGGCGCCTTTTTTGTTTCCGGCGGGCAGGTGTTGGCAGAGTGTCGAGGGGCGAGGATGGCTAGCAAAACCGTACGCAGCGTGTGTCCCTATTGCGGAGTGGGCTGCGGCATCGTCATGCAGGTCGAAGCGAATTCGGTGGTCAAGGTTGTGGGAGACAAGACCCACCCGACCAACTTCGGGCGACTCTGCACCAAAGGCAATACCTGTGGCCAGGCGATCGAACAGTCGGGCCGGATGGAAAACGCCTACCTGCGCCAGGAACGCAATCGAGACCCGGTGCGTCTCGCGATGGACACGGCGATCAGTGAAACGGCCAGGCGGTTGCGCGAGATCCTTGATGCGCATGGCCCCGACGCGCTGTCGTTTTATGTCTCCGGGCAGATGTCGCTGGAAGCCCAGTACCTGGTCAACAAGTTGGCCAAAGGCTTTGTCCGCACCCCCAACATCGAGTCCAACTCACGCCTGTGCATGGCCAGCGCCAGCAGCGGTTACAAGCTCTCCCTGGGGTCGGACGGACCACCCGGATCCTATGAGGATTTCGATCACGCCGACCTGTTCTTCGTCATCGGCGCCAACATGGCTGACTGTCACCCGATTTTATTCCTGCGCATGATGGATCGGGTCAAGGCAGGCGCCAAGCTGATCGTGGTCGACCCTCGCCGCAGTGCCACGGCGGACAAGGCCAGCCTGTTTCTGCAAATAAAACCCGGCACCGACCTCGCCCTGCTCAATGGCTTACTGCACCTGCTGGTGAAAAACGGCCACACCGACCCGGACTTCATCGCCTCCTTCACCGAAGGGTGGGACGTCATGCCCGGGTTCCTGGAGGACTACGCTCCCGATACTGTCGCCGCAATCACCGGGATTCCCGAGGCGGACATTCGCCAGACGGCCGAGTGGATCGGCCAGGCCGCCGAGTGGATGAGCTGCTGGACGATGGGCCTGAATCAAAGCACCCATGGCACCTGGAACACCAACGCCCTGTGCAACCTGCACCTGGCCACCGGAGCCATTTGCCGGCCGGGCAGCGGACCGTTTTCCCTGACCGGGCAACCGAACGCCATGGGCGGTCGAGAGATGGGTTACATGGGACCCGGTCTGCCTGGCCAGCGCTCGGTGCTCGTCGAGGCGGACCGGGCGTTCATCGAAGACCTGTGGGACATTGCGCAAGATAGCCTGCCCCGAACTGTTGGCGGCGGCACCGTGGCGATGTTCGAGCAGATGCGCTCAGGGCACATCAAAGCTTGCTGGATCATCTGCACCAACCCCGTCGCCTCCGCCCCCAACCGGCAGACCGTCATCGAAGGCTTGCAGACTGCCGAACTGGTCATCACCCAGGACGCCTTTCTCGACACCGAGACCAACCGCTACGCCGACATCCTGCTGCCCGGCGCGCTGTGGGCCGAGGCCGAAGGCGTGATGATCAACTCCGAGCGCAACCTGACGCTGATGCAAAAAGCCGTGGAGCCACCCGGCGAGACACTGCCGGACTGGCAGATCATCGCCCGGGTCGCCTGCGAAATGGGCTTCGCCCAGGCCTTCACCTACGCCTCTGCTTCCGAGGTGTTCGATGAGATAAAACGCGCCTGGAACCCCAAGACCGGCTATGACATTCGGGGCGCGAGTTATGCGCGCCTGCGCGAAAAACCGCTGCAATGGCCCTGCGCATCGGATGACACGCCGGAGCGAAATCCGATTCGCTACCTCAACAACGGCGCCAGCCAGACGCTCAAGGTCGAAGCCGATGGCAGCCAACCCGCCATCGTGTTTCCCACTGACAACGGCAAGGCGACGTTCCTGGCGCGTCCGCACCTGTCACCGGCGGAAATGCCGGGGCAGGATTTCCCCTTCGTGCTCAACACCGGTCGCCTGCAGCATCAGTGGCACACGATGACCAAGACCGGCAAAGTCGCGACGCTGAACAAGCTCAATCCCGGGCCCTTCGTCGAGATACACCCGCAAGACGCCGCCTGCCTGGGCATTAAGGACAAGGACCCGGTCGAAGTCCGTTCGCTACGGGGCCGGGCGGTGTTACCCGCCGTGGTCACCGACCGCGTGCGGCCAGGCAATTGCTTTGCGCCCTTCCACTGGAACGATGTGTTTGGCGAAAACCTGGCGATCAACGCAGTGACCCATGACGCGGTCGATCCGATTTCCCTGCAGCCCGAATTCAAATTCTGCGCGGTCGCTTTGCAACGGATCGAGCTGATCGAGCATGCGTTCCTGGACATCCCGAGCCGTATCGATTCAAGCACGCCATCCGTGAGCAGCAACCATGCGACCGCGCCCTCTTCCACAACGGACAACACCCCCTCGGTGACGCTGCTGTGGGCGTCGCAAACAGGTAACGCCGAAGCCCTGGCCGAGCGTTTTTCCTCGCGATTGCGCGACGCCGGCCTGGCGGTGGAGCTGAGTGCAATGGCCGACTTTCCGGCGAGCAAACTGGCCAGCACCCAGACACTGGCGTTGATCAGCAGCACCTTCGGTGACGGCGATCCTCCTGACAACGGCGAAGGTTTCTGGCACACCTTGAACACTGCCGAGACACGTCTGGAATCGCTGCGTTTTGCGGTACTGGCGTTGGGTGACCCCAATTACGACCAGTTCTGCCAGCACGGCAAAAGACTCGATCAGCGTCTGCAGGAACTGGGCGCGACACGGCTGATGGAACGCGTCGATTGCGATACCGAGTTCGAGGCTCGCGCAGACACCTGGCTGGCGCAGTTGCACAACACGTTGATGCCCGCGCAGTCGGTGAGGGTCGCGCCCACACAAAACGTGGTGGTTCACGCCATCGAGACGCCCAGCAAGGCCAATCCCTACTCGTCAAGGTTGTTGGTCAATCGGCACCTGAACCACCAGAGTGAAAACAAGGAAACCCGAATGTTTTCACTGGCCCTGAATGACTCCGGGCTCACCTATGAGGCCGGCGATGCCTTGGGTGTCTGGCCGCGCAACTGCCCGGAACTGGTCGGCGAGTTGCTCGAACGAACCCGACTGGGCACTGACACCACCGTCAACGTCGATAAGCTGGGTGATATCCCGTTGCACCAGGCCCTGACCGAGCATTTCGAAATCGCCCGGCCGAACAGCGACACCCTCGCATTCATCGCCGAGCGCAGCCCCAACCCGGCGCTGAAACAACTGCTGGGCAGTGAGCGCAAGGCGCAACTGAAAGACTGGCTGTGGGGTCGGCAACTGGCGGACGTGTTGCAGGAGTTCCCGATCGACTGCTCGGCCAGCGAATTGTTGGGCACGCTCAAGCGCCTGCAACCGCGACTGTATTCAATCGCCTCGAGCGCCAAGGCACATCCCCACGAAGTCCATCTCACCGTGGCAGCCGTCCGTTATGGCAAGCGTAAAGGCACCTGCTCGACCTTCCTCGCCGATCGCGCAGAACGCGGTGAGGTCCCGGTATTCGTTCAACCGTCGAAGCACTTTCGCCCACCGGTCGATGGCGACCTGCCGATCATCATGATTGGTCCTGGCACGGGCGTGGCACCGTTTCGAGGGTTCCTGCAAGAACGACGTGCGCGGGGTGACGAAGGTCGCAACTGGCTGTTCTTTGGCGAGCAGCACGCCGCGACCGATTTCTACTATCGAGAAGAACTGGAAGGTATGCAGCGTGATGGTCTGCTGACTCGACTCAGCCTGGCGTTTTCCCGTGATCAGTCAGAGAAAATCTACGTGCAGGATCGCATCCGCGAACACGGCGCCGAGCTTTGGCGGTGGCTACAGGATGGGGCACAACTGTACATCTGCGGGGATGCCAGTCGCATGGCCAAGGATGTCGACCTGGCCCTGCGCGAGGTCGCGCAACGCCAGGGTGGACTTGACCCGCAGGGCGCCACTGAATACTGGCGTCACCTGAGCGAGCAGAAGCGCTATCTGCGAGACGTTTACTGACTAGACACAGCATCAGCCCAGGCGGGCGCAGCGACTTCTGCCCCGTCTGACGCGGTCGATTGCGATATTCGGTTACATATTACCGCTGCGTTAAACGCTTCGAATCTCCCCGAACCTGGCGATATTAAGTTTCGTTTAAGGTCGTCTCCCTACTCTCGCGCCCAGGCACATCGCTGCACAAACACGTGCAAACAACTGGGCATTCAGGTTATGAACCACCTTTCAAACAATACGAATCCACCTTTCAGCATTGTTCTGGTCAATTACAAAACACTCGACATCACCAAAGCCTGCCTTGAGCTTTTACACAAACACGTCGGTCACAGAAACATCCCGGTCTGGGTCGTTGATAACGACTCTGCGGATGAGAGCGTTGAATACCTGCGCTCGCTGGACTGGATCAACCTGATCGAACGCAAGCCAGCCGGCAAGGAAGCGGGTCACATGGCGCACGGCAGAGCGCTCGACATGGCGCTGGCGCGCGTCTCGACCGACTACCTGTTCCTGCTGCACACCGACACCTTCATCTACGATGAATCGGTGTTCGACATGATGTTGAGCAAATGCATCAACGATCCGCAGGTAGCGGCCGTAGGCTGTGTCGAGCAACTGGATCGCGGGATGATCAGGTCTTCCTGGCGTTATGCCTCGCGGCTGTTCAAGCACCATTTCCGACGCCTGAAACAAACCTTGGGGCTGCGCTCCAAAGACCCGAAGCCCTGGCGTGAAGTCCACCTGAAGAGTTTTTGCACCCTGTGGAACAGCGGGCTGATGAAGCAGCATGAACTGCATTTCCAGCTGGATGATCGTGTGCCCGGTTACACGCTGCAAGACCGCATGGTCGAGATGGGATACGGCGTCGAATTCCTCTCGCCCGGAACGATATTCAAGTACCTGGACCACATCCAGGCCGGCACAGTCGCTGCCGCCGGTGGCTACAACACCACCCACCGCCGCAGCAAGATGTACAACGACATGCTCAAGCGCATCGGCAAAACCGGCTTTGCACAATGAACGTCCTGCTATTGGCTTGACCGATAGCAGCGGCGGCGCCTGCGATGCTCCAAGCGATTTCTGCATTTTTTCTGCAGGCAATCACTGGATTTTCCGCCGTTCATACCTACGCTCTTTTGCGGGGGACTCTAGTTCACCGGTGGTCCGGGGCTGGGCCTGTCCCGAACGAAATGACGGCTTAAACCCTTGGAGCAAACACCATGACCTTGTCACGAAAACTGTTCATCGGCGTCGCCCTGACCAGCCTCCTGCTCAGCGGTTGCACCTCGAAAGTCACGGAGCGTCAGCAGTACTCCGGCTTCCTGCCCAACTACAACAACCTTGAAGAAGTGACCACCACCAGCGGCGAAAAAGCCATGCGCTGGGTGAGCCCTTCGTGGAATCCGAACGCGTATGACACGGTGGTTTTCAACAAGCTGGAACTGTACCCGGCGCCGCAGCCGAATGAGCGCGTCAACCGTCAGACGCTGGATGATTTGCAGAATTACATGACCAGTCAGGCCAAGGGCGTGCTCGGGCAGAAGTATCGCGTGGTGACGAATCCTGCCTCCGCCACCGCGTCGAAGACCTTGATTCTGCGAGCAGCGATTACCGGGGTAAACGCCGAGAACGAGGGCATGAAGTGGTATGAAGTGGTTCCGGTGGCGGCCGTGGTGGGCGGTGTGACCGCCATTACGGGACATCGTGATCAGGACACCACGCTGTTCATTGAGGCCGAGCTCATCGATGCAAGCAACAACCAGACGGTGGCAAAAGTGGTACGCAAAGTCTTCGGCACCACCTTGGAAAACGACAGCCAGAAAATCACCGCCAATGACTTCAAGGTAGCGATCGGTAAGCTGACCAGTGATTTGAGGGCGTTCATCAAGTAGTACGCCTAAAGGTAAGGTGAAATATTCGAGATCGCGCGCGCTGTGTAAACGTCCTTCTCCCCACGGGAGCAACGTCATCAATCGCACTGCGCGCGGCCTCGACGCCTTCCAGACAAGCGAGCGCCAACCCTATCCCTTGGACCGGGTCTTAACGGTCTTTTTACGCCCCTTTGCAACGACCTCCTGGTATTCATCGGTACCGGTCTCTTTCGCTGAGCTTGCGAGCGCAGGGCTGCTGCGAACGCGATAACTGGCAGGGGTCTTCTTGACTGAGGAGCGAGCGGTTTGCATGTGAGCCGCCTCGGTCGGCGCCGGGGACACGAAAGCGCCCGGCTCCATCGCAAATCGTTGGGCCAGGGCATAAGCCATCTTGTGACTGATGGGCCGATCGCCGTTCAGCACCTTGGATACCGCTGTTTTATCCCCGATTTCAGGGAGGTCAGAACCGGTGAGCCCAAGTGTCTCCATCAGATCCCTGATCAGTTGCACCGGCGTACACGTCGATTCAAACGCAGCACTCGATTCGCGAAACTGTTCGGAGTCGCGCTGATAGGCGAGCATTTCGTCCTCGAGCTCCACGAGGATTTTCTCCTCCACCTTGCTCAGTTCGCGCCCGTCGTTGAGTTCATCGAGCAGGTCGGTCGCGCGCTCAAAGTCGGCGGGGGTCTTGATGCCGTGCACGAACTCACCGCGCAGGCGCTCCAGCACCGCGGTCAACTCGCCAAGCGTGGCAATCATTGTTTGTATATCAGGGCGGCCTGCGCTCATCGTTTCATCCCTTTATTGCTTGCATACCAAACGTTGGCGGCGTCGTAATCGGCGTGCGTGTAAATGTGTTTGACGTAGAACTTCTGCCGGAAATAGTTGACGCCACCTATCACCCGCAAATTATTGCCGCCTACGTCGATCACCACCCAATTGGCCGCAGCTCTCGGCTTGAACAAGTCAATACCGTGCAAGCCGAACAGCTTTTGCAAGTCCGGGAACGATGTCGGGCGGGCCATCTTCAACAATCGCCGGCAACGTTCAAGGCCAGCCCTTTCGTTCGGGTATAAGATCGCCGCGTCGTCAAAACGCGATGGCGTGAGTATGTCCATGGGCTTCCTTGTCTATGGGCCGATGCTACTCTAGTTGTGTTTTTTGACAACCCCTGTTTGTCGGTAGCATCGTTTGAAGATCATAGGTGAGCATCAAGGCGCGGATGGCGGCTGGCAACAGCCGCACATACGTTCCACCTTCGGGGAAAATCAGTCGGCGCTCGATTTGCAAGCGATGGACTCTAATGCTCCTGGCGGAGCGGAGATTTCATGCAGGCGGTAGTCAGGCCAGATGACTTGCCAGGTCCAGCCCGATACCCTGACCTCCTCCCGTCGCCCACTTCACCCAGACGAGCATGTCATGAAATCCCCCGCAGGTTTGTTGCTGTCGGCCATCGAGCTGGATCGTGCCAGCGCCATCCCCTTGTATCGCCAACTGTATCTGCAGATTCGCAAACAGATACTCAACGGCAGAATCCAGGGCGGTGTACGCCTGCCCTCGACCCGAACCTTGAGCAACGAGTTGGGGTTGTCGCGGATCACCATTCTCAATGCGTTCGATCAGCTGATAGCCGAGGGTTTCCTGGCCTCGCGCACGGGCGCAGGAACCTACGTCGGCACGGACTGGGAAAGTCGGGGCACCGAGAGCGAACAACAGTGTCCGCCACCGCGCCTGTCCGACCTGAGCCAGTCGATGCTGTCATTGCGCAGCGATCATTTCCGGGGCGTGTCCTATGCCGACTGGGACCCCTCCACCCCGACCTCCTTTCTGCCCAGTCACTGCTCCTATGACGCCTTCCCGCAAGCGATCTGGCGGCGCCTGATGAACCGGCATCTGCTCAAGCCCACCAAGACCATCCTGGGCTATGGCGAGTTGCAGGGCTTGCAGGCGTTTCGTTCGGCGATTGCCGAATACGTCTTCGATGCCCGTGGTATCGAATGCAGTGCCGGGCAAGTGGTGATCGTTTCCGGCGCGCAACAGGCGTTCAACCTGCTGGCGATGCTGTTGCTCAATCCGCAGGACAGCGCCTGGATGGAAGACCCGGGGCACATTGCCGCGCGCATCGCCCTGCAGGCCCAGGGCGCTCGGATTGTGCCGTTGCGTATTGATGAACAAGGTATCGATGTCCAGCAAGGGCTCACCGAATGCCCTGATGCGCGCCTGGTGTTTTGTACGCCGTCCCGCCAGCATCCGTTGGGTGTTACCCTCAGTTCTGCGCGGCGCCAGGCCCTCATCGACTGGGCCGCGCAGCATCAGAGCTGGATCATCGAGGACGATTGCGACAGTGAATTTCGCTACGCGGGCCGCCTCCTCCCGGCGCTCTATGCCATGGACCAGATGGCCCGGGTGATCTACGTCGGCACGTTCAGCAAAGTGCTCTTCCCGTCATTGAGACTGGGCTACGTGATTCTGCCGCAAGCCCTGGTCGAACCCTTCTGCACGTTGCGCGCGGTCATGGATCGCAGTCCGCCGACATTGCTGCAAGCGACCACGGCGGACTTCATGGAAGAAGGCCATTTTCTGGGACACATCCGCCGCATGCGGGCGCTGTACAAGGCACGCCAGCACGCCTTGATCGAGCAGTTTGAAAAGCAGCTTGGCCACTTCTTCCGGATAACCCAAACGGAAGCCGGCATGCACCTGATCGCCTGGCTGCCTCCAGAAATTAATGACGCTGACCTCGCCCGGCAATTGTCCTTGCACCACATCCACACTTACGCCTTGAGCGATTACCGCATCAAGCACGCCCTGCCGCCGGCCCTGCTGATCGGCTTTGCCGGCACGCCTGAAAACCAGGCCAAAGAGCGTGTCGAAGCGCTGGCATCGGCCCTGGACACCCTGGGTTATCTGCCAACGACCTCCTGATGCGAGGCAAAGTGGTCATAACAATTAACTGATAATGGATCTATCGAGAGTTCCTGACTGGCGCGATAAAGAGTGCGCCGGTAGACCCGGTGTCTGAACCAGGAACGACTCTAATGAACAATAAGATCCAGGAACGATTCAACGCTTTGCTAAGCCATAACGTCGTCGAACACGGGGACGTTCCCGTGCTGACTGACGCACTGGCCCGGCGGCTGCTGGAGCGTCTGGGGCAATTGCGCCTGTTTGCCCACGCCTACCCGCTACTGACCAACCTCACCCACGGTCGTGTCACCCCGGCCGACCTGCTGGACTTCGCCTACCGCCACGAACTGCAAGGCCTGAGCCTGCACTTGCTCGATGGCGAGGAAAACAGCCTCAGCCAGATGTCGACCGCCCAGCTGCAAGTCTTTGCCGCCAAGGCCCGGGCGCTGGAGCTGGATGTGCACCTGGAAATCAGCAGCACGCTGAAAAAGGATGTCGATCAGGTCGTCGCCATTGCCTTGACCCTGGGGGTGCACAACATCCGTGTCTACTCCCGTTACGAGGGCACGCTGTCGCAGGTGATGGACGTGATCGAGACCGACCTGCACTACCTCGCGCAACAAGCCGACAAGCACGATCTGTACTTCGACTTCGAGCAGCATGAAGAACTCAAGAGCGGCGAAATCGCGCAGCTGCTCAACCGCGTGAATCACCCACGCCTGCACGCCCTGTTCGACTTCGGCAACATGATCAACGCCTGCGAACAGCCCCTGCAAGCGCTGCGCAACATGGCCCCGCACATCCGCCAGACGCACCTCAAAGGCGTACGCATCGTCCCGGAGCAAAACGGTTTCGGCCATTACGGTGTGTTGCAGGGCAGCGACGAAGACGACCTTCCCGGCGCCCGCCTGCTGTTCGAATTGCTGATGCTGGGCGAGTCCACGCCACAGGTCATCGCCTTCATTCTCGAGCAGGAAAACCACTACGTGGCCCCGGCCTTCCGTCAAAGCCAGGAGGCAGCCGATCCCTTTATTGCCTACCGGGAAATGAGCGATACACCGCTGCCGGAAGGCTTCTCGCTTGAGCGAATGCTGGCCGATGAACACCGTTGGGCGAACAACCAGGTCGCCTACGTCCGCGGTGTTCTGGCCGAGTTGCGCACCTTGGCCGAACTGACCCTGGCCAGCTCATCCAACGCTTGATCCCGACGACCCGATTACGCCCGGAGAACAATAATGACAACCCAAGACAAGGCCAAATGGTTCAGATTCCTGATCCTCATCCTCGGTGGCGGCACCATCTACAAACTGGCGAACCTCAAGGACGCGTTCTATGTGCCCATGCAGGAATTCATGGGCCTGAGCCATACGGAAATCGGCGTGCTGCTCAGTGCCAACGCGATCATCGCCACCGCGTTGTTTGTACTGGGCGGGATGCTCGCTGACCGCTATGACACGCGCAAAATGATCCCGCTCGGCCTGATCGGCACCGGCGGCCTGGGCTTGTACCTGGCCACCTTTCCACCCTTCAGCAACCTGCTGATCGTGTTCGGTCTGCTGGCCGTGTGTGCCGATTGCCTGTTCTGGCCATCGCTGCTCAAAGCCATCCGCAACCTGGGTGACGATCAGGAGCAAGGCCGCTTGTTCGGTCTGCTCGAAGGCGGGCGTGGCGTGGTGGATACCCTGGTGGCCTTTTCCGCCCTGGGCGTGTTCGTCGCCATGGGCTCTGGCGAAGCCGGCCTGAAGTCGGCAATCCTGTTCTACTCGGTCATCGATATTTCGGCCGGCACCCTGACCTGGTTCCTGCTCAAGGGCGGCAACGCACAGTCGGTGAGCAAGCCAAAGAACGGGCTGGCAAACCTGATGGAAGCGATCAAGGTGCCGGGCATCTGGCTGGTCAGCCTCAACGTCTTCATGGTCTACATCGTCTATTGCGGCCTGACCTATTTCATCCCCTACCTCAAGGAAATGTACGGGTTGCCCGTGGCATTGGTGGGTGCCTACGGCATCATCAACCAGTACTTCCTGAAAATCCTCGGCGGGCCTGCCGGCGGTTTCATAGCCGACAAGCAGTTCAAGAGCACCAGCCGCTACCTGAAGTGGGCCTTCCTGGCGCTGCTGCCGCTGATGGGCATCATCATGTTGATCCCGAAAAGCCCGGGATTCATCTATGCCGGCATGGCTGCCACCCTGTCTTTCGCGCTGATCGTGTTCTCCATGCGCGGCGTGTTCTGGGCACCCATGGGTGAAGTCGGTATTCCCCAGCACATCACCGGTTCGGCCTTCGGCATCGGTTGCCTGATCGGCTATGCACCGGGCATGTTTGCCTACGTCATCTATGGCTCGATCCTCGACCACTTCCCCGGTGAGCAGGGTTACAACTATGTCTTCACCCTGATGAGCCTGCTGGCCATGGTGGGGTTCATGGTGTCCAGCCTGCTGTATCAAGCGGTGCGTAAAAGGTCCACGGCCACTGCCGGAATGAGCGCGGCGCAAGCCTGATCATCGTCATGGCCTAAACAAAAGAGGAATCGCGCAACACGCCGATTCCTCTTTTGTTTTTTCATGCCGTCTTCGGAATAACCCTGTGTCTGTTAAGGGTCGACTTGCAGCTCATGCAGCAAAAATTCGAGTGACTCCACGGCGGTGCAGTAACTTTTTTGCGTACGAAGCGCATCCCAGGGCATCGCATCAACGGTGCAAAAATCGCCGATGCATTCCATGCTCAACGCGTCATCGAGCAACCCGAGCGGTATCCAGAAATACGGCGACTGGCGAAGCACATTCGGCACGGTCGAGCCGCATTGCGAGCAGAAGTCATTGCGGTAGCCGCTGGGTTTTTGCCAACTGCTGATCACACCCTGCCCTGCGTCCCATTGAAAAGCGCTCGCGCTGACCAGCGTGGCGAGATTGTGGCCGACACCCGTTTGCTTGCGGCACAGGGAGCAATGGCAGCGATAGAAATATCGCGGTTCCATCTTCAGCGAAAAACGTACAGCGCCACAAAGACATTGCCCTGATGCCATGAATCTCTCCTTGAATGTTCACCGACATTAACCCTCCCCTGCGGGAGCGGGCTTGCCCGCGATGGACGTCAACGATACCGCGGATTGTCTGAATAACCACATCGCCCAGACCTGTTTTGCGAAGGCGAAATGTCAGTCAGCCCAACAGGACTCTGGTCGGAAAAATCTTGCTTTAAATATATGGACATCCGTATATTCGACTATCCATATGCAATAGGTACCCGGCATGTTCACCCCTCCAGAAGTCTTCAAATGCCTGGCTGACGAGACCCGCGCCCGCGCCACCTTGCTGATCGCCCACCAGGGAGAGCTGTGCGTCTGCGAATTGATGTGTGCCCTCGACGACAGCCAACCGAAGATCAGCCGCCACCTTGCCCAGTTGCGCAGCAGTGGGCTGCTGCTGGACCGCCGGCAGGGACAGTGGGTCTATTACCGGCTCAATCCACAATTGCCCGCCTGGGTTCACGACATCCTGCAGGTGACGTTGCTGGCCAACGCCGACTGGCTGCAACACAACGCTGCACGTCTGCAGTCCATGGACGCACGGCCTGTTCGCGAAGAGGCCTGCTGCTGATTTTCTGTTCACCCCCCTCTCGGCGCAAAAGCGAAGGAGCACCCCATGCGAGTCCTGTTCATGTGCACGGCCAATAGCTGCCGCAGCATCCTTTCAGAAGCCATGTTCAATCACCTGGCACCGCCGGGATTCGAAGCAGTGAGTTCCGGCAGCTTCCCCAAAGGGCACGTGCTGCCGCGTAGCCTGACCACACTGCAACAAGCCGGCATTTCCATCGAGGGTTTGAGCAGCAAAGGCAATGACGCGTTCGAGGACAACCTGCCGGACATCGTCATTACCGTGTGCGACAAGGCGGCTGGCGAAACCTGCCCGGTGTACTTCGGTCCGGCACTGAAAGCCCATTGGGGACTGGAAGATCCCTCCGACGTGATGGGCGACGAAGCCGCGGTTGACGCCGCGTTCCGCGCCACGCTGGCGCACATCGAGCAACGCTGCAGGGCGTTACTCGCCCTCCCCTTTAACAGCCTCAGCCGCGATCAGCTCAAGCACGAGCTGGATCGCATCGGCACTCTTTGAGCAGGAAAAAATACGATGTCAGAGCAACTGCCCCACCTTGATCTCTCCCTGTTCGATAACACACAGACCGCAGTGCGCGCGGACGGTCACAAGCCGCGCATCTTCTTGCTCTACGGGTCGACCCGCGAACGCTCGTTCAGTCGCCTGCTGGTCGAAGAAGCCGCGCGTCTGCTGGAGCATTTCGGCGCAGAAACCCGCGTCTTCAATCCTTGCGGACTGCCACTGCCCGACGAGGTACCGGTGGATCACCCCAAGGTGCAGGAACTGCGTGATCTGGTGGTGTGGTCAGAAGGTCAGGTCTGGTGTTCGCCGGAACGCCATGGTGCGATGTCGGCCGTGTTCAAGGCGCAGATCGACTGGATTCCTCTGGAACTGGGTGCGGTTCGCCCCACGCAAGGTAAAACGCTGGCGGTGATGCAGGTTTGCGGCGGTTCCCAGTCGTTCAACGTGGTCAATCAACTGCGCGTGCTGGGACGCTGGATGCGCATGTTCACCATCCCCAATCAATCCTCGGTGCCAAAAGCCTACCTGGAGTTCGATGAAGCCGGACGGATGAAACCGTCGCCGTTTTACGACCGCGTCGTCGACGTGATGGAAGAACTGGTGAAGTTCACGGTACTGCTGCGCGACCGCCAGGGGTTTCTGACGGATCGCTATTCCGAGCGTAAGGAAACCGCCGAGCAACTGATGGATCGGGTCAATCAGCGCTCAATTTGAGGCCCAGCATCCCCCCAACAACGAGCCAGACAATCACCTTTGGCCACTCGGTGACTGCCCGGTTTTCGATGTAAACAGAATGTAATCCTGTGTCGATATCAGACACGGTGGTGGCGTGATCAGGCTACTGATTCATCGGACAAGCCGGGTAAGGTGGCGCACCTTTTCATCGAAACGCCCCCTTTCGCGATGATGGGTTTTATAAGAACTGCAGCGTTTGATCGGTGCTTCGTTGAGGAAGCCTGGCAGGTGGCAATGAGGGTCTGTTGCCCCGATCAATCCGCTTAACTGTCGATCAGCAGAGAATAAAACCAATGATTAGCCCGAGCTCCAAGGATTCGAGTGGCCAATTGGCGCAGGGCTTCAAGCCTCGTCACGTCACCATGCTGTCAATCGCCGGGATTATCGGCGCCGGTCTGTTCGTGGGCTCAGGGCATGCCATTGCGGCGGCGGGCCCAGCGGTTCTGCTGGCCTATCTGTTCTCAGGTTTGCTCGTCGTTCTGGTCATGCGCATGCTCGGTGAAATGGCGGTCGCGCATCCGGACACGGGCTCGTTCTCCACCTATGCCGATCAGGCCATCGGGCGCTGGGCCGGCTTTACCATTGGTTGGCTCTACTGGTGGTTCTGGGTGTTGGTGATTCCGATCGAAGCGCTGGCGGCCGGCCATGTGCTCAACCAATGGTTTCCGCAAATCGATGCCTGGCTGTTCGCATTGGTGTCGATTGTCGCCCTGGTGGTGACCAACCTCTTCAGCGTGTCCAAATATGGCGAGTTCGAGTTCTGGTTCGCCATGGCCAAGGTCGTGGCGATCATCGGTTTCATCGGTGTGGGGTTTGCCGTGCTGATGGGTTGGGTGCCCGACCGTGAAGTCAGCGGACTGAGCGGCCTGATGGCCGAGCACGGCGGGTTTGCACCCAACGGTCTGTCAGCGGTAGTCGGCGCCTTCATCACCATCATGTTCAGCTTTATCGGGACCGAAGCGGTCACCATCGCCGCCGCCGAATCCAATAACCCGGCGCAGAACATCGCCAAGGCCACGCGTTCGGTGATCTGGCGCATCGGGGTGTTTTACCTGCTGTCGATTTTCGTGGTCATCTCCGTGGTGCCCTGGAACGATCCGTTGCTGGCCTCGGTAGGCTCCTATCAGCGCGCCCTGGAAATCATGAACATTCCCCATGCCAAGTTCATGGTCGACGTCGTCGTCCTGATTGCCGTGGCCAGTTGCATGAATTCCTCGATCTACATTGCCTCGCGCATGCTGTACTCGCTGGGCCGGCGTGGCGATGCGCCGAAAGCGCTGAAGGTAACGTCCTCGGAAGGTGTGCCGCGGGCGGCCGTCATCGCCAGCACCGTGCTGGGTGCGGCGATCACCGTATGGAGCTACTTCATGCCCGCCGGGCTCTTTGAGTTCCTGCTGGCCAGTTCCGGTGCGATTGCCTTGCTCGTGTACCTGGCCATCGCGGTGTCGCAACTGCGCATGCGCCGGATATTTCGCCGGCAGAACATCGAGCTGACCTTTCGCATGTGGCTGTTTCCATGGCTGACGTGGCTGGTGATCGTGTTCATCTGCGCAGCGCTGGCGGTCATGATGATCACCCCTGAGCACCGCACCGAAGTGAGCACCACCATCGGACTGGCCCTGGTGATTTCCTTTATTGGCCTCGTGACGTCGCGTCACCCTGCGCAGGCTGCGAGCGTGACGTCAGTGGGGTAAAAACCACGGAGGTATCAGCGCCAACCCTGATTCGCCCTGCGCCACGGTGCGGGCGAATGACTAGCTGCTGCGACTCAGGCAGTCACCGCTTTTTGTGAGGACATGACCCCGATGTCATCGAACTCCACCGTGCGCGACGGTACGACTCAATCCGTTGGTTTTCTGTTGCTGGATAAATTCACACTGATCTCCCTGGCGTCCGCCGTAGAACCGCTGCGCATGGCCAATCAATTATCGGGACGGGCGCTGTATCGCTGGTACACGTTCAGCCCCGATGGAGAGACTGTCTGGGCCAGTGACGGCGTGCGGATCACGCCGGATGCCTCGTGGAACAATCCATCGGTGGCGGACACGGTCATCGTGTGCGGCGGCGTTGGCATCCAGAGCGTGATTACCCGCGAGCACATCACCTGGCTGCAATCCCTGGCGCGTCAATCCAAACGATTGGGCGGTGTGTGTACCGGCAGCTGGGCGCTCGCAAAAGCCGGATTGCTCGATGGCTACGAGTGCAGCGTGCATTGGGAATTCATGGCGGCCATGCAGGAAGCTTTCCCCCGCGTCAGCATCAGCGCAAGCCTGTTCACCCTCGACCGAAACCGCTTCACCAGCTCCGGGGGAACCGCGCCGCTGGATATGATGTTGCACCTGATTGGCCGCGATCATGGCCGTGAACTGTCCGCCGCCATCTCCGAGATGTTTGTCTACGAGCGCATCCGCAACGAACAGGACCATCAGCGCGTTCCGCTCAAGCATGTGCTCGGCACTCATCAGCCCAAGCTGCAAGAGATCGTCGCGCTGATGGAGGCCAATCTCGAAGAACCGATCGACCTGGATAAACTTGCAGAATACGTCGATCTGTCACGCCGACAGCTGGAGCGGCTCTTTCGCAAATACCTGCACTGCACGCCGTCACGCTACTACCTGCGGTTGCGGCTGGTTCGAGCGCGACAACTACTCAAGCAAACATCCATGTCGATGGTTGAGTTGGCGTTTGTCTGCGGTTTCGTGTCGACACCACACTTTTCCAAATGCTATCGCGAGTACTTTGGTGTGCCGCCGAGTGAGGAGCGTTCCGGCGAAGAAATAAATCGCAAGCCGGTAACGCTGGCGACGCTGCAGCAGTCCTCGACCGAGCCGCTGACGGCACTCGACCAGGCACGCAACGAGTCGACGTTTGCCAGTGTGCGGACGATTGATCGCCGAGGACTGTAAGCGGAACCGTTTTTCGCGAACCCACGCTTACGAGTCCTTGGAATAATTTCTCAGGGCGGATCAATCTGATCCAGGACCCGATTCGCCGTGATCTCCGCCAACATGATGCTGTTGGAAATGCCCAGCAGCGCGTTGCGGTCGCCGCCTTCCAGATGATCGACCAGTTGATGAACCATCACATCGACCGAGGCCAAGGTTTCGACGAGGTAGACCATTAAGGTTTCGGTGGAGGTTTGCGGGTTTACGGTAAACAGGGTGCTGGGTGCGCGCGGGGTGGCTTTGATGTCGGCGGGTGAGACGTGGTCGGTGTTGAGGGTGTGTTTGGGGGATTCGTCGACGTTGTTAGAGGCGGGTTCGGATGGGGATGCCGAATCGGTTTCGGGGGGATTGGGTGTGACTTTGAACATATCTAAGGTTCCTATGGTGTGCCTTCCTCTTGCTGCTAAACGAGAGGGAGGCAGCTGCACGCAGGTTAGCAGACCGGGGAACCTAAGAAACCGGCGCGCCCAAGGGCGCCCTGCGTACAGCCACCATCAAGATGCAGGTGCAATACCTGACTGATGGAAGCGTCGTACGACTTAGGTTACCGAGGGCTGCTAAACCCGATCACTGATGAGCAGTGACGCGAATCAAGTTACCGATGGGTCCCCAAGCGCACAAGCCGGCGGATTCTGGCGTAACCGTAGGCAACGGCGCAAGGTTTCGTAGCTTTCATCTGGTAACTGTAGGAGCCGTTAAACAAGCGCTCTAAGGGCATGTTTAACGATCAGTTACGCTCGGGAGGGGTAACGCTTGGATGGTCGTTGAAGCGCTCGGATCACATGGCATCGACCAATGCCTTCTCATGGGTCGCAAAATCATCTTGTACCGGCAGGAACCCGCAGCGAAGGTAAAACGCGGCGCCCTCTGGTGTATCCGTGGTCAGGCGCACGACACGGAATCGCTGAGCCGCATATTCAAGGAGCTGCTGCACCAGCGCCCTGCCCACACTCTTCCCCCTTGATGCGCGCGCGACGTAAACCCTGCGCAGCCTGCCGATGTCCGGTCCGGCATAGGGATCATATGAAAGACCACCGATGGCAATCAGTTGTCCGTTGCAGAACGCTCCCAAAAGGCATTCACCCGGCTGATCAAATCGATTGGAACCGTTTTCCCAATCGGCAACCAAGCGCGTCAGAAACCTGAAACCGCCCGCAATGGCCTCCGCTTCAAGTATCAGGATGTCGGGAGGCAGCGCTGAGAGTTGTCGTATTGCCAGTTCGTCCATTGATGTGACCTATCCATGTTTCCTTGTTGACTTTGGAGCCCGTGTAAAACCTCACTTGTACGCGCGGGGAACACTACGCCAAACCTGGAAGATTAGCGCTAGGGAGCATTTTTACAAACTGAGATCCCATTGGGAATCGCCCGTGACATATCACCATCAGCTAAAGACCGACGCTCGCCGATGTCTGATATCGGCCAAAAGAGGACTTTCGACTAGGTCCGCTCTCGTCCCTAAAACAAACGCCGCTCATAGCTCTGTTTTCGGTGCAGCCCTTATTGCCACAAAGCTGGCGCTGACAGAAGAGTTTCGGCGTTCTGCAACTGCTGCAACAGCGACGCTGTGGACGTCAGCGTTTTCGATCAGGCCGCGCATATCGGGCAGGTTGTTGTACCAGGCCATCTTGCCGCGCAGTACGTAAATGGTTTACTGCGAAAGGCCGAGGCTTTACTTGAAAAGTTGTCCATCCTGCCGTACTGCGCGGAGACTTAGTCGAGACCGGCTTTAAGGTTGCGTATGCGGCGGGCCCGGCCGAATAAGCAGGGACCGATGTAGGCTGTGGTCGACAAGCGGCAGGACTTGTTATTGCGGGGACATGAGTTGGATTGCGATCAGGTGAGCCTGTCTGCCCAGTGATCGCCCGACGGCCAAGCCACTCGCGAATGCCAGTGGCTTGAAGGAGGGCTACAGAACCCGAGCCAACACCGCTGCTGCGATGGCCGTCGTAATGATGACCAGTATGAGCACGGAGCGACCGTTGGCGAATGATGCTTCTAAGGCATCGACCTTTTTCTTGACTGCGTCCAGTTGAGCGCTTTTGGGGTCTGCTGCATGATCCTTTTTGTCGGACGCACGTTGCAAACTGTAAATAGCTTCTCTTAGATCCCTTATCGAGTCGTCCAATTCCCGGGCTGTAATTTTCGCTGCCTCTGAAGACTCTTTCTTGACGCTGATCTCTCCCGTGACTTTGATAAGCCTCAAGGCCACCGCAACGATCAGCGATATAAACGCTAGGTATTTAGCGATCTCGGCAATGACCTTGTTCTCTTTGAGGGCGCCATCAATCTTTTTGACCTTGCAATCCTGTTCCACGTAGGCCTGGTACCTGATCGAAAGCTGCTCTGCCTTCCGTTGTATTACCTCGCTCGTGAACTTTGGGACGCTTTGTTTTGAAAGGTAATCCACCACTCGGCTGTCAGCGATGACGGAAAAGCGTAGTGCTGGTCTAATGGTGGCGAAATAGGTGCAGGCGTCGTCGAGTTCCTTGATCTGTTCTGGGGAGCGCTCCTTGCGAACAGCGGACGTAGCGGGCAAGCAGATGGCAGGGCCGCTGAGGTCGGCTGCGGCTATATTGAGGTTCTGATTGATCGCCCGAGCATTGCTTTGCTCCATCGACAGGCTAGCAGTGTCTAGGCTGATGTTGACCTGGAAAAACTGTATAAACAGCGCAAATGTGCCAATGCCGATCCACCAGTAATCCACTTTTTTCCAGCCTTGATCGTCCAGCTTGCGTATCAATCCCTTGACGTACATGAGGTGGAAGATGAGATAGAAGAAAAGTATGCCGCCTGGAATGGCCAGTGACTTAAGGATCATTTCCATTGAGTATTCCGAGTTCCTGAGTGCCGGGAGCGTTGGTGCGCGACTTCAACCGATATCTATCGGCCGCACCGTAGGACACTTGAGTTTCTCGCCGGCGATCCTACGGATAGCGCCTGGGCGTTGCAGGCAATCCGACCATTCAATGCGAGAGAACCGGATTTCTGACTATTCATAGCCAGCCCTCCCAGGCAGTTATTGGTTAGTTGCAGGCGTACCTGAGGGCAGCTTTGGGTCGTTTTCAGCCGGTCGCGATAGGCTGAAATCGGCCAAAAGCGGACTGTAGACCGATAGCTGCTGAAATCCCTACGCTGGCATTCTAGTAACTGCACAACGCTAACAAGTAGCGTTCATGTTGGTCACTGGAATTGATCGGGATCCATGAGCAGCAAACATCGCTGACCACCGAGATTCTGGCGCTGTCATTTCGTAGTTGATCGTGGGTGGTTGATTCAATTAGTGGCCAGCGCTTGGCGCGCTGCCTGCGTACCGTTCGGGTGGGCGTGCCGACATCAGAAAACCATCTAGTGTAGGTATCAAGGTAGCCCTCGCCCCTCAGCCCCAATGATAGAATCCTGTTTTGAAAAAGGAGTTTCATCTGTGGAGGCTGGAAAAAAGAGTTGCCCCTATTGCGCCGAAGTCATCATGGCTGAAGCCATCTTATGCAAACACTGCCGATCTGATCTCAGGCAAAAAATACCAAACCCGCCTCGGCGGCCACTGCCGTCAGAAAAGAGGATGGGCCTGGGTGGCAAGATCGTCGCAGGCATCTTTATCGCCATCACCCTGTGCCTGGCTTACGGCTTCTATGTCAGCAACACATCACAAAGCAAGGAAAACACGCAGGCCCGAGAGGCCGTCGAACGATGCCAGGAGGAAGTCAACAGCTATACAGGCCCGGCGGCCGGGAAAAACATTATCGCGGACGTTTGTCGAAAGCTGGAGGACGAACTCCGCAAGAGTTTGAGCCTCGCGCCATAGGAAAAGCCGTTTACGAAGCCCGCCATTGAGCGGGCTTTTTTGTCCTTGGCATCCGGCAGCGATCGGCCAAAAGCGGTCACCCCGCATCCCTTACGAAACAGGGGAGTTTCAGTCACCGGTTTCGGATACGCAGGACGCCCCTGTACGTCCTCTTTCGCACTTGTTGCGGGGTGTCGGAGATTCTTTTCCCTCAACTAGACGCGGCGGTCGAATGTCCATGAGCGCGCAGCCGTAACAGAACCGCGTGAGTTTCGGCACCGGCCAAAATCTGGTCGGTAAATGTGTGACGCAACCTTTACCTTCAAGTTGGTGCCAGTCGTCACCTGAGAGGATCTGACGGTACAAATTTACACCGTCTGCCTCGGTCACTACGTAAACGGCTGGCCGAGGCTCACATGCTTGCTCGCCGGCTCACTTGATTTTGTCTAACCCCTCTAACCGAGCACTTATCTGCTGACAATTATTCCGAAGGGAATCAACAAAATGTTCCACGGTAGACGATTCGGGTCGATGCAACGGCCGTACGACACTTACACAGTAAGAAATTGAATGTGAAAAGCGACGAATCTGCAAACCTCGCCCGACATAGTCGAGGGCTGTGATCGGATTCACAATGGCAACGCCCACCCCCAGGTTAACCGTCGCACACACGGCGCTCGCGTTATGTGTCTCTACCACCAGCCGTCTTTCAATGCCTGACTGGTGGAAGATAGCGTCCGTTTTTCTTCTGTAGGGATCATCAGCCGCAAGGTAAACAAAATTTTGCCCCTCGAAGTCTTGTGGCGTGAGGACGGTTTTCGCATTTAATTCGTGATCAGACGGTAAAACACACACCACGTCGAGGTTCAAGAGTGTTTCGATGTAGGTGCCCGGGGGTGTTTCCAGGGTTTCAGTCAACCCCAGGTGATAACGCTGAGCAGTCAGCGACTCCTCGAGGGCGGGCGATTCCTGGGGCGTGATATTGATGCTGACGCCAGGAAATTTACTGCAGAAATCCTGGCAGACCTGCGGCAACAAGGCATTCGAGAAAGCCGGTATGCACGTCAACGAAATTTGCCCTTGCCGAAAATGCCTGATGGCCTCGACGGCAGTTTTCACACGGGCTAACCCCACATAGCTGCGTTGAACTTCATCGAACAACATCAGCCCATGCTCAGTCGGAATCAACTTTGCACCCGCGCGCTTGAACAACGTCAACTGAGTCAGCGCTTCGAACCGGCTGAGCTCTCGGCTGATGGTGGGCTGCGAGGTATGCAGAAGTTCAGCGGCAGCCGTCGCGCTCCCTGTCGTCATTACCGCCCAAAATACTTCCACATGGCGAAAACTGAAATTCATGAGCCAACCCCGTGATGAATCGAACAAGCCATACCATATCAGAAATGAATAGCCAGCCACTAAATTGATATTTTTACTTTGTTTTTTTGCTGAGCATACTTTCCAGGTACTCGAGACTTTAGTGATCAGGGTGATCGCTACATGAGTGCGCTTATCGCGTCCTGAATAAAACAACTCTATAGCGAGCGGGCGATGAAATACCGGCGATTTGGACGACTGGAATGGAATGTTTCTGAAGTTGGATATGGAATGTGGGGGGTCGCGGGAGGTGAAGGGGGTTGGACCGGCTCATCCGATGTCAGCGGCATGGCGGCGTTAGAACATTCGATTCAACTAGGCTGCAACTTTTTCGATACGGCGTGGATTTATGGTCGTGGCCACAGCGAAAAAATGCTTGGTGAAGCAGTACGAAACCACCCAGGCAAAACCTTATATGTAGCCACTAAAGTTCCCCCCAAGAACCGCGAGTGGCCCTCTCACCGGGGTGACCGTTTAGACCAAATTTTTCCGCCCGACCATATTGAAGAATATGTCGAGAAAAGTTTGCAGTCACTCGGCTTGGCGTCTCTGGATTTACTGCAATTTCATGTCTGGGAAGATGCGTGGGCTCATGATGAATCCTGGCTGCGCGTGGTGGATGACCTCAAACGGCAAAGCCTGATTCGCGGCATCGGCATCAGTGTCAATCGCTGGGAACCCACCAACGTACTCGACACACTGAAAACAGGAATGATCGACACGGTACAGGTGATTTATAACGTCTTTGATCAAGCGCCTGACGATGAATTACTTCCGTTATGCGGCGAACTGGACATTGCCGTCATCGCCAGGGTGCCCTTCGACGAAGGCTCTCTGACGGGGAATTTAACGATTGATTCCACGTGGCCTGCCGGTGATTGGAGAAGCAGCTATTTCGTGCCAGAAAACCTGGCAGCGACGGTGGCGCGGGTCGAGTCTTTGAGACGGGCTCTTCCCCCCAATACTCAGCTATCGGAAGTCGCGCTGAGGTTCATTCTTTCCAACGATAACGTCGCAACGACTATTCCCGGCATGCGCTCTATTCCGCATGTCGAAGCGAACTTGGCGTGTTCTGACAAGGGCAGGATAGAGCTTGCGTTAATGACGCTACTACGACAGCACCGATGGGACCGTGAACCTACCGCGTGGTCGCAGTAACAGGCGTGAAGCGAAACTGTTAATAACAACAACTCTCTAAAGGACTACCGCGTGAAATTCTCGGACTTGAAAGGTAAGAAAGTTGGCATCTGTGCCTCCGGTGGCCTGGTCAGCTTATTCATCGCGCAGCGTTTGAAAGAGGAGCACGTTGACGTCGAACAGTTCATTGTCGACATTGGTCAACCGGGCGATGAAGCACACGAGTTTTGTGCAGACAACATCGAATTGATGCAGGCCGTTAATGTCATTGATTTGAAGGAAGACATTGCGCTCAGCTTTCTCCACGCTGTCCGTGCCCAAGCGCAGTATGACGGTGGCTACTGGAATACAACTGGCATAGCCAGAGCCGTAACTGTTAAAGGCCTGGTTAATGCATTGCGCGATCGTCAGTGCAGTATATTGGCCCACGGCGCTGTTCATGGCGGCAACGATGAATTCCGCTTCAATTACTATCTGAAGATGTTTGCGCCAGAGATCACGCCCTTTTCTCCCTGGGAAGACCCAACCACGTCAGATCGTTTTCGAACCCGCGCAGACATGGGCGACTTTGTTGCCGACGCCGACGAAACCATGATGCGTACGAAAGCCCATCACTCCGTTGATGCCAACGTCGGCGGTGTGTCGCATGAGAATCGCGAAGTTGAGGTGCTCTCAAATTCACCCGACATGATCAGCCCGATCATGGGCGTCAAGGTCATGGATGCACCCGACGTGCCAGAGACTTGCAGTATTACCTTTAAGCAAGGTATTCCCGTTGAGATTAATGGTCAGTCAGTGAGTTACTACCAGGCACTCGCTGAAGCCAACAGGATCGCGGGCCGCAATGGGGTGGTCTTGAAGAACGTGTTGGAAAACCGAATGAACGGCACTAAAGGCCGTGGCTTATACGAATCTCCGGGGCTGGACATGCTCGGCATCGCAGCGAAACATCTACTGCAAGCAACGGTCGACAAGGACTCATGGGAGGTCCTGCGGTTTTTGTCACCCTTTATCGCACGTCAATCGTATGCAGGTCGTTTGTATGACCCCGCCACGCAGGCCGCATTGGCCAACGTAGCTGTATTGACTGAACAGGCGAATGGCACCGTCGATGTGATCGCTTATAAAGGCAACTACATGGTTGACCGCGTACACGAATACTCCAAGTCGCGCTTCACCGCACAGCAATTCCGTTTCGCTCATGGCGGGCAAAAGTGGATCACTGAATCCGTTTAAGCCATGAGGGGCTGACTGTCCTGGCATCCTGCACGTATTCTTGAAATAAAGGTTAACTATGCAGCACAGACTAATTGTTATGTGGGCCCCTCCACGCTCGCTTTCCACCGCATTTGTACGTGTGATCGCCGCGCGTGGTGACTTCACTATCTTGCATGAGCCTCTGTGCGATCTGTCGGCGCGTGGTATATACAGCCATCCGCAGACGGATCATTCAACTCAGACGTTGAAAAACTCAACGGAGCTGTTCAATTATGTACAGGCAGTGCGCGCGCAACGTGCTGTGTTCATCAAGGACACCTGTGAGTTTGACTATCGTCATCGACTGACGGGAACGTTTTATATGCGCGAAGCGCAACATGTGTTCATGTTGCGCAATCCGGAAAAAGTTATTAACTCACACTACTATATTAACCCAGACCTTACCTGCAGCGAGGTGGGCTACCAACACTTGGCTGAACTCTATGATGCCGTAAAGGCGGAGTCGTTACATTCGCCCTTGTTCGTTGATGCGGACGACATGATCCTGGACCCTGAGCGTGCCATTTCGAACTTTTGCAGGGATGCTAACTTGCAGCACCTGCCCTCTGCTCTCCAGTGGCAGAGCGGACACTTGGATGTGTGGGAGCGAACCCAGCATTGGCACTTGGATGCAGCAAACAGCACAAGCATTGCGCCGATCGAAAAGCAGTACAGCACGCGTGTCGACAACCACCCGGTACTGCATGAATTCTACTTAGAAAATATGCCGCATTATGAGTATTTGAAGCGTGAAAGGGAGGCTGTACTAAAAAAGCACCTTGGCGACCTAGGGTAACGAACGAAATGCATATAACTGATGTGTCCTGTGACCTGACCTGGCAATTATTTCCCGTGGAACAATCTATGCGCAGCGCTAGATTGAAACAAAAACCTTGTGTGCTTTGGTTTACGGGCTTGAGTGGGGCTGGAAAGAGCACCGTGGCCGGTCTTGTAGAATCGCTGTTATTTCAGAAAGGTTACCTGACTTACGTGTTGGACGGGGATAACGTACGTCATGGGCTATGCCGTGACCTGGACTTCACCCACCAAGGGCGAAGTGAAAACATTCGACGGGTGAGTGAAGTCAGCAAGTTGCTCGTTGACGCGGGCTTAATTGTATTGACCGCGTTTATTTCTCCTTTTCGACATGATCGTGCCCTGGTAAGAGCGCTGATTGGCGACAGTGATTACGTGGAAATCTTTATCAATGCCTCTTTTGATGTGTGCGAGGCACGCGATCCAAAAGGACTCTATAAAAAGGCCAGGGAGAAACAGGTCGCCGAGTTTACCGGCATTGACTCTCCGTATGAACCACCCGTACATCCCGAGCTCATCATCAATACTGACACTCAAACCGCAATTGCTTGCGCTGAAAAGATAGTCAACTATTTGTACAGCACGGGTCGGCTGTTATTGGATTCAACGGATGACTGCTTACTGCGCGAGCGTGTCCGTGCACGCAGTTAAGCTCATCAATTGGAGGAAGTAAGATGGACCATTTTAACTTTGTCGACGGTCATTTACATGTGGAGCACCTCGATGTTCGTCAGATAGTCGAACAGCATGGAAGCCCTGTGTATGTCTATTCAGCACACACCCTGAAAAATCACTACACCGTGCTCAAAGATGCTTTTTCCGCCCTCTCGCCGTTGATTTGTTTCTCAGTTAAAAGCTGCAGCAATCTCAGCATTCTTAAGCTCTTGGTCGATCAAGGATCGGGGCTGGATGTGGTCAGTGGCGGTGAGCTCTACCGGGCACTGATGGCAGGAGTGACGGCGGACAAGATTGTGTTTGCCGGGGTCGGCAAGTCGCGTGAAGAAATTCGCTACGCGGTTGAAGCTGGCGTTTTCCTTTTTAATGTTGAGTCTGAAGGCGAGCTGCTGCGGCTGGATGAGGTCGCCACGACGGCCGGTAAGCGTATAAAAGTAGCCATTCGTATCAATCCGGATGTGGCGGATGCTGGCACGCCTGAGAAAACCTCAACAGGCGGCCGCCAGACAAAATTTGGCATACCGATGGAACGCGCCGATGAACTCTTCGAGCCGAAGCGTTACTCAAGCGTCGATGTCGTTGGGATCCATATTCATCTTGGATCGCCGATTCCATCGGCTCAGACCTATTTGTCTGCCATCGATAAGATCGAGGACATGATCAACCGACTTAAGGCGGCTGATTGCGCGATCGAATTTGTCAACATTGGCGGAGGTTTTCCAGCGCAGTACGGGACCGAAAGCAATCCCGTTGGCTCATTAACTGAAACGGGAGCACTTATTTGTCAGCGTCTGCAAGGGCTGAAACAGCGCGGTATCCGCTTCATCATTGAACCGGGTCGTTCGATCAGTGCAAATGCCGGTATTTTGCTGACCACCGTCGAATACATTAAACAAGGCTGGGATCGAAAGATCGCTATTGTCGATGCGGGCATGAACGTACTGCTGCGGCCCACCCTGTATGGTGCCAACCATGTTATTTGGCCAACACATTTTGACAATTTTTCTGGCCATTGGACTGCATTAACCCAGAGCGCTCAGCAGTCCGACGTCACTCACCTGGAGGAGACCGATATTGTTGGGCCTATTTGTGAGACCGGCGATCACTTTGCATTAGGTCGAGCATTACCGGCGTTCGACAACGGCAGTGTATTGGCGATTTTTTCATGTGGTGCGTATGGCATGAGTATGGCCAGCCAATACAACTCCCGTGGGCGCCCACCCGAAGTTCTGGTTGAGGGAATCGATGCCAAGTTAATACGGGCTCGTGAGACTCACGAAGATTTAGTGGCTCACGAATTATGTGGCTTGGACAACGCTTGACGCTGACGCACTGCGGCGGCTCTCTAAATAGATTGGAATGTGACCATGACTCACAACATTGCAGTAATCGTCGATGCGTATTCCACTGGCGCGAAACTGGCCGCTAAGTTTCATTCAGAGGGCGTAGCGGTCCTGCACGTCCAGAGTGCCTCGCCCATCATTGATTTTTATATCAACGATTTCAGGCCCGGCGACTTTATCGCCAACGTGGTATTTAACGATTTGGCCGAATGCCTGGTCGAAATGAATCGGTGGTTGAACGGCATCAAGCCTATTTGTGTTTTGGCCGGCGCCGAAACGGGTATTGAACTTGCGGATCTGCTAGCCGCCGAACTCGGCGTGGAGGGAAACTCCACGGAGACGTCGCGTGTTCGGCGAGATAAATACGCAATGGCCTGCGCGCTCAAAGAGGCGGGGTTAGCCACACCTTATTTTCTGCGCACAGACAATTTAAACACGTTGACTGAATGGGCCTCAGGCCACTGCTGGCCAATTGTGCTGAAGCCCTTAGCCAGTGCCGGTAATGACAGTGTGTTTTTCTGCAATGACCGAACCGAACTGGAAAGTGCTTTTCACTCCATCTATAACAAAGCCAACCGCTTTGGTGGGCACAATAACCATGTGCTGGCACAGACCCATTTGAAGGGTACGCAGTACGTCATTAATAGTGTTTCAATCGACGCGCAGCATTATATTTCTGATATGTGGATCGATCGCCGCAAGGTGATTGCCGGCGCCTCAAATATTTATGATTGCGAAGAACTTCTGGCCTATGAGGGTGAGGGGCAGGAGGCTTTAGTCAGCTATATGAAAAAAGCGCTTGATGCGCTGGGTGTGCGCAATGGGCCCGCTCACTCCGAAATCATGATGACTGCTGAGGGGCCGGTGTTGATTGAAACCGGCGCCCGCCTGCAGGGCGCAATGCTCGAAGAAGCGGTTATCGAGGCGCTTGGCGAGAGCCAAATCACGCTGACGATCGAACGTTATTGCCACCCTCACCTGTTCAAACGGCGTTTGGACCAGCAGTACGTTTTATCAAAACATGTCCTATGCGTAGCGATGATCTCCGACCAGGAAGGCGTCATTGTTGATACAACCGGCTTCGAGAACATTCGCTCGCTTTCTTCCTATGCCTGCCATTTTCACCTGCCCGAAAAGGGCGACACGATTACACGCACCATCGACTTATTTACGATTCCGGGCGTTGTTTACCTGAGCCATGAAGAACTCGCCGTTTTACAGGCTGATTACGCAACGATCCGTCGGCTTGAGAGCGCACACCAAGTGTTTTCTGTGAATGAGAACGTGCCTGTATAAAACCGGGTTCACTCGGCCCTACCTGAGTTGAGCGAGTACCACAGCCTTTTCTCGCGTGCCGGTTGACCATTTACAGCATTCTCTGACGAACGCACATAGCGCTTAGATTGTTTATACATTTCTATTTACAGGAGTATTAGATGATTATTGGTCAACGCGAGCACTCACCCCTGAGTGACTGTCAGCCAGACAGGCTAAGTGTACTGGCGATGGTGTATACGGCTGCACACAGGCAGGGAAGCAAAACAGCAGTCACCTGCGGTGATCAATCCCTTACTTATAATGAACTAATAGCCGCTGCACGCGCCAACGCAAAGCGTTTGCACGCCTGCGGTGTGAGCAACAAAGATGTTGTGCTCTGTGCGTTACCGACCGGTGTCGAGTTACCCATCGCGTGGTTGTCTGTGATGATGACCAACGCCATTATTATTCCGGTGGATGCCAAATGGCCGAAAAATAGAATACACGCAGTCGTGGAGGCCAGCCAGGCAGCATGGGTTATCACGAATGGAGAACAGCCGGCCTTAAGAAGTGCCGGCCTGAACCTGTTTGAAATAAGACTCGACGGCACGACAGACTTAAATGCTGAAACGTACGCCCAGTGTTTCTCAGACGACCTGCTCTATGGTTTCTTTACATCGGGATCAACCGGCCGCCCGAAATGCGCCTTGAATTATCATGCCGGGCTTGTGAATCGCTTTACCTATATGACCAAGCGCTTTGGTGGCGGGCACACTGTCTATCAGAACAGCGCGCCGTTGTTCGACTCGTCAATTTGGCAAATGCTGTGGCCGCTCACCAATGGCGGCGTGGCGGTATTGCCTAAACAGCGCGATCACTGGAATGTCGAGTCGCTGGTAGAAGAGATTGAACGTCATCACATCACGATGACTGATTTCGTACCCACCCTCTTCAAATTATTAATTCGTGCACTGGAGAATGGGACCCTTGCCGCAAAACGCTTGGACAGCTTGCGGCATGTCTTGATCGGCGGAGAAGAGATTGACGCTGCATCCGTGCACACATTTAGGCGCTTTTTCCCACGTTGTACGGTCATCAATACCTATGGTCACACCGAGGCATCAATCGGGATGGTATTTCATGAGGTGTGCGATCACGACAATGACAAGATTCCACTCGGCCAGCCTATCGATAATACGTATGTCAAAATTGTCGACGACCAGTTGAGGCCCGTGACGGATGGCGTCTTTGGGGAAATCGTTGTTGCCGGTATTTGCGTCGGAGGTGGCTACCTGAATGCCCCGGAACTGAGCGCACGATCCTTTATACGTAATCCCTTTTCAGACCTGCCTGGCGACAAGGTTTACTTGACTGGGGACATTGGCCGTATACGGCCCGATGGTTGCCTTGAATATGGCGGCAGAGCTGACGACCAAGTCAAGGTGCGCGGGGTGCGTATCGAGCTCAACGAAATAGTGTCGGCAATCAAGGCCGGGTTCGACGCCGTAAACGACGCACTGGCATTTGTCTTGCCCACTCAGCGGGGCGATGCGAGTTTGGCGCTGGTCTACGTGGCGCCACACGCATTGGATTTACAGCACGTACGACGCGAACTGGCGCGGCATCTGCCAGCGACACACATGCCACAGTTAGTGCATCACTTGAAGACCCTGCCTATTTCACCCAATGGGAAGGTAGACCGTAAACGTATAATCAATGACTTGAAAAACCAACATTCCGATACGCTACAACCCTGTAACAACAGTACCCTGCTGGAAAAAATTATTGCGTGTTATCGCACCGTACTGCTGAACAATCAGATAGGGAGTGAAGACGACTTTTTCGAATGCGGTGGAGATTCGTTGGCAGCCGCTAATCTATCACTGGCATTGGGCAAGCATATTGCAACCGCTGTTCCGATGACCGCCATTTATCAGTTCGCAACGCCGTCGCAACTGGCCGACTTTATGAGCGGCTGTGAGCAAATGGTCGAAGCCACGCCAAGCGACAGCTTGGCGAGGGTCGCATTCAATAATCACCAGCCGACAGCGACAATGAGCTCGACGCTCTTATTGACCGGCTCGAGTGGTTTTGTAGGCATTCATATTCTTGCGCACTTATTAGCCACCACCCACCTGCACGTGACCGTCCTGCTACGTGGCAGCAACAGAGAAAGCGCTCTATGCCGCTTGGAGCAAGTGTTCCTGAACGCGTTCCCTGCAAGCGTATTACAACGCCAACGTATTAATGTCTTGCTAGGTGATTTGGCCTTGCCATGTTGGGGCTTGGATCCAGATGAATGGCAACATCAATGTGCTTCTATTGATGAGGTGATTCATTGTGGCGCGGCGGTCAATTTCCTGTTCCATGCCTCTCAATTGTTCTCAGCGAATGTGGGTGGAACCCAGGAACTCATCCGATTCTGTAATGAAGGTAAGGCAAAGAGGTTGCACCACATTTCATCGTTGGCAGCCAAGCTGCCAGCCGTGTCTGGCCGAGATCCGGAAGGCATTGTCTCGGCCATCGAGGCAGCAGCATTGGGTGTGACCGGGTACGGGTATACCAAATACCTGGCAGACAACCTCGTCGTTGCCGCACAGCGGCAAGGGCTGCATGCCAGGATTTATCGTGTCGATGATGTGCTGCCGTCGATGAGTACCGGCTACTCAAATGGCCAGTCTCTTTTTCATTTATTGCTTAAGCAATGCGTTCAGATGGGCGTGGCGCCTGCGGGCTGCGGCAGCCTTGGCCTATTGTCAGCGGATGCGTTGGCCGAGTGGTTGTGCACGTTTGTGGGTAGCCAGGAACGGTTCCAGAGCGGAGCCTCTCTGATTGATGTTGTTGGCCAACACTATGTCGAATTTGACGACATTGTGCGCTATACCGCGCAGAGAACGGGTCGTGATATAGCCTGCGCCTCCTATACAGAATTTTTGTCGATGCTAACGCACGCGGGTCAAAGCGAAGCGACGCTGATACACCAAATATTACCGCCCGTGAATGCTGACAAAGTGGCATTCACCAAAGCGCCCCGTTGCCTGCTAGCAGATATCCCTCAAGCCCATCTACTTACAGCGGACCTGAATAGTTTTGATGCTTTCATTCACCTGTTCAAAGCCGAACTGGACGAGCGTTCAAACAACCAACGTTGTGTGCTGAGCTAACGCGCGAAGCGTAGGCTTTAATATTCACACGCGTTTAACTATTTATATGTATTTTCCAGGAGAGACCTGTGATACGTCGCTTAATTATGATCGGTGGCTGGACAGAGATTTATGTAAAGGCTAAGGCGTGTGGCTTCCATCTGACCGTCGTACAGCAAAAAGAAGATATTACATTCGAAGACTTTCTTATCACGGATCAAATTATTTCTTCTCCCATGGGCGAAAAAGTAGTGATCGACCTGGTTGAGACGCTGCACGGGCGGGAACCCTATCACGCGGTCGTTTCCTTTCAAGAGTTTGGCCTCTTGAACGCAGCGCTGATCCAGGAACGGCTGGGCATCTTGGGAAACCCTATTGGCCCGGTTTTATTAACGCGCGACAAAGGGCATATGCGCGCGCACATGAAGGCAAACGGCATACCATCGATTCCATTCGCAACCGTTAACAGCCCTGAAGAGGTGATCGCTTTTGCACAGCAGTGCGGATGGCCCATCATCATCAAGCCGGTGAACGGTGCGGGGAGTCTACAAGTGCACAAACTGTTTTCAGAAGATGAAGTCGTGCCAGCCTATAACGCGATCAAACAGGATTTTTTGACCACCGATTTAATTAAATACGACTTTCCTGACATCGGGATCATCGCCGAAAAGTTTATCGAAGGGCCAGAAGTCAGCGTCGAGGCCATTTCCTGGGACGGTCATCACACGATACTAGGCGTCACCGACAAAATCACAACCGGCTATCCTGGTTTTGTAGAGACCGGGCACAGTATGCCCTCGGCACTTGCCCCTGAAAAAATTGATGCCATCAAACGCCTGACCACCTCTTTCCTGACCTCCATTGGTCACATGTATGGTCCCTCTCATACGGAAATCATCTTTTCAGAAACGGGGCCCGTCATCGTCGAGTCTCATACACGCACGGGCGGCGACCGCATTTTTGAAATGACCGAGTTAGCGTGTGGCGTCGACATGTTTACCGCTACGCTTCAAGGCTTGTCTGGGGCATTCCCAGACATTCAAATGACTAAAACCAACGGGGCCGCTATTCGGTATCTGTCGTTGCCGACTGGCCGGGTGGCGAGCATTGCAGGGCTGGATACCGTTCACCAATCGCCTGGCGTCGTCAGGTGCGATATCACGGTTAAGGCGGGGGACATCTGCAAACGCCCTCAGAACTCAGATGAAAGGGCTGGCTACATTCTTGCGAACGGGGACAGTGGACCGCAGGCCATTGACAATGTGATGCGAGCCTTAGCCAAGGTCACGGTTGAAGTGGAGCGCCTTGATGCCTAGCTTGCTCTCGCTCATTGCCGGCCGGGAATTCAGGAAATACATAGCCGCGTCTATATTAACCGCCATTGGCAGCGGCATGTATTTCGTTGCCATTTCTTGGTACATCTACACAACCTCTGGCTCCGCAATGGCAGTCGGTTGGGTGTTGATCGTTTCTTCATTGCCGGGTTTGTTGTTTTCACCGTGGATTGGGGTGTTGGTTGACCGGTGGAACGTTCGATCCATTTGCATAGTGACCGATTTTGCGCGCGCGCTGATTTTGCTGTTCGTTGCGGTTTCGATGTACTACGGGGTATTGGGGCTCACAGCAATTTACCTGGCGACCTTTCTGATCGCGCTGTGTGAGCACTTCTTCCAACCGGCCGTGGGGGCGTTGATACGCGATATTGTCCCGAAGGAGCGCCTGCTTGAGGCCAATGTTTCGAGCAGTATGAGCATGCAAATCGGCTTGCTCATTGGCGCAAGTATTGGCGGCTTTTTAGTTGCGATGTTCGGCACGCAATATGTGGTAGTCATTAATGTCATTTCCTTTTCCATCTCTGGTGTCCTTACCCTATGGATAAAGCACACGCCCGCGATCAAACATGCAGTCGAAAGGTTAGTCACGCCCGGCGCCATGAGAGAGTTTTATGACGCGATTCGCTATGCGATTGGCACACGCTTTGTTATTGGGCTGGCGGTCCAGCAGATGTTTATTTATGTAACGCTTTCTGTGTGCAATACACTTCTGCCGATTTTCGTTGATAGAGAGCTTTCAGCGGGCGCCCAAGGGTTTGGGTTAATTGATGCCGTGTGGGGAGTGGGTGCCATCTGTGGCGGCTTTTCACTGACCTGTATTGTGAAAAAAATACACGCTGAGTGGTTTGGCGTGGTCGGCCTAGGTGCGATTTCCTTTTTGCTGTTTATTTTCCTGACGGCAAACAGTGTCCCTCAAGCGGCGGCTGCTTATTTCCTGTTAGGCGCATGTGTCGTCATGATTCGGGTCAATTCAGACACCCTTATTGCTACAGGCGTAGAGCCCTCGCAGTTTGGAAAAGTCAAAGCAGCCATTTCGATGTTCATCTCTTATGTGAGCCTGATTGCTTACGCCGGGGTGGGTTACCTGGGAGATATAATGTCTGTTCGTTGGATTTATTCCATATTGAGCGTAGTTATTCTATGCTCCGCGCTGGGAATGATATGGAAAAACATATTAAAAGACAGGCATTTGTTATTGATAGATAAAATCGACAGCGCTAATTAAACCGTCTAAAAAACCAAACATTTAGTTTCTGGACTGGCCGCTATCAAATCGGACACTTGCACTCCGTTAATTTGATTCCGCTGCAAACGCCTAAGGACGGTCTGAAGTACCCACCGATTTTTGATGCCCTCACTACTTGAGGCTCAAAAAATCATACATCGGCGAAAATCAGACCTTTCTTTTTTCCTTATTCCACGGTTCTTTCCTTTGGTTGCGGTAGGGATGGCCGTTACTTGGCGCTTGATCACGCGAAACGGATGCTCAACCTTCGCCCGCACCTGCGCTTTCGCGTATTCGATCTTGCGTCCACTACGAAAATCCGTGTCGAGCGCGAGCAACTCGAAATTGAACGACCGCTTCTGGCCGATTTAGCGGCCTTTTGCGAAAGGCGCATCTATCTGGATACGGTCGCTCACCAACGTCTGCTTTTGGCCGATTTCTGCCTGTCACAACCGACTGAAATCGATCCCGATCAGACGTTGAAGCCCTCACGAGGGACGAGTGAGCGTAGCGAACACCTTGAACAGTTTGTCAGGCGTATAAGCCATACCCTGCCGCGATGATCAGCGGAGAAACCAGCAACGTTGCCCAGAATCCCGACTTTGGAACAGCAATGACGCAAATGATCGAAATCATAAGCACATAGATGCCAACAATTTTTAGTAACGCGAGATCGCCAACAGCTACGGCGTGAATCGCAGTCTGCCCTGCGAGCATAAAAAGCGGCCCCAGCATGGTAAACCAGAGGGCTGTGCGCCGATCTTCGTGCGCTTTAAATTGGTCAACGAAGCCAGAATCTACAGCGGCGGCGAATGCTGTTTTGAACTTGACAATACCGAATGGAATATGGAGAACGCCCAGGGCGAACAGGGTCCATGCGACGATGTTTGACATGCCTTATATGCTCCGTATCGGCATTTGATTAAGAGAGCGCGGCACGCGGTCCCAGAGTGCGAAGCGAGCGGTTTGGGTTTCTTGTCGCGATGGCGTGTCGAATAACATTCCTTGTCATCCCGTAAGTCGTTGTCTGGCTTAGAAGTGATCACGGTAAATACGACATTGTTCAAGGAGAAACGCAACATGGGTGACGGCAGGACTGCTGCCCCCTGAAGCTACCTATTTGCCATCTCCGTGTCTACCGTCCACTTTTGGCCGTTTTCTGACTGTCGCGAAGGGCCGCAGCCGGCCAAAAACGGACAGTACCGAATCGCTGCGAGCAACCCATCGACTGCTCAAGGTCGCACCCTCGCTGGCGGACCTTAAACAAGCCGACGGGATCAGACGCGAGCATTTGGCCGAGGGGCTGCACTATCGGCCAACAATGCTCCAGCCGGTGTCACCCCTTGGTCAGATCAACCAACGGCGTCTGCCGCACTTCAGTCTCCCGCCCATCCTGAATCTCGCTCACCTGCTTCAAGGCCTTATCCACCGCCGCCTTATCCGCCAACAAGCTGTAGCTGATGCGGAACTGCTTGTGTTCCTTGGGCCCGATTGTCGGTACCAGGTTCAGTGGCCGCTGATAACGGCGGTTGTAGGAAAAACTTGTCCCCGGTTCCAGCCCCGTGACATAGCCCTGGCCTTGGGTATCGGTGTTTTTCCACAGGGAAAACACGGGCAGTGTCTGGGTATTGAAGCCGACCGAAATGCCCAGGCTGCCGGCCTTGTTATGCAACACGGTCAACGTATCGCCCTTGGCATCGGCATACGGCACCACGTTGTAAACCGTTTCGTCGTAGTCCTTGGTCGGTGCGCGGTAGGTTTGCCAGTCGGGCAGATCGCCCTTGGCCTTGTCGTTGAACGGCGACACCTGTTTTACCGGCGCAGCGAAACGAGCGCCCTGCTCCAGGAACGGGGTGCTGAAGTTGCTGTGATACAGCGCCTGGTATTCCTTCGGATAGTCGCCGTTGTTGGTCAGGGTATCGTTTAGGGCGAACTCTACGCTGCCGGGTTCGGTGACCAGTTCGGTCGCGACCGAGAAGTCGACCTTCTTGAATGCCTGCTCTTTCAGTTCGCCGCGCAGGGTGATGGCGTACGGTGGTTTTTCATCGATATGCAGGGTGACTTTGTTCGCAGGAATGTTGGCGGCCCGACCGTGCAGGGTCAGCAGTTCGCCGTTGTCGACGCCGGGGTGGCCGACCCATTCGTATCCGCAGCGGGTGACCAGCTCATTGAAACCTTCCAACCAGCCCAGACCACCGCGGCCATTGAGTTCGATGAAGGACGGATTGACCACTTCCTTGACCGGCGAATCCCAGCCCATGCGCACATTGCCGACCGAGGCCTGCAAGACGTTCATTCCGCGAGTCGGCACTACCGAGAGTTTCATCGTGCCGTTATCGATGTCGACGATGCTGACGCCCTCCTGCCGACCGCCGTGCAAGGTGCGCAGGGTAACGCTGAAGGGTTTGTCGGTTGTTATTCCGAGTTGCTGGCTGGTGATCTGCCAGTTCTGGGCGGCTTTGTCGGTGTCGAGCAGAACGTAATCCCAGGCCATGGCGTGGGAGGCAGCGGACAGTGCGCTGAGGGCTACAAAGAGTTTGAGCGGGGTCATGGCGGCAGCCTTTCTTGGAGTTGTGCCATTTTTATAAACTCGATGAAACGTTTCAGCAAGCTAAAAAAGCGACCCCATGCCGATACACCAACGCTCACAACAGAGGCCATCGTTGCCCACCACAATGCAACCTTTGGGTGGCCATTCTGCCGAGTCGTTCAGGCTGAGGACGCGCTGCGCCATTGTTCAAGTTCGAGCACCGTTATGATCACCCCCGCCACAGGTGCACGCCCAGGCCGACGATTGCGCAGGCGATCAACACCTGAATAACGCCCCGCTTGAAGCGAAACAAGGCAACAGCTGCCGCGATGGCGATCAGTGCAGAGGGCCAGTCCAGGCTACCGCTCAAGCCGTTCGGCCAAAGCACGTGATAACCGAAGAAACAGGCCAGATTGAGGATCACGCCCACCACTGCCGCTGTAATGGCCGTCAGCGGTGCCGTGAACCTGAGTTCGTTGTGGGTCGACTCCACCAGCGGGCCTCCCGCGAGGATGAACAGGAACGAGGGCAGAAAGGTGAACCACGTCACCAGGGAGGCGGCGACCGCCCCCGCCAGAAACAGTTGATCGGCGCCGAACACCTGCGAAACATAGGCCCCGATAAACCCGACGAAAGCCACCACCATGATCAGCGGCCCTGGCGTGGTTTCCCCCAGCGCCAGCCCGTCGATCATCTGTGTCGGCGTCAACCAGCCGTAGTGACCCACCGCGCCTTGGTAGACATACGGGAGCACCGCGTAGGCTCCGCCGAAGGTCAGCAGCGCGGCCTTGGTAAAGAACCAGCTCATTTGGGTCAAGGTCCCGTCCCAGCCAAAGAGTGCCGTCAGAATCCCCATCGGCAATGCCCAGAGTGCGGCGCCAATCAAGGCGAGTGATGCCGTTTTCGACCCGCTGAACCGGGCATGCTCCGGTGGCGGTGTGTCGTCATCGATCAAGGCCGGACCGAAGGATTTTCTGGCGGCGCCATGGCCACCGGTTGTGAATTTATCGGGCGCGAGACGCCCGCCGACATAGCCGATCAGTGCGGCGCCCAGAACGATCAGCGGGAACGGAACATTGAACGCGAAGATCGCGGTAAACGACGCTGCCGCTATCGCCCATAGCCAATTATTCTTCAGTGCCCGAGAGCCGATTCGATGGGCCGCCTGCACCACGATGGCGGTCACGGCTGGCTTGATGCCATAGAACAGCCCGGCCACCACCGGCATTTCGCCGAAGGCGATGTACATCCACGACAACGCGATCAGGATGAACAACGAAGGCAGTACGAAGAGTACGCCAGCCATCACCCCGCCCCAGGTTCGATGCATCAGCCAGCCGATATAGGTCGCCAACTGCTGAGCCTCTGGCCCAGGCAGCAACATGCAGTAGTTGAGGGCATGCAGGAATCTGCGCTCGGAGATCCATCGCCGCCGCTCGACCAATTCCTGGTGCATGATCGAGATCTGCCCCGCAGGCCCGCCGAAACTGATGAAGCCGAGTTTCAACCAGAACCAGAACGCCTCACGCAAACCGATCGCTTGCGGCCTCGACAGCGCTTCTTCAACCATGGATGCGGCCACCTTGCTCATTGGGTTGTTCCTGTTTCACGCGGGCCTGCTTACCGTTGCGCTGTCACGTCTGATCCATTGGCTCGAGCGCACAGTATGTGCCGCGCTATTGAACGGTTGCTTTGAAGGTTTTGCAAGGCAGGAAGAAGTGAAACGCGCGTCGGTGGCGGTGGGTGAATTTGCCAGTTGCGTACCGCGCTGTTGTTCGGCAGTTCGCCAATGATCGGCTCTAATCGATTCCTGTCGTTGAGAAACCGTAGCCATGGTCCGTTTTCAGCCGGTCACGACGGCAAAAGAAACGGCCAATCGCTATTCGTCCCTATACGCTGAAAATCAATGTGTGTTTATAGAATCATTTCATGATATTACAAAGCAAAATGATATTGAGTTAGTTAAGCTGGTTTTTTGCCGTACGTTTAAAAATGGAATGTTGTATGAGGCTCTTCGGGCAAAACCCGCGATTCACGATTGTTATAGCTATTTTTTGCTTCTTTTCAATGATACTTGCCGCGAGAATTACTTATCTCGCGATTTTCTCCCATGAATTTCTGAATAACGAAGGCCGCAAACGCTCAACACGACTTATTGAAACCGTCCCCATTCGCGGCACCATATTTGACCGATTCAATGAACCCTTGGCAGTTTCCACCCCCGTCAGCACTTTGTGGGTAAACCCTAAACACTTCACCCCCACCAAACAGCAGGCAATACTATTAAACGAGCATCTTGATATCGATGCCTCGCTGGTCGGCCATTTGAGCTTGAACACCCAAGGCAGGTCCTTCGCTTACCTGGCCAGAAGGGTTGATCCGCAGGTGGCAAGCAAGATCGTCGAGCTCTCTATTCCGGGCCTCTATGAGCGCCATGAATACAAACGTTTTTACCCACAGTCTTCGATGCTGGCCCAGACGTTGGGCTTTACCAACATCGACCAGAAAGGCATTGAAGGCATCGAGTTGCTATACAACCATCAACTGTCCGGCAGGGCCGGTCTGGAAGAACGGACGTTAAACCTGCACAAGCGAGTCACCAGCGAAATTCTTGTGCACAAGCCCGTCATACCTGGAGACGATCTGTTTTTAACCATTGACTCCACACTTCAGTACTACGTTGAAAAAGCATTATTGAAGAGCGTCAAGGAGAATGCAGCCCGGTCGGCAAGTGCCATTCTTATACACGCCAAAACAGGGGAAATATTAGCGTTATCCACGATGCCCTCATTCAATCCAAATGCGCGTAAAAGTTTTAGCGCGGAGGCCATCCGAAACCGAGTATTTACTGATGTGTATGAACCAGGTTCAGTGATAAAGCCATTTAGCATGGCCGCTGTTTTAAAAGCAGGCATCATTGACAAGAACGCCATCATTCAAATAGCACCCGGCTTCGTCAAAATTGATGGATACACGATTCGCGATGTAGGCCGGGATAAACAGTTGGACCTGCCGGGCATTATCCGTCGCTCTTCCAACGTGGGGATGAGCAAGGTGGCGATACCGACGGGAGGAGCAGCTATTTCGCGATTACTGACTGAATTGGGATTCGGAGATAACACTTCGATCTACTTCCCGGGGGAAAGTGTGGGGACTGTTCCAGCCCGGCGAGTATGGTCGGATATCGCCACAGCAAGCCTTTCATACGGCTACAGCTTATCGGTCAATCTGGCTCAACTTGCTCAGGCATATACCGTCTTTGCCAATGATGGAAACCTGGTTCCCTTGTCGATAATCAAAGGTGAGCCCCAGCAACCCCGCAATGTCATAAGCCCGGAGGTCGCCAACAGTATTCTGGAGATGCTGGTGGGTGCAGTCGATGGCGCCGGAGCAGGCGGAAAGCGCGCAGCGATTGACGGTTATGTCATTGCGGGTAAAAGCGGGACCTCTCGCAAGGCCTCCGGAGGCGGCTATCAAAGCAATAAATACAGAGCCATGTTCGTGGGTATCGCGCCGGCCAATGCACCTGAATTCATTATGGCTGTACTGGTCGACGAACCCTCCGCCAAGGGTTACTTCGGGGGAGCGATTGCAGCACCGATCTTCAAGGAGGTACTTGAAGATGTGCTTCGTGTCAGAAATGTGCCGAGTAGCCGGAGTCAGGCTTTACCAGCAGCTCGAGGCACGATTGGCACAGACACTACCGGCCCGGTCTAGAGACCCGTCAGCTCAAGGCAGCAGCGGCTGGACAGACCAGCATCGACCTTCTGTACTGACCTTGCCGCGAGACAACAGTCAGGCGTATCAACTGGAGCCGTTGCAATGACAACAATCGATGTGAAGCTTCGATTCGAAGCAAAGCTTCTTCGTCCGGCAAAGCCGGGTGATGATCCGTCGTGGGCGTTCGTGGTACTGCCAAGAGACGCGAGTGAACGGCTTCCGAGGCGAGGGAGGACGACAGTCGAAGGCACCATCAATGGGCACCCTTTTCAGGCAACCCTTGAGCCGGATGGTCAGCTGAGCCATTGGCTGCAGGTCAGTGGCGAGTTACTCGAAGCCGCAGGCATGGCCGTTGGGGAGATCGTTACGCTGGAGCTAACCCCTGTGAAGAAGGAGCCCGAGCCTGACCTCCCACCCGATTTCCAGGAGGCACTGGCCGCCACGCCTGAGGCGCATAAAGTCTGGAACACGACGACGACCCTCGCACGAGTCGACTGGATCCACTGGATGACTTCAGCCAAGCAACTCAAGACGCGCGCAAAACGAATTGGTGATGCCTGCGACATGCTGGCTTCCGGCAAGAAGCAGGTTTGCTGTTTCGACTCGTCCGGCTACTACAGCAAAGCCTTCCGCGCGCCCGAGGCAGAAGATTGTTAAATGGAACCTGCACGAAGCGCACTAACGACGACAGACCGGGCACCGATCAGAAGCGTTTAGGCAGCATTCTGGTCAACGTGTTGTCCCGAACCCAATAATGATGAAACAAACCCGCCGCTGCATGTAAGCCAATCAGCCAGTAGCCGCTGCTGCCGAGCAATTCGTGCCAGTACTTGAATTGCTTGGCCAAGTCCGGGTCAACCGCCACGGGCGACGGGAGGTAGAACCCGAAGTACGGCATCGGCTTGCCCGCTGCCGACAGCATCAGCCAGGCCAGCAGCGGCGTGGCGATCATCAGCCCATACAACGCCAGGTGCATCAAGTGGGAAAGCCCCGTCTGCCATGCGGGCAAGGCTGGAGTAATCGGTGGGCGGGGGGTCAAGCGCCCGAGCAAACGCACCCAGACCAGAATAAAAACGCTCAGCCCGAAGAGCCCGTGCAGCCCAAGAAATAAACCCTTCAAGGCATGCCCGCGCGGCAAAAGCCCTTTGATTTCGATACAGGCATAGACACCGACAAACAGCACCAGCATCAGCCAGTGCAAGGTGATCGACAGTTTTCCATAACGATGTGCTGTTCGGTCGTGGGTCATACGGAGCCTCAAGGAAACATTACAGCGGACGAGTTGTTCGCCCGGCCACAATCCGGCGAGTTACCGAATCAAGTGTGCACCCTGCCCGCCGAGCCTTAAGGCAATCTGAAGATGCTTCAGCGATGTCTTTTGCGATCTTCAGACTTCGTTAAGAAACGCCCTCGATACTCCTCCCAAACTGACTGGGGAGGCGATTTTCAATGCCCAATTTTGACTGGAACATTCCTTTACCGCTGCACTTTGGCCAAGCCGAGACCCCACCGATGAGTCTGGTCAGGGCCTTGCCGGACGAAACTCGACGCCCCGTTTTCGAAGCCTATATCCAACAACGCTTTCGCAAGGCCCACGGCGCCGACATTCGTCATTTCATGCCAGAACTGTTTGGTTTGAACGACGCGTCCGGTGAACTCTGCGCGGTAGCCGGCGTGCGTCTGGCCAACACCGAAGAGCTATTTCTGGAGCGTTACCTGGACGAGCCAATTGATCCACTCATCAGCGCTGCGGCCAACCAAACCGTAGACCGCACCGGCATCGTTGAGGTGGGCAACCTGGCCGCCAGCGATACCGGCAGTGCGCGCCTTAGCATCATTGCCATCACTTATCTGCTGGCCATGGGCGGACTGGAATGGGTGGCCTTCACCGGCAACATCGGACTGGTAAACAGCTTCCACCGGCTCGGGTTAAAACCCGTGACCCTCTGCGCTGCCGATCCTGCACGGCTCGGTGATGACCGCCACAGCTGGGGAAGTTACTACGACAGCAAACCGTGGGTGCATGTCGGCAACATCCGCGCCGGCTTCATCCATCTGCGCAACATCGGTTTGTTCAATCGCCTGGGGTTGCCAACGTCCATCGAGGAGGACAGTCATGTCGCCTGAAATGACGCATTTTAAAAAGACGCTGCGCGACCATGCCGAACGCAAGACCAACGCCATTGCCTTGTGGGGCGATCAGCTGAAAATCGACTACGCCACGCTTTACGCGGAGGTCATGTATCGCCAACAGCGGCTGCGCAATGAGGACATCAAGGTCCTTGCGCTAGCCTTGGACAATGGTGTCGAAATGATGCTTTGGGATTTGGCGGCGCTGTTCGAAGGCCTGACCTGCCTGATGCTGCCAGCCTTTTTCAGCCCCGCTCAGCGCCAGCACTGCCTGGAACTGAGCCAGGCGGAACGGGTGATTGCGGAACCGGAGCTGGCTGCCGAACTGCAAACGGTCGGCTACGAAAAAACCGGTGAGTTCTGGTGCAAAACATTCAGTGGTCCGACCCAAATACCTGAGGGCACGGCCAAGCTGACCTTCACTTCCGGCACCACTGGCACACCAAAAGGCGTATGCCTCAGCGCAGAGAGCCTGTTGCGCGTCGCTCGCGAGTTGCATCAGGCCAGCCAACCCACCGATCCGCGGCATCATCTGGCGGTGCTGCCGCTGGCGATTCTGTTGGAAAACCTGGGGTGTTACGCCGCGCTCTATGCCGGCGCAACGCTGAGCCTGCCCAGCCAGAAAAACCTGGGTATCCGCGGGGCAAGCGGCGTTGATGTGCCGACGATGCTCGGTTGCCTTGCCACACGTGCGCCCGAGAGCCTGATTCTGGTGCCGCAATTGCTGCTAATGCTGGTCGGCGCGGCTGAACAGAAACTCTTTAATCCGCACACGTTGCGCTTCGCCGCTGTGGGGGGCGCAAGGGTTTCGAAAAAATTGCTGGAACGTGCCCAGCGCATTGGTGTTCCCGTTTATGAAGGTTACGGATTGTCCGAGTGCGCCTCGGTGGTCTGCCTCAATAGACCTGGGGCACGCCGCCCCGGCAGTGTCGGCAGGGCTTTGCCCCACGTGGAAATTCGAATCGCTGACGATGGCGAGGTGCTGATCAAGGGTTCCGCTTTGCTGGGCTATCTGGGAGAGCCACCGCACATTGACGATTGGTGGCCCAGCGGTGATCTCGGCGAATTCGACCCCGAAGGTTTTCTCTACCTCAAGGGACGCAAAAAGCACCAGTTCGTGACCAGTTTCGGCCGCAACGTGAACCCGGAGTGGGTCGAGGCGGAACTGACTCAACGCAGTCATATCGCCCAGGCGTTCGTTTATGGCGAAGCCATGCCAAGCAACCACGCGCTGCTCTGGCCCCACCGTCCGAACTGCACCGATGAAGAATTGGCCGCTGCCGTAGCCGAGGTTAACGAGTCTTTGCCCAACTACGCCCAAGTCCATCACTGGACCCGTCTGGGTCAACCCTTCACGCCCGCCAACGGCTTGTTGACTGCCAATGGCCGACCACGCCGTGACGCGATTATCGAGCGTTACCGGGCGCAACTGACTGAATCTGGACTTTCCGAGGAATCCGCATCATGAGTTTTTTCGACACCTTGCAAGAAGCCACGCAACAGGAACGGCGCGAACTGTTCAACCTGCCCATTATCCGCGATGCCCTGGGTGGCAACGTCAGCCTGGAAAGCTACCGGGCCTTTCTGGCGCAGGCCTATTACCACGTGCGTCATACCGTCCCGTTGATGATGGCCTGTGGCGCGCGACTGCCCTTGCGCCTGGAGTGGCTGCGTGAAGCGGTATGCGAGTACATAGAAGACGAATACGGTCACGAACAATGGATACTCAACGACATCCAGGCCTGCGGCGGCGATAAAGCTGCCGTGCGCGACGGACGTCCATCCCTGCCGATCGAACTCATGGTCGGTTTTCTCTATGACCTGATCGCGCGGGATAACCCGGTGGGCCTGTTCGGCATGGTCAATGTGCTGGAAGGCACCAGCATCGCCCTCGCCACCCACGCGGCCGGCAGCATTCGTGAACGGCTGGACTTGCCGGAAACGGCCTTCAGCTATCTCAGCTCTCACGGCGCCCTTGATATCGAGCACATGCAGACCTACCGCCGGCTGATGGACAAGCTCGAAGATCCGGACGATCAGGCGGCGGTCATTCACGCATCCCGTGTGGTGTACACACTTTACGCCGACATGTTCCGTGGCTTGCCGCGTGAAGCGGAGAACCTGCATGCGACTGACTGAGGCTCGCGTAGTACTGACCGGTGCCAGCGGCGGAATCGGCCTGGCCATCGCAGAGGCCCTGTGCGCCAGGGGCGCCCGCGTGCTGGCGGTGGCTCGACATCGAGAATCCCTGGAGCCCTTGCTGACACGCTACCCGCAGCATCTGTGCTGGGTCGGTGCTGACCTGACGTTTCGCTCCGACCGATGCAAAGTACTCAGCGCCGCCGAAGAAATCGGCGGTATCAACCTGCTGATCAACGCTGCCGGGGTCAATCACTTCGCCCTGCTTGATCAGCTGGATGACAGTGAGATCAACGCGATGCTGGCGGTGAACATCAGCGTGCCGATATGCCTGACTAAAATGTTCCTGCCGATGCTCAAGCAAGCAGAGAGTGCAATGGTGGTAAACGTCGGCTCGACCTACGGCTCCATCGGCTATCCCGGCTACGCCAGCTATTGCGCCACCAAGTTCGCCGTGCGCGGTTTCTCCGAGGCCCTGCGCCGGGAACTGGCAGACACCCGCGTCGGCGTCTTGTACGTCGCGCCACGCGCCACCCGCACGAGCATGAACAGCCCGGCGGCGCAGGCGTTGAATGACGCGCTCAAATCCAACGTCGACGATCCGCAAACCGTTGCCTCGGCGGTCATCCACGCCATCGCCAGCGACCATCGCAACGTGTACCTGGGCTGGCCGGAGCGTTTCTTTGTGCGCCTGAATAACCTGTTACCCAACCTGGTGGACCGCAGCTTGCGCAAGCAATTGCCGCTGATCCGCCGTCTGAGCCAGAAGAACGACAACGAGAACCACAAGCCATGAAGAGAATCGCCGCTTGCCTTCTACTGGGTGCCCTGAGCCAAAGCGTTTGGGCTTTGGATACCGCTGACCAGCAACGCCTCTCCGGCATCCAGCAAAGCTGGGCGCATATTCAGTACGAACTGCCTGAGGGCCAGCGCACGGCAGCATTCGAGAAACTTGCCAGCCAGGCCTCAACCTTCACTCAGGAGCGTCCAACGGTGGCCGAAGCCTGGATCTGGTCGGGCATCGTCACCAGCAGCTGGGCCGGAGCACAAGGCGGGCTGGGTGCGCTGAGCAAGGTCAAGGACGCGAAAGTCGATCTGGAGAAAGCCCTGACCCTGGACCCCAAAGCCTTGCAAGGCTCGGCATATACCAGCCTCGGCGCTTTGTACGACCGGGTTCCCGGCTGGCCCATCGGTTTCGGTGATTCGGACAAAGCCGAGCAGCTACTCAAACAGGCCTTGCAACTGAACCCGAACGGCATCGATAGTCTGTACTTCTGGGGGGATCATCTCTACCGCCAAAAACACTACGCCGAAGCCAAACAAGTGCTGCAGAAAGCGCTGCAAGCTGCACCACGGCCAGGCCGGGAAACGGCTGATACCGGGCGCCGCAAAGAGATCGAAAGTTTGCTGGTGGACGTGAACAAGAAACTCGACTGACAGGAGTCCGTGTGCGCTTATTACTGATCGAGGATGACATCGCCTTGGGTGAAGGTATCCATCAGGCGCTCGACCGAGAGGGTTACACCGTCGACTGGTTACGCGATGGCAACAGTGCGCTGCATTCGCTGCTTAGCGAAACCTTCGATTTGGCAGTGCTGGATCTCGGGCTGCCACGTATGGACGGGCTGGAGGTGCTACGTCGCCTGCGCGACAGTGGGTCCAACCTGCCGGTGTTGATCCTCACTGCGCGTGACGCTACCGAGGATCGCATCGCCGGGCTGGATGCCGGCGCCGACGACTACCTGATCAAACCGTTCGACCTGGCTGAACTCAAGGCTCGCCTGCGTGCCTTGTTGCGACGTAGTGCAGGTCGCGCCCAGGTACTCATTGAACACGCCGGCATCAGCTTGAACCCCACTACGCAGCAAGTCAGCTATAACGGCGAACCCGTAGCCTTGACCCCCAAGGAGTATCAGTTGCTCCATGAACTGCTTTCGCCTCCGGGCCGGGTGATGACCCGGGATCACCTGATGCAGTTGCTCTACGGCTGGAGCGAGGAAGCGGAAAGCAACACACTGGAAGTGCACATCCATCACTTGCGCAAGAAGTTCTCCAGCGACCTGATCCGCACCATTCGCGGCGTCGGCTACCTGGTGCAGGAGCGCCAATGAACTCTATTCGGCGCCGCACCCTCACGCTCATCCTCGTCCTGTTGTTTCTCGGTCTTCTGATCATGACTGCGTTCAATCTACACGACAGCAATCATGAAATTGATGAAGTGTACGATGCTCAACTGGCGCAGAACGCTCGTCTGTTACAGGGCGTAATGCGCATGCCCATGGCCAGCGAACAACACGCCGAGTTGTATCGGGCTTTCAATCAGGCGTTGAGCCAAGCGGCACCGAAAGTGGATGGCCATCCGTACGAAAGCAAAATCGCTTTTCAAGTCTGGAACTCGCAAGGCGCGCTACTGGTTCATACGGCCAGTGCGCCATCTTTTACGTCCCCGCAGGTCACCCCGGGTTTCAGTGACGTCACTGACGTCACCAGCCGAAAGTGGCGCGCGTTTGTGCTGGATGACACGCAATATGGTCTGAAAATCTGGGTGGGAGAACGTGACGACGTACGAGCCGATCTTGTGGATCGGATTGTCCGTCACACGGTAGTGCCCAACCTGATAGGCAGCCTGCTGCTTGCAGTGGTGATCTGGATGGCAATCGGGTGGGGGCTCAAACCGCTGATCGATATGGCGAAAACCCTGCGAGCCAGGCATTCGGGCTCGCTTGAGCCATTGCAATTGACGCCCTTGCCCACTGAACTCGAACCTATGCAGGCGGCGCTCAACCGTGTGTTGGCGCAGATTCAAGAGGTCATGGGTCGCGAGCGGCGCTTCATCGCTGACGCCGCCCATGAGATGCGAACGCCACTGGCAGTGCTGCGGGTCCATGCGCAAAACCTGATGGAGGCACGGAACGAAGAAGATCGACTCGAATCGCTTGAGCACCTGATCGACGGTGTGGACCGTACCACTCGGCTGGTCAATCAACTGCTGACGATGGCTCGTATTGAACCCCAGTCCGCAACACAGGAGGCCTCGAGCATCGATCTGGTGGCAACGGTTCGAGAGAGTCTGGTTCAACTGACACCCTGGGTATTGAGCAAGGGACTTGAACTGGCGTTCGATACCGTCGAAGAGGTCAGCCTTGTCAAAGTCGACGCCGGGGCCATCCACATCGCCTTGAACAATCTGGTGACCAATGCCGCAAACTTCTCCCCGCCTCAAGGACTGATCACCGTGAGGCTGGTGAAAAAAGAGGATCACTACGAGTTAAGTGTGGAGGACGAGGGGCCAGGTATTGACGAGTCGGAGCGAGATCGACTCTTCGAGCGATTCTATAGCCGTGGGAATGCCCAGGGAGCAGGTCTGGGATTGACCATCGTCCAGGCCATCGCATTTCGCCTGGGTGGGCAGATTCGACTGGAGAATCGTCCGACCGGTGGATTGCGCGCGACATTGGACATTCGTCGTTTTTAAGGCGACCCGTTCATTTTTCAGAGGATCACGTACGGCGAGTTATTGGCTTTTGCGAACGACTGCAATGGGTAAGGCGCATTCATGAGGAAACTCCATTCCATGGCAATATAATTGCATTTGCAATCATGTTGAAGCGTGCAGTATGGTGCAGGCATGACGGAACGCATGGAGATTTTTGGAACATGATCGGCCTTTCCAGCTTCAGCAAAACACCGGATACCCGCCTTGCCGCTCAGGCCTGCATCGATAAAATCCGAACCCTGGCACGTCAAAACACCGCGGGCTTCTCTTCTCCGCGTTACACCATGATCGATATCGCCAACCGACTGGAAAGGGATCCGGGAACGGCCCGGCATGTCTGGGTCATTCGGTCCGACAAGCAGTCTCAAGTCGACAGTTGTCACCCACGTATCAGCGCCTGGCCTCTGCGCTTCAGCCCGACTGCCTGCGCCAGCGAAAAACCGCTTTTGTACCTGACACGTTCAGCGACATCAGCCGAACTTTGCGCACTGTCAAACGAGTCCGCCCGCCGGGGCATTCTGTGCAATGACATAGAAACCCTGCCCTCCCGCTGGCCTAAAGGCGCTCACCCCTGGGTTCCGCTGTGGCTAGCTGCCAATCCGCACTGTCTGCCCTTCGACCCCGCCAGCGGTGCCGAAGCGCACGCCATTGCGCTAGCGGCATTGCAAAGTTTGTATGTGGAAGGCAATGCCGGCTTCTATTACATGGCGCTTCACGATGAACACGATGATGTCGTCGCCCCCATCAGCCGCCTGAGTGCGAGCCAGGCCTTCAAGGGCATGTACAAGCTCAACGAGTTCGGTACAGATGCCGGGCAACCCCGGGTCCGCTTGTTGGGCGCAGGGCTTGCCTTGCAGACGGTGGCCTCAGCGGCGCAGATGTTGCGTGATGACTGGGGTGTCGAAAGCGAACTCTGGAGCTGCCCCAGCTACACCCGCCTGGCCCGTGATGCGGCCAAGGCACAACGCTGGAACCGGATGCATCCCGACTTGCCACGGCAGTCGTCGCATCTGCTCGACTGCCTGGGCGCCGATGATTGCCCGGTGGTGGCGGTGACCGGTTATGCCCAGCATGTCGCCGATCAGATCGGTGGGCATATCCAGTCACGGTTCGTGGCGATCGGCGCGGATTCAACCGACAGATCTTCGGGCAAATCGGTGGATAAACGCTGGATCGTGGCACTCGCTCTGCGAGCGCTGGCCCAGGAAGGTGTTATCGCGCAGGCGTGCGTCGAACAGGCCATGGAGCGTTATCTGCTGCAGTGACCGGACAACGCTCAGCCCGCTCGCCCACTGTTGCGCGCTGCCATTGCGGCCCGCTCAAGTGCGTCACTGAGGAACCGCTGTTGCTCGTCGTCGAACTGCGACAAAAACAGCTCGTCCACTGCCCCTTCATAGATTGCCCACATTTTTTTACGCAGCACTTTCCCGCTCTCGGTAATGGCAGCAAACGCCCCCCGGCCGTCATCGCTGGCACGGCTGCGTATGACCAGGCCTTCGGCCTCCAGACGGTCCACCAATCGGGTGAGGTTGTAGCGCTCGATCGCCATCACGTCAGCCAATTCGCTCATGCGTCGGGTGCCCTCGGGGCCGCTTTCCAGGCCCCATAACGCGTCGTACCACGCGTACGCCGGCAGCCCGGCGGCGGCCAGTCGACGCTCGATTTCCCGGATCAGGCAGCGGTGGGCCCTGACGAATCTGAACCAGGTATCCGGATCGCTTGAAGACATGCATCACCTTTTTCATGACATCGATTTAGTTGCAATTGTAGCGTGCGGCGGGCTAAGTTCTCGCATGTAGTTGCAACTGCAACTACAAATATTCTTTTTGGTTGGCGTCGACCTACGCCCCTTAGCCAGGCACCCAATGACTCGGTGCTGCTGCACTGTCCAGGAGACGACGATGGCACAACAACCCCTGTTTCTCGACGAGGATCCACAAGAAACTCGCGAATGGCTCGATTCCATCGAATCGGTGGCGAGCGTCGAAGGGCGTACCCGCGCTCACTACCTGATCGATCAGATGCTGGATTTCGATGCCAGCCGCCATGGTGATTTTTACGGGCGCGTCACCACGCCCTACGTCAACACCATCCCGGTCGACCGTCAGCAGCCCTACCCCGGCGACCTGACCATAGAGCGCCGAATCAATGCTTACATCCGTTGGAACGCTTTGGCCATGGTGCTGCGCGCCGGCAAACACTCGAACGTGGGTGGGCACATCGCGTCCTATGCCTCGGCGGCCGTTCTGTACGACGTCGGTTTCGAGCATTTCTTCCGTGGGCGCACCGAGCAGTTTGGTGGCGACATGGTGTACATCCAGGGCCACTCTTCACCGGGCATTTACGGGCGCGCCTATCTGGAAGGTCGCCTGAGCGAAGAGCAGCTGGACAATTTCCGCCGCGAGACTGACCGCGACGGTGTCTCGTCTTATCCGCACCCAAGACTCATGCCGGACTTCTGGCAATTTCCGACGGTGTCCATGGGACTCGGACCGATCACCGCCGCGTATCAGGCCAGATTCATGCGCTACCTCGAAGACCGTGGCCTGAAAGAACATCAAGGCCGAAAAGTCTGGGCGTTTCTCGGTGACGGCGAGATGGACCAGCCGGAATCCCTGGCGGCGATTTCCCTGGCGGGTCGGGAGAAGCTCGACAATATTATTTTTGTCGTCAACTGCAACCTCCAGCGTCTGGACGGACCGGTGCGCGGCAACAGCAAGGTCATTCAGGAGTTTGAAAGCCTGTATCGGGCGGCCGGCTGGAACGTCATCAAGGTGATCTGGGGCAGCGGTTGGGATGCCTTGCTGGACAAGGACAAAAGCGGGCTGCTACGCCAGCGCATGATGGAGTGCGTGGACGGTGACTATCAAAACTACAAATCCCAAAACGGCGCTTACGTCCGTGAGCATTTTTTTGGCAAATACCCTGAGTTGCTGGAATTGGTCAGCGACCTGAGCGACGAAGAAATCTGGAAGCTCTCTCGCGGCGGCCATGACCCGGAAAAAGTCTACAACGCCTACGCCGCCGCGATGCGCCACACCGGCGGGCCGACGGTCATTCTGGCGAAGACCGTGAAAGGCTTCGGCATGGGCGAAGCAGGCGAAGGCCAGAACATCAACCATCAGCTCAAGAAGATGGGCGAGGATGCTGTCAAAGCGTTCCGTGATCGTTTCGCGCTGGAACTCACCGACGATCAACTGGGCGACATGCCTTACCTCAAACCGGCAGCAGACAGTGTCGAGGCCCTTTATCTGCAAGCCAGGCGTACCCAACTGGGCGGTTACGTGCCTGCTCGCTTCAGCGCGGTCGAGCCGTTGCAGATCCCGCCATTGTCGGCCCTGGACACCCAGCTCAAAGGCACTGGCGAGCGTGGTATTTCCACCACCATGGCGTTTGTGCGCATCCTCGGCACGCTGCTCAAAGACCCGAATATCGGCAAGCTGATCGTGCCCATTGTTCCGGACGAGTCACGCACCTTCGGTATGGAAAGCCTGTTCCGCCAGATCGGCATCCATTCCCACATCGGCCAGTTGTATACCCCTCAGGACGCCGGGCAACTGAGTTACTACAAGGAGGCGCGGGATGGACAGATCATGCAGGAGGGACTGAACGAGTCCGGCGCAATTTCTTCGTGGATCGCGGCGAGTACTTCGTACAGTACGCACGGCGTGACGACTGTGCCCTTCTACATCTTCTATTCAATGTTCGGCTTCCAGCGCGTCGGCGATCTGGCCTGGGCGGCAGGCGATGCCCGCGCCCGGGGGTTTCTGCTGGGCGCTACGTCCGGCAGAACCACGCTGATGGGCGAAGGCCTGCAACATGACGATGGTCACAGCCATGTGCTGTCCTCCACCGTACCGTGCTGCGTGTCCTACGACCCGACGTTCGCCTATGAACTGGCCGTGATCATCCAGGATGGCATGCGGCGCATGTATGTCGAAAACGAAGACATCTACTACTACATCACATTGTTGAACGAAAACTACGCCCATCCGCCCATGCCCGAAGGTGTCGAGCAGGACATTCTCAAAGGTATGTATCGGCTCTCGGCCCCGACGCAGCCAATCGTAGGCAAGCATGTACAACTGATGGGCTGCGGTTCAATCCTGCAAGAAGTCATCGCCGCCGCGCAGTTGCTGGAGCAGGACTTCGATGTCAGCAGCGAAGTATGGAGCGTCACCAGCCTGACCGAACTGCGTCGGGACGGCCAGGAGGCCGAACGCTGGAATCTGCTGCACCCGCATGAGGCGCCTCGTATCGGTCACGTTGAACGTTGCCTGCAAGATAAACAGGGTCCGGTGGTGGTCGCGACTGATTACATGAAGATATTCGCCGACCAGATCCGCCCGTTCGTGCCCATGCGGCGCTTCGTGGCATTGGGCACCGACGGCTTCGGCCAATCGGATACCCGGGAATCGCTGCGCAGGTTCTTCGAAGTGGATCGCCACTTCATCGCGTTGGCGGCCTTGAAAGCGCTGGCCGACGACGGAGGGGTGGGAAGGGAAAAAGTAGCGGAGGCAATTGCGCTTTATGGGATTGACCCGGAGAAACAGAACCCGGCGAAAGTTTGAGTCTTATCGGGTGTAACGGCCTCCCGCTGTAAAACGGGAGACGGCTGCTGGCCGCTGTGTATGCAGCGGCCTTTTTTATGGCTATTCAGCCGATATCGACGTTCAAGGGGATATCCCAAGTGCCGGCGCCGTTTCTCGCCAGGCCGATCATCATCAGGTCGAGGGGGCAATCTCCTGTGCACCAGAACTGCCGGCCGGACCATGACTCAGCTCGACGTATGTTCAGTAAATTCGTGTCAGCCAAGGGTGCTTCAGTGGTCCGCAGCGTAAATGATGGTTTGCGTACCGTTGGGCGCAGCAGACCGGCGGGTGAAGTAGATATCGCCTTCATCCGTCAGGATTTCGTATTCAGCCTTTTTGTCGCCATGGCCCGATGCACCGACATGTTTGATGATTTTCAGCACCCGCTGAAACTTCACACTTTGGGTACCGTTCTTGGCAGGACCGGTGAGGACGTTGACTGTTTGAAACCAGCCTTTTTGCTTTTTGTTCGACATGAGAGTGCCCGTCAGCGCCTCAAAACGTTCCAGACGGGTAAAGCCCCAGAGCGTCTGTTCATCGACCGCTTTGTCCTGGGCGGCAGAGCCTGTAAACACGAACAGATTGATCGCCGGATTATCTTCGCAAAAGAAGTCGTAAGGGACGAGACCATCCACCCGTTTCTGACCGCCAACCAATCCTTTTTTATGCACCTGAAACATCGCCACCTCCGCCCAATAACTTCATTAAAGTTCAGAAAACGCTGATTAAATTGAACGGGAAGTTTAGTGAGCCGCCGCGTACAGGGCCGTCAAGCCAATGTAATTTCGTGTAAAGATCAGGCCCGACAGGGAAGACTGATTTCGACGGTCAGTCCACCCGATAGCTCATTACGCGCCATGATCATACCGCCATGTATTTCCACAGCCCTGGCAGCGATAGCCAGGCCCAGTCCAAAACCGGTACCGGCCTCGCTCATGCCGCGTTCGAACGGTTGGAAAATGCTGTGCAGTCGTTCGTTTGCAATACCCCGTCCCTGGTCGGTGATCCGCACATTCAGGCAGCCTGCGTCGGGATTGATCCGGGCGGATACCGCAACAGTCGTTCCAGGCAGGGTATAGCGCACTGCGTTTCGAATGACGTTTTCGAAACTCCGATACAGCAGCTCACCACTGACACAACTGACAAAGGCTGGACACGTTTTCAGGCTGACATTACAACCTTTCAATCCTGCCTCGAATTGAGCGTTTTCGGTAATCTCAGTCAGCAATTCGATAACATCGAGCGGCTCGCGCTGGATACTTTCGGGGTAACTCTGCAGGCGCGCCAGGGTCAACAACGCCTCGATCAGAGTGTCCATGCGCACCGACTCGCGTTCGATGCGTTCCACCATTTCCCGGCATGCCGGATCTTGCCGCAACAGCCCGATGGCCGCTTGCATGCGCATCAACGGTGAGCGCAGTTCGTGAGCGATTTCGTGTATCAGGTGCTGCTGAGCTTCTACCAGCAGTTTCAACGGGTCGGCCGTTTGGCCACAGTCCCCGGCCAGATCGACCATTTCATCATCGCGCATGCTCATCGTGGGTTTGATCCAGGACTGGGTTTGTTCATTCGGCTATCAGCAGATAACCGAGGCCTCGCACGCTCTGAATCCAGGCCGAGGCGTCAGGGCGCGGACCCAACTTCTGACGAATGCTGCTGATATGCACGTCGATGCGCCGGTCGTATCGCGTCAATGGGCATCCCATGGCATTGAGAGACAAATCCTTTTTACTCACCACTTCACCGGCACTCCGGGCCAGTTCCTCGAGCAAACTGAACTCGGTACTCGTCACCTCCAGTTCGTTCCCGTTCCAAAGGGCATGGCGTTTGCCCGGCCATAAAACCAGAGGGCCCGTCTTGATTATTTCCATAGTTGGCTGAGCCGCTGGCTGCACCCTGCGCATGATTGCGCGCAATCGCGCCACCAGCTCACCCGGTGAACTGGGCTTGGGTACATAATCATCAGCACCGAGCTCCAGGCCAGTGATGCGGTCAATGTTGTCACCACGGCCGGAGAGCAATATCACAGGGACCTGGCTGCGGGTCCGAATACGCCTGAGCAGCTCGATCCCCGAGAGCAGGGGAAGCATCACGTCCAGCACCACAATGCTGTAGCGCCCCGAAAGCGCTTGAATCTCACCCTCCTCACCCGTGTGCACGGCAGTCGCTTCAAAACCTTCACGCTCCAGAAATTGGCTGAGCATTCCAGTCAGTTCCTGGTCATCGTCAACTAGTAATACGTGAGTCATGGCGAGCTCGCGAGTGGGAATGCGCGCAGTATCGTCTTTGCACCCCGCAGCGTCATCGCTTCAACCTTTACATAACTTGACAGTTGGTTAACCGCACCAAACGCCCCGCGCTCTTATGCTCGCTCTCCGCCCGCATGGTCGCTGTGCGATGACCCGTCTACAACGGTTATCCAAGTGCGCCTGCGCTGCCTGTCGATGTGTACTGGAAAGATCTTGATGAATTTTTCGCGCCTGCTCTGCTCGGTTGCGCTGCTGCTCGATATCACATTTGCGCACGCCCAAGACTTCACAATCTCGGATATTCGTATCAATGGCCTCCAGCGGGTCTCCGCGGGGAGCGTCTTTGGTGCCTTGCCGTTGAACGTCGGCGAGCAGGCGGACGATCGTCGCCTGGTGGAATCCACTCGTGCGTTGTTCAAAACCGGTTTCTTTCAAGATATCCAGCTGGGCCGCGATGGCAACGTCCTGGTCATCACGGTAGTCGAGCGTCCGTCGGTCGCCAGTATCGAGATCGAAGGCAACAAGGCGATCTCCACTGAAGACCTGATGAAGGGTCTCAAGCAGTCCGGTCTGGCTGAAGGCGAGATCTTCCAGCGTGCCACCCTCGAAGGCGTGCGTAACGAGCTGCAGCGTCAATACGTCGCTCAGGGCCGTTACTCGGCGACCGTTGATACCGAAGTGGTGCCGCAGCCGCGCAACCGTGTCGGGCTGAAGGTCAACATCAACGAAGGTACCGTCGCAGCTATCCAGCACATCAACGTGGTGGGTAACACCGTCTTCCCGGATGAAGACCTGATCGACCTCTTCGAACTCAAGACGACCAACTGGCTCTCGTTCTTCAAGAACGATGACAAGTATGCTCGGGAAAAGCTGTCCGGCGACCTGGAGCGCCTGCGTTCCTACTACCTGGACCGCGGCTATATCAACATGGATATCGCTTCGACCCAGGTGTCCATTACCCCGGACAAGAAGCACGTCTACATCACCGTTAACGTCAACGAAGGCGAGAAATACACCGTTCGTGACGTCAAGTTGAGCGGTGACCTGAAAGTCCCTGAAGAACAGGTCAAGTCGCTCCTGCTGGTCCAGAAAGGCCAGGTGTTTTCGCGCAAGCTAATGAGCACTACATCCGAACTGATCACACGTCGCCTGGGTAACGAGGGTTACACCTTCGCCAACGTCAACGGCGTACCGGTGCCCCACGACGATGACCACACCGTCGACATCACCTTCGCGGTCGATCCGGGCAAGCGTGCTTACGTGAATCGCATCAACTTTCGCGGCAACACCAAGACTGTAGACGAAGTGTTGCGTCGTGAAATGCGTCAAATGGAAGGGGGCTGGGCCTCGACCTACCTGATCGACCAGTCCAAGACCCGTCTTGAGCGTTTGGGCTTCTTCAAGGAAGTCAACGTCGAAACGCCGGCAGTGCCAGGTGTCGATGATCAGCTTGATGTGAACTACAGCGTTGAAGAACAGGCTTCCGGTTCGATTTCCGCCAGCGTTGGTTTCGCTCAGAGCGCCGGTTTGATCCTCAGTGGTTCGATCACCCAGAACAACTTCCTGGGTACCGGTAACAAGGTCAGCATCGGTTTGACCCGCAGTAAATACCAGAGCCGTTATAACTTCGGTTATGTCGACCCGTACTGGACCGCTGATGGCGTGAGCCTGGGTCACAACATTTTCTACAGCGCGACCGATTACAGCGATTACTATAAAAACAGCGCTACCTACTACGCCATTGACAGTTATGGCGCCGGAACCACGCTCGGCTACCCGATCAGTGAAACCTCTCGCTTGAGTTTCGGCCTGTCAATGCAACACGACAGTATCAAGCCGGCCACCTATAGCGCCGATGAGATCTACGACTTTATTCAGCGCGAAGGTAAAGAATTCAACAATTTCAAAGCCAGCCTCGGTTGGTCGGAATCGACGTTGAACAGAGGCCTGCTGGCCACCCGCGGCCACTCGCAGAACCTGAACATGATGGTGACGGTGCCTGGCAGCGACTTGAGCTTCTACAAAATCGATTACACCGGGCAGACCTTCCTCCCGATCAGAAGCTCCACTTCGCTGCGTTTCCATACCAGACTCGGATATGGCAATGGCTATGGCTCAACCGACAGCCTGCCCTTCTATGAAAACTACACCGCCGGCGGCGAAGGTTCAGTGCGCGGGTTTAAAAGCGGTACCCTCGGACCGCGCAACACCCCGGCCACCGGCACTTATGCCAGCGCCGGCCAAGCGTACTACTCCGACCGGGATACCGAAGCACTGGGTGGTAACATCTTGATCACCGCTGGGGTGGAGTACCTGTTCCCGATGCCCTTCATCAAAGACACCAGATCCTTGCGCACCTCTTTGTTCTGGGACGTCGGCAATGTCTTCTCGGACAAGTGCAACCTGAGCACCTCCCAGGGCTGCGACGGTATTGATCTCAGCAAAATGGCCAGCTCAGTGGGGGTCGGCCTCACTTGGTACAGCCCGCTGGGGCCCTTGAGCTTTAACCTGGCGCTGCCGGTTCGAACGCCTGAGGATGCCGACAAGCAAGTGTTCCAGTTCTCCCTGGGACAGACGTTCTGACACGCGGATACGGCCATGAGCAAAGCCAATATTCACACAGTGGGAGGTACTGTTTCCCTAAGGTCTTCCCAAGCCCTCTGCCCTGAGAGACTAGATACAGCCCGGCCCCTCTCCCTCACTTGATCCTGAAATGAAAGGTATTGCGCACCGACGGCACGGCAACGGCCACACCGTCGACGATGCGCGGCTGATAGCGGAAGGTTTGCGCGGCCGCCAGCGAGGGACGAATGAACAAGGGGTGGCAGCCGTCCAGCACCTTGGGATTTTCGATCTGTCCCTTCGGGTTGACGGTGTATTCGACGGAACAGTCGCCTTCGATATTTTTGTCCAGCGCCCGTGCCGGATATTCCGGCGCTTCCTTGCTCAGTGGTAGGTACTGACGGCTATCCGCAGCGGCTTGTTGCCGGGCGCGCTCGGCGTTCAGCCGGGACTGCTCCGCTTGCTGCGCTTGCTGTTGCGCCTGGCGCTGTTGTTCTGCGGCTTGCTCGCGCACTCGGGAGGCCTGTTGCTGACGTTCCTGCTCGGCCAGTTGTTCGCGCTGGCGCTCTTCGACACGCTT
>NZ_WFGV02000002.1 GCF_010095445.2 Pseudomonas sp. TNT3
CGCCGCGGCCCGAGCCCAGGTCTCGGCAGTCGGCGCAGCGATTGGTGCGGCACAGGCCCAAGTCGCGATGTTGGCCAGTGAAATCGACGACAGCAGCCTGCGGGCGCCCATCGAAGGAGTGATCCAGTTGCGCATGGCCGAACCCGGCGAAGTGCTCGGTGCAGGCGGACGGGTTTTGTTGCTGATCGACCCCAACGACCAATACATGAACCTCTACCTCCCGGCCTCCGTCACCGGGCGCGTAGCCGTTGGCGATGAAGCACGTATCCTGCTCGATGCCCTGCCCGACAAGCCATTACCCGCCAAAATCACTTTCGTCGCCGGCAAGTCGCAATTCACGCCGAAAGAAGTCGAGACCCGCGATGAGCGGCAGAAACTGGTGTTCCGCGTCAAACTGCGCCTGACCGACCCCAGCGCTCTGCCCCAGGCAAAACCGGGCATGCCTGGCGCCGGTTACGTGCGCACCGCGCCTGTTAGCTGGCCGGCCAATCTGCAATGACTGGCCTGGCGCTGCAAGCCACCGGCGTCAATCACCGTTACGGAAAACAACAGGCCCTGGCCGACATCACTTTCAGCCTTCCCGCCGGCACCCGTTGCGGATTGATTGGCCCGGACGGCGCCGGCAAGTCGAGCTTGCTGGGGCTGATCGCCGGGGTGAAAAGCCTGCAACAAGGTCAACTGGACGTGTTGGGCGGCTCAATCCAGGATCGCCGCCATCGCAACAGCCTCTACCCGCGTATCGCCTTCATGCCTCAGGGTTTGGGCGGCAACCTGTATCCCGAGTTGTCGATCAGCGAGAACATCCACTTTTTCGCCACCCTGTTCGGCCTGTCGAAAGCCGAGTGCGATCAGCGCATGCACAGCCTGCTACTGGCCACCGATCTGCTGCACTTCGCCGATCGCCCGGCCGGCAAGCTTTCGGGCGGCATGAAGCAGAAGCTCGGGCTTTGCTGTGCGCTGATCCATGAGCCTGACCTGCTGATCCTCGATGAGCCGACCACCGGCGTCGATCCGTTGTCCCGGCGGCGCTTCTGGGAACTGGTGGACGATGTGCGCCGCCAGCGCCCGCAACTGACGCTGCTGGTTGCCACGGCATACATGGAAGAAGCCGAGCAGTTCGAACATTGTCTGATGCTCGACGGTGGCAAACTAATCGCCACAGGCCTGAGCAGCGAACTGGCCGCGGTGACCCCCAGCGCTAAACTCGACGAAGCTTTTACCCATTTCCAGGGCGACAGCGGACACGACAACCAAGCCTTGGTGATCCCGCCGCGAACCGGCGCCAATACCGACATCGCCATCGAAGCCCACGACCTTACACTCCGCTTCGGCGACTTCACGGCAGTGGATAAGGTCAGCTTCGCCATCGGTCGCGGGGAAATTTTCGGCTTTCTCGGCTCCAACGGCTGCGGCAAGACCACCACCATGAAAGTCCTCACCGGACTGATACCGGCCAGCGAAGGTTCCGCCACGCTGCTCGGCAAACCGGTGAACGCCAAGGACCTGACCACCCGCAAACGGGTCGGTTTCATGTCGCAGAGCTTCTCGCTGTATGGCGAGTTGAGCGTGCGGCAAAACCTGGATTTGCACGCGCGACTGTTCGATTTGCCCAAGGCCCACAGTGACCAGCGCATCGATGAACTGATCCAGCGCTTCAACCTGGTCAACGTTGCCGATCAACAGGCCGGCGGCCTGCCCTTGGGTTTGCGTCAACGCCTATCCTTGGCAGTCGCGGTGCTGCATCGCCCGGAAGTGCTGATCCTCGATGAACCGACCTCCGGCGTCGACCCCGCCGCGCGGGATGACTTCTGGCGATTGCTGATCGAGTTGTCCCGCGAGCAAGGCGTGACGATTTTTCTCTCCACCCACTTCATGAACGAGGCCCAGCGCTGCGACCGCATCTCGCTGATGCACGCCGGCAAGGTGCTGGCCTGTGATACCCCGGCGGCGCTGCAAGAGCAGTTCAAGGGTGAGACTCTGGAGGCGGCGTTTGTTATCTGCCTGGAGCAAGCCCAGGCCCCGGCAGAAACGCCCACGCCCACGCCCGCAGCGTCCGCCGGCGCACTTGTCACGCCCGCCGCGCCGATGAAGGAACGTGGTTTCAGTGTCGGGCGCCTGATGGCGGTGGCCAGTCGCGAAGGCAAGGAACTGCTACGCGATAAAGTGCGAATGGCCTTCGCCCTGCTGGGGGCCATTTTCATGATGGTGATCTTCGGCTACGGGATTTCCCTCGACGTGGAAAAACTGGCCTTCGCCGTGTTCGATCAAGACCAGACGCCGCAAAGTCGCACCTACCTGGAGGCGTTCCGCAGCTCACGCTACTTCGCCGAACAGGCTCCGATTCGCGACAGCAAAGAACTGCACCGACGGCTGCAACGCTCGGAAATCAAACTGGCGCTGGAGATTCCACCAGGCTTTGGCCGCGACTTGTACGCCGGACTCCAACCGACCGTGGCTGCGTGGCTGGATGGCGGCATGCCGTTTCGCGCCGAGACCAGCCGCAACTATGTGGAAGCGGTGCACCAAGCGAACATCGAGCAGTTAGCCGAGCAAAGCAGCCCTGCGCTGAACCGGCCGCCAGCGGCGAAACTGGAAACCCGTTTCCGCTACAACCAGGACGTGGTCAGCGTTAACGCCATCGGCCCTGGGGTGATGGCGCTGATCCTCGCCTTCATCCCGGCGATGCTCACCGCGCTGGGGATCGTGCGTGAGAAAGAGTTGGGCTCGATCACCAATTTCTACGCCACACCGTTAACCCGGCTGGAATTCCTGTTGGGCAAACAGGCGCCGTATCTGGCGATTAGCCTGGTCAATCTGGCGGTGCTGGTGGCGATGAACCGTTGGCTGTTTGGCGTACCGTTCAAGGGCAGCGGCGTGACCCTGGCCTTCGGCGGTTTGCTCTACGTGCTGGCCACCACCAGCATGGGCTTGTTGATTTCGGCGTTCACCCGCACCCAGATCGCCGCGATCCTCGGCACCATGATCATCACCAGCCTGCCGACCATCCAGTTTTCCGGGCTGATAGTACCGCGCTCATCCCTCGAAGGCGCAGCGGCCGTGATGGGCATGCTGTTCCCGGCTGGTTACTTCCTCGACATCGCCGTTGGCACCTTCACCAAAGCGCTGGACCTGCGACAGTTATGGCCACAATGCCTGGCGCTGTTCGGGTTCTTTCTCGGGTTCACCGGGCTCAGCCTGGTCATGCTGAAAAAGCAGGAGGCCTGATGCATAAGCTTGCGCATATTTTGCGGCTGGGCCTAAAGGAACTGACCAGCCTGCGCCACGACAGTGTGTTACTGCTGTTTCTGTTCTACGCCTTTACCGTGGCGATCTACATGCCCGCCGCCGGCTCCGTTATCGGCGTGCACAACGCCAGCGTGGCCATCGTCGATGAAGATCACAGCCAACTCTCGCGGGAGCTGACCCAGGCCCTGCAACCCCCAGAGTTCCAGCGCCCGGTATTGTTGCCTTACGGGCAACTCGATCAGGTCATGGACAGCGGCCAGTACACGTTCGTGATCAACGTGCCAGCGAATTTCCAGACAGATCTGCTGGCCGGTCGCCAACCGGCGGTGCAGGTCAACGTCGATGCCACGGCAATGAGCCAGGCATTCATGGGCGCGGGCTACATCGGACGGATATTCCAGCGCGAACTGCTGACCTACAGCGGCCAGACCGATCCAGCCAGCAAGGCGCCAGCGCTGCTGACCACTCGCTCGCTGTTCAATACCAATCTGGAAGGAGGCTGGTTCCTGGCGGTGATTCAGATCGTCAACAACATCACCATCCTCGCCATCATCCTCACCGGTACGGCGCTGCTGCGGGAACGGGAACACGGCACCCTCGACCATCTCTTGGTGCTACCACTGACCGCGCTGGAAATCATGTTGGCGAAAATCTGGAGCAACATGCTGGTGGTGGTGCTTTGCACCTGGATCTCGCTGGAAGTCATCGTCAAAGGTGCACTGGGCGTGCCGTTGGCGGGATCGATGACGTTGTTTTTGCTGGTGACTGCGGTGTATCTGTTCGCCAGTACGGCGCTGGGGATTTTTCTCGCGACGCTGGCCCGCTCGACGCCGCAGTTCGGTCTGTTAGCGATTCCGGTGATCATCCCGATGTTGCTGCTGTCCGGCGGCAGCACGCCACTGGATAGCATGCCGCAATGGCTGCAATGGGTCATGCAGGGCTCACCGTCGACACATTTTGTCAGCCTGAGCGCCGCGATTCTGTTTCGCGACGCCGGGCTGAGCGTTGTCTGGCCGGACTTGCTCGCGCTGACCGCCATTGGGCTGGTGTTCTTTGCGATAGCGCTGATGCGGTTTCGCAAGAGCCTGGCGTCCTGATGGAGCGAGCTTGCTACGAGCGGCGTTCCGACGATGAGGCCAGCCCGGACAACAATGACTTACTGAATGATGAGGTTGTTGAACAACAAATCCTCGACCACCGGCTTGCCGGTCTCGTCATTCATGATTTGCTGGGTCTGTCTCAAGGCTTCCTGACGAAGCTTTTCCTTGGCATCCACATTGTTCATCGCCTCAGTCGTTTGCTGGGCAAACAACGCCACCAGTTGATTACGAATCAACGGTTCATTGGCCTTGACCAGCTTGGTCGCCTCATCACCGGTCACGCGTAACGCTACATCAGCCTTGTAAACCTTGAGCTTCGGCGTCCCGTCCAACCCATAATTGCCCACGAACGGCGGGCTGAGGGTGATGTAGTTAACCTTCGGCGCTGCCTCTTCCTTGGCTTCTTCGGCAATGGCTGCAACAGGCAGCGACAAGGCCAACATCAACATGATCCACGCTTTCACAATTCGCTCCTTATCCGGTTTGCGGCCTAGCATAACGACCCCCTCCTCAAGCACAAGCTTATGGCTGACTATCAGGGTCGGGCATGCTCGTTGACCCATCGACTCACACACCTACACTTATCGGCCATCACTCCCAAAGGAATAGCCCTGATGAAAGCCGTGCTGTGCAAAGCCTTCGGCCCTGCCGAATCGCTGGTGCTGGAAGACGTCGCCAGTCCTGTCGCGAAGAAGAATGAAATCCTGCTGGATGTACATGCCGCCGGGGTGAATTTTCCCGACACGCTGATCATTGAGGGCAAATACCAGTTCAAGCCGCCCTTCCCGTTTTCCCCGGGCGGTGAAGCAGCGGGTGTGGTCAGCGCGGTGGGCGAAAAGGTCAGCCATCTGAAAGTTGGTGACCGGGTCATGGCCCTGACGGGCTGGGGCAGCTTCGCCGAACAGGTGGCCGTTCCCGGCTACAACGTGCTACCGATTCCACCGTCCATGGACTTCAACACCGCCGCCGCCTTCAGCATGACCTACGGCACGTCGATGCATGCGCTCAAACAACGAGGCAACCTGCAACCGGGTGAAACCCTGTTGGTGCTAGGCGCATCCGGCGGTGTCGGGCTGGCCGCTGTGGAAATCGGTAAAGCCATGGGCGCTCGTGTGATTGCCGCCGCCAGCAGCGCGGAGAAACTGGCCGTGGCCAAGGCGGCCGGTGCCGATGAACTGATCAATTACAGTGAAACCAGCCTCAAGGACGAAATCAAGCGCCTGACCGATGGCCAGGGCGCCGACGTGATCTACGACCCGGTCGGCGGCGACCTGTTCGACCAGGCTGTGCGCGCCATCGCCTGGAACGGCCGTCTGCTGGTAGTCGGCTTCGCCAGCGGACGCATTCCGGAATTGCCTGTGAATCTGGCATTGCTCAAGGGCGCTGCGGTCGTCGGCGTATTCTGGGGTTCGTTCGCGCAACGTCAGCCACAGGACAACGCGGCGAACTTCCAGCAGTTGTTCGGCTGGTTCGCGGAAGGCAAGTTAAAGCCGTTGGTGTCGCAGGTTTACCCACTGAGCAATGCCGCGCAGGCAATCAATGATCTCGGCCAGCGCAAGGCCGTCGGGAAAGTGGTGGTGCAGGTTCGCTGAGTGACTCGAAGGCGGTGATCCGGGCTGCAGCAACGCTGTCCAGATCACGCCTTCGACGTGATTAAAGCAACTGTCGAATCTCCTCCGGCAGCAAACTCATGTACTTGCGCACAGGGCTCGCCCTGCATTGCTGGACAATCGTCGGCACACGCTTGTTCAGCTTTGCGATCCATTCCAGCCGTTGTTCCTTCGGCAACTGGGTGGTGTGAAAGACGTTCGACAGATATGCGCGGGTGTAATGAAACGGTCTGGCATCAATCCAGGCGTACTCCGGTACATGGAGCAACTCTTCGTTAATGTCACGGCACTTCAGTCCTTTGATCCACTGATTGGTATGAATGGGCGAAGTCAGATCCAGTCGGAATACCAGCGGCGCGACCACTTCCAACTCAGATGGTCGATCGTCTTTGACAACCCACGGTTTGAACCGCCACTTCTCAATCGTCACTCTAGAAGCTTCAGCCAGGTCCGGGTGGTCGGACTCCAGAATCTTCACCCGGTTAACCGAACCATCGGCATTGACATAGAAGCTGACCCGAACATCACCGGTGAACCCGGCCCGCTGGAGGTTCCTGGGGTACGTCGGCCGGGGATTATCCTCCGGTATCAGAAGCACTTCCTGCGCCTTGACCTCTACTGCCAACACCAGCAAAAGCAAAATGGCTAACCGCCGCATACCGCTCTCCTCCATGAACAAAACTCCAAAACTGCTTCCTGCAAAGGTTACGGCTCAACGCCCTGAAACAGAACGTCACGACTTCCTGTTTGAACGAAGGATCCTTCCGAGAACCTTCCGTTAAAACGAGAAGATGCAGCGCTGAATGACGCGAAGGTAACGTTTCCCACAACGTCCTGCACTTACGTCTGAGCGACATGTTCGTAAAAGAACATGCGATCTTCAATATTTCCGCTGTTTGACCTATGCGAACCGGTGCTATTTTCGGTAACGAAACTGTAACATTCGCATCCGCAGTCAAAACAAGAAAACTGGAGCTCTTGAATGTTTGCTTTCTTTCGTCCTGCCGCACATCAGGCTCCATTGCCTGACGAAAAAATAGACAGCACCTACCGACGTCATCGCTGGCAAATTTTTGCCGGGATTTTCATCGGCTATGCAGGTTATTACCTGCTGCGTAAAAACTTCTCCCTGGCCATGCCCTATCTCATCGAAGAGGGTTACACCCGCGGTGAATTGGGTCTGGCGTTGTCGGCCATTGCCATCGCTTACGGCTTGTCCAAGTTCCTGATGGGCATCGTTTCCGACCGCTCCAACCCGCGCTTTTTCCTGCCGTTCGGCCTGCTGGTGTCGGCGGGGGTCATGTTCATTTTCGGTTTCGCTCCGTGGGCGACGTCGAGCGTGACCATCATGTTCATCCTGCTCTTCATCAATGGATGGGCGCAGGGCATGGGCTGGCCGCCAAGCGGACGAACCATGGTTCATTGGTGGTCGCAGAAGGAACGCGGTGGCGTGGTGTCACTGTGGAACGTGGCGCATAACGTTGGCGGAGGCCTGATTGGCCCGCTGTTCCTGCTCGGCATGGGCCTGTTCAATGACTGGCACGCTGCATTCTATGTGCCCGCCGCGGTCGCATTGGCGGTAGCGGTATTTGCCTTCGCTACGATGCGCGATACCCCGCAATCGGTCGGCCTGCCGCCCATTGAGAAGTACAAGAACGATTACCCGGAAGGCTACGATGCCAGCCACGAAGAAGAATTCAGCGCCAAGGAAATCTTCGTCAAGTACGTGCTGCGTAACAAAATGCTCTGGTACATCGCCTTGGCCAACGTTTTTGTTTACCTGTTGCGCTACGGCGTACTGGACTGGGCGCCGACCTATCTGAAGGAAGCCAAGGGCTTCTCCGTGGATAAAACCTCCTGGGCCTATTTCTTCTACGAGTGGGCCGGTATTCCGGGCACGCTGCTGTGCGGCTGGATGTCGGACAAGATCTTCCGTGGCAACCGTGGCCTGACCGGCATGGTGTTCATGGCCCTGGTGACCGTGGCGACACTGGTGTACTGGCTGAATCCGGCCGGCAACCCGACGGTGGATATGATCGCATTGGTTTCGATTGGCTTCCTGATCTACGGCCCGGTCATGCTGATCGGTTTGCAGGCACTGGAACTCGCGCCGAAAAAAGCGGCGGGGACTGCGGCAGGTTTCACGGGGCTGTTCGGCTATCTGGGCGGTTCGGTCGCGGCCAGTGCAGCGATGGGCTACACCGTGGACCACTTCGGTTGGGATGGCGGCTTCGTGCTGCTGATCGGCTCGTGTCTGCTGGCAATGGCGTTCCTCGCCCCCACGCTGTGGCACAAACAAGTGGCCAGTCAGGGCCGTGAAGCGGTTGCCTGATCGCCCGATGACCTGCAGCGCTTGAGCCGCGCCTCCAGATTTCGGTCTGGCATGGCGTGGCTGCGCAGGGCGTGTGCGGTTTGCTCGACATAATCGCGAGTCGTGCCGTATCGCCCGCAAGCGCTTTCGAACACCTGGCTCAGCACATGATCCGGCAAGTTGCCGGCGTAGCTGGGCAGGTGTCGCTCCAACACAAAGCCCAATGCCTGAACCTGGCTGCCGTCTTCGAGACGGCAGTTGAGCCAGTGCGGGCGATAGGACGGGAATGGCATTTCGCGTTGCCACAGGGCGTATAGCGAGGCATCAAGTTGCTCTTCGGGCAAGCGATAGGCAAAACCGCTGCAAGAGCCGCCACGATCCAGACCAAAGACCAGACCCGGCACTTCCGGTGTGCCGCGATGTTCGTGGGACCACAGGTACAGGCCGCGGTGATAGCCATGCACTCGGCCGCGCACACGTTCAACGGCCGGGCATTCAGGGCGCCAGATCAACGAACCATAAGCGAACAACCAGACCGGCCCACCTTTGTGGCGCGCCATGGTCGACTGCATCGAGCTAAGCAATTGTTCGTGAGTGAGCTGCGGCCCCAGATCGAGCCGCGGAGGGTAAGCCAGATTCAAAAAAGCAGATTCAATGGCGCTCATGGCGATTAGCGTTCAGCTCCCCGCGAGTGAAGAATTACTTAATAGAACGCACCGCTGTAACAATAAGGCACATATGTTTCAAGGCAATTTAAGTGCCATGGCACAGTTCTTTAAAAGTTGCCTTTGAGAGATATAACCTACCGGTATTTATAAGATTCTATAAATACCGATCGGCTATATGGGGAGTTATAACGAATAGAGCGAGGATCAAGATCGTGGATCAAGATCGCGGATCAAGATCGCGGCGCGTACGCAAATACGTCGGCACGCATCTGATGAGCATCCATACCCGCTTCGACCAGCGCATCCAGCGTGCCATAGACCATCGCCGGAGAGCCGCTCGCGTACACATGAAGTGGCTTCAGGTCCTGAAAGTCCTCGCATACCGCCTCATGCAGCATGCCGCAACGCCCTTCCCAGCCACATTGATCGCTGACGACTTTATGCAAAAACAGGTTAGGCAGCTTCCGCCATTCATCCCAATGCTCGATTTCATAGAAATCTTCAGGACGACGCACACCCCAATACAGATGGACCGGATGTTTGAAACCCGCAGCCCGGCAATGCTCGATCAGGCTATGGATCTGACCCATGCCCGTGCCAGCGGCAATCAGCACCAGTGGACCGTCCGGCAATTCCGCCAGATGGGTATCGCCGAACGGCATCTCGATGCGCACTAACGGGTTGCGTTGCAGCTGTTCGATCAGGCTGAGCGCACTACTTTCGCGCGCCAGCACATGGATTTGCAGGTCTCGTCCCGCGTGGGGTGCCGAGGCCAGGGAAAATGCGGATTTTTCGCCGTTCTCGCGCTCGATCATCAAATACTGACCGGCATGATAGCGAGGTGGTTTACCAGCGGGCGCTCGCAGGCTGACTCGCCAGGTGTCACCGCCGACGTCCCTGCATTCAATGACCTGACACGCCAAACTGCGCACCGGCAATTCTCCCAGCGCGAGCACGCCATCCCACAGCACGATGCAGTCTTCCAGCGGCTCTGCTATGCAAGTGTAGAACTCGCCGTGGTCGCGCACATTGCCGGCCTGCTCGACCCGACCTTCCACCAACAGTGCAGCGCACACATGGCAATTGCCGTTGCGGCAGCTCTGCGGGCACTCATAGCCCAGGCGCCGCGCTCCATCAAGAATCCGCTCGCCGGGCAGAATCTCAAGCACTGCTCCGGAAGGCTGCAAGGTTACACGCATCAATCTATTCCTAACTGATTCCAGATGGCATCGATCCGTTGGGTCACGGCTTCGTCCTTGACGATGACCCGGCCCCACTCGCGGGTGGTTTCGCCCGGCCATTTATGCGTGGCATCGAGCCCCATCTTCGATCCCAGGCCGGATACCGGCGAGGCGAAGTCGAGGTAGTCGATCGGCGTGTTATCGATCATCACCGTGTCGCGCTTGGGGTCCATGCGCGTGGTGATGGCCCAGATCACGTCGTTCCAGTCACGTGCGTTGATATCGTCGTCACAGACGATAACGAACTTGGTGTACATAAACTGTCGCAAAAACGACCAGACACCCAGCATTACCCGCTTCGCATGGCCGGGATAGGACTTCTTCATGGTCACAATGGCCATGCGGTACGAGCAGCCTTCAGGCGGCAGGTAGAAGTCGGTGATCTCCGGGAACTGCTTCTGCAGGATCGGCACGAACACTTCGTTCAGGGCGACACCCAGAATCGCCGGCTCATCCGGCGGACGACCGGTGTAGGTGCTGTGGTAGATCGGTTTGATCCGGTGGGTGATGCGCTCGACGGTGAACACCGGGAAGCTGTCGACTTCGTTGTAGTAACCGGTGTGGTCGCCATACGGACCTTCGTCGGCCATTTCACCCGGATGAATCACGCCTTCAAGAATGATCTCGGCGGTGGCCGGTACTTGCAGATCGTTGCCCCGGCATTTCACCAGTTCGGTGCGGTTGCCCCGCAGCAGACCGGCGAAGGCGTATTCGGAGAGGCTGTCAGGGACAGGCGTCACGGCACCGAGGATGGTTGCCGGATCAGCGCCCAGGGCCACAGACACCGGGAACGGCTGACCAGGATGCTTCTCGCACCACTCACGATAATCCAGCGCGCCGCCACGGTGGCTCAACCAGCGCATGATGACCTTGTTGCGGCCGATCACTTGCTGACGGTAGATACCCAGGTTCTGGCGATCTTTGTTCGGACCTTTGGTAACCGTCAGGCCCCACGTGATCAGCGGACCGACGTCGCCGGGCCAGCAGGTCTGCACGGGCAGCATCGCAAGGTCGACGTCGTCGCCTTCGATGACCACTTCCTGGCACACCGCGTCTTTGACGACTTTGGGTGCCATGGCGATGATCTTGCGAAAAATCGGCAGTTTGGACCAGGCGTCTTTCAGGCCCTTCGGTGGCTCGGGTTCCTTGAGGAACGCCAGCAGCTTACCGATTTCGCGCAACTCGCTGACCGCTTCGGCGCCCATACCCAGCGCGACGCGCTCAGGTGTGCCGAACAGGTTACCGAGTACAGGAATGTCGTAGCCCGTCGGGTTTTCGAAAAGCAGGGCCGGGCCCTTGGCACGCAAGGTGCGATCGCACACTTCGGTCATTTCGAGTACTGGGGACACCGGAACCTGGATGCGCTTGAGTTCGCCGCGCTTTTCCAGACCGCTGATAAAGTCGCGCAAGTCGCGATACTGCATGCGTGAGCCTCGTATTGCCGTGGCGTTCGGGGTTGGCAGTTTAGCGCCGAACCCTTCTGTTCAGAACAACGAACTGCCGTTCATCAAAAATCAGATAGCAAAAAGCCGGGTTTCCCCGGCTTTTGCTGGTCTATCGACTTACTTGCGTTTCATCGACAGGAAGAACTCATCATTGGTCTTGGTCGTCTTCAACTTGTCGACCAGGAACTCGATGGCAGCGATTTCGTCCATCGGGTGCAGCAGCTTGCGCAGAATCCACATGCGTTGCAACTCGTCGTCGGCCGTCAGCAACTCTTCACGGCGGGTGCCGGAACGGTTGATGTTGATGGCCGGGAAAACGCGTTTTTCAGCGATACGACGGTCCAGAGGCAGTTCCATGTTGCCGGTGCCTTTGAATTCTTCGTAGATCACTTCGTCCATCTTCGAGCCGGTTTCAACCAGCGCCGTGGCGATGATGGTCAGCGAACCGCCTTCTTCGATGTTCCGCGCGGCACCGAAGAAACGTTTCGGTTTCTCCAGGGCGTGGGCATCGACACCACCGGTGAGTACCTTGCCGGAGCTCGGGATCACGGTGTTGTAGGCGCGAGCCAGACGGGTGATGGAGTCAAGCAGGATCACCACGTCTTTCTTGTGTTCGACCAGGCGCTTGGCCTTTTCGATCACCATTTCGGCAACCTGCACGTGGCGGGTTGGCGGCTCGTCGAACGTCGAGGCAACCACTTCGCCACGCACGGTGCGCTGCATTTCGGTTACTTCTTCCGGACGCTCATCGATCAGCAAAACGATCAGGTGAACTTCAGGGTTGTTACGAGCGATGTTCGCCGCGATGTTCTGCAGCATGATCGTCTTACCGGCTTTCGGCGGTGCAACGATCAGACCGCGCTGGCCTTTGCCGATCGGGGCGCACAGGTCGATCACACGACCGGTCAAATCTTCGGTGGAACCGTTGCCGGCTTCCATCTTCATGCGCACAGTCGGGAACAGCGGGGTCAGGTTCTCGAAGAGAATCTTGTTTTTCGCGTTCTCGGGACGATCGTAGTTGATCGTGTCGACCTTGAGCAGCGCGAAATAACGCTCGCCTTCCTTTGGAGGGCGGATCTTGCCAACGATGGTGTCACCGGTGCGCAAGTTGAAACGACGAATCTGGCTTGGCGAGACGTAGATATCGTCAGGGCCAGCGAGATAGGAAGCGTCAGCGGAGCGAAGGAAGCCGAAGCCGTCCTGGAGAATCTCCAGCACGCCATCACCGGAGATTTCCTCGCCGCTTTTAGCGTGCTTTTTGAGCAGGGAGAAAATCACGTCCTGCTTGCGCGAACGGGCCATATTTTCTATGCCCATCTGTTCGGCCAATTCGAGCAGTTCGGTAATCGGCTTTTGCTTGAGTTCAGTCAGATTCATATAGGAATGACGTAATCATTTATGGAGGGGGGAAATTAAGCTTTTGGCTTAATGAGGCCGCGCCGCAGAGAAGGCGACAGGATCGCGTACTTATTCGAAAAGGAGTGCGTCGGCGACGGCTAGCAGGGGGCAATGGAGAAACCAGTGCGGGGCCGAATGTACCACCTGAGTTTCGGAGCGTCTAGCCCTCAATAACGAAAAAGCCCCGCAATTAGCGGGGCCTTTTTTCGGACACTTTACATCGACACTTAGATGTTGGCGTCGAGGAAAGCAGCCAGTTGCGACTTCGACAGTGCGCCGACCTTGGTCGCTTCAACGTTTCCGTTCTTGAACAGCATCAGGGTCGGGATACCACGCACGCCGTGCTTGGCCGGAGTTTCCTGGTTCTCGTCGATGTTCAGCTTGGCAATAGTCAGCTTGCCTTTGTAGGTTTCTGCAATCTCGTCCAGAACAGGAGCGATCATTTTGCAAGGGCCGCACCATTCAGCCCAGTAGTCGACCAGTACAGCGCCTTCGGCCTTGAGTACATCGGCCTCGAAGCTAGCGTCGCTAACGTGTTTGATAAGATCGCTGCTCATGGAAGTCTCCAGGTTGTAAGCAAAAAAACGTGGCCCATCATAGCTGCCCTTCCCTCGTTCAGGAAGGTGCAGATGATTGAGTCTCGCTATGGTGCTGCATGAGTTTGGGTATAGCTCAAGTCAAGGAGTGACGGGGCCGGAGGAGAGAAATTCGGTGCGTAATCCGACATTGGGTGCTTTCAAGGCAGCCATCGCGAGCAGTCACCGGCTTTCCTGCGCCGGATCAATGCTTTGAACACTGCGCGTTGGCGGCAGCGTTTGATCGTGGCACGATGTCGAGGTTATCGACCGAGACCCCCTGACCATGCCGCAATCCCAAGCCAAGAATCTGTCCCTGATCGCCGCAATCGACCTGGGCTCTAACAGCTTTCACATGGTCGTGGCCAAAGCCCAGAACGGCGAAATCCGTATTCTCGAACGTCTCGGGGAGAAGGTTCAGCTGGCCGCCGGCATCGACGATGAACGCCAACTCAACGAAGAATCCATGCAACGCGGCCTGGACTGCCTGAAGCGCTTTGCCCAACTGATCAACGGTATGCCTTTGGGTGCCGTGCGAATCGTTGGCACCAACGCCCTGCGTGAAGCCCGCAACCGCGGCGAATTCATCCGCCGCGCCGAAGCCATTCTCGGACACCCCGTGGAAGTCATCTCCGGCCGCGAAGAAGCGCGCCTGATTTACCTCGGCGTTTCCCACACCCTCGCCGACACCCCGGGCAAACGTCTGGTGGCGGACATCGGCGGCGGCAGTACTGAATTCATCATCGGCCAGCGTTTCGAACCGCTGCTGCGCGAAAGCCTGCAAATGGGCTGCGTGAGCTTCACCCAGCGCTATTTCAAGGACGGCAAGATCACTCCGGCCCGCTACGCCCAGGCGTACACGGCGGCACGCCTGGAGATCATGAGCATCGAACACGCCCTGCACCGCCTGACCTGGGATGAAGCCATCGGCTCCTCGGGCACCATCCGCGCCATCGGCCTAGCGCTAAAGGCTGGCGGTCATGGTACCGGCGAGGTGAATGCCGAAGGCCTCGCCTGGCTCAAGCGCAAGCTGTTCAAACTGGGCGACGTCGAGAAAATCGATTTCGAAGGCATCAAGCCTGACCGTCGGGCGATTTTCCCGGCCGGCCTGGCGATTCTTGAAGCAATCTTCGATGCCCTCGAACTGCAGCGCATGGACCACTGTGAAGGCGCCCTTCGCGAAGGCGTGCTGTACGACCTGCTGGGCCGTCATCATCACGAAGACGTCCGCGAGCGCACTCTCAGCTCGTTGATGGAGCGTTATCACGTCGATCTGGAACAGGCTGCACGGGTTGAACGCAAAGCGCTGCACGCGTTCGATCAAGTTGCCGAAGATTGGGACCTGGACGAGGGTGTCTGGCGTGAATTGCTCGGCTGGGCAGCCAAGGTCCATGAAGTGGGCCTGGACATTGCTCACTATCATTACCACAAGCACGGCGCCTACCTGATCGAGCACTCCGACCTTGCCGGATTCTCCCGAGAAGACCAGCAAATGCTCGCTTTACTGGTGCGTGGTCATCGACGCAACATTCCAAAAGACAAGTTTGCCGAGTTTGGTGATGACGGCATCAAGCTGATTCGCCTGTGCGTTCTGTTGCGCTTTGCAATCCTGTTCCATCACATCCGCGGCACACAGGAAATGCCTCAGGTGATACTGCGCGCCAATCGCGACAGTCTGGATGTGTTGTTCCCGGCCAACTGGCTGGACGAAAACCAGCTGACCCAGGCTGATTTCGCGCTGGAAGCGGAATGGCTGACGCGGGTTGGTTTCGTGCTCAACGTCCGTTAAAGCTGTCGCGGTATTTGATGATTCGCACCCCCTGTAGGAGCTGCCGAAGGCTGCGATCTTTTGATTCTTAAAAGCAAGATCAAAAGATCGCAGCCTTCGGCAGCTCCTACAGGGGGTGGTTCAGGCAGATAAATAAAAATGGCGATCCGCAGGGATCGCCATTTTTTTGCTTCGACTAATGCTGCTTAACGCACTGCCAGAATCGGACTGCCCAACCGCTCCAGCAGCGTGGCCTGGGCACTGCGTGGGTTCTGGTTGCCGGTCGGCGTATTGCGGATGTAGCGACCGTCAGACTGCAGGCTCCAGCTGTGAGTGTTATCGGTGAGATAAAGCTCCAGCTCTTTCTTGACCCGCATGACCAGCTTCTTGCCCTCCACCGGGAAACAGGTCTCGACGCGCTTGTCGAGGTTGCGCTCCATCCAGTCGGCGCTGGACAGGAACATCTGTTCTTCGCCGCCATTGAGGAAGTAGAAGACCCGGGTGTGCTCCAGGAAGCGACCGATGATCGAGCGCACGTGAATGTTGTGCGAAACCCCGGCGATGCCAGGACGCAGGCAGCACATGCCGCGCACCACCAGATCGATACGCACCCCGGACTGGCTGGCCTTGTACAACGCGCGAATGATCTTCGGATCGGTCAGCGAGTTGAACTTGGCGATGATGTGCGCCGGTTTGCCGTCGAGGGCGAACTGGGTCTCCCGGGCAATCATGTCGAGCATGCCCTTCTTCAGCGTGAAGGGTGCGTGCAGCAGCTTCTTCATGCGCAGGGTTTTACCCATGCCGATCAACTGACTGAACAACTTGCCGACGTCTTCGCACAAGGCGTCGTCCGACGTCAGCAGGCTGTAGTCGGTGTACAGACGGGCGTTGGCCGCGTGGTAGTTACCGGTGCCCAAGTGCGCGTAACGCACGATCTCACCGGCTTCGCGGCGCAGGATCAGCATCATCTTGGCGTGCGTCTTGAAGCCGACCACTCCGTAGATCACTACTGCGCCGGCTGCCTGCAGACGGCTGGCGAGTTGCAGGTTGGACTCTTCATCGAACCGCGCACGCAATTCGATCACCGCGGTGACTTCCTTGCCGTTGCGCGCGGCATCGACCAGTGCATCGACAATTTCCGAGTTGGCGCCGGAGCGGTACAGCGTCTGACGGACTGCCAGTACATGCGGGTCCTTCGCGGCCTGACGCAGCAGGTCGACGACCGGCGTGAAGGACTCGAACGGGTGCAGCAGCAGGATGTCCTGCTTGCTGATCACGCTGAAGATGTTCTCGCTGTTCTGCAGCAGCTTCGGGATCTGCGGCGTGAACGGCATGTATTGCAGCTCGCGCTGACTGTCCAGACCGGTGATGCTGAACAGACGGGTCAGGTTCACCGGGCCGTTGACCTGATACAGCTCGGTTTCGTGCAGGTTGAACTGCTTGAGCAAGTAGTCGGACAGGTGTTTAGGGCAAGTGTCGGCCACTTCCAGACGCACCGCGTCACCGTAGCGACGGGAAAACAGCTCGCCGCGCAGGGCGCGTGCCAGGTCTTCCACGTCTTCGGTATCCACCGCGAGGTCGGCGTTTCGGGTCAGGCGGAACTGGTAGCAGCCCTTGACCTTCATGCCCTGGAACAGGTCATCGGCGTGCGCGTGGATCATTGACGACAGGAACACATAATTGTCGCCAGAGCCGCCCACTTCTTCCGGCAACTTGATAACGCGCGGGAGTAGACGCGGGGCCGGAATGATCGCCAGACCGGAATCGCGACCGAAAGCGTCGATGCCTTCGAGCTCGACGATGAAGTTCAGGCTCTTGTTCACCAACAGCGGGAACGGGTGCGTCGGGTCGAGGCCGATCGGGGTGATGATCGGCGCGATCTCGTCGCGGAAATAACGGCGCACCCAGGTTTTGATCTTGGTGGTCCAGTGACGCCGACGGATGAAGCGGACCTGATGCTTTTCCAGTTCCGGCAACAGAATGTCGTTGAGGATCGCGTACTGGCGGTCGACGTGGCCGTGTACCAGCTCACTGATGCGCGCCAGAGCCTGATGCGGTTGCAGGCCGTCGGCACCGGCTTGTTCACGGGCGAAGGTGATCTGCTTCTTCAGGCCGGCAACACGAATCTCGAAGAACTCGTCCAGGTTGCTGGAGAAGATCAGCAGGAACTTCAGCCGCTCCAGCAAGGGGTAGGACTCATCCAGCGCCTGCTCCAGCACCCGGATGTTGAACTGCAGTTGCGAGAGCTCGCGGTGGATGTACAGGCTGCTGTCATCCAGGCCGGGAATGGCAATCGCGGGCGCCGACGAAACGGGCTCGGCCACTACCGTGGGTGGAGCAGGCTCAAGTTCCGGTGGCGTTTCGGCGATTTGCTCCACCACGGGTTGAGCTTCTTTTACGGCAACTTCAGTGAGTCCTTCGGTATTCATGACCTTTTCCTGGAGGGCTATTGTTGCTCTCGTAGCAATTGAGCGGCACGGACGGCAAAGTAAGTCAGGATGCCATCGGCGCCTGCACGTTTAAAAGCGGTCAGGGATTCGAGGATAACCCCTTCGCTCAACCAGCCATTCTGGATTGCCGCCATGTGCATGGCGTATTCGCCGCTGACTTGGTAAACAAACGTCGGCACTTTGAATTCTTCTTTGACCCGGTAAAGGATGTCCAGGTACGGCATGCCTGGCTTGACCATGACCATGTCCGCGCCTTCTGACAAGTCTGCCGCCACTTCGTGCAGGGCTTCGTTGCTGTTCGCCGGGTCCATCTGATAGGAGGCCTTGTTGGCCTTGCCCAGGTTCAGCGCCGAACCTACCGCATCGCGGAACGGCCCGTAGTACGCACTGGCGTACTTCGCCGAGTAGGCCATGATCCGCACGTTGACGTGATCGGCCAGTTCCAGTGCTTCGCGGATCGCCTGGATCCGACCGTCCATCATGTCCGAGGGGGCCACCACCTGAGCGCCCGCTTCGGCGTGGGACAAGGCCTGCTTGACCAGCGCATCGACGGTGATGTCGTTCTGCACGTAGCCTTCTTCGTCGAGGATACCGTCCTGCCCGTGGGTGGTGAACGGGTCCAGGGCGACGTCGGTGATCACGCCAAGCTCCGGGAACTGCGCTCGCAGCGCTCGCGTGGCGCGCTGGGCAATACCGTTGGGGTTCCAGGCTTCGGCGGCGTCCAGGGACTTGAGTTCCGGCGGGGTCACCGGAAACAGTGCCAGCGCCGGAATGCCCAGTTCGACCCACTTCGCCGCTTCCTCCAGCAACAGGTCGATGGTCAGGCGTTCTACGCCCGGCATCGATGCCACCGCTTCACGACGGTTTTCACCGTCCAGCACAAACACCGGCAGGATCAGGTCATCGACGGTCAGAACGTTTTCACGGACCAGTCGACGCGAAAAATCATCACGACGGTTGCGACGCAGGCGGGTTGCAGGAAACAAACGATTGGCGGGGGTGAAACTCACGGCAGACTCCTGAGCCCGTGCTGACGGGCGAGCGTGACAGTTATAAGCGGGCATTATGACCGTCGTGTGACAGTTATGTGCACTCCCATATTCTGTAGCCAAATTCCATTGTCCTTGTAGGAAATGTTCACGTCGAGACACATTTGGACACTTTCATGAATGTGCACGAAGGGTTAGGCTGCGCGTTCATTTCGCCAGCACCCAGACAATGCTCCAGCAATTTCTTCAGGAATTCGGGTATTTCGCCCTCTTTCTCGGCACGTTCTTCGAAGGCGAAACCATTCTGGTGCTCGCAGGCTTCCTCGCGTTTCGCGGATACATGGACATCAAGATCGTCACCATCGTGGCGTTCTGTGGCAGTTACGCGGGTGACCAGCTGTGGTACTTCCTGGGTCGCAAGCACGGGCGCAAGTTGCTCGCGCGCAAGCCACGCTGGCAGTTGCTGGGTGATCGGGCACTGGAGCATATCCGCAAGCACCCCGACATCTGGGTCCTGAGTTTTCGGTTTGTCTACGGTTTGCGCACCGTCATGCCCGTGGCGATTGGCCTGTCGGGCTATCCGCCCGGACGCTATCTGTTGCTGAACGGCATAGGCGCGGCGATCTGGGCAAGCGCGCTGGCAGCGGCGGCTTATCACTTCGGCGCGGTGCTTGAAGGCATGCTCGGCAGCGTCAAGAAATACGAGCTATGGGTGCTCGGCGCCCTGCTGGTGCTGGGTGTCGGCCTGTGGCTGCGCCGGCGCTTCAAGAACGCTCGCCTGGCCAGGAAAGTCTACGCTGACGAGCAAGCCCTGAAGGCCGAACAGGCCAAAGCTGACGCGACTAAGACGCCAACCGAGTAACCCGGTCTCTGCAGCAGTAGAGGCCGATCCCGCTCAGCAGGCTGTAACTCAGCAACGCGATCCAGCCCACCGCACTGGCGGGCCACAGCCCGACCATCGGCGCCAGCCATACCAGCGGCACGTTCGAAGCCAGCCTCAGCAGCTCGAGCTTCACCGCCCACGGCCGATTCTCCAGGGCGACGCCCAACGTGAACAATCCCAACGCCACTGCGCCCCAGCCGAGCACCAGTGCGGCGCTCGACAGGCTTCGCTCCATATTCATCAAATAGCTGCCAAGCGCGATGTAGACGCAAAACTGCAGCGCCACATACACCTGCTGACGCCCGTCCAGAGGCACTTCAAACTTGCGGAACTGACTCAGGTCCGGCTTGCTCATCGGGTGGCTTGCCGCGACATCTGCCGGGCGCCATCCGGTGCGCATGAACCAGATGCGCAGCTTGTCCCGTCTGCTCTGCGTCCGTCGCGCGTCATCCCACAACTGCACGTAAAACTGCACGTTCGCCCACAGTGGGTTCCAGCTCGCGAGCGGTGTGGTCACGCCGAAGATAACCGGCTCGTTGTCGTCTTCTTCCTGGAACGAGCCAAACAGACGGTCCCAAATAATGAACACACCGCCATAGTTGCGATCCATGTAGAGAGCGTTCTGTGCATGGTGAGCCCGATGATTGGATGGCGTGACAAAAAACCACTCGTACCAGCCAAGTTTGGGAATGTGTCGGGTATGCACCCAGAATTGGTAAAGCAGGTTCAGCGCCGCGACGCTGATGAACACCAGCAGCGGTACACCCAGCACGGCCATGGGCAGGTAGAAAATCCAGCTCAGCAAGAAGCCGGTGCTGGTTTGGCGCAAAGCCGTGGAGAGGTTGTAGTCCTCGCTCTGGTGATGCACCGAATGCGCGGCCCAGAGAATGTTGCGTTCATGGCCCATACGATGCAGCCAGTAGTAGCAGAAATCGTAAAGGACAAAGGCAAACACCCAGACCCAGACGCTGTCGGCAGACAGCTCGAACAGCGCCAGATGCTTGAGCGCATAGGCATAGGTCAGCAACCCGACACCTTTGGTCAGCAGTCCCGTGGTGGTCGACAAGACACCGGTGCTGATGCTGTTGATCGCGTCGGCGATCCGGTAATTGCTCATCCCGCGCCAACGGTCAGCCAACAGCTCTACGGCGATCAGCACCAGGAAAAACGGAACGGCATACAGAATGAGGTCCATGACGCGTCCTGATCGGGATCTTGAACACAGATCCTAGGTGTAGCCGCCCATTATCCCTATGGCAACCGATGACAAATTAGTGGACATTTAGCGCCATAAATAAGGAGAAAAGCCCATGAGCAAAAAAATTGCAGTGATCCTTTCCGGCTGTGGCGTTTACGACGGCGCCGAAATCCACGAGAGCGTGATCACTCTACTGCGATTGGACCAGCGCGGCGCTCAGGTGCAGTGCTTTGCCCCAAACATCGCGCAGCTGCATGTGATCAACCATCTGACGGGGGAAGAAATGCCCGAGTCGCGCAATGTGCTGGTGGAATCCGCGCGAATCGCACGGGGCAATATCAAGGACATTCGCGAAGCCAGTGTCGATGACTTCGACGCGCTGATCGTGCCGGGCGGTTTCGGCGCGGCGAAAAATCTGTCGACCTTTGCCATCGAAGGCGCCGGCTGCTCGGTGCATCCGGACGTTCTGGCGCTGACCGAAGCCTTCGCCGAAGCGGGTAAGCCGGTCGGGCTGATCTGCATTTCTCCGGCGCTTGCGGCGAAAATCTATGGTCCTGGCGTGACCTGCACCATCGGCAACGATGCCGAGACAGCTGCCGCCATGAACAAAATGGGGGCTACTCACGCGGATTGCGCGGTGACTGACATCGTTGAAGACAAGGCGCGCAAACTGGTGAGCACCCCGGCTTACATGCTCGCTCAGAGCATCGGTGAGGCGGCATCGGGGATCAATAAACTGGTCGACCGCGTGCTCGAACTGACCCACGAAAACGACGTGTAAAAGAAAAATCAAAAGATCGCAGGCTTCGCCAGCTCCTACGTGGACTGGATGCGCACCTTTTTAAGAGCCTGCGATCGCTTCAGGGCTTGCGGGAAAGCCGTGTGAGTATCCGGTCCAGCGCATTGGCAAACGCTTGCTTCTCGCGCTCGCCAAATGGCGCTGGACCACCGCTCATCTGACCCTGCTCACGCAGATCGGTGAACAGGTTACGCACCGCCAGTCGATCGCCCATGTTCTGTGCATCGAACTCCTTGCCACGCGGATCCAGAGCAGCAACGCCCTTCTTCACCAGACGATCGGCCAGCGGTACATCACTGCAGATCACCAGCTCGCCAGGCACCGCGTGTTCCACCAAATAGTCGTCTGCCGCGTCCGGCCCGCTGGGCACCACAATCAATTTCACCAGGGCCAGCCCCGGTTTGATTTGCGGCTGCCCGGCCACCAGCACCACTTCGAACTGGCGCTTGAGGGCGAACTTCACGACCAGGTCCTTCGCCGCCCGAGGGCAGGCATCGGCATCGATCCACACACGCATGAATGTTTCCTCTTTAAACACCAATCAGGTCAGGAAACCTGAACCCGCCGCTTCTCCGCCAACCGGCTACGGCCATACAAGACAATGATCGCAATGATCGCCGCCGCCTGCGCACTCAGCGAATAGGCATCAGCCTGGATGCCCAGCCAGTCGAAGTCAAAGAATGGCACAGGATGGGTGCCAAAGATGCCGGCTTCCTGCAATGCCTTCACGCCATGCCCGGCGAACACGACCGACAACGCGCACAGCAGTCCAGCGTTGATGCCGAAGAACAACGACAACGGTAGTTTTGCCGAGCCTCGCAGGATCACCCAGGCCAAACCGACCAGCAGCACCAACGCCGTTGCTCCGCCGGCCAACACCGCGTTATGACCGGCCGGGCCCGCCTGCAACCACAAGGTTTCGTAGAACAGGATGACCTCGAACAACTCGCGGTAGACGGAGAAAAACGCCAGCGTCGCGAACCCGAAACGCCCACCACCGCCCACCAGGCTGCTCTTGATGTAATCCTGCCAGGCCGCCGCATGACGGCGATCGTGCATCCAGACGCCGAGCCATAGCACCATGACGCTGGCAAACAGTGCCGTCGCGCCTTCGAGCAATTCGCGCTGGGAACCGCTGACATCGATCACATACGCCGCCAGCGCCCACGTGGCCAGACCTGCCAGCAGCGCCAGGCCCCAACCCGCGTTGACGCTGCGCACGGCGGATTGCTGGCCGGTGTTACGCAGGAACGCAAGGATCGCCGCCAGCACCAGAATCGCTTCCAGGCCTTCGCGCAACAGAATCAACAGACCGGAAATATAACTCAGGGACCAACTCAGACCGTCACTGCCCAACAGACCGGCCGATTCCTTCAATTTGGTTTTCGCCGTGTCCAGTCGTTGCTGAACCTGGGCCACTGGCAGACCATCCTGCAATGCCTGACGGTACGCCATCAGCGATTTTTCAGTGTCCTTGCGGACGTTGGCGTCGACGTTGTCCAGGGAGCTCTCGACCAGTTCGAAGCCCTCCAGGTAAGCCGCTACCGACAAGTCATATGCCTGATCGTGATCGCCGGCTCGATAGGCCGCGATGCTCTTGTCCAGAGTCGCTGCCGTGTAGTCGAGCAGTTGCGCCGGGCCGCGCTTGGCCTGCGGTGGCTGAGCTCGCTGTGCACGATAGACCCCGGCGGCTTGCTGTCCTTCGGCGGCCTGCACTTCAGCAGGCGTTTGTCGGGACAGGTCCGCAATGTTGTAGGTTTTCTCAGATGCCGCAGCAGCCGGATCGGCGCTGAAGCTGGCGATATAGGTCGCCAGGTCCCAGCGCTGACGATCGTCCAGTTGATCTGCAAAGGCTGGCATATCGGTGCCTTCGATACCCAGGCCCAGCGTGCTGTAGATCGCGTAGAGACTCAGGTGATCCATGCGTGCGCTGTCGCGCAAATTGGATGGCGGCGGCGTCAGGCCAACGCCAGCCGGGCCGTCGCCTGCGCCCGCATCACCGTGGCAGACCGAACAATGCTGTGCATACAGCGGCGCACCCCGGGTCGGGTCGGGCGTAATGATCGGCGCCTGACTGACTTCGTAAGCGACGGCGAGTTTTGCACCGAGCTGCCGCGCCTGACGGGTGACGTCCGCGCCGTTCCGGTGTTCGGTAACGGCACTGCGCAATGCGCTGACGCCCTGCTCCAGCCCGACTTGCTCCGGCTTGGCGGGCATCGCGACGATCAGGCCTTGTAGCGCTTTTATGGAATCGAGCTGCGCCTGGTATTTGGATTCATTGATGACCTTGCCCGCCTGGACCGCTTGCGGATAGTCGGCGCCAATGTAATCGAGCATGTGCAGCGCTTGTGGCGCGCCTTCCACGGTGTCGGCCAGCAGTTGGAAACTGCCGAGCGCAGCGAGCGGCAACACGAGCCAAGCCAGTAGTCGTGACGGGGCAATCATGAATGAATCTCAGTTGGAAATACGAAGTTACACATTGTTCACTTCGAATCCCATTCACTCAAGCTTTGTTCGCTGATACCGGACGTTCTGCGCAGATTCAAGGTGGAGTCAAAGTGTCTCGGTCAGCTGAATTAATTGTGGCGAGGGAGCTTGCTCCCGCTGGGCAGCGAAGCGGCCCCAAAAAAGGGCCTGCTACGCAGTCCAGCGGGAGCAAGCTCCCTCGCCACAGGTTTTGCGTAAGGCTTAACTGAATGCAATGACCATATTATTCAGGCTCGCAAGCTTTACACCGCCGCCTTGCGCAATGTCGCCATAAACGCCGCCGCACCGATGAACAGTCCGGCAAACGTACGGTTCATGCGTTTTTGCTGCGTGGGTGTGCGCAGCAGACGCAGCACCTTCGATGCCAGGCCTGTGTAGCCGGCCATGACGATCAGATCCACACAGACCATGGTGACGCCGATGATCAGGTATTGAGCCAACAGCGGCGCATGCGGGTCAATGAACTGCGGCAGCACCGCCAGCATGAATACCAGTGCCTTGGGGTTGCTGATGTTGACCAGGAAGCCGCGGAACACCAGAGCCATCGGCTTGCCGATCTGACGTATCGCCGCATCGTCGCTCATGTCACTGGGCAGCGCGCGCCATTGCTTGATCGCGAGGTAAACCAGGTAGGCAACGCCGAACCATTTGATGGCATAGAACGCCGTGGCTGATGCGGTGAGGATCGCGCCTACACCCGCACCGACGATTGCAATCTGCACCGCCAGGCCCAGCTGCAAGCCGAGTGCGTTCCAGTAACCGCGCCAGAAACCGTATTGCAGACCACTGGACATCGACGCAATAGCGCCGGCACCGGGGGACAGGCTGATCACCCAGCAGGCGGCAAAGAACGCCAGCCATGTTTGAAGCTCCATTGCGCACCTCGACTTGGACTCGTTGACAGACGTCTAAGCTAATGCGGCGCTGGGCCGATGACTAATGATTTTTTTGCAGGATGTTGCGACTAAGGGACGTGCTGAGGGCCTGGAGCGGGCGTCGTCTGACAGACCGTGATCGCGAAGGTTTGCGGTTGGATTGCGGATGTGTGATCGACGCGCTCCCTTTGGGGAGCGAGCCTGCTCGCGATGACGAAATGTCATGCAACGGAAAAGCTATTTTTCAAACCCGCTCGAAGGAAACACATCACTTCCGCGCCAGCGTCGAACCGAGCGCTGGAAGAACAGGCTATTGGGTACTTGCACCATGGCGCTGCCGGTACCGAGTTCTTCGGCCTCGATCAGCGTGGTGTAGAGCAGGTTGATTGCCACCACCCGACCTTTGACGCCCGGTTTGTCGGTAGTGTCCACCAACTCGACCACATCACCGATGCGAAACGGGCCGACCGTAAAGATCAAAATGGCGCAAAGCAGATTGGAGAGCACGCTCCACATGGCAAAGAACGCCACAGCTGCTACGGCAACGAAACCGGACAATGCCGTCCAGAGCACCGTGGCCGATACCCCGAGTCGTTCCAGCACGAAGATCAGCGCACTGCCCATGATCAGCCAGCGCAGACCGCCCCGCAGCGGCAACAGCAACTGTGGTGGAAACGGATAACGCTCGCCCAGACGGTTCAGGCATTTGGCGACAAAGCGCTGGGCGATGTAACCCGCCAACAGGATCAGCAGAATCTGCACAACCAGCCAGATCGGTTCGATCCACACAGCCGACAGCGGTACCCTGAACGCTTCCATCAGGACAGCGCCTCCAGCTCCGCCTGCATGCTTTCGAGCAATTCGAGGGCTTCCATCCAGGCTTCCTCCAGCTCGGCTTCACGCACCTTCAGCCTGGCTTGTTCAGCCAGCAGATCTCGCAATTCGTTCTTGCGCGCCGGCTCGTAAATATCACTGTCACCAAGGCTGGTATCGATCTTCGCCAGTTTCTCGTGAAGTTTGCCCAGCTCGACTTCAAGCTTGTCCGCTTCGCGCTTGTGCGGCGCCAGTTGCTGACGCAATGCGGCGGCAGCCTGACGTTGGGCCTTCTTGTCGGTCTTGTCCGGATTGACCGGTGTGTTGCTGACCGGCGCATTGCGCTGACGATAATCCACCAGCCAACGGGTGTAGTCCTCAAGGTCGCCGTCGAACTCCTCGACCTTGCCATCCGCCACCAGGTAGAAATTGTCGGTGGTGCTTTTGAGCAGATGACGATCGTGGGAGACCACCAGTACCGCGCCCGAGAACTCTTGCAACGCCATGGTCAGTGCCAGACGCATTTCCAGATCGAGGTGGTTGGTGGGTTCGTCGAGCAGAAGCAGGTTCGGCCGGCCCCAGGCGATCAACGCCAAAGCCAGACGGGCTTTCTCACCACCGGAGAAATTCAGGACGGGCTCGTCGATACGCGCCCCACGGAAGTCGAAACCACCGAGGAAATCGCGCAGGGTCTGTTCGCGCTCGGTCGGCGCCAGTCGCTGCATGTGCAGCAATGGGCTGGCCTTGGAGTCGAGCGAGTCCAGCTGATGCTGGGCAAAATAACCAACCACGGTGTTCTCGCCACGGGTCAGGCGCCCGGACAACGGATCGAGCTCACCGGCAAGGTTTTTGATCAGGGTCGATTTACCGGCACCGTTGGGACCGAGCAAACCGATACGCGCACCGGGGGTCAGTTGCAGCTTGACCTTCTCCAGCACGGCTCGCTCGCCGTAACCCAATCGAGCGTCGGAGATGTCGATCAACGGGCTGGAGATCTTGTGCGACTCGCGGAAAACGAAGTCGAACGGCGAATCAACGTGGGCGGCGGACAATTCCTCCATCCGCTCCAGCGCCTTGATCCGGCTCTGCGCCTGACGGGCCTTAGTGGCCTGGGCCTTGAAGCGGGCGATGTAGCTTTCCATGTGCGCACGTTGCGCCTGCTGCTTCTCGTACGCCTGCTGTTGCTGAGCCAGACGCTCGGCACGGGCGCGTTCAAAGGCGCTGTAGCCACCGCGATACAAGGTGATCTTGCGCTGATCGACGTGCGCCACGTGATCGACCACGGCATCGAGGAAATCCCGGTCGTGGGAAATCAGCATCAAGGTGCCTGGATAGCTTTTCAGCCATTCTTCGAGCCAGATAATGGCGTCGAGGTCCAAGTGGTTGGTTGGTTCGTCGAGCAACAACAGGTCCGATGGGCACATCAATGCCTGCGCCAGGTTCAGACGCATCCGCCAGCCACCGGAGAAATCCCCAACCTGACGATCCATCTGATCGTTGGTGAACCCCAGACCGGCCAGCAGCTTGCGCGCCCGGGCGTCGGCGGTGTAACCGTCGGCGCTGTCGAGTTCAGCGTGCAGGCGGGCCTGAGCGGCACCGTCATGGGCCGCTTCGGCCGCGGCGAGGTCACGTTGCACCTCACGCAGGCGCAGGTCACCATCGAGCACGTAGTCGACCGCGATGCGATCGAGGGTGTCGATCTCCTGGCGCATGTGGGCGATGCGCCAGTCCGCCGGCAAGAAGCAATCACCCGAATCCGGGTGCAGGTCGCCCAGTAGCAAGGCGAACAGGCTCGATTTGCCGGCGCCGTTGGCACCGATGAGGCCGGCTTTGTGGCCGGCGTGCAGGGTCAGCTCGGCGTCTTCTAGCAGACGTTGAGGGCCACGCTGTAAAGTCAGGTTCTGAAGTCGAATCATAATGGCGGCGGAGTCTACCAGCTTCGCTCGCAACTGGCGCGAGTAGCACTATGTCCTCTGACCTGTGGAGCTTTTCCCTTACCACGTACGCCCGACCCGGCGTTGAACAGGCATGCCTGAAATTGCAGGCGGCGGGTGCGAACGTGTGCCTGCTGCTTTGTGGGCTGTGGCTGGATCAACGGAAAGTCGCATGCAGTGAGCAGCGATTGCAGCAGCTTGGACGCGTAGCCGAGAATTGGGACGCAGATGTCGTGCAGCCACTTCGTGCTTTGCGTACTCAATGGAAGGCCGCCGCGGCCGAAGATGCCGATCTGGATGCGTTACGCGAGAAAGTGAAGGCGCTGGAACTGGAAGCCGAGCGACGCCTGTTGCTGCGATTGGAGCAAACGGCGCAGCGATGGCCGCAAGATGAGGTGACCGATTTATCGGCCTGGCTGGAAGGTGTCGCGGCGGACACCGCCAACCTGGACCGCGACGCGCTGCATCAGCTGCGCGTCGCGGCGACCGGCACTTAGGAAGCGCTGGTCGGCGTGGTGCTGGTGCTCGACGAAGCGGCTGGCGTTGGCGCCGGCGAGGTAGCCGAGGTAGTGGCGGCTGGAGCAGTCGAAGCCGAAGCAGACGGTGCTGCAGCTGCTGGTTTGGCAGCAGGAGCAACGGTCGGTTTCACAGCAGCAGCCGGTTTTTTCACGGCAGGTTTTGCTGCAGGCTTGGCCGCAGGTTTTGCAGCCGGTTTAGCGGCGGCCGGTTTGGCGGCCGGTTTCGCAGCAGCAGTTTTTGCAGCCGGCTTGGCGGCAGGCTTGGCCGCAGCTTTTGCAGCAGGTTTAGCAGCTGGTTTTGCCGCCGGCTTGGCTGCGGTTTTTGCCGCTACAGGTTTCGCGGCAGGCTTGGCAGCCGGTTTCGCAGCAGCAGTTTTAGCGGCCGGTTTCGCCGCTGGCTTGGCAGCGGTTTTTGCGGCAACCGGTTTTGCAGCGGCCTTGGCAGCCGGCTTCGCAGCAGCGGTTTTAGCCGCTGGTTTGGCAGCAGGTTTTGCAGCTGGCTTGGCCGCTGGTTTGGCAGCAGCTGTTTTCGCCACAGCAGGTTTGGCAGCGGCAGTTCTTGCAGCTGGTTTGGCGGCAGCAGTTTTGGCGGCAGGTTTTGTTGCAGCTTTCACTGGTGCTTTCGCGGCAGCTTTAACCGGTGCTTTTGCAGCAGCTGGTTTGGCAGCGGCTTTCTTGGCAGGTGCAGAAGCAGGCTTGGCTGAACGCAGGGACAACGCCTTGCCGACAGCCTCTTGCACACGACCGACGCCCTGGGCCAGTTTCAGGCTTTCTTGAGCATCGCGTTTGAGTTGCAGAATGTAGGTACGCGTTTCGGATTGACGATCCTTGAGGGCATCGAGCAGGTCCTCAAGTTCTTTCACCGCACCCTTGGCTTTGGTCTGTGCCTTGGCCTTTCCGGCGGACGCCGCATCTTGCAATTTGGTGCGGGACTTGTGCAGTTTTTCCTGCGCTTTTCCGCGCTGCTTTTCCAGTTTGGCGAGCAGTTTTTCAGCATCAGCCAAGGCTTGTGAACAAGCGGTTTCCAAATGTTCGAGCAGGCTGCCCGAGAGTTGTTGGAGTAAGTGCAACGGGGTATTTACTGGCTTCTTGGTGGCCGACATGGTTTACCTCCTGGCTGACGTGGGTGCGGCTCATACTAGACCTCTGCAGACACCGCCGCTAGGTCATCTTGACAGTATCGAAAGCACTACGTTGCAAAGGATCGAAAATCTTCTGCGCCCACGCAAAACCAGTTCACCGTTAAGCGTATTTACGCTGGCATAATCTGCCGCATCTCAGGCCGGAGAGTGCCCATGTCGCGTTACCTTTTTTTATCGTTGTGCGTGTTTTTTTCCGTCGCGCAAGCTGCCGAAAAACCCACAGGAAATGACGCCCATGATCTCGCGTACAGCCTGGGTGCGAGCCTCGGTGAACGCCTTCGCCAAGAGGTTCCGGACTTGCAGCTGCAGGCGCTGCTGGAAGGCTTGCAGCAAGCGTATCAAGGCAAGCCGCTGGCGCTGAAAGACGAGCAGATCGATCAGATTCTGGCCGAGCACGAAGCGCAGATCGCGGAGCAACCGGCCATACCGCAAAGCGAAGTCGCACTGGAAAGAGAGCAGCGATTTCTCACCGAAGAAAAAGCCAAGCCGGGTGTTCGTGAGTTGGAGAACGGAATTTTGCTGACGGAGCTGACACCCGGCACCGGCGCCAAAGCCGGACCGAACGGAAAAGTGCAGGTGCTTTACATCGGACGCCTTCCCGACGGCTCGGTGTTCGATCAGAACAGTCAGCCGCAATGGTTCAGTCTCGACAGTGTGATCACTGGTTGGCGCACTGCCCTGCAGAATATGCCGGTGGGCGCGAAATGGCGTCTGGTGATTCCGTCAGCCCAAGCCTATGGCGCGGACGGTGCTGGCGACTTGATCGCGCCGTTCACTCCTTTGGTGTTCGAAGTAGAATTACGCGGCGCCACGGGTTAAACGGCGGGCACAAAAAAACGGCGCGCAAAGCGCACCGTTTTATCTTGCGGGAAGAGATTCAGGCCTGAACCGAATCCTCTTCCTTGTGAGCGGTGTGAAGCACTTCGATCAGGCAGTCTTCCAGTTCGAAGCGTTCATGCAACAAGCCACCCAGCTCTTTGAATTTCTCAGCGACACATTGACCGGCATCACACAGGTCGTTGAACGCGAGCAGCTTCTCGGTGATGACGTCGATACGAGGGTAGAGGGTCTCGGCCAACTCCAGCCCACGAGTATCGCCAAATGCCTTGGCCTCACCGGTCAACTGTTCGTAGATCTCGAAATGCCCCGCCGATACGTAATCGACCAGCACTCCGCAGAACTCCTGCAACGGCTTTCGGTTCTCGCCCAGAGCCTCAGGCTTGGCGCCGAGAGCATCATAGGCCCGAACCAGTTCGTGACGCTCCTGCAACCAGCGATCGATCAGCAGATGCACTCCACCCCATCGTTCTTGAGCATTCTGACAACTTTCGAGCATGGTGATCTCTCTTCCCTTGTGGGTCATGCTGCCCTACACCTGTCGCACACTTGAAGATCAAGGATCGGCCAGGCAGAGCGTCATTCGAGCAACATAATTCCAATGACACGTGCGGGCCAGATTATGCCCGCGCGACTATCGCTTCAAGGTACGCAGGAGAGAAAGTTCATACAAGTGTTTAATCGCCCGCCAGGGCCCGGTGCGACGACTCGCCGCTGAGTGGTCGGCGAAACGCGATCCAGAGCAGTCGCTGCATCTGCGCGCCTGCTAAAACCATCACGGCGACGAAGAACAACAAACTCCATTCAGGGATACTCAAGTCGAACAATGTCCAGGACATTTGCGCGCACTCGGCGGTGCCGCTGAACAATTGCTCCACCCTGCTCAACCAGGGTGCGTCCTTGAAAACCTCAGACAGACCGGACGAGCAATCGGACAAGTAACGCAGCGGATCACTCTGCAAAACCACTTGCCGCCAAGCCGTGACCATCCCCCCCAAGCTGCAGATAGATACAAGCAGCCAATACAGGGAAGTGCCGAGGCGCCCGGGCCCCTGCACCGCAGCCAGCAGACAAAAGCCGGTTAACAATGCCAGGCTGCCTCGCTGCATGAGGCACAAACCGCAAGGCTTGAGGCCGACCGCATATTCCAGGTAATAGGAAACGCCCAACGCCAGAGCACCCGCGATAAACGCCATGAAAAACAAGGATCGTGAGCAGGCCAAAGACATGGCTTTTCCGTAACAGTAAGAGACAAGCGTTTACGTTAGAGGAAAGAGAGCCGACCTTTCAAGGGATGCCAGCAGGGACAGGGCTATAGAGGTCGAGGGAATTGCCGACAGGATCTGGAGGATCAGGTGTAGCCCTTTGTAGGATGTTTCCTGCAAAGGACCACAAGGGAATAAATCTGACAGCTGGGGGTAATTTTTTGAAGAGGGAGCGGGCTCCCTCATCACAAAATCATGCGTGTACTGGTACCGGGAGCGGTGCTGCCAGCAAGCGTTCATCCAGTAGACCCAAACCTTCCTGGAACAGTTGATTGCTGCGTTCGGTATCGCCCAACTGTGCCAGCAGCCGCGCCAGTTCAGCGCAGGCCTCAGGGTTGCGCTGCACTCGCAAACTGCTCTCAAGATAGTCTCGGGCTTTGCCCCACAGGCTGCTTTGCAGACACAGGCGTCCCAGCGTCAGCAGCAGGCTCGGGTCAGCCGGATGGTCCTTGAGCCAGCCCTCGGCGGTTTGCAGTTGACGCGCCGGATCATTGCCTCGAACAAGTCCATACAGTCTGGCCAGATGGCTGTCATAGCTGCGCTTGAGCGCTGTACGCAAAACTTCTTCGGCTTCAGCCTGAGCACCCAGTTGACGCAATTGCTCTGCGTAGGCGAGCACCAACTGCGGCTCCTGGCGCTGAGCCGAGGTCAGTTGCTGCCAGGCGCGATTGAGTGACTGCAAGCCGACGGTTCCGTCTTCCTCCCGATGCGCGGCCAGCGAGAGATTTTCTCCCCAGGCTCGGCGCTCCAGTTCTGCGAGTTCGGAGGGGGGCAGAACCTTGTCCTTGCGCAGCTCTGGCAACAGACGAATTACTGCGGACCAATCGCCGCGCTGTTGATGCAGGCGTTGCAACTGACGCAAAGTCTGGACGTTATGCGGATGGCGTTCGTGCATGGCTTGCAGGGTGGCGAGTGCGCCTTCGGTGTCTCCACGGTCGGTTTGCAGTTGCGCATGGTTCAGGGCAATGGCCAACTCTGCCTGAGGCTGACGCTCCAGCGCGCGTTCGAGCAGGTTATCGCTCTCTTCGTACTTGCCCTGCTCGTTCGCGGCGCGGGCAGCGCCGAGGTAGTAAAGAAGCGGTTGACGCTCAGCTTCCGCAGCGCGATGAAGGTGACGCTGCGCGCTGGCCCAGCGACCCTCCGCCAGATCAAGTTGACCGTGTTCGATGGCCACCTGAACCCGGCGGCTGCGATTACGCCGCGACCACGGGTTGACCACGCCACTGGAGGTCATCACGAGCTCGATCAACGCCTTGATGCCCCAGAACACCAGCCAGAGCACCGCAACCAGCGCCAGGGTCGCCCACAGGCTCGACTCGAAACGAAAGCTTTTGTAGGCGATCAGGACATAGCCGGAATGCTCGGCAATGGCCAACCCAAGTGCCGCCGCCGCAGCGATCACCAGAAACACGATCACATAGAGGCGTTTCATGGTGTGGCCTCCTGCGCGGTGTCTGCGGCAGGCTTGGGCATCGGTTTGATCGAGTCCTCGGCGTTCACATTACGCCGCTCCAGATACCCCTGGACTGCGCTCAGTGTGCCGGTCAGGTCCGGTGTGACGACAGTGACAGGTTGCTTGCTCAGTTCGCCAACCTGCTCAAGCATCACTTTGCTCTGGGGATTATCCGGGTTGAAATTACCCTTGAGGACATCCCGCGCTTCGGCCAGCGCCTGAGTGTAAACCGCCGCCTGACCATTGAGCGCCGCCCATTGTGCCTGCTCCAGCGCCAGGCTCAACGCCAGGCGAACCTGGCTCAGGCTCTGACCTGCGAGTAATGGACGGACATTTTTGTCGGCATTGAAATCGATGCGAATGTAACGCGAGATCTGGTCCCACCATTGAGCCCAGCGACTGGCGCCATCGCCATCGGCGGTCAGCCCCAGCAGCGATTCGCCACGGTCCTTGTACTCGGGCGCCAGCTCGGTAAGGCTGATGACCTGGTCACGCAGAGCCCCCAGGCGCAGGAACAAACCGGTGCGATCAGGCTGCTCGGTACTGCGCAGCGCCACCAGCGTTTTGGCCACTTGCTCGCGAGCTGCAAAGGAACCCGGATCGTTTTGCTCGCGCAAAATCTCATCCGCTCCCTGGACCAGGGCCTGGGCGCTGCTGATGTCTTGCAGTGCAGAAAGACGCAGGCTGGCCAGGCGCAGCAAGTGCTCCGCCTCCGCCAGACGCCAATCCTTGCGACTGGCACCGAGCACTGTTTCCAGGCGCTGGTTCAGGCGTTGCTGATCGCCTTGCAGCTGAGTCACCAGACGGTTGCGAGCTTCAAGTTCGTCAGCAGGGGGAAGCTGCTCAAGCCGGGCGCTCAGACGCTGCTCATTGAGTTTCAGGCTCTGAGCCTGATCGTTCAACGCCTGCACCTGACTAAGCTGCTGCTGGTTGTTGGCTTGCAGGTGACGCACCTGCCAGACTCCCCAGCCGCCGACGGCGACACCGGCGGCGCCCAACAGCAGAGCGACGATTGCCAACCCATTGCTACGGCGCTCCACTGGCGCGGGTGGTTCAGTTTGAACCGGTGCTTCTCCTGGCGCGTCGAGCACCGGCAGGACGTCATCTTTTGGCAAGGCTGTTTCGCTCACGTGTCCATCCTTTGCATTAGAGAACGGGTTCGGGATGCTCCCGCAACGCCGTCAGCAAAGCCGCGGCACTGGCGCCACGACAATCCACAACTATTTGGGCCCCGGCGGCGCACGCCAGCTCGGCGACCCTGGGGCTTGGAACAAACAACGGCAACCTCGCCAATTGCGGCCATGCATCGCCAGCCAATTGGTGCAGGTGCTCAAAACCCTGTCCACTGCTGACCACCAGCCCGTTCAAGCGTTCCGCCTGAATCCGGTCGGCAAGCGTTCCCGGTGGGTAGTGAGGCAGCTCGCGGCGGTACAACTCCAGATACTCGACACTAGCACCAAGCTCGCGCAAACGCTCAGCCAGCAACTCCCGACCGCCCTCCCCGCGCATGATCAACACACGAGGATTGTTCCGGGTGATTGCCTCAGACAACGAGGCCAGCCCGAGCAAGGCTTCACTGTCATCACCTTCCTGCGGGAAGCTGACGTCCAGTCCATGGTCTTCCAGAATCCGGGCAGTCGCGGCCCCCACGCTGAACCACTTCGAGGCGGGCGTCTGTGGACAACACTGGCTGACCAGATTCACCGCGATCCGGGCTGCGGGCTTGCTGACTACGATCACTGCGCAGAAGCGATCCAGATCCTGAATCACTTCGCGCATTGTGTCCGAGACCGGCATCGGCGCTATGTCCAGAAGCGGCAAGCTGCTGCTGAAAATCCCCGCGTCGGCAAGAACGCTGCTCAGCGCCGCCGACTCATCCGCCGGACGCGTCAGCAGCAGGCGCCAGCCAGTCACTCGTGACCTGCCTCGCCGTAGACTGCCTTGAGAATGTCGTTGGCGCCCTGACTCAAGAGGTCTTCAGCGACTCGTACGCCCAGGTTCTCGGCATCACTGCGCGGTGCACGGCCTTCGGCACTGAGCAGCAGCCCGCCGCTCGGATCACCCACCAGGCCACGCAACCAGATCTGCTCGCCTTCAAGCACGGCGTAGCAGGCGATCGGCACCTGGCAGCCGCCATTCAGATGTTTGTTGAGAGCTCGTTCCGCGGTCACGCGGGTGGCGGTGTCCAGATGATGCAGGGGTGCCAGCAGCGCGTGAATCTCACTATCGACGCTGCGGCATTCAATGCCCACTGCGCCCTGGCCGCCGGCGGGCAGGCTGTCGTCGACACTGATCGCTGAGGTGATGCGGTCTTCGAAGCCCAGGCGAATCAGGCCGGCAGCGGCAAGGATGATGGCGTCGTATTCACCCGCATCGAGCTTGGCCAACCGAGTGTTGACGTTGCCACGAAGGAAACGGATTTCCAGGTCCGGGCGACGGGTCAGCAATTGAGCCTGACGGCGTAGGCTGGACGTACCGACGATGCTGCCTGGCGGGAGTTCTTCAAGGCTGGCGAACGTGTTGGAAACGAATGCGTCGCGTGGATCTTCACGCTCGCAAATGCAGAACAGCCCAAGACCTTCCGGGAAGTCCATTGGCACATCCTTCATGGAGTGCACGGCAATATCGGCTTCGTTTTCCAGCAGCGCGGTTTCCAGTTCTTTGACGAACAGGCCTTTGCCACCGATCTTCGACAGTGGCGAGTCGAGCAGCTTGTCGCCGCGACTGACCATGGGTACCAACGTCACAAGCAGACCCGGATGGGCTTCTTCCAGACGGGCTTTGACGTATTCGGCCTGCCACAGGGCGAGAGCACTTTTGCGGGTGGCGATGCGGATTTCGCGAGAGGACATGGATCAATCCGTACTGAATAGATACGGCGGATAATAACAGCTCAGCCAAATCCGCTTTGACTTGTATCAGAAACAGCGTGGCCTCCCTGGCCCTGGATGTCCTGCAATGGGGTACACAACACGCCGGCGAGCAGCGGATTAAAGCTGTTGCATCATCTTCCGAACGCCTGCCACATGGCGGCGACTGACGATCAAGGCATCACCGTTCAAGCCTTTGAGGAACAGCTGAAAATGCCCCAGAGGTGTCCGCTGCAAACGCTCGATGCGTTCACGGGCAACCAGTGCGTTGCGATGAATACGCACAAATCGATCGCCAAACTCATCTTCGAGCGCTTTGAGCGGCTCATCCAGCAACACCTCGCCGCCTTCGTGGCGCAAGGTCACGTACTTGTGATCCGCAATAAAATAAACCACCTGGTCCAGCGGAATCAGCTCGATGCCCTTTCGAGTGCGAGCGCTGATATGGCTGCGTGGACCACTGCCAGTTTCGGCGGCGGGACGGGTCAATGCTGCAAGTTGAACGCGATTGGGTCGCTCGGCTTTTTTTAATGCTTCATGAAGTTGTTCTGTGCGCACAGGTTTCACCACATAGCCTACGGCGCTGGCCTGTAAGGCTTCCACGGCAAATTCATCGGGCCCTGTGCAAAACACCACGGCGGGCGGGGTTTCGCGTTCGCACAATCGCGCAGCCACTTGCAGGCCATCGAGGCCTGGCATCCGGATATCGAGCAACACGATATCCGGTTTATGGCTGTCAATCAGTGCCAACGCCTCTTCGCCGTTCGTGGCGCTGGGCTCCAGGACGCTGTATCCCTCGAGTTCGCCGACCATTCGGCTCAGGCGCTCGCGGGCCAAGGGTTCGTCATCAACGATCAGGACATTCATATTGCGCTGGATTCCTGCGTGAGTCTCGCACAAGGATAGCGTAGACAGGTGAAGTGACGTCCGTCACCGCGATCCACGCTAAGACTAGCGCGAGGGCCAAAAAGTGCCGCTGGAACGACGGCTAAATTTTCATCTGCCGGGCGTTTGGCGGCCCAGGCCCGCGTTGGCGAGGCATCGCCGTAGGGTTTGCTGATACACAATACGAACACCCCCTCTTCTTATAGTCGTTTTCCAGCGCCCGGAAGTGCGCTGATCCTTCTGTCCAACTGTAGACGGTTGCCGGGACGATATTGCTCAATCGAAAAATATCGTTGCGCAAATCACGACAACCCCTGATCCGAGTATGGACCGCTCTGAGAGAAAAAAACCTGTCGACCAGCGTCAACGACAGGATTGGCAACCCTGTTATTATCCGCGACAGCTTTCAACGTCACTTTTTTCCAGCCGATACGAGCGAATTCATGAGCACTGACAAGACCAATCAGTCCTGGGGCGGCCGCTTCAGTGAACCCGTCGACGCCTTCGTCGCCCGCTTCACCGCCTCCGTCACCTTCGACCAGCGCCTGTATCGCCACGACATCATGGGCTCGATCGCCCACGCAACCATGCTGGCCAAAGTCGGCGTGCTGACCGATGCCGAGCGCGACAGCATCACCGATGGCCTGAAAACCATTCAGGGTGAAATAGAGGCCGGCCAGTTCGACTGGCGCATCGACCTCGAAGACGTGCACATGAACATCGAAGCGCGCCTGACCGACCGGATCGGCGTGACCGGTAAAAAACTGCACACCGGCCGCAGCCGTAACGACCAGGTCGCTACCGATATCCGCCTGTGGCTGCGGGATGAAATCGACCTGATCCTGGCCGAGATCACTCGCCTGCAGCAAGGTTTGCTGGAACAAGCCGAACGCGAAGCCGGCAGCATCATGCCGGGCTTCACTCACCTGCAAACCGCCCAGCCAGTGACCTTCGGGCACCACATGCTGGCCTGGTTCGAGATGCTCAGCCGCGACTATGAGCGCCTGGTGGACTGCCGCAAACGCACCAACCGCATGCCGCTGGGCAGCGCTGCACTCGCGGGCACCACCTACCCGATCGACCGTGAGTACACGGCTCAGTTGCTGGGCTTCGACGCGGTCGGCGGCAATTCTCTGGACAACGTGTCGGATCGCGACTTCGCCATCGAATTCTGCTCGGCTGCGAGTATCTCGATGATGCACTTGTCGCGATTCTCCGAAGAACTGGTCCTGTGGACCAGCGCCCAGTTCCAGTTCATCGATCTGCCAGACCGCTTCTGCACCGGCAGCTCGATCATGCCGCAAAAGAAAAACCCGGACGTTCCTGAGCTGGTGCGAGGCAAGACTGGCCGCGTATTCGGCGCCCTGATGGGCTTGCTGACCCTGATGAAAGGCCAGCCATTGGCCTACAACAAGGACAACCAGGAAGATAAAGAGCCGCTGTTCGATGCCGCCGACACGTTGCGCGACTCGCTGCGGGCGTTTGCCGACATGATCCCGGCGATCAAACCGAAACACGCCATCATGCGTGAAGCGGCGTTGCGCGGTTTCTCCACCGCGACCGACCTCGCCGACTACCTGGTTCGCCGTGGCCTGCCGTTCCGCGATTGCCACGAAATCGTTGGCCATGCCGTGAAGTACGGCGTGGAAAGCGGGAAAGACCTGGCGGAAATGAGCCTGGAAGAACTGCGCAAGTTCAGCGACCAGATTGACCAGGACGTGTTCGCGGTGCTGACCCTGGAAGGCTCGGTGAATGCCCGTGACCATATCGGCGGTACTGCGCCGGCGCAGGTCAAGAAGGCCGTGGCGCGCGGTCAGGCACTACTCGCCAGCCGCTAAAAGCATCGCGGGCAAGCTCACTCCCACATTGGATTGATGGTGAACACCTTGAATCCAGTGTGGTATTGAGCCTGCTCGCGATGGCTGACTTCACAACACGGCAAAACTCATTTCTTGGACGCAACCATCGCCATAAACGCCGGCATCGCCGCTTCCTTGTCTTTCGCGATCCGCTGCACGTTCGGGTTCTGCTCCAAACGCTCCAGCAGCGCTTTCGCCGCCGGCATCCCAGCCAGCAAATCCAGATCAAACAGCTTCTTCGCCACCGCGCAAGCCAGCGGCACGCTGTACAGAAAATACAAATCCGCCACACTCAAGCTTTCCCCTGCGACATAAGGGGCGAACTTGCCATGCCTGCCCAACGAGGCGAATCCCAGTAGCAGCTCAGCCTTGGTCTTCTCCTTGATCGCATCCGGCAGGGGCATGCCAAAAAATGCCTCGCCGTAGGAGGCTCGCCCCGGGAGTTCGATGTACAGCTCGATTTCCTTGGCCAGGGCCAACACTTGCGCCCGCTCAAAAGGATCGGTCGGTAACAGCGGCACGCCTGCCTGGCTTTGCTCGATGTATTCGAGAATCACACTGGTTTCATTGATGAAACCTTGCTCGACCTCCAGAACAGGTACCTTGCCACGCGGGCTGATCGCCAGCGCTTCGGGGCTGGTGCCCGCATAGAACGGTACTTCTTCAAACGGCAGCCCTTTTTCCAGCAGTGCCAGTTTGACCATGTTGTAGTAGTTGCTGACGGAAAATCCATAAAGCTTGAGCATCACAAAGCCTCCAGGCCGTGCGGGGTTGGCAGTGCCTGTTTTATAGAACGCCGAAGCTGTTTCTGCCAGCAGCATCACGACGCTGAATGCAGGTAAACTGCCCGTCTTAACTTGAGGAGCCTGCCATGAGCGAGCCAACTGATATCGAGATTGACGAAGAAGAGTTCGCCGAGAACACCCTGGTTGAAGCAATCGAAAACCAGATCGAAAGCGACAACCCGCCGGCGGCCAAAGCAACCTTCAACAAACTGACCCTGGTGGGTTACGAGCGTGAAGAAATCCTGAACTTGATGGCCCACGTATTGGCGGTAGAAATCGACGCAATCCTGGAAGAAGACCGCGCGTTCAATACCGAATGGTACGAAGCAGCGTTGCGTGCATTGCCGGAATTGCCGCCAGAAAAGAAGTAAACCAATCCCCGTGTGGGCGCGGGAAATGCCCGCTCCCACACAGATTGTCACCAATCAAACCTGCCTTCCCCAAGACCCTGACTACACTGGTACGCACCCCGCTGCCGCCCTACCTGCCGGGGAATGCTGCCCCAGGTGAAAAACCCTGTCGCGAGCACTGGACATGCCGCACGAGTGGGATCACCTTAGGGGCGCTGTCGTCCAATTCCTAGAAAGTCTGGAGTCCTTATGTCGTTTACCCCTGAGTTGGTTGCCGAACTGGAAATCCTCGCACTCTTCCCCCTGGACAGCTCCCAGGAAGGTTTGAAAATCCATCAGACCGCTGCCCCGAAAGCCATCGCCGCTGCTCGACGCCTGTATGAAAAAGACCTGATCGACCAACCCGATGGCGGTTATCTGACCAGCCTGGGTCGTGACGCTGCGCAAAATGTGCAAACCGTACTGACGATTTTGAACGTAGAAGAAACTGCCTGATACGCACTGCATCGCCCACGGGAACCCCTGTCACGGGATTTCCGCGGGCCTGTTTCGTACCTGCCCTGTTATCTGCCGTCGCCCTGCGATAAAAATCTGACGCCAGAAATACAAAATCAGCTAAAAAGTCCCGGGACCGAGGCGCTAAACTGCCCCTCATCCTTGAGACCACCTACGTCCGTGCCTCGCGAGCCGGTTTGAGCTGACATGACCCGCAACCATGAAATCCGCCCCGACCTGGACCAAGGAATCGACCGCAAGGTATTGAGCCAGCTGCGCGCCCGTTTTCTGAAGCTCAACGAAGGCCGCATGGCCCGCGCCATGGAAGGTTTGTCGACCCGCCAACAAACCGTGCTGGCACTCCTGCCGCTGTTCTTCCACGTTAATCATCCGCTGCTGCCCGGTTATGTCTCCAGCAGTACACCGGCCGGTTTATCGAACTACGAACCTGAGGCCAATACCCTCGCAGAAGCCCAGCGCCTGACCCGATCGTTTTCCTACAAGCCGCGTCATGGCAGCAACCCGCCGCGACCGATTCACGGCCTGTTCCTGATGGGCAGCCTCGGCACGCTGGCTCAGGCTGATCAAAGCGATATGGACGTCTGGGTCTGCCACGCAACGGATCTCGGCGAGAACGAACTCAACGAGCTGCGCAAAAAATGCCAACTCCTGGAGGTCTGGGCGGCCAGCCAGGGTGCCGAGGCGCACTTCTTTTTAATCGACGCGGCGCGCTTTGTTCGCGGCGAGCGTGACACACAACTCAGCTCCGAGGATTGCGGCACAAGCCAGCACTACCTGTTGCTCGACGAGTTTTACCGCACCGCAATCTGGCTGGCCGGACGTACGCCGATCTGGTGGCTGGTGCCGGTCTACGAAGAAGCGAGTTACGACCGGTATACCCACACGCTGATGTCGAAGCGATTCATTCGCGCCGATGAAACGTTGGACCTCGGGCACTTGGCCTACATCCCTCCCGGCGAATTCATCGGTGCCGGGCTCTGGCAGCTGTTCAAGGGCATCGAATCGCCCTACAAATCAGTGCTCAAGCTGCTGTTGATCGAGGTCTACGCCAGCGAACACCCCAGGGTTCATTGCCTCAGCCTGCGTTTCAAGCAAGCGGTTTTCGCCAATCAGCTCGACCTGGACGAGCTGGACCCTTATGTCGTGGTCTACCGACGCATCGAGGAATACCTTACAGCCCGTGGCGAGCTGGAACGCCTGGAATTGGTGCGCCGTGCGCTGTATTTGAAGGTCAATCGCAAGCTCACCGGCAGCAGCCGCACCCCGAGCTGGCAGCGTTCCCTGCTCGAACGCCTGGCCCGTGAATGGCAATGGGACGCTCGCCAGCTGGCCTTGCTCGATAGCCGTAGCCAGTGGAAAGTCCGCCAGGTCAGCGCTGAGCGGCGGGCGCTGGTGAGCGAGTTGAATTACAGCTACCGCTTTCTGACCCAATTCGCGCGCACTGAACAAACCGTCAGCCTGATCAACAAGCGTGACCTTAACGTACTGGGACGACGGTTGTACGCAGCGTTTGAGCGCAAGGCGAACAAGGTCGAATTCGTCAACCCGGGCATCGCACCGGACCTGGCCGAAGACACGCTCACCCTGGTGTACGCGGCGAACAAGAAAGAACCAGGACAAACCCAATGGGGCTTGTACAACGGCAGCCTGACTGCCCATGAGTGGGAGCATTTCGCCCCGATCAAGCGCAGCCGCCAATTGCTGGAACTGTTGACCTGGTGTCACCGTAACGGCGTGATCGACAGCAGCACCCGTCTGGCCTTGCATCCGGGCAGCAGCGATATGAGCGAGTTCGAGTTGTTCAACCTGCTCGGCAGCCTTCAACAGAGCATCGCCCTGCCCCTGACCACCGTCGCCGAAGAACCGCTGCTGCGCGCCAGCGTGCCCAGCGAGGTGCTGATTCTGGTCAACGTCGGCGTTGACCCGCTCAAGCACCATCGCGACCTGAACATTCTGATGACCACCGAACGCACCGACTCACTGAGTTACGCCGGTGTCCGGGAAAACCTGGTGTTAACCCTGGACCAGATCACGATGAACAGCTGGAATGAAGTGCTGGTCAACCGCTTCGATGGCCCCCACGCGCTGCTCGACTGCCTGCGCGATTACCTCAACAACTTGCCGAACGGGCCGCGACAACCGAAGTTGCGGGTACGCTGTTTCTGCCATAACCGCGCGCAGTTCATTGCGCAGCGGGTTGAGGACATCCTCGACACTGCGCAGAACCTGCTGCTGAGCCAGCTCAATCATCGTTACCTGATTCAGGTGCAGCAGCATTACCACGTCATGGAACTGGTGCCCGGCCAGGTCAAGCACATCGCCCTCGCTACGCTACCGGCACTGGTCGACTACCTGGGTGCCGAGCGAACTCGCTACAGCCCACTGCACCTGGATCCGATGGCGCTGGAAGACCAGGATCTGGCCTTGATTCTGCCGATGGGTCAGCCGGATTGTATCCAGGTGTTTTACCGGGTTCACGACGATCAGGCCGATGTGTACGTGCTGGATGAATTCGATGCCCTGTGGCAACAGCGATTGCCCTATCACGACGACCAAAGCTTGCTGGTGCCGATGCAACGGTTCTTGCAGGCGATTCTGTATCGACGTGACGCGTTGCAGCCACTGAACACCGTTCAACCGATGGATATCATTTATTACCAATTGCTGCCATCGGGCCCGGTCAGGGCTCGCCGTGTTGAAGCACGAGCCGCCCCACAAACCCCCGCCAACAAACCGTTCTACGACGTGCAGGCCATCGTCGGCAAAGCTGCGCCGGGGAAAGTGCACATCACCTTGTATTGCAATCAGCGGGAGTTTTCAGAGCTGGAACATGGCGACCAATTGTTCAAAGTGGTCGCCCGAGAGATTGTCGAGCAGCGACGCGAAACGGAGCGCTATCGCTGCTACATCACCGATCTGGACCTGACGGGCCTGCTCGGTGACGGGCAGAGCTCAAGCAATGTGTATCTGCGCTACAAGTCTGACCTGGAGCGCGCATTGAACGAGGCGCTCGAGCAGTTTTGAACGGTTTTACTCCGGGAAGTCGCCGCCATTGGCAGGCTGAGATTCGACTTCAAGCAGTGTCAGTTTCAGCGTTTTGCCACCAGGCGCTGGCCAATCGATGTGCTGCCCGACCTTGAGGCCGAGCAACGCGCTGCCAACAGGCGCCAGAATGGAGATCTTGCCTTCGTCGGCATTGGCATCCTTGGGATAGACCAACGTCAGGTGATAGTCCTTGCCGCTGCTTTCTTCACGGCAATGGACTTTGGAGTTCATGGTCACGACATCGGCGGGCACATCTTCGTGGCCGACCAGAGTATCGGCGCGATCCAGCTCGGTTTGCAGCGCGATAACGCCCGGCAGCGAGTCATCCAGGCTGTCGATCAGGCGCTCCAGACGTTGTACGTCCAGTCGGGTAAGGGTGATGGAAGGTGCGGTCATGATCAGGGCAGACTCCTTTCTTCTGCACGAAAAAAGCAAAACCCCGCCAGAAAAAGGCGGGGTTTTCACGAACCTCGATGAGTTGAGGTGTATCCGGACACTATCACAGCTCAATAAATATACAAGCCAGGGGCGACCACGGCCCGACGCGGATCATTACGCCAAGGTTTTGCGCTGTGCCGCCTGGGCGCAAATGACACGGCGACGGTCGTCGTCTGCCGAGCGCCATTCGCGAATGTCTTCGACATGGCGAAAACATCCCAGACAGACCTTTTGCTCGTCCAGCCGGCAGACACCGCTGCACGGCGAAGCCACCGCCGGGCTGACATTGCTGTAAAGCGGCTTGGGCGGACGAACAGACACAGGCTGGGTCACGATCTCACAAGCCTTCGAAATCGAGTTCGACACCGGCCTGCTGAACCACGATGCGCTCCAGCATTTCGCCTAGCTGCTCTTCGCTCTTGTCGCACATCCAGCGCTCGCTCTCGGCGTCGTAGTCAAAGTGAAAACCACCGGACACGGCTGCCAGCCACAACTGACGCAAAGGCTCTTGACGGCTGAAGATCAACTGGCTGCCATTTTCGAACTTCACGGTCAGCACACCGGCCGAACTTTCCAGGTCGATATCCAGGTCGCTCTCGTCGAAAATATCCTCCAGTGTTTGCTGGGTAGCATCGACCAGATCGTGGAAACGGGCTTCGGTCAAACTCATTACGGCAACCTCAAAAAGTGTCTACTCACGCTCGAGCGCCGCACGATACGGCCGAGCCCCGGTGATTGCAAAGGATAACCGACAGATCATTAAACTTGTGGCCGAGCCTGCTCGCGATAGCGGTGTATCAGGCAAAATCAATGGTGACTGAACCACCGCGATCGCGAGCAGGCTCACTCCCACAGGGAATTGCGTCATTCAGAAAACATGTGCACAGCCCCGCCGGACGGGAGCCCCGTCGCATAGGCAAGCTGACGGGTGGCCGGTATACTCCGGCGCAATTAAAGCATTTTCAAGGATTTCGCCATGAAGCGCCTGATCTCTTCCCTTGCTGCGCTCCTCGCGGTTGCCTGCCTGGTATCGGCCTGCGGTCAAAAAGGCCCGTTGTACCTGCCTGACGATAGCCAGGACCCGGTCGAGCAGGCCAAGTCGTCGCAGCAGCAGCCTGCATCCAAAGCACACAAGCACGACGTCTACTAAGGGAACGCCATGGACGCTTTTAACTACCGTGACGGTGAACTGTTCGCGGAAGGTGTTGCCCTGTCCGCCATCGCCGAGCGCTTTGGCACACCGACCTACGTTTACTCGCGCGCACACATCGAAGCCCAGTACCTGGCTTACGCCGATGCACTGGCCGGCATGCCGCACCTGGTCTGCTTTGCAGTCAAAGCCAACTCCAACCTGGGTGTACTGAATGTCCTGGCGCGCCTCGGCGCCGGTTTTGACATCGTCTCCCGTGGCGAGCTGGAACGTGTGCTGGCCGCTGGCGGCAGCGCTGACAAGATCGTGTTTTCCGGCGTCGGCAAGACCCGTGACGACATGCGTCGCGCCCTGGAAGTCGGCGTGCATTGCTTCAACGTCGAATCCACCGACGAACTGGAACGCCTTCAGGTCGTGGCCGCCGAGCTGGGCGTTCGCGCGCCGATCTCGCTGCGCGTCAACCCGGACGTCGACGCCGGCACTCACCCGTACATCTCCACCGGCCTTAAAGAAAACAAGTTCGGCATCGCCATCGCCGACGCCGAAGACGTGTACATCCGCGCTGCGCAGTTGCCTAACCTGGAAGTGGTCGGCGTCGATTGCCACATCGGTTCGCAACTGACCACCCTGCCGCCGTTCATCGACGCACTCGACCGCCTGCTGGGCCTGGTCGACCGTCTCGGCGATTGCGGTATCTACCTGCGCCACATCGATCTCGGTGGTGGCCTGGGCGTGCGTTATCGCGATGAAGAGCCGCCACTGGCTGCCGACTACATCAAAGCCGTGCGCGAGCGTCTTGACGGTCGCGACCTGGCGCTGGTGTTCGAGCCGGGCCGCTTCATCGTCGCCAACGCCGGCGTGCTGCTGACCCAAGTCGAGTACCTCAAGCACACCGAACACAAAGACTTCGCCATCGTCGATGCGGCCATGAACGACCTTATCCGCCCGGCGCTGTATCAGGCCTGGATGGACGTCACCGCCGTGCGCCCTCGCGACTCCGCTGCGCGTGCCTACGACATCGTTGGCCCGATCTGCGAGACCGGCGATTTCCTGGCCAAGGACCGTCAGCTTGCGCTGGAGGAAGGCGATCTGCTGGCTGTGCATTCGGCCGGCGCCTATGGGTTTGTCATGAGTTCCAACTACAACACTCGCGGCCGCGCCGCAGAAGTGCTGGTGGACGGTGATCAGGCATTCGAAGTGCGTCGCCGTGAGACGGTAGCCGAGTTGTTTGCTGGCGAAAGCCTGCTGCCGGAGTAAAACCATGCTGCTGCGTTTTACCAAGATGCACGGCTTGGGTAATGACTTCATGGTCCTCGACCTGGTCAGCCAGCACGCGCACATCCTGCCCAAGCATGCCAAGCAATGGGGCGATCGGCACACCGGTATCGGTTTTGACCAATTGCTGATTGTCGAAGCACCGAGCAATCCGGATGTGGATTTCCGTTATCGGATCTTCAATTCAGACGGCTCCGAAGTGGAACAGTGCGGCAACGGCGCGCGCTGTTTCGCCCGCTTCGTACTCGACAAGCGCCTGACCGCGAAACGGCAGATCCGCGTCGAGACCAAAAGCGGCATCATCGAACTGGATATCCGCAGCGACGGCCAGATTGGTGTGAACATGGGTGCGCCACGCCTGGTGCCGGCCGACATCCCGTTCGATGCGCCAGAACAGGCCGTGAGCTACCAGATCGATGTCGATGGCACGCCGGTCGAACTGGCCGCCGTGTCCATGGGTAACCCCCATGCGGTGCTGCGGGTCAGCGACATCAACAATGCGCCGGTGCATGAGCTGGGACCGAAAATCGAACACCACCCGCGCTTCACGGCACGGGTCAATGTCGGTTTTCTTCAGGTCATCGACCGTAACCGCGCGCAACTGCGTGTCTGGGAACGCGGGGCCGGGGAAACCCAGGCTTGCGGAACCGGCGCGTGTGCGGCCGCAGTGGCCGCGATCAGCCAGGGGTGGATGGATTCGCCGCTATTAATCGACCTGCCCGGCGGGCGTCTGTCCATTGAATGGGCAGGCCCTGGCCAACCGGTGATGATGACCGGCCCGGCAGTTCGAGTTTATGAAGGACAAGTACGTCTTTGAGTGAGTCAAACCCATGACCGACAAGCCCCAGGTTCCCGCCCTACAGCCCGACGAATCCCCTTCCGAAAGCCTTGAGGCGGCGGCGATTGCCGCGTACCTGGAGGCTCATCCGGACTTTTTCGTCGCGCACGAAGAACTGCTACCGTCCTTGCGCATTCCGCATCAGCGAGGGGACACCATCTCGCTGGTCGAACGTCAGATGACCATCCTGCGCGACCGCAACATCGAGTTGCGTCACCGCCTCTCGCATTTGATGGATGTCGCCCGCGACAACGATCGCCTTTTCGACAAGACCCGCCGCTTGATTCTCGCGCTGATGGACGCCAACAGCCTTGAAGATGTGGTGATCAGTGTCGAAGACAGCCTGCGCCAGGACTTCCAGGTGCCCTTTGTCAGCCTGATCCTGCTCGGTGACAACCCGATGCCGGTCGGCCGCTGGGTCACTCATGCCGACGCGCAGACAGCCATTGGCGGCCTGCTCTCGGAAGACAAAAGTGTCAGCGGCAGCCTGCGCGAGCATGAGCTGGACTTCCTGTTCGGTGAAGAGCAGCGCAAGCAGATCGGCTCCACCGCCGTCGTCGCCATCAGCTATCAAGGCATCCACGGTGTGCTCGCGATCGCCAGCCGCGACCCACAGCACTACAAGAGCTCCGTGGGTACGCTGTTCCTGAGCTACATCGCTGAAGTCATGGGTCGCGTGCTGCCACGGGTCAACAACTCCCTGCGCTCGGTACGTTAACCATGGAACGGCAACTGGACGCTTACTGCGAACACCTGCGCAGTGAGCGGCAGGTGTCGCCTCACACGCTGTATGCCTATCGCCGCGACCTCGACAAGGTTCTGGGCTGGTGCATCAAACAGAACATCAGTAGTTGGGCGGCCCTGGACATCCAGCGTCTGCGCGGCTTGATCGCTCGTTTACACTCTCAGGGCCAATCGTCCCGCAGCCTGGCGCGACTGCTGTCCGCAGTGCGCGGGCTGTACCATTATCTGAATCGCGAGGGCTTGTGCGACCACGATCCGGCCAACGGCCTGGCACCGCCCAAGGGTGAACGCCGTCTGCCCAAAACCCTCGATACTGACCGCGCGCTACAGCTGCTTGAAGGCGCGGTGGAGGATGATTTCCTGGCGCGTCGGGATCAGGCCATTCTGGAGCTGTTCTATTCTTCCGGGCTGCGACTTTCGGAGCTGACCGGCCTCAATCTCGATCAGCTGGACCTCGCTGACGGCATGGTTCAGGTCCTGGGCAAGGGCAGCAAGACGCGACTGTTGCCAGTGGGTAAAAAAGCCCGCGAAGCCTTGGAGCTGTGGCTCCCGTTGCGGGCCTTGACCAACCCGGCGGACGATGCGGTGTTTGTCAGCCAGCAAGGTCGGCGCCTGGGTCCGCGCGCGATTCAGGTACGGGTCAAGGCCGCCGGTGAACGCGAGCTGGGGCAGAACCTGCACCCACACATGCTTCGACATTCCTTTGCCAGCCACTTGCTGGAGTCCTCCCAGGACTTGCGCGCGGTGCAGGAATTGCTCGGCCATTCGGACATCAAGACGACGCAGATCTACACCCACCTGGACTTCCAGCACCTGGCGACGGTCTACGACAGTGCCCATCCACGGGCCAAACGCATTAAGGGCGATGATTCATGACTCTCCAACTGATCACCTTTGACCTCGACGACACGCTCTGGGACACCGCCCCGGTGATCATCAGCGCTGAAGCGATACTGCGCACCTGGCTCACCGATCATGCGCCCAACCTGGGCGCGGTGCCGGTGGAACATCTGTGGGCCATTCGCGAACGCATCCTGAGCATCGAGCCAAACCTCAAGCACCGCATCAGTGCCCTGCGTCGACGCGTGTTGTTCCAGGCGCTGGAAGAAGCCGGCTACCCTCACGCAGAGGCGTCTGAACTGGCCGATCAGAGTTTTGAAGTGTTCCTGCATGCCCGGCACCAGCTGGAAATCTTCCCTGAGGTGCAACCCACCCTGGAACTGCTGGCCAACCATTACGCTCTCGGCGTGGTCACCAATGGCAACGCTGACGTGCGTCGTTTAGGGCTGGCGGACTACTTCAAGTTCGCGTTGTGCGCCGAAGACATCGGCATCGCCAAACCCGACGCCCGGCTGTTCCATGAGGCCTTGCAGCGCGGCGGCGCCACGGCTGAGACGGCGGTGCACATCGGTGATCATCCGGGTGATGACATCGCGGGGGCTCAGCAGGCTGGCTTGCGGGCGATCTGGTTTAATCCGGCGGGTAAAATCTGGGAGGCCGATCACTCGCCTGATGCCGAAATTCGCAGCCTGACCGAATTGCCGGCGTTGCTGGCTCGCTGGAACTCCCGACACCCGTCCTGATATCACCGATATCCCCTTGTAGGAGTGAGCCTGCTCGCGATTGCGGTGTGACATTCAGCATTTATGTTGCCTGACACACCGCAATCGCGAGCAGGCTCACTCCTACAGGGGATCTTTGTTTAACCCATGAAAAAGCCCGCAGCGACGGCGGGCTTTTTCAGCAAGCAAGGGCAGACGCTTAGATAGGCCGGCTGCCGTACTTGTTATCAGGCTTCTTGGGAGGATCGGCGACCACATTGGCCTCCACTTCCTGCACCTTGCCGCCCTTGGCCAGGAACTCTTCCATGGCCCGCGCAAGCGCATCGCGCTCTTTATTCTTCGCTTCGACGCTCGGCAGCTCATCGACCGAAACCGCAGCCTTGGCTTTGCCTTTGGCGGTCGGAACGGGCGTTTCACCGCCATCGTCTTCAGCGACGTCTTCCGCCGCTGCTTCCAGACCTTCTTCGGTTTCGTCGTCGTCGCCTACTTCGAGGTCGTCGTTTTCCAGATCATCGTCGCTCATGTTCTACCTCATGACTTGCGAAAAGCAGATTAGTTATAGCCCAGCTTCACCGTCTGTCGACGGCTGCCGGAAAAAATTCCACCGCCATTGGTGACCAACGGCTTATGCCCCTTCACCGTGCAAGGTGGCGAGGACTTTACGGGCACCGCCATGATCACGGTGCTCGCCCAGATAAACGCCTTGCCAGGTGCCCAACGCCAGTCGGCCTGCCGAAATCGGCAAACTGAGCTGACAGCCAAGTACGCTGGCCTTGAAGTGCGCCGGGAGGTCGTCCAGGCCTTCGTCGTTATGCTCATAGCCGTCTGTTCCTTGTGGGATCAGACGATTGAAAAATCGTTCGAAGTCGCGACGTACCGCCGGATCGGCGTTCTCGTTGATGGTCAACGACGCCGAGGTATGCTGCAGCCACAAGTGCAACAGACCGACCCGACATGCCTTGAGTTCAGGCAAGCCGGCGAGTAACTCGTCCGTTACCAGATGAAAGCCTCGGGGCCTTGCCCGCAAGGTAATCAGAGTCTGTTGCCACATACAGTTCTCCGCACGTTCGGGGCGCATTCTAGCGCGCTCTGGGAAAAAACAAAGGCCCTAATATTCCTTCAACGTTGTAAGCGATTGGCCGTACAAAATTGCCTGTTGAAAAGGTGTCGAAAGCTGACAGAAAAAACCTTTCAGCCTCACCTTCAATGACAAATCCCGGACAAAAAAATGCCCGGCGAACCGGGCATTATTTTTGCGCGTACTTACAAGTTGTAGCCGCGTTCGTTGTGAAGTGCCAGATCGAGACCGACCGCTTCCTCTTCCTCGGTCACGCGCAGACCCATGACGGCATCCAGGACCTTGAGGATGATGAAGGTGACGATCGCGGTGTAGATCACCGTGAAGCCGACGCCTTTGCACTGAATCCAGACTTGTGCGGCAATGTCGGTCACAGTGCCGAAACCACCCAGGGACGGTGCGGCAAACACACCGGTCAGGATCGCGCCGAGGATACCGCCGATGCCGTGTACGCCAAATGCGTCCAGGGAATCGTCATAACCGAGTTTGCGTTTCAGCGTAGTCGCGCAGAAGAAGCACACGACGCCCGCTGCCAGACCAATCACCAGTGCACCCATCGGGCCCACAGTGCCAGCGGCAGGAGTAATTGCTACCAGACCGGCCACAACACCCGATGCAATACCCAGAGCACTTGGTTTGCCGTGAGTAATCCACTCAGCGAACATCCAGCCCAATGCAGCAGCAGCGGTTGCGATCTGGGTGACCAGCATCGCCATACCTGCAGTGCCGTTTGCTGCAGCAGCAGAGCCGGCGTTGAAACCGAACCAGCCTACCCACAGCATTGCAGCACCCATCAGCGTGTAACCGAGGTTGTGCGGCGCCATTGGCGTGGTCGGGAAGCCTTTGCGCTTGCCCAGTACCAGGCAGCAAATCAGACCAGCCACACCGGCGTTGATGTGCACAACGGTGCCGCCAGCGAAGTCCAGCACGCCCCAGTCCCACATCAGGCCACCGTTACCGGACCAGACCATGTGCGCGATCGGCGCATAAACCAGGGTGAACCAGATGCCCATGAAGATCAGCATGGCGGAGAACTTCATCCGCTCGGCGAACGCACCGACGATCAACGCAGGGGTGATGATGGCGAAGGTCATCTGGAAGGTGATGAACACCGCCTCAGGGAACAGTGCCGCAGGACCGGTCAGGCTCGAGGGCGTGACACCGGCGAGGAACGCCTTGCCCATGCCGCCAAAGAACGAGTTGAAGTTGACGACGCCCTGCTCCATGCCGGTAGTGTCGAACGCAATGCTGTAGCCATAAATGACCCAAAGGATGCTGATCAGACCGGTAATGGCGAAGCACTGCATCATCACGGAAAGAATATTTTTGGACCGAACCATACCGCCGTAGAACAGCGCGAGGCCGGGAATGGTCATGAACAGCACGAGGGCTGTCGAGGTCAACATCCAGGCGGTGTCGCCGGAGTTGAGGACTGGGGCCGCCACTTCGTCTGCCGCCATAGCCAGGCTGGGCATTACGAGGGACAACAGGGCTCCTAGCCCTGCGAATTTACGCAGAGTCATATTGTTTTCTCCTGGGGCGTTGGGTTTGTGGCGGCTTTTTTAGATTGCGTCGGTATCGGTTTCGCCGGTACGGATGCGAATCGCCTGTTCCAGATTAACCACGAAGATCTTGCCGTCACCGATCTTGCCGGTGTTGGCTGCCTTGGTTATCGCTTCGATAACCCGATCAAGATCCTTGTCGTCAATGGCGACGTCGATCTTCACCTTTGGCAGGAAATCGACCACGTATTCCGCGCCGCGATACAGCTCGGTGTGACCCTTCTGCCGACCGAAGCCTTTGACTTCAGTAACGGTAATGCCCTGCACGCCGATCTCGGACAGCGACTCGCGCACGTCGTCCAGTTTGAACGGCTTGATGATGGCAGTGACTAGCTTCATGAAAACTCTCTCCCGAATTGGTGGACTTGCCCCAGGAAAACAAACCCGACTCAAGTCTAAGCGCAGTGCCTGGCTTTGTAACGCATCGTCGGCCTTACCTGCCCGTCCGACGCCAGTTAACCGCTCCTGACGAAACACTTCCCCGTTCCGCTCGGCGCACTGCATTCGTCACAGCGACTGCATCAGTGCATGGGTCACTAGGCACTAAGCAGAAAGCTTGCCATCTCCACAAAAACCACTGAATTCAATCCATTGGCCTCGACGACCGACCACTTCATTCGAATGCCCCGCTGTATACGCACAACAACGGTGCGCTGCCGTCCGTCCGCATGCGCGAAAAGCGTGCACCCCTGGCATCGAGATTGACTATAGACACTGCGTGATACACTGCCCGCCATTGTTTCCAGGACCTTTCCCATGCTCGCGCCCAAAGACTTCCTCGACGCCCTGACAGGCACTGCCTCCCGCCTTTTCAGCGGCGACACCCCGCTGCCGAAAAGCGAAATCGAAAGCCAGTTCAAGGCGTTGTTGCAGAGCGGCTTCAGCAAGCTGGACCTGGTGAGCCGGGAAGAGTTTGATAGTCAGATGGTCGTGCTCGCACGCACCCGTGCGCGGCTGGAAAGCCTTGAGGCGAAAGTCGCCGAGATGGAAGCGAAGCTGACCCCGCCGACCGAATAAACACCGCAATCCCTGTGGGAGCGGGCTCGCCCGCGATGGCCTCACCACAATTTTAATGACACCAAACTGCTTCCCTGTAGGAGCTGCCGCAGGCTGCGATCTTTTGATCTTAAAGCCTGCAAACATCCCGGCAACGTCCTACAAAATTCTCATCCGCCGTCCGATTGCGCCGCACAGCTCCGGTTCCTAAGCTCACCCACTGCTGAATGTTCAGCACTGGGTTTGGCGACCTGGAAGTTTAAGGAGCGCGACGACCATCGACTCGAGTCATGGCGGTTGTGCGTGGGAGACCTTCGGGTCTGCCGGGTTCCTTTTGCTCCGGCTCGCCAACCCGCGCACAACTGCCACCCAATTGTTTGGCGACAATTACTGGCAGCCCTTTAGGCAAAAGGAGCTGTATCAATGAATTGCAATGACGATTATCTAACCCCGCACGTCTTCACCCGCCACAAACTCCACCTCCACGCCCTTCTACTCGAAAACCAACCCTGGTTCAGCGCCCGCGACCTCGGCCGCCTCATACGTCTACACATCGATGAGCGCACTATTCGAAAACTCGACTCCGACCAACACCAAACCGCCCGAATGCTCCTCCACGGCAGCCTCGAAAAAACCCTGCTGATCAGCGAATCCGGCGTCTACGCACTGCTCGTCTACCACTACTGCCCCGAATACCGAAGCCTGCGCGAATGGCTCACCCACGACGTGGTGCCAGCACTCCGAGACGCAAAGCAACCGACCGCAACAGAACGCCCGCAACTAAGCCTGCTCAATTGGCCGGGAATGTCATTGAGCCTGCTGCACTGGAACAACCAACCGTGGATTCGATTACAAGACGTGCCGCTAGTACTGCCTGATCGCACGGCACCAAGACCGGCAATCCTTACGCCGTGGTGGAAGCGAGCTTCGCAGGCGCTGCAATCGTTTTGACATTCACTTTCAACGACTACGTTTGCCCCTTAACAGACGTAGTCCTTTTCCATAACCAAACCCAAGTTCACCCGCCACGCTTCTGGCGCCCTTCATTGATCTCGGCACGGTCCTACATTAGCCAACTCCTGCAACTGATTACGTGACCATACCTGCGTCCGCTACCTTTTTTGGCTCGACCTTAGTAGTACAAACGCGATGAGAAGAAAGGGAAAAGGCACAGAACTCCGCAATCAGATATTCAAGTCTGATGCTCGGTTGCGTTGAGATCGAGGTGCAAGAACCCGACCCGGGTGCCATCTCCTATTATCAAAAACTTGGATTCATTTTTGACAAGACCAACCGCCTTGTCATTTCTATAGACGACCAATAAGATCAATCTACTCATCCAGGCATGCGAGATGTCTATGAAACGTAAAAAGCAAAAAGCGAAGCCGCTAATGATTGCTGACTATCATGCCGAGGCGCTCCGTTTGGCCGGGAGCGTTTCTACCAGCCAACATCGCTTTTTCAAAGTGGCAGCAATGTATGGCAAAGAGCTTGAACCTGATGGCTTGCTTGCAGGTGCACGAGGCTGACCGTGATCCCCGAATAAACCGCCAAGTGGCGGTTTTTTTTCGCATCCACATTAGCTCACCGACACTCGCAACATCCTGCGAAAGTTTGACGCCTGCGCCAACAGGCTAAACCACCTACTCACGACTACCCTTGAAAAGCCGCAGGAAGCGGTCCTCTTTCAGCTCAAGGAACGACCATGTCCCTCTCCATCGTCCACAGCCGTGCCCAGGTTGGCGTGGAAGCACCTGCCGTGACCGTCGAAGTCCACCTCGCCAACGGCTTGCCATCACTGACAATGGTCGGCTTGCCTGAAGCTGCGGTGAAGGAAAGCAAGGACCGTGTACGCAGTGCGATCATCAATTCGGGGCTGCAATTTCCGGCGCGGCGCATCACGCTGAATCTCGCACCGGCAGATCTGCCCAAAGATGGCGGACGGTTTGATCTGGCGATTGCCTTGGGGATTCTGTCGGCCAGTGTCCAGGTGCCGGCGCTCACACTGGATGACATCGAGTGTCTGGGAGAGTTGGCGCTGTCGGGGGCAGTAAGGGCCGTGCGAGGCGTGCTACCGGCAGCACTGGCGGCGCGCAAGGCCGGGCGTTCGTTGATGGTGCCGCGGGCAAATGCAGAGGAGGCTTGTCTGGCGTCAGGGTTGAAGGTCATCGCAGTGGATCACCTGCTGGAAGCCGTTTCGCATTTCAATGGGCACCTGCCCATTGCGCCTTACGTTTCAGATGGCTTGATGCATGCCAGCAGGCCCTACCCGGATTTAAACGAGGTGCAGGGCCAAATGGCGGCCAAGCGTGCCTTGCTGATTGCCGCGGCGGGTGCGCATAACCTGTTATTCAGCGGACCTCCGGGGACGGGGAAGACGTTGCTCGCGAGCCGCCTGCCAGGCTTGCTGCCACCGCTGGCCGAGAGCGAAGCACTGGAAGTCGCGGCCATCAAGTCGGTGGTCAGTTGCGTCCCCTTGAGTCACTGGCCACAGCGCCCGTTCCGGCAGCCCCATCACTCGGCTTCCGGCCCTGCATTGGTCGGCGGCGGCTCGAAACCGCAACCCGGCGAAATCACCCTCGCCCATCACGGCGTACTGTTTCTGGACGAGCTTCCCGAGTTTGATCGCAAAGTATTGGAAGTGCTGAGGGAGCCGCTGGAGTCGGGACATATCGTGATCTCCCGGGCCAAAGACCGGGTGCGGTTTCCGGCTCGCTTCCAGTTGGTGGCGGCGATGAATCCTTGCCCCTGTGGATATCTTGGTGAGCCCACGGGCCGCTGCTCCTGCACGCCGGACATGATTCAGCGCTATCGCAACAAATTGTCCGGCCCGCTGCTGGATCGAATCGACCTGCACCTGACCGTCGCTCGAGAAGCCACTGCGCTAAATCCCGCGCCCAAACCGGGCGATGACACCGCAACGGCGGCCGCTCTGGTTGCCGAAGCTCGGGAGCGACAGCACAAGCGTCAGGGTTGCGCGAACGCGTTCCTCGATCTGCCGGGTTTGCGTGCTCACTGCACGTTATCCACAGCGGATGAAAGCTGGCTGGAGTCTGCCTGTGAGCGGTTGACGCTGTCGCTGCGCTCGGCTCATCGGCTGCTGAAGGTAGCGCGCACGTTGGCGGACCTTGAGCAGGTCGATGAGATTACTCGGGGGCATTTGGCGGAGGCGTTGCAGTATCGGCCGGCGACTCAGTAAATGCCGAAACCGAGTCGTCCCCATCGCGAGCAGGCTCACTCCCACAGGGTTTTTGTTGTTTACAAGATTTGCGAACGGCGCACACCCTGTGGGAGTGAGCCTGTTCGCGATGGCGATCTCAGAGGCGACTCACCGAAACCGGTCAACCTCGGAACGCAATTCTGCTGCCAGGCTCTCCAGTTCTTTGGCCGTCACCGCCAGGTTCGACACCACTTCGCGCTGCTCACTGTTCGCCAAGGCAATGCTTTGCAGGTTGCTACTCAGCAACGTTGCCGTGCTGCTCTGCTCCTGGGTCGCCGTGGTGATGGCAGCAAACTGCTGACCCGCCGAGCGGCTCTGCTCATCGATCCGCGCCAGCGCCGTGGCGACATTGGCGTTACGTGACAAGCCTTCCTGCATCAGCACATTGCCCTGTTCCATGGTGCTGATGGCGTTGCCCGTCTCTTGCTGGATGCTTTGGATCATCACCGAAATTTCATCCGTGGCCTGACGCGTACGCGAAGCCAGATTGCGAACTTCATCCGCCACCACTGCGAATCCACGGCCCTGCTCACCGGCACGGGCAGCTTCGATCGCCGCGTTCAGCGCCAGCAGGTTGGTCTGTTCGGCGATCGAAGTAATTACCCCGACGATGCCGCCGATTTCCTGTGAACGCAGACCCAAGGTGTTTATAACGGTCGCGGTACTGTTCAGTGCGCCAGCGATTTGTTCCAGAGACGAGGACGCTTCCTCCATCGATGTACGACCTATCCGCGTTTGTTGTGCGTTCTCTTGAGCCAGGCGCTCGGTGCTGCCCATGTTGTCGGCAATGTTCAGGGACGTCGCACTGAACTCCTCCACCGCGCCGGCCATGCTGGTGATTTCGCCCGACTGCTGCTCCATTCCTTCGTACGCGCCGCCAGATAACCCGGACAACGCCTGCGCGCGCCTGTTGACCTCTTCCGAGGCTTTGCGGATGTGTTCCACCATGGTCGACAGTGCCTGACTCATCTGGTTGAAGGCCCTGGCCAACTGACCGATTTCGTCGTGGCTCGACACGTTCAGGCGCACGCTCAAATCCCCGGCGCCCAAGGCTTCGGCCTGACGCACCAGATCGCCCAGCGGCGCGAGCTTGCTACGCAACAGCCAGACCGCCGAACCCACCGCAATCAACATGGCCAGCAGGCTGCCGATTGCCAATCGAATACCGACGCTCCAGGTCACCGCGTTGATTTCAGCTTTCGGCATGCTCGCGACCACCGACCAGGGGCCGCCCTCAAACGGCACCGCCACGCTGTAGAACGCTTCGGACTTGTCGCTCCAGAAATCGCCCGTTCCCGGTGTCTTGGACAGTGCAAGGATGGCCGGAACGGCCTGATCCAGCGCTTGCACGCCAGCGATCGGCACCAGCCACTTGCCCTGCTCATCCAGCAACGCCAACGAGCCGGTTTGACCAATACGGAAACGCTTGAGGTTGGCAAATTGCGCATTCTGCGCATCGGTGTAATCGAATCCTACAAACAGCACGGCGATGACCTTGCCGCCACTGTCACGTACGGGGGTGTACTGCGTCATGTAGGACCGTTCGAAGAGCAAGGCACGACCGACGTAGCTCTGCCCCGCCATCAGGCGTGCATAAGCCGGATGCGCGTGATCGAGCAGCGTACCGATGGCCCGCGTGCCGTCCTGTTTGCTCAGGGACGTACTGACGCGGATAAAGTCATCGCCGTTGCGCACGAACAACGTGGCGACGCCGGCAGTCATTTGCTTGAACTCGTCCACTTCGCTGAAGTTGTTGTTCAGCACTTCGCTGCCCAGGTGCAGGCCGGGAGTCTGTACGCCGGCCACTGTCACCGGCTCATCAGGATGCAGGCTAAGGCCGACGCTGAAACGCTTTTCGAACAATCCGCTGAGGCGCTGGGTGCTTTCGCGCAACGTACCGTGGAAGGTGCTCAACTGATCGGCCAGCAGCCGGGCTTCACTGGCCAGATGTTCTTCGCGGGTGGCGAGGTTGGCTGTATCCAGCGAGCGCAACGCGAACAGCGTACTGCCGCTGATGACCACCGCCAGTATCACGGCCAGCGCTAGCCCCAGTTGTGAGGCGATCCGGGCACGAGGTTGAGACATGACTGCTCCTGGCCGAGTGACCGGATCATCCTGATCGCGACGCACACTCAGCAAAATTTCTAATAATGGGAATTCGGTCGAACCTGCACGAAGGTTCCACCTGCAGACTTTCGGCGGCAAAGCTGAATACTTGAGTGATTCACCGGGAGATAGGTCAAAGCCGTCATTGCGACGGCTCTATCGATTCAGCTCAAATGCTCGACATCGGGCAACTCCATTGCCCGAACTTCGCCTTGCAGGAAAACACTGAGTCGGCGCATTCGTTCGCCGCCGGGGCGGGTTTTCGGCCAGACCAGGTAATATTTCTCACCGCTGGCGACAGCCGTCGGCCACGGCAAACTCAGGCGCCCTTGCGCCACATCCTCGGCCACCATCAGCAGATCGCCCATCGACACACCGTACCCGCGCGCAGCGGCGATCATGCCCAGCTCCAGCGTATCGAACACCTGCCCACCCTTGAGCGACACCTGATCGGCCATATCCATGCGTTCCAGCCAGTTGCGCCAGTCGCGACGATCCGGGGTCGGGTGCAGCAATTCAGTGTTGGCCAGGCGCGTGACATCCCAGGGTTGATCGTTCAAAAGGTTCGGCGCGCCGACCGGGATCAACTCTTCCGGAAACAGGTAGCTCGCTTCCCAGTCAGGCGGGAAATGCCCGTTGCTCAGCAATACGGCGCAGTCGAAGGGCTCGTCGTTGAAATCCACCGAGTCGACGTCCATCCAGGCGCTGGTCAGCTGCACTTCATTGCCCGGTTGCAGGTGACGGAAGCGACTCAGTCGTGCCAACAGCCAGCGCATCGTCAAGGTCGAGGGGGCCTTCATGCGCAAGACGTCGTCTTCCGCGCGCAAGGTATTGCACGCCCGTTCAAGCGCAGTGAAGCCTTCGCGAATCCCCGGCAATAGCAAACGGGCTGATTCGGTCAACTGCAGGTTTCGGCCACTGCGGTGAAACAGTCGACAGGCAAAATGCTCTTCGAGCGTACGAATGTGCCGACTGACAGCGCTCTGCGTGATCGACAGCTCTTCTGCGGCTCGGGTGAACGAACTGTGGCGCGCTGCTGCTTCGAATGCGCGAAGGGCATACAAGGGAGGAAGACGACGGGACATCGGGAACGCTCCTGCAACTGCGCAACATGAACCAGACGCAAACTATTCTGCATGAGTTTAAATCATGCGACCCATCCTTTTTATCCCTTTGTGCAATCCCCTGAGAGCGCCGAGAATCGACGGTCTACTGTTCTCCTTGAAAATTGAGCGTGATGATCATGAAGCATCCAGCACGTGTTGAACTCTGGGCCATTCTGCGGCTGGCGGGGCCGTTGATTGCCTCACAGTTGGCGCACATGCTGATGGTTCTTACCGATACGTTGATGATGGCCCGCCTCAGCCCCGAGGCGCTGGCCGGCGGCGGTCTGGGGGCGGCGGCCTATTCCTTCGTGGCATTTTTCTGCATCGGTGTAATTGCTGCGGTCGGCACCCTGGTGTCTATCCGCAAAGGTGCAGGCGATACCGTTGGGGCGGCGCGACTGACCCAGGCGGGGTTGTGGCTGGCGTGGTTGATGGCGCTGGTGGCGGGCTTGCTGTTGTGGAACCTCAAGCCGGTGTTGTTGCTGTTCGGTCAGACCGAAACCAACGTCCAGATGGCCGGGCAGTTTCTGTTGATCCTGCCGTTCGCCCTGCCCGGCTATCTGAGCTTCATGGCCCTGCGCGGTTTCACCAGTGCGATCGGCCGGGCGACGCCCGTCATGGTCATCAGCCTCGCCGGTACGGTCGCTAACTTTCTGCTCAACTATGCGTTGATCACCGGCATGTTTGGCTTGCCGAAATTGGGCCTGGTCGGGATCGGACTGGTCACGGCCATTGTCGCCAACCTCATGGCAGTGGCACTCGCGCTGCACATTCGCCGGCATCCCGCGTACGACGCTTATCCGCTGCGCGCGGGCCTGTCACGGCCTAATCGTCAGTACCTCAAAGAGCTGTGGCGCCTGGGCCTGCCCATTGGCGGTACCTATGCGGTGGAAGTCGGGCTGTTTGCCTTTGCCGCGCTGTGCATGGGTACGATGGGCAGTACGCAATTGGGCGCGCATCAGATCGCGCTGCAAATCGTTTCGGTGGCGTTCATGATTCCGGCGGGACTCTCCTATGCGATCACCATGCGCATCGGCCAGCATTACGGCGCAGGGCAACTGCTGGATGCGCGGTTGGCAGGCAGGGTCGGCCTGGCCTTCGGAGCGATAGCGATGCTGGGTTTCGCGATGGTGTTCTGGCTGCTGCCAAATCAGTTGATTGGTTTGTTTCTGGACCACAACGACCCGGCGTTTCGCCCGGTCATTGAGCTAGCCGTGAGTCTGCTGGCGGTGGCGGCGTGGTTCGAGCTGTTCGACGGTACGCAAACCATTGCCATGGGCTGCATCCGTGGGCTCAAGGACGCCAAGACCACATTCCTTGTCGGACTGGGTTGCTATTGGCTGATCGGTGCACCGGCCGCCTGGTGGATGGCCTTCCATTTGGACTGGGGGCCGACGGGAGTCTGGTGGGGTTTGGCGCTGGGCCTGGCTTGCGCGGCGGTGGGTCTGACGCTGGCGTTTGAATGGAAGATGAAGCGGATGATCCGGCGGGAGCCGTCTTCGGCGGAAAGTTTCCAGATCGCCCAGCCTGACTGAAGTTTCCTGTAGGAGCGAGCCTGCTCGCGATGAGGTCGTATCAGTTAACATCAATGCCACTGATACATCGCTATCGCGAGCAGGCTCGCCCCCACAGTTGTTTATCGGCTAACTCACGACTTCCAATGCAGGCTGCTGGCTCGAACCAAACGTCAAATACTCAACCAGTTCCGCCAACGGCAGCGGCTTGCTGATGAGGTATCCCTGCACCTGATCGCAACCAAACCCGCGCAACAGATCCAGCTGTGCCACGGTTTCAACCCCTTCGGCAACCACTTCCAGGTTGAGGTTGTGCGCGAGGTTGATCATCGCGTGGACCAGTTTGCGATTTTCCTCACGCTCTTCCATACCGCCGACAAAACTTTTGTCGACCTTCAGCAAGGCAATCGGCAGGCTGTTGAGGTGCACGAACGACGAAAACCCGGTCCCGAAATCATCCAGTGAGAAGCGCACACCCAGGCGTCCGAGGGCATCCATGGTCTGCTTCACCAGATCGCTGCGGCGCATGACTGCCGTTTCGGTCAACTCGAACTCCAGCCACTGCGCCTCGACGCCGCGCTCGACGATCAAGCGACTCAATGTCGGCAGTAGCTGGCTGTCCTGAAACTGCCGGAATGACAGGTTGATCGCCATGTGCAACGCCGGCAGACCGCGCTCGCGCAGCGCCTGCATGTCACGCAACGCACGGGAAATAACCCAGTAACCCAGCGGCACGATCAAACCGCTTTGTTCGGCCAGCGGGACAAATTCGCTCGGAGGCAGCAAACCACGCTCGGCATGCCGCCAGCGCACCAAGGCTTCGAGGCCGACAATCTGCCCGTCCGCAAGATTCAGCCTGGGTTGGTAATGCAGCTCCAGTTCATCCCGACGCAACGCCCGGCGCAGCTCGCTTTCGAGGTCGGCCATGCTGCGGGCATTGCGGTTGATGCGTTCGTTGAAGATGTGGAAGGTGCAGCCCTGCGTGCTCTTGGCCTGCTGCATCGCGATGTGGGCATGCCACATCAGCGGATCGGCGCCGGCCTGGGCTCGGGCGTGGGCAATGCCCAGGCTGGAACCGATCAACAGGCTTTCGCCGTCAACCCAATAAGGTTCGGCCAGGGCTTCGGTAATTCGCTCGGCCATCCATTCCGCGCGTTGAGGGGCGCGACGGGTGTCGATCAGCAAGGCAAATTCATCGCTGCCCAGCCGCGCCAGCTGATCGCCGGCCTCAAGCTGGCTTTTCAACCGCGCGACGACTTGCAGGATCAACCGGTCGCCAGCCTGATGGCCAAGGGCGTCGTTGGCATGGCGGAAGTTATCGAGGTCCAGGTGACCAAGCGCCAGGCCTCGGCCGTCGTTTTCCACCAAGCGCGCCGCCAGCAATGTCTGGAACCCCTGACGGTTGGCGATGCCGGTCAACGGGTCTTGCTCGGCCAGGCGCTGCAGGGTGTTTTCCAGCAGTCCGCGTTCGCGCACGTGGCGCAGGCAGCGACGCAACATGCCCGAATCCAGTACGTCACGCACCAACCAGTCGCTAACACCATCGGGTGGCGAAACGGGTTCGTGTTCGAGCAGCAATACAGTCGGCAGAGTGCATTGGCCTGGCAGCGGCGCCAGTGCAGGAATCGTCAACAACACCGCATTGCGGTTGTCATCGAACAGACTGCTGACCGACTCCCAGCTCGGCGCGCTGATCAGCACGGCCGAGCTCCCCATCGGAGCCAGACACTCGCGCAACAACGCTGCCCACGCTGGCTCTTCGGCCAGTAGCAGCAAACGCAAGGGTTCGACAGGCGTAGACAAGCTAGCTCCCTAGACTCTGCAAAGAGGTGGCGACCGGCATTATGCCGCGCCGATAACCAATGACCAAATGACATCAGTTATCAAACGAGGCTTTTGTATCAGGAATTACGAACATTAGACGCAAATTAATCATGCATCCTGCGTGAAAGTATCAAAACCGGCAAATACAGATCGCGTGTTACGTCACAAGTCGGAGAGAGCAGCACAATTCGCTGAGCCTGTTAAAATGCCGGCCCATTTCGCAAACGACTCCCTGATTCCGTATGTCCCGACTCAATCCCCGGCAGCAAGAAGCCGTGAGCTACGTCGGCGGCCCTCTTTTGGTGCTCGCCGGCGCAGGCTCCGGCAAGACGAGTGTGATCACGCGCAAAATCGCGCATTTGATCCAGAACTGCGGCATTCGCGCCCAGTACATCGTCGCCATGACCTTTACCAACAAGGCCGCGCGCGAGATGAAGGAACGGGTCGGCACCCTGCTCAAGGGCGGCGAAGGCCGCGGCCTGACGGTGTGTACCTTCCACAACCTGGGCTTGAACATCATCCGCAAGGAACACGTTCGCCTGGGCTACAAGCCGGGTTTTTCGATCTTTGACGAGACCGACGTCAAAGCCTTGATGACCGACATCATGCAGAAGGAATACTCGGGCGACGACGGCGTCGACGAGATCAAGAACATGATCGGCTCCTGGAAAAACGACCTGATCCTGCCGCCCGAAGCTCTGGAAAACGCGCGCAATCCCAAGGAGCAGACCGCCGCCATCGTCTATACCCACTATCAGCGCACGCTCAAGGCGTTCAACGCGGTGGACTTCGACGATCTGATCCTGCTGCCGGTAAAGCTGTTCCAGGAACACGCCGACATTCTCGAAAAGTGGCAGAACAAGGTCCGCTACCTGCTGGTGGACGAATACCAGGACACCAACGCCAGCCAGTATTTGCTGGTGAAACTGCTGATCGGCACGCGCAACCAGTTCACCGTGGTGGGCGACGATGACCAGTCGATTTATGCCTGGCGTGGCGCGCGCCCGGAAAACCTGATGCTGCTCAAGGACGATTACCCGTCCCTGAAAGTGGTAATGCTGGAGCAGAACTATCGCTCCACCAGCCGCATCCTGCGTTGCGCGAACGTGCTGATCTCCAATAACCCGCACGAATTCGAAAAGCAGCTGTGGAGCGAGATGGGTCACGGCGATGAAATCCGCGTGATCCGTTGCCGCAACGAAGACGCCGAAGCCGAGCGTGTGGCCGTTGAGCTGTTGACCCTGCACTTGCGCACCGACCGGCCGTACAGCGACTTTGCGATCCTGTACCGCGGTAACTACCAGGCCAAGTTGATCGAACTGAAGCTGCAGCACCACCAGATTCCCTATCGTCTGTCTGGCGGCAACAGCTTCTTCGGACGTCAGGAAGTGAAAGACCTGATGGCCTACTTCCGCCTGATCGTGAACCCGGACGACGACAACGCCTTCTTGCGGGTGATCAACGTCCCGCGCCGGGAAATCGGTTCGACCACGCTGGAGAAGCTGGGTAACTACGCCACCGAGCGAAAGATCTCGATGTACGCCGCCACCGATGAAATCGGCCTGGGCGAGCATCTGGACACCCGTTTCACCGATCGCCTGTCGCGATTCAAACGCTTCATGGACAAAGTCCGCGAGCAGTGTGCGGGCGAAGACCCGATCTCCGCGCTGCGCAGCATGGTCATGGACATCGACTACGAGAACTGGCTGCGCACCAACAGTTCCAGCGACAAGGCCGCCGATTACCGCATGGGTAACGTCTGGTTCCTGATCGAGGCGTTGAAAAACACCCTCGAGAAGGACGAGGAAGGCGAAATGACCGTCGAGGATGCCATCGGCAAACTGGTGCTGCGCGACATGCTGGAACGGCAGCAGGAAGAGGAAGACGGTGCCGAAGGTGTGCAGATGATGACCTTGCACGCCTCCAAGGGCCTTGAATTTCCCTACGTGTTCATCATGGGCATGGAGGAGGAAATCCTTCCGCACCGCTCCAGCATCGAAGCCGACACCATCGAAGAAGAACGCCGCCTGGCCTACGTCGGCATTACCCGCGCGCGTCAGACTTTGGCCTTCACCTTCGCAGCCAAGCGTAAGCAGTACGGCGAGATCATCGATTGCGCACCGAGCCGCTTCCTCGATGAACTGCCGCCGGACGACCTGGCCTGGGAAGGCAACGACGACACGCCCGTTGAAGTCAAAGCCGTTCGCGGTAATACCGCACTGGCGGATATACGCGCGATGTTAAAGCGCTAGAATTGAGCACTTTTTAACCAAACACTTTTTACAAGCTAGGCGCATACCGCGTCAGTAGAGGAAAGCTTCATGGAAGCACTGCACAAGAAAATTCGCGAAGAAGGCATCGTGCTTTCCGATCAGGTTCTGAAGGTCGACGCCTTTTTGAACCACCAGATCGACCCGGCCCTGATGAAGCTGATTGGCGACGAGTTCGCCACGCTGTTCAAGGACTCGGGCATCACCAAGATCGTGACCATCGAGGCCTCGGGCATTGCTCCGGCCATCATGACGGGCCTGAACCTTGGCGTGCCGGTGATCTTTGCGCGCAAGCATCAGTCCCTGACCCTGACCGAAAACCTGCTGTCGGCGACCGTGTACTCGTTCACCAAGCAGACCGAAAGCACGGTAGCGATCTCGCCGCGTCACCTGACCAGCAGCGACCGCGTACTGATCATCGATGACTTTTTGGCCAACGGTAAGGCGTCCCAGGCGCTGATCTCGATCATCAAACAGGCCGGCGCGACCGTGGCCGGTTTGGGGATCGTGATCGAGAAGTCGTTCCAGGGTGGCCGTGCCGAGCTGGATGCGCAGGGTTACCGCGTTGAATCCCTGGCCCGGGTGCTGTCGTTGAAAGATGGCGTTGTTACGTTTATCGAGTAATCCGCCACTGCGCGTTACCCCTGTGGGAGCCAGCCTGCTGGCGATGGCATCGTGTCAGTCACACTCTTCATGACTGACAGACAGCCATCGCCAGCAGGCTGGCTCCCACAGTTGGTTTTGCGATGGGCGTTATTGCGCGGTGGCTTTAAGGCCGGTGAGCAATAGCCGCTGAAACAGATCCTCTTTCAACCCCTCCGGACTCGTCAGCTGCATCCGCTCCAGATGCGCGGGAAATTCCGACGCTGGCGGAGCATCCAGCGCAGCCTTGCCCAGTTCCAGTATCTCCGTGAGCTTGAACTTGCTCTTCAACCAGTTCAGCGCCCGCAACACATCCCGTTCCTGCGCGGTGAAATCACACCCCAGCGGATATTCGGGAAACAGCTGCGGATGCCGTGCCTGAATGTCCTGCAAACGCTGCGCAGTGTTGTCGGTGAATCGCGGATCCATGCGGAAATCCTTGGGCAATTTCCCGACCTTCTGCGCCTGCTCGATCAAGTCCGCCTGAAAGCGAGAATCGCAGATGTTCAGCAGCGACTCGATGACCGCCGCATCCGTTTTGCCGCGCAGATCAGCGATGCCGTACTCGGTGACCACGATGTCGCGCAGGTGCCGTGGGATGGTGCAATGGCCATATTCCCAAACAATGTTTGAGCTGACCTCCCCGCCCGCCTCTCGCCAGCTGCGCAAGATCAGCACCGAACGCGCCCCTTCCAGCGCATGGCCCTGGGCGACGAAGTTGTATTGCCCGCCCACCCCGCTGAGCACCCGCCCGTCTTCCAGCTGATCGGCTACACCGGCGCCCATCAGGGTCATGGTGAACACCGTGTTGATGAAACGCGCGTCCAGGCGCTGCAAGCGCTTGAGTTCTTCCTGGCCGTAGAGTTCGTTGATGTAGCTGATGCGGGTCATGTTGAATTCGAGCCGTTTGCTTTGCGGCAATTCACGCAAACGCTCGTAGAAGCTGCGCGGCCCGAGGAAAAATCCGCCATGCACCGAGATGCCGTCACTCTGTGCGGCCACATCCAGGGTGCCGGCATTCGCCTGTTGCTGCGTCGGTACGTCGGGATACACCTTGCGCCGCACGATCCCGGCGTCGGCCAATACCAGCAAGCCGTTCACGAACATTTCACTGCAACCGTACAGCCCTTTGGCGAATGGCTCGACGCCCCCTTCGCGGTCGATAAGTTGCGCCCACTGGCTGAGATTGATATCCGCCAGCAGTGCCTTGTAACCGTCGTTATCGGCTTGCCGCGCCAGCAGTGCGGCGGTCAGCGCGTCCCCCATGGAACCGATACCAATCTGCAAGGTACCGCCATCGCGCACCAGCGTGCTGGCATGCAATCCGATGAAGTGATCCTGAAAACCTACGGGCATGTTGGGCGTCGAGAACAGGGTGGTGCTGTCCTTTGCGTCGATCAAAAAGTCGAACGCATCGATGCCGATTTCGGCGTCACCGGGCATGTAGGGCAAGTCGTTGTGCACCTGGCCCACCATCAGGATCGTCTCTCCCGCTTCTCGGCGCTTGGCGATCATCGGAAACAAGTCGAGGGTGATGTCCGGGTTGCAGCTCAGGCTAAGACGGTCGGGGTGTTCGCTGTGGCTGGCCACCAACTGGGCGATCAGGTTCAACCCGGCGGCATTGATGTCGCGCGCTGCGTGGCTGTAATTGCTACTGACATAGTCCTGTTGCGCCGATGCACTGTGAAGCAGGCTGCCGGGTTGCATGAAGAATTGCTGGATATGAATGTTGGGCGGCAAGTTGTCTTTTTGCAGGTCCGGGAGAAATGCCAATTCCGGATAGTCCCCGAAAACCCGTTCGATAAAGGGTTCAAGGAAACGCTTTTGCAAGCCGTCGCCCAAGGAAGGCCGACCCAGGCACAGCGCGGTATAGATCGTCAGCTGGCGCTCAGGCAGTTGCGCGACGCGCCGATACAGCGCGTTCACGAAGTGGTTGGGCTTACCCAACCCCAAAGGCAGGCCCATGTGGATATGTGCCGGCAACCGCGCCAGGACATCATCGACCGCTTGCTCGATAGAACACAGCTGCACCATCTGATCCTCCCTTACATTCCGTGAATTGGGTTGGACCGAGCTTGCCGCGTCTTTGCTGCAATGAACAGTCTCGGAACGTAAATCGCAGGCACAAAAAAACCGCTCGAAAGCGGCTTTTTGCTGAAAAATGAACGCTTATTTCAAGCCGGACATTTTTTCGATGGCGCCTTTGAGATCCGCATCCGAGCAATCGGCACAGGTGCCTTTTGGCGGCATTGCATTGATCCCGGTGATCGCTTTGGCCAGGATACCGTCGAGGCCGCCCTGGTGATCAGCACGTTCTTTCCAGGCCGCAGTGTCACCAATTTTTGGCGCGCCCAGCAGACCGGTGCCGTGGCAAGCATTGCAATGCTTTGCAATGATCGAGTCAGGGGTCTTGGCATCACCGCCGCCGGCAGAAACCGCAACTTCCATACCCTTACATTCTTGACCTGCTACACAGACCTGGCCAACTGGCGCAAGGCGCTTGGCAATATCGTCGGAGGTCGCAGCTTGAGCGCTGACAGCCCATAGGGCCAATACAGTTGCTGGTGCAGCCAGCATTTTCATAATTAGATTCACGCGTTCACCCTCAATGGTGGCTAGTCACGCCTACGGCCACGGTTCGCAGGCGGGCGCAAGTATAACGGTAAGCCCGTCACACTGAAACAACCCCAAAGTCGAAGGGGTCTTGTCGCACGGCGTTAAAACAGTTCGGGCGCCTCGGCGATGCTGGCAGGGCGCCTCTTCTCTTAAAAGTTCGCGGGCGTCGCTGCGCTGATTAGTCGCGCCGGCGCATCGAACGGATTACGGAAACGGTGCGGCTTGGTACTTTCAAAGTAGTAGCTGTCGCCAGCTTCGAGCACAAAAGTTTCAAGCCCGACCACCAGTTCCAGCCGCCCTTCCAGCAAAATTCCGGTTTCCTCGCCCTCATGGGTGAGCATCTCTTCACCGGTATCGGCGCCCGGTGGATAGATTTCATTAAGGAAGGCGATGGCGCGACTCGGGTGAGCCCGGCCGACGAGTTTCATGGTCACTGCACCATCGGAGATATCGATCAGCTCGTTGGCTTTGTAAACGATCTGAGTCGGTTTTTCCTGCAGGATTTCTTCGGAAAAGAACTCGACCATGGACATGGGAATTCCGCCCAGTACTTTCCTCAGCGAACTGATCGAGGGGCTGACGCTGTTCTTCTCGATCATCGAAATGGTGCTGTTAGTGACGCCCGCACGTTTGGCGAGCTCACGCTGGGAAAGGCCTTTGAGCTTTCGGATAGATTGCAGTCGTTCACCGACGTCCAAGCTTGCGCCTCCAGAATTCAGGTTGTTGAAATATTGAGCGTTATCATGGCGACAGCGTTCAGTATTTACAACACTTGGTCCTGAATCCGGTTCCACTACGTCATTCCTGGCAGGCCTGTTGGCGCTTTAAACCGCGGAATAGAGCTTCGGCACTCGGCGCAGGTTGCAGAATATCTGGTAAGGAATAGTGTCGGCGGCTGCGGCCACTTCACTGGCGAGGATGTTTTTCCCCCACAACTCGACAGTCGAACCCAGCCCGGCTTGCGGCACATCGGTCAAATCGATGCACAGCATGTCCATCGAAACCCGGCCGATCAATTGGCTGCGCTGCCCGGCAACCATCACCGGCGTGCCGGTGGGCGCCTGACGTGGATAACCATCGGCATAACCCATGGCAACCACGCCCACACGCATCGGTTTCGGCGTGATGAATTTGGCGCCGTAACCAATCGGTTCGCCAGCGGGAAGCTCACGTACGCAGATCACCTTGGATTCGAGCGTCATGACCGGTTGCAGGCGCGAAGCTACGGTGTTGGCTTCTTCGAACGGCGTCGCTCCGTAGAGCATGATGCCGGGGCGTACCCAATCGCTTGGCACCTGAGGCCAACCCATCACCGCCGGCGAGTTACGCAAGCTGATTTCGGCCGACAACCCTTTGCGCGCGGCTTCAAATACAGCGACCTGATCAGCGCTGCTTTGATCGTGCAACTCATCGGCACGGGCGAAGTGGCTCATCAGGACAATCTTCGCGACTTTGCCACTGGCCAGGAGCCGTTGATACGCCGCCTGATAATCCGCCGGATGCAGGCCGACCCGGTGCATGCCCGAATCAAGCTTGAGCCAGACGGTGATGGGCTTGCCCAGTGCCGCTTTTTCGATGGCTTCAAGCTGCCACAACGAATGCACGACACACCAGAAATCATGCTCGACGATCAACGCCAGCTCATCAGCCTCGAAAAAACCTTCCAGCAGCAACACCGGGGCACGAATACCCGCAGCACGCAGTTCGAGCGCTTCTTCGATACAGGCCACGGCAAACCCGTCCGCCTCGGCCTCCAACGCCTGGGCACAACGCACCGCGCCATGACCGTAGGCATCGGCTTTGATCACGGCAAGGGCCTTGGCCCCGGTGATTTCGCGGGCAATCTGGTAATTATGACGCAGGGCTTGAAGGTCGATCAGGGCACGGGCAGGTCGCATGGCGGCAGACTTCTGGTCGGTCAATGGAATAAAAACCGGCGCTGGCTGACGGCGTGAACCGCCAGTAGCACCGGGAGAGGGATCTTGCTTATGGCAGAGCGGCTACAACCGAGAGCTCAACCAGGATTTGCGGGTTGCACAGCTTCGATTCGACGGTGGCACGGGCCGGAGCGACGCCTTTTGGCAGCCACGTGTCCCACACCGCATTCATGCCCTGGAAGTGCGCATCAATGTCTTTCAGGTAAATCGTCACCGACAGCAGGTGGCCCTTGTCGGTCCCGGCCAGATCCAGCAGACGCTCGATGTTGGCGAGTATTTCACGGGTTTGCTGTTCAATCCCGGCGTTTAAATCGTCGCCGACCTGCCCCGACAGATACACGGTGCCGTTATGAGCGACGATCTGACTCATGCGCTCATTGGTGAGCTGGCGCTGGATTGCCATGTTTTGCGGACTCCTGAATTTTTTTGCCGTAACGGGAAATATCGAGGCCTTCGGCGCTGATCTGCGGCGTTTTCTTTGCCATCAGGTCGGCCAACAAGCGACCGGAACCACACGCCATGGTCCAGCCAAGCGTGCCGTGACCGGTGTTCAAGAACAGATTGCTGAACGGGGTGGCACCCACGATTGGCGTACCGTCCGGCGTGGTTGGACGCAGGCCGGTCCAGAAGCTCGCCTGGGCCAGATCACCGCCCTGAGGATAGAGGTCGTTGACGATCATCTCCAGGGTTTCGCGTCGACGCGGGTTCAGCGACAGGTCAAAACCGGCTATTTCAGCCATACCGCCCACGCGGATGCGGTTGTCGAAACGGGTGATCGCGACCTTGTAGGTCTCGTCGAGAATGGTCGAGGTCGGGGCCATCGCCGGGTTGGTGATCGGCACAGTCAGGGAGTAACCCTTGAGCGGATACACCGGGGCTTTGATGCCCAGCGGCTTGAGCAGTTGTGGCGAGTAGCTGCCGAGGGCCAGCACGTAGCGGTCAGCAGTTTCCAGCTTGCCGTCGATCCATACGCCGTTGATGCGATCACCGGCGTAGTCGAGCTTCTGGATGTCCTGGCCAAAGCGGAATTCCACACCCAATTTCACGGCCATCTCAGCCAGGCGGGTGGTGAAGATCTGGCAGTCGCCGGTCTGGTCATTCGGCAGGCGCAGTGCACCGGCAAGGATGTCGGTGACGCTGGCCAGGGCCGGTTCGACCCGAGCAATACCGGCGCGATCGAGCAATTCGAACGGCACGCCGGACTCTTTCAACACGGCGATGTCTTTTGCGGCGCCATCGAGCTGGGCCTGGGTGCGGAACAGTTGGGTCGTACCGAGGCTGCGGCCTTCGTAGGCGATGCCGGTTTCGGCGCGCAATTCGTCGAGGCAGTCACGGCTGTACTCGGACAGGCGAACCATGCGCTCCTTGTTCACCGCGTAACGGCTGGCGGTGCAGTTGCGCAGCATTTGCGCCATCCACAGGTACTGATCGATGTCGGCGGTGGCTTTGATCGCCAGCGGTGCGTGACGCTCCAACAGCCACTTGATGGCCTTGAGCGGAACGCCCGGTGCAGCCCACGGCGAGGCATAACCTGGCGATACCTGCCCGGCGTTGGCGAAACTGGTCTCCATCGCAGCGGCCGGCTGACGGTCCACCACCACCACTTCAAATCCGGCACGGGCCAGATAATAAGCACTGGCTGTACCGATGACGCCGCTACCCAAGACCATAACGCGCATTTTCATATCCCTCATCGCGGTTTACCGCTGACGTTTGTTGTATTCAGCATTGATGTGCGCAGTGTAAAAAAGTTTAGGCAGTGCATTTCACTATATAAGTGCCTATATTTGGCGACAATTCTCGGCAAAAACCCTTTTCACGGAGGCGCATCCCCTATGCGTACCAACACTCAGACCAAACGTGAGCTGGACAAGATAGATCGCAACATCCTGCGGATCCTGCAAGCGGACGGACGCATCTCGTTTACGGAGCTTGGGGAAAAGGTCGGGCTCTCGACCACGCCCTGTACCGAGCGGGTCCGGCGGCTGGAGCGCGAAGGGATCATCATGGGCTACAACGCCCGACTCAATCCGCAACACCTCAAGGGGAGTCTTCTGGTGTTCGTAGAGATCAGCCTCGATTACAAATCCGGCGATACGTTCGAAGAATTCCGGCGTGCGGTGCTGAAGCTGCCCCACGTATTGGAGTGCCACCTGGTGTCAGGAGATTTCGACTATCTGGTGAAGGCGCGAATTTCCGAGATGGCCTCGTACCGCAAATTGCTGGGCGACATCCTGCTCAAACTGCCGCATGTGCGCGAGTCCAAGAGTTATATCGTGATGGAAGAGGTTAAAGAGAGCTTGAGTTTGCCGATTCCGGATTGAGCTCCCACTGTTCGTTCCAACGCTCTGCGTGGGAACGATCAATGCCTAAACCAACACTTGCCGGGTCGACGCCATGTATTCATGAATCTGCTTCTCGACCCGCGGATGAATCAGCTCCACCGGCCCGCGCCCATTGGGGCACGGCAAGGTTTTGGTAGTACCAAACAGTCGGCAAATCAACGGACGCTCGTCATACACCGTGCAGCCATTCGGACCGAGGTGGACACAGTTGAGTTCATCCATCGCGGCATCCTGTTCCGCGCGGGTCTTGCGCGGCAGGCGGGACATTTCTTCCGGCGAAGTAGTCACCGGACCGCAGCAATCATGACAGCCGGGCACGCACTCGAAAGAGGGTATCTGCTGTCGCAGGGTGCGAATTTTCTGACTGTTGCAGCTCATCGAAGCGATGACCGATTGCGAAATAGAGCGCAATTCTGACGCAAAAACCCCGATCCAGACAGCAGCAACCGACCAGTGTTGCCCGTGCTTGAAGGTCCGGCTTATGCTCCGTCAAATTTTCCAAACACAAGAATCAGGAACACGCACATGAATGCCCGTGCCCAGCAACCTGCTCCTGGCCATCAGCACACGGCCTCTTACTACGCCGCCAGCAGCCTGCCGCAGCCTGATCTACCGATGCTCGAAGGCGAAGTGGTCACCGATGTGTGCGTGGTCGGCGGCGGGTTTTCCGGGTTGAACACCGCGCTTGAACTGGCTGATCGGGGCTTCAATGTGGTGCTGCTTGAAGCCCGCAAGATTGGCTGGGGTGCCAGCGGACGCAACGGTGGGCAATTGATTCGCGGCGTCGGCCACGGCCTCGATCAATTTACCAACGTGATCGGCGCGGACGGTGTGCGCCAGATGAAGCTCATGGGGCTGGAAGCCGTGGAAATCGTCCGTCAACGCGTCGAGCGCTTCCAGATTCCGTGTGACCTGACCTGGGGCTATTGCGATCTGGCGAACAAGCCAGGTGATCTGGAAGGTTTCGCTGAAGACGCCGCAGAATTGCGCAGCCTCGGCTATCGCTACGAAACCCGCCTGCTGCAAGCCAATGAAATGCACTCGGTGGTAGGGTCGGACCGCTACGTCGGCGGCCTGATCGACATGGGCTCCGGGCATTTGCATCCACTCAATCTGGCGCTTGGCGAAGCGGCGGCCGCCCAGCAACTCGGAGTGAAGCTGTTCGAGCAATCAACGGTGACGCGCATCGACTACGGCCCAGAGGTGAAGGTTCATACCGCCCACGGGTCGGTACGCGCCAAAACGCTGGTGCTAGGCTGCAATGCCTACCTCAATGATTTGAATCCCGATCTCAGTGGCAAAGTGCTGCCCGCCGGCAGCTACATCATCGCCACCGAACCCTTGAGCGAAGAACAGGCCCATGCGCTACTGCCGCAAAATATGGCGGTGTGTGATCAACGGGTGGCGCTGGATTACTACCGCCTCTCGGCAGACCGACGCTTGCTGTTTGGCGGCGCCTGCCACTATTCAGGACGCGATCCGAAAGACATCGCCGCGTACATGCGACCGAAGATGCTCGAGGTGTTTCCACAATTGGGCGATGTGAAGATCGATTTTCAGTGGGGCGGCATGATCGGCATCGGCGCCAACCGCCTGCCGCAGATCGGCCGGCTCAAGGAGCAGCCGAATGTGTATTACGCCCAGGCTTACTCGGGGCATGGAGTGAATGCCACGCACTTGGCGGGCAAGTTGTTGGCTGAGGCGATCAGTGGTCAACAGGGTGGTGGGTTCGATCTGTTTGCCAAAGTGCCGCATATCACGTTCCCGGGCGGTAAGCATTTACGCTCACCGTTGTTGGCGCTGGGAATGATGTGGCATCGACTTAAAGAGTTGGTTTGACTGGTTAGCTGCAGACTTACCGGCCTCATCGCGGGCAAGCCCGCTCCCACAGCTTCAGAGCTGTTCACATAATATGTGTACGCCGCAAATTCTTGTGGGAGCGGGCTTGCCCGCGATGGCGATCGGAAGAACAGCACAAAACTCAGATCCGCCAGAAGGGTTTAAGCCCCTCCTCCCGCGCCTGCTCCCGACTCAGTCCGACATCCTTCAACTGCTCCGGCGTCAAGTCCAGCAACGCCTTGCGCGTGTGCAAACGGTGCCAGAACAAGTCCCAGCGACTCAGGCAGGACGGCGCATTGCGCAACATCGCCTCGCGCGTGCCGTTTTTTTGCCCTGCCGCCAGTTCCTGACTGTGTAACGTCAGCCGCACATCGCTCAAGCCGTTCATTTTGATTGCTCCTGTTTACTTGGGTAGCCAGAGCTTTCATGATGCGCGGGAGGCGAAAAGCAATACAGATTCAGCGACCCTGTATTAACTCCATACAGATTTCGCATTTAAGCGTCTGAATCCAATATTTTCGTCTCATCTGTACTGGTTAACCGAATCACCCACACCGAGACTGCGCCATGACCCTTTACGTCAACCTCGCCGAATTGCTCGGCACGCGTATTGAACAGGGCTTCTATCGCCCCGGTGACCGGCTGCCGTCGGTGCGGGCATTGAGTGTCGAGCACGGCGTGAGCTTGAGCACGGTGCAGCAAGCCTATCGGGTGCTGGAAGACAGCGGATTGGCAATGCCGAAACCCAAATCCGGCTACTTCGTTCCAGTCAGTCGTGACCTGCCGGAGCTGCCGGCGATCGGCCGACCCGCTCAGCGCCCGGTGGATATCTCCCAGTGGGACCAGGTGCTGGAGCTCATTCGCGCAGTACCGCGAAAGGATGTGGTGCAACTGGGCCGGGGCATGCCCGATATCACCACCCCGACCATGAAACCCTTGCTGCGCAGCCTCGCCCGAATCAGCCGTCGGCAGGACATGCCCGGCCTGTACTACGACAACATTCACGGCACGCTCGAATTGCGCGAGCAGATTGCACGCTTGATGCTCGACTCCGGTTGCCAGTTAAGTGCCGCCGAGCTGGTGGTGACAACTGGCTGCCACGAAGCCCTGTCCACCAGCATTCGCGCGATTTGCGAGCCGGGTGACATCGTGGCGGTGGATTCGCCGAGCTTTCATGGCGCCATGCAAACCCTCAAGGGTCTGGGCATGAAGGCCCTGGAGATTCCCACGGATCCGCTCACCGGGATCAGCCTCGATGCGCTCGAACTGGCTTTGGAACAATGGCCGATCAAGGTCATACAGCTGACCCCCAACTGCAACAACCCGCTGGGCTACATCATGCCGGAGTCACGCAAACGGGCGTTGTTGACCCTCGCACAGCGTTTCGACGTGGCAATCATCGAGGACGATGTGTATGGCGAACTGGCCTACACCTATCCACGTCCGCGCACGATCAAATCCTTCGACGAAGACGGCCGCGTCCTGCTGTGCAGTTCGTTTTCCAAAACCCTGGCGCCCGGATTGCGCATCGGCTGGGTGGCGCCGGGGCGCTATCTGGAACGCGTGCTGCACATGAAATACATCAGCACCGGTTCAACGGCTCCGCAGCCGCAAATCGCGATAGCAGAATTCCTCAAGGCAGGACACTTCGAGCCGCATTTGCGACGGATGCGCACACAATATCAACGCAATCGCGACTTGATGATTGACTGGGTCACACGCTATTTCCCGGCCGGTACTCGCGCCAGTCGGCCCCAGGGCAGCTTCATGCTCTGGGTCGAATTGCCGGAGGGGTTCGACACCCTGAAACTGAATCGCGCGCTGCACGATGAAGGCGTACAGATTGCCGTCGGAAGCATTTTTTCCGCCTCGGGCAAATACCGCAATTGTTTGCGGATGAACTACGCTGCCAAACCGACGCCCCTGATCGAAGAAGCTGTTCGCAAGGTGGGCGCGGCGGCCATCAAGCTGCTGGCAGAAACTGACGGCAACAACGACTGACCTTTATCCGGAAACCAGCGTCCATATGCCGACCCCAGCCGCCAAACGGAACGACCCTACGTGAGAGCCAGACAGCCTCTGCTCGCTTTTCTGATATTCGCCTTGCTGCTCCTGAGCGGCTGTACCAGCTTCGATGTTCAACGCGAACCAAGCCAGGCGCTGCCCGCAAGCGATTCGTCGTTTGGTCGTTCAATTCAGGCTCAGGCCGCGCCCTACGAAGGGAAGTCGGGCTTTCGTTTGCTCACCAATAGCAGCGAAGCCTTCATGGCCCGCGCCGAGCTGATCCGCAACGCCCAGAGCAGTCTTGATCTGCAGTACTACATCGTCCATGACGGCATCAGCACCCGCATGCTGGTGGAGGAATTGTTGAAGGCGGCCGACCGTGGCGTGCGGGTGAGAATCCTGCTCGACGACACCACCAGCGATGGTCTGGACTGGACTATTGCCACGTTGGCAGCGCATCCACACATCCAGATCCGCCTGTTCAATCCGCTGCACCTGGGGCGTGCAACAGGCGTCACGCGGGCCATGGGCCGGCTGCTCAATCTGTCGCAGCAACACCGACGCATGCACAACAAATTGTGGCTGGCGGACAACAGCGTGGCCATCGTTGGCGGTCGCAATCTGGGTGACGAGTATTTCGACGCCGAGCCCAATCTGAATTTCACCGACATCGACATGCTCAGCGTCGGCCCGGTTGCCGAACAGCTCGGTCACAGCTTCGATCAATACTGGAACAGCGCGCTGAGCAAACCCATCGAGGCATTCCTGTCCAGCAAACCGACGCAGAAAGACCTGCAAGATACCCGGATGCAACTGGAAGCATCGCTGCAAGAAACCCGCAAGCAGAACCATGCGCTGTATCAGCAACTGATGACCTACACCACCCATCCGCGTCTGGATATCTGGCGTCGGGAGCTGATCTGGGCCTGGAACCAGGCATTGTGGGACGCACCGAGCAAGGTCCTGGCCAAGGGAGACCCCGACCCGCATCTGCTGCTGACCACTCAGTTGGCACCCGAGCTCAGGGGTGTGAGCAAAGAGCTGATCATGATTTCGGCTTACTTCGTTCCGGGCCAGCCTGGATTGGTGTACCTGACCGGTCGTGCCGATGCCGGCGTCTCGGTGAGCCTGCTGACCAACTCACTGGAGGCCACTGACGTACCGGCGGTGCATGGCGGTTATGCGCCTTATCGCAAGGCGCTGCTGGAGCACGGCGTGAAGCTGTATGAATTGCGCCGCCAGCCTGGCGAAGGTGGCGGCAGCGGACCGCATATTTTCTACAGCAAATCCTATCGGGGCTCTGACTCCAGCCTGCACAGCAAGGCGATGATTTTCGATCAGCAGAAATCCTTTATCGGCTCGTTCAATTTCGATCCGCGCTCGGTGTTATGGAACACCGAAGTCGGGGTGTTGGTGGACAGCCCCGAGCTCGCCGCACATGTGCGCAGATCAGCACTGGAAGGGATGGCGCCGCCCCTGAGTTATCAGGTGAAACTGGTCGATGATCGCCTCGTCTGGGAGACAGAAGACGATGGCAAGATGCACGTCCTGACCAAGGAACCGGGCAGTATGTGGCGCCGCTTCAACGCCTGGTTCAGTACGGCAGTCGGCCTGGAAAGGATGTTGTGACCGCAGTCCTGTAACAGCCTGCGCTTGGCCGCTATGTGGCGAGGGGATTTATCCCCGTTCGGCTGCGCAGCAGTCGTAAGATGTTGGGGCCGCTGCGCGACCCAACGGGGATAAATCCCCTCACCACATAGCAGCCGGACGCCAGGTGCTACGGGTTTACGCGGGCTGTACGGCGCCAAATGCACCTTGTCGCAACAGTAGAATCACTAATCCGAACGCCCCCGCCGCCATTAACAACGGCAGCGCGTGGCCGCTGATCCACTGGCTGCCCGCACCCGCGGCCAGTGGCCCGATCAGGCAACCGATCCCCCACAATTGCGCGATATGGGCGTTAGCGCGGACCAGCGCATCATCACGATAGCGTTCACCGATGAGAATCAGCGACAAGGTGAACAGACCGCCCGCGCTGGCACCAAACAGTACCCATAACGGCCAGATCAGCAGCGTATCGATCAACAGCGGGATCGCCAGGCTGGACACCAACAGAATCACCGCACAACCGGTGAACAACGTGCGCCTCGACAAGCGATCCGCCAGCGCGCCAATCGGCAACTGCAGCAGGGCATCGCCCACGACCACGGTGCTGACCATCGCCAGGGCGATTTCGGTTGTGAACCCCTGCCGCAGGCAATAAACCGGCAACAAGGTCAGGATCATTGCTTCGAACGCCGCAAACAGTGAGACCGCCCAGGCGATCGCAGGCAATCCGCGACAGAAGCCGAGCAAATCCTTGAAGGTCACGCTGCATGCTTCGCTGGTGGGCGCCCCGCTACGGCCCAGCAACAGGAACGGTGCCGCCGTCAGCAAGCCGACGCCGACCCAGAAACCATAATCGTGATCAGTCCCCACGGCGCCCAGCAACAACGGCCCTGCCAGCTGACTTAATGCGTAGGCGCTGCCATAGAGTGCCACCAGGCGTCCACGCCATTGCTCGACCACGAGTTGATTGATCCAGCTTTCGCCAAGGATGAACACGAGGGTCAGGATCACCCCGATCATCAGCCGCAGCACCAGCCAGACGGGATAACTGGGCAATATCGCCAGCAAACCGATGGACAGCGCACCGGCCCAAAGGCAAAGACGCATCAGATTGGCCGTACCCAGACGCGCCGCCAGATGGCTGGAAATCTTCGCCCCCAGCAATACGCCAATCGCCGGCATTGCTGCCATGACACCGATCGCGAACGAGCCGTAACCCCAGTTTTCCAGGCGAAACGACACCAACGGCATACTGACGCCCAAGGCCAGGCCAACACTCAAGACAGACGCCAACACGGCGAAATATGTCGCCCAACGCATGCTCCACGCTCCTGTGGATATTATTTTTCAGACGGCACAAAACAGTGTGGGAGCGGGCCTTTGTGGCGAGGGGATTTATCCCCGCTGGGTCGCGCAGCGACCCCAAAACCTGCAACAACGCAGTATCAAACACACCGCGTGTACTGGTTTTGCGACTGCTTCGCAGCCGAACGGGGATAAATCCCCTCACCACAAAAGCTCGCTCCCACAGGGGATCTTCGTTGTATTCAGCCCCGGTTTTCACCGGGGGCTGCTACAAATTACAACTTGATCCAGGTCGCCTTCAGTTCGGTGTATTTGTCGAAGGCGTGCAGCGATTTGTCGCGACCGTTGCCCGACTGTTTGAAGCCACCGAACGGCGCGGTCATGTCGCCGCCATCGTATTGGTTGACCCAGACGCTACCGGCGCGCAGCGCCTTGGCGGTCAGGTGAGCCTTGGAGATGTCGGCAGTCCAAACGGCAGCGGCCAAACCGTACGGTGTGTCGTTGGCAATCTGGACCGCTTCTTCCGCGCTATCAAAGGTGATAACCGACAGTACCGGGCCGAAAATCTCTTCCTGGGCGATCTTCATCGCATTGCTGACGCCATCGAAAATCGTCGGTTCAACGTAGGTGCCACCGGTTTCCTGAAGAATGCGCTTGCCACCGGCGACCAGTTTGGCGCCGTCGGCATGACCGGATTCGATGTACGACAGCACGGTGTTCATCTGCTGGGTATCCACCAGCGCGCCAACGTTGGTCGCTGGGTCCAGAGGATTGCCCGGCTTCCAGGTTTTCAGTGCCTCGATCACCAGCGGCAGGAATTTGTCCTTGATCGAACGCTCGACCAACAGACGGGAACCGGCGGTGCAGACCTCACCCTGGTTGAAGGCGATGGCGCCGGCAGCCGATTCGGCGGCCGCTTGCAGGTCCGGGGCATCGGCGAACACGATGTTCGGGCTCTTGCCGCCGGCTTCCAGCCAGACGCGCTTCATGTTCGACTCGCCGGAGTAGATCAACAATTGCTTGGCAATCTTGGTCGAACCGGTGAACACCAGCGTGTCGACATCGTTGTGCAGGGCCAAGGCCTTGCCGACGGTGTGACCGTAGCCTGGCAGGACGTTCAGCACGCCTTTCGGAATACCGGCTTCCACGGCCAGCGCAGCGATGCGAATGGCAGTCAGAGGGGATTTTTCGGACGGCTTGAGGATCACCGAGTTACCGGTGGACAGGGCCGGGCCGAGTTTCCAGCAGGCCATCATCAACGGGAAGTTCCACGGCACGATCGCGCCCACAACACCGACCGGCTCGCGAGTAACCAGACCCAACTGATCATGGGGGGTAGCGGCAACTTCGTCGTAGATTTTGTCGATGGCTTCACCGCTCCAGCTCAGGGCTTGCGCCGCGCCTGGAACGTCGATGTACAGGGAATCACTGATGGGCTTGCCCATGTCCAGCGTTTCAAGCAGCGCCAACTCTTCGGCGTGCTGTTTCAACAGGCCGGCGAAACGAATCATCGTGGCTTTGCGTTTGGTCGGCGCCAGGCGCGACCAGACGCCGGAATTGAACGTGGCGCGGGCGTTTTCAACAGCGCGCTGGGCATCGGCGGCGTCACAGCTGGCGATCTTGCCCAGCAGACGACCATCGACCGGGCTGATGCACTCGAAGGTTTCGGCGGAGACAGCATCGGTGTATTCGCCATTGATGTAGGCGCGGCCTTCGATCTTCAGATCGCGAGCACGTTGTTCCCAATCGGCACGAGTCAGGGTGGTCATACGAGTGTCCTCCTCTTGTTGAATACGAGCGCCCAGCGTTCTTCGCAGACGCTCACAGGAATTCTGCCCGGCCAGCCAGCGTGTTCGGCCAAAGGCAACCGCCACCCTAAACCAGCGACAGGTGAAGTTTCAATATATTTGACATAAGGCCGGCAAACGGCCTTGCGATGTTCATTTTAATAAACATAGACTTTGCGCTTTCCAACGCAATCACTGGGGATTACAACAATGAGCATCCAGGACATCGTCGATTTCAGCCAAGCCAACACTCAGCCCGATCGTTACCGGCCAGACCCGGCAAAAATCCTCAAGGGCGATCCTGAGCAAGCGGTGTACAACCACTACAACAGTCTCTGTGGCCAGCTGAATGCGGGTGTTTGGGAAGGCGCGGTTGGCCAATGGCATGTGAACTTCACCGAGCATGAGTACTGCGAAATTGTTCAGGGTGTTTCAGTGTTGCGCGACAACGACGGCAACAGCAAAACGGTGCGGGCGGGTGATCGCTTTGTCATTCCGGCCGGATTCCGCGGTACCTGGGAAGTGCTGGAGCCGTGCCGCAAGATCTATGTGGCGTTTGAACCAAAAGCCTGACACCAGCCCCGCTTTCCCAAAAAGCCCGTCCATCGCGACGGGCTTTTTTCGTGAACCTGTCGCGTGAATCCGGACCGGCCTACGCCGAGTGGCATACATAGTTACTGCACTCGGTTACGGACCATACCGGATGCTGTTTCAGCTACTGGCACCAGTAGCCAGAACCTCATTATTCACAGGGAAGCGAATTAACATGAGCACATTTTTCACTGCGAGCCTGCTGGCTGGATTCACTTTTGCAGCCACCCTGACGTCGGCTCAGGCCGATGCTTCACCGCAGCAATGCAATACACGATGGGCGCAAGAAGACCTGATCGGCCAGTACCTCACTCAGCAAAACAAGGAGAAGGCCCGCGTGGATTCGCGTGCGGCCAGTGTCGTGGTCAATCGCAGTACTCCGGAATTCGAGCCCACACGCTTACGAATTTTCACCGATATCAACGGCATGGTCATCCGGATGTGCTGCGGCTGATTCGGCGTAACACCGGAAAACTGGCAACAAAAAAGGCCCGTATCTCGCGATACGGGCCTTTTTCGTAAGAGAGAAAAATCAATTACTTGATTTTGCCTTCTTTGTAGATCACGTGCTTGCGAACAACCGGATCAAATTTCTTGATCTCGATTTTGTCCGGAGTAGTGCGCTTGTTCTTGTCGGTAGTGTAGAAGTGACCAGTACCGGCGCTCGAAATCAAACGAATCAATTCACGCATGATTAGCTCCCTTAGATCTTGCCAGCTTTGCGGATTTCGGCCAGCACGACAGTGATGCCACGCTTGTCGATGATACGCATGCCTTTGGCAGATACGCGCAGACGCACGAAACGTTTCTCTTCTTCAACCCAGAAGCGGTGATGCTGCAGGTTCGGCAGGAAACGACGACGGGTTTTGTTATTTGCGTGGGAAATGTTATTCCCAGTCACCGGACCCTTACCGGTAACTTGACATACTCTCGACATGCCTCAGCCCTCTAAAACCACATGCCCAACCCGGCATGGGTTGGCCGCTTAATCTCTCAGTCATTTGGCGCCAGGCGCCGCGTTTCTTTAGAGGTCTTACCGGCTACACCTCCAGGTGAAGGAACCGGGCCCCTAGAAAAGAGCGCTGCTTTATACCAGAAAGACCACAGAGCAACAACATTCTGTGTGCGTTGAGTTGATAAAAACCCCATTTTTCGGGCGGTGAGTGCTTTGGATAAAGGCTGTGACCGATATCGACCGCTCGTCGCAGAGAATCGGCCAATGGGCCAATTCCACATTTTCTCGATCTGTGCACACGGAAATCAGTCGCACATAGTCCCCCCAAAATGAAAAAGGGGATAGTCATTTGCAAAAGAGCCATCTAGGGTAAGCCTTTTCCAGACTGCACTTGCAGATGGGCCTTCGATCTGTAAAGGAATCCGACCATGCGCCTCGCTGCCCTACCCCTGTTACTCGCCCCGCTTCTGCTCAGCCCGCAGGCAATGGCCGCAGCCCTGAGCGTCTGCACCGAGGCCAGCCCTGAAGGGTTTGACGTGGTGCAGTACAACTCGCTGACCACCACCAACGCTTCCGCTGATGTGCTGATGAACCGGCTGGTGGACTTCGATACAGCCAGCGGCAAAGTGGTCGCCAGCCTGGCGGACAGCTGGGAAGTCACACCCGACGGTCTGACCTACGTCTTCAAATTGCACCCCAATGTGAAATTCCATCGAACGGACTACTTCACCCCTACCCGCGACCTGACCGCAGAGGACGTGAAGTTCAGCTTCGACCGCATGCTCGACCCGGCCAACCCGTGGCACAAAGTTGCCCAGAGCGGCTTCCCGCATGCTCAGTCGATGCAGCTGCCTGCGCTGATCAAGAAGATCGATGCGCTGGACCCACTGACGGTGCGCTTCACGCTTGATCACCCTGACTCGACCTTCCTGCCGACCTTGAGCATGGGCTTCGCTTCGATCTATCCCGCTGAATACGCTGACAAATTGATGAAGGCCGGCACCCCGGAAAAGCTCAACAGTCAGCCAGTCGGCACGGGGCCGTTCATTTTCACGCGCTTTCAGAAAGATGCGTCAATTCGCTACAAGGCCAATCCGGACTACTTCGGTGGCAAGCCTGCGGTCGACCCGCTGATCTTCGCCATTACCCCGGATGCCAACGTGCGCCTGCAGAAATTGCGTCGCAACGAATGCCAGATCGCCCTGTCCCCCAAGCCTCTGGACGTACAGGCCGCGCTGAAAGAGCCGACACTGAAAGTAGAAAAGACTGACGCGTTCATGACCGCTTTCGTTGCCATCAACAGCCAGCATCCCCCGCTGGACAAGCCGGAAGTACGCCAGGCAATCAACCTGGCCTTCGATAAGGCCAACTACATCAAAGCGGTGTTCGAGGACACTGCCGAGCCTGCCAGCGGGCCTTACCCACCCAACATCTGGAGCTACGCCAAAGGCTTGCCCGGCTACGCTCACGACGTTGAAAAAGCCCGCGCCCTGATGGCCAAGGCAGGTCTCAAGGACGGTTTCCAGACCACTATCTGGACCCGCCCTTCCGGCAGCTTGCTTAACCCGAACCCAAGTCTCGGCGCGCAAATGCTGCAATCCGACCTGGCTCAAATCGGCATTCAGGCCGAGATCCGCGTGATCGAATGGGGTGAAGTGATCCGCCGCGCCAAAGCGGGCGAACATGACCTGCTGTTCATGGGCTGGGCCGGCGACAACGGTGACCCCGATAACTTCCTCACCCCGCAGTTTTCCTGCGCCGCGGTCAAGTCGGGCACCAACTTTGCGCGCTACTGCAACCAGGATCTGGACAAGCTGATCAGCGCCGGCAAGACCACCGGGGAGCAAGGCGTGCGCACCAAGCTCTACGAGCAGGCTCAGGCGCAGATCCAGCAACAGGCGCTATGGCTGCCGCTGGCGCACCCCACTGCATTCGCCCTGATGCGCAAGCAAGTCGAGGGATACGCTGTCAGCCCGTTTGGTCGCCAGGACTACTCGAAGGTCAACCTGAAGTAATCCACTTCGAGACTACCTGTGGGAGCGAGCGCGCTCCCTCCTACAGGAATCTCATTTTCACCACAGTCACATCCAGCCGTACTCGGCCATGGACAGCGGGTCGCCGTCACCGACGATGAAGTGGTCAAGAACTCGCACATCCACCAGCAGCAACGCCTCTTGCAGACGTTTGGTCAATTTTCGGTCGGCCTGGCTGGGAGTGGAGTTACCCGATGGGTGGTTGTGGCAGAGGATCACTGCTGCCGCGTTGTTGGCCAACGCACGTTTGACCACCTGTCGAGGATGGACGCTGGTGTTGTCGATGGAGCCGTGAAACAGTGCTTCAAAGGTCAGCACCTGATGCCTGGAGTCCAGAAACAGACAACCGAATACCTCATGCAGCTCATGGCGCAGCAAGGCTTTGAGGTACTCACGAACAGCTTGAGGATTTTCCAGCACCGACTTGTTGCGCAAACGCTCGGCCATGTGCCGTCGACCCATTTCCTGAACCGCTTGCAGCTGTGCGAACTTGGCGGGACCGAGCCCCAACTCCCTGCTGAACGTCGACTGATCCGCCTCCAGCAACGCACGCAGGCTGCCAAACTTGCTCAGCAAGTGACGCGCAACGTCCACTGCACTCCTGCCGGAGACACCGGTTCGTAGAAAAATTGCCAGCAACTCTGCGTCTGAAAGGCTCGCCGAGCCCTGTTCAAGAAGCTTTTCCCGCGGTCGCTCGGCCGCCGGCCAATCGCGAATACTCATAGCACCTCCCTGTCTGTGGGCGCCGCTGTTCCATAGCGGTCGCTGTGATATCTTAGCCCATCTTTTTTGCAGGCGAATTCACCCTGGGGAGGGGGTTTCGCCATGCAGTCACCAACGAATTGAAAGGCAGACCTATGCAGCGGCTGTATCGGAAACGCATTGTTCTGGGCGTCGGCGGCGGCATCGCGGCCTACAAGAGCGCTGAGCTGGTTCGCCGACTGATCGACCAGGGCGCCGAAGTGCGCGTGGTCATGACCCGGGGTGGCAGCGAATTCATCACGCCGCTGACCATGCAGGCATTGTCCGGACACCCGGTGCATCTGGACCTGCTGGACCCGGCAGCCGAAGCCGCAATGGGCCACATCGAGCTGGCGAAATGGGCCGATCTGGTGTTGATCGCCCCCGCTACCGCAGACTTGATCGCGCGCTTGGCACAGGGGATTGCCGACGACCTGCTGACCACGCTGGTGCTGGCCACTGATGCTGTTGTTGCCGTGGCGCCCGCCATGAATCAAGCCATGTGGCGCGACCCGGCAACCCAATCCAACCTGCAGACCCTCGAAAGTCGCGACCTGAAAGTCTTCGGCCCAGCCTCCGGCAGCCAGGCTTGCGGCGATGTCGGCATGGGTCGCATGCTCGAAGCCAACGACCTCGCCCAGTGCGCGGCGGACTGCTTCCAGCGTCAGGCGTTGACCGGCAAGCACGTGCTTATCACGGCCGGCCCAACCCAGGAAAACATTGATCCGGTTCGCTACATCACCAACCATAGTTCGGGGAAAATGGGCTTTGCCCTGGCCGAAGCAGCGGTTGAGGCGGGTGCCCGAGTGACCCTGATTACGGGCCCGGTCCACCTGCCAACGCCGGATCGCGTGACGCGAATCGATGTGGTCAGCGCCCGCGATATGCTCTCCGCCTGCGAAGCCGCAATCCCGTGCGATCTGTTTATTGCCTCCGCTGCGGTTGCCGACTACCGCCCGGAAGTCGTCGCGCCACAGAAACTCAAGAAAGATCCTACGAGCGGCGACGGCTTGTTGCTACAAATGGTGCGTAACCCGGACATCCTGGCCACCATCGCTACCCGTCCCGACCGTCCGTTCAGTGTCGGTTTCGCCGCCGAAACCGAACACCTGCTCGATTACGCCGCACGCAAGCTGAAAGACAAGAATCTCGATTTGATCGTCGCCAACGACGTCGCCAACCCGAGTATTGGCTTCAACAGCGAGGAAAACGCCTGCAGCGTGATTGATCGTGAACTCCACGCCACACTTTTCGCCCAGACCAGCAAGAGCAAAATTGCCCGCCAGCTGATCACTTTTATCGCCGAACGTCTGAACCAGGTTTAATTTACATGCACGCTTTGCAAGCCAAGATCCTCGACCCACGCATCGGCAGCGAATTCCCGCTGCCACAGTACGCTACCCCAGGTTCCGCCGGCCTGGACCTGCGCGCCATGCTGGAAAAAGACACCGTCATCAAACCAGGTGAAACGTTGCTGATCCCCACCGGACTGTCGGTGTACATCGGCGATCCTGGCCTCGCCGCATTGATTCTGCCGCGTTCGGGCCTGGGTCATAAACACGGCATCGTGCTGGGCAACCTGGTTGGCCTGATCGACTCCGACTACCAGGGCCCGTTGATGGTGTCCTGCTGGAACCGCGGCCAGACCGACTTCAATATGGTTGTCGGCGAACGTCTGGCTCAACTGGTTCTGGTGCCAGTCGTGCAGGCGCATTTCGAGATGGTCGAAGAATTTGTCGAAACCGAGCGCGGCGCGGGTGGTTTTGGGCATTCAGGCAGCCATTGATCGATAAACGCCACATTCCTGTAGGAGCTGTCGAGTGAAACGAGGCTGCGATCTCTTGATCTAGTTTTCTCAAGATCAAGAACAGGATCAAAGGATCGCAGCCTGCGGCAGCTCCTACAGTAGAGCTGGCTTGCCACAAAGATTGCATCAGGATCGGCGACAGTTTTAACACTGGAAATCAAGGCAATGGACGGCCAAATGCTCAGCAAAACCGGCGTCATGGCCTTTTCGCACCACGAACTCTCTGTGGAAAACGCCGTCATACCCTTCAGTTTGAGACTGCCGGCGAGTTCTTCGCCGGCAAGCCCAATCACTTTCAAGATGGAGCATTTCCAGTAATGAGCAACCCAGCCCAAGTCCCACCCAAGTTCCCCGACAGCATTTTCCGCGCCTATGACATTCGCGGCACCGTCCCGGAATTCTTGAATGCTGAGACCGCTTATTGGCTCGGTCGCGCCATTGGCTCCCAGAGCCTGGCACAGGATGAACCGAATGTTTCCGTCGGCCGTGACGGTCGCCTGTCAGGCCCCGAACTGGTCGAGCAACTGATCAAAGGCCTGGCCGACAGCGGTTGCCACGTCAGCGACGTCGGCCTGGTGCCAACGCCTGCGCTGTACTACGCCGCCAACGTCCTGGCCGGTAAATCCGGCGTGATGCTGACCGGCAGCCATAATCCTGCAAACTACAACGGTTTCAAGATCGTTATCGCTGGCGACACCTTGGCCAACGAACAAATTCAGGCCCTGCACGAACGCCTCAAGACCAACAACTTGAGCAGCGGCAATGGCAGCATCACCAAGGTCGAGATTCTCGACCGCTACAACACTGAAATCGTTCAGGACGTCAAACTGGCTCGCCGCCTCAAAGTCGTCGTTGACTGTGGCAACGGCGCTGCCGGCGTGATTGCCCCACAGCTGATCGAAGCGCTGAACTGCGAAGTCATTCCGCTGTTCTGCGAAGTCGACGGCAACTTCCCGAACCATCACCCGGACCCGGGCAAACCCGAAAACCTTGTCGACCTGATCGCCAAGGTCAAGGAAACCAACGCTGACTTGGGCCTGGCATTCGACGGTGACGGTGACCGCGTGGGCGTCGTGACCAACACCGGCAGCATCGTCTACCCGGACCGCTTGCTGATGCTCTTCGCCCGCGACGTCGTGGCGCGCAACCCGGATGCAGAAATCATCTTCGACGTTAAGTGCACCCGTCGCCTGACGCCACTGATCAAGGAATATGGCGGTCGCCCGCTAATGTGGAAGACCGGTCACTCGTTGATCAAAAAGAAAATGAAACAAACCGGCGCCCTGCTGGCCGGCGAAATGAGCGGCCATATCTTCTTCAAGGAGCGCTGGTTCGGTTTCGACGACGGCATTTACAGCGCCGCGCGGTTGCTGGAGATCCTCAGCAAAGAAAAATCCACCGCGGAAGAGCTGTTTGCGACCTTCCCGAATGATATTTCTACGCCGGAAATCAATATCCATGTGACCGAAGAGAGCAAATTCAGCATCATTGATGCGCTGCACGATGCCAAGTGGGGCGAAGGCGCTGACCTGACCACCATTGACGGCGTGCGAGTCGATTACGCCAAAGGCTGGGGCCTGGTTCGCGCGTCCAACACCACACCGGTGCTGGTACTGCGTTTCGAGGCCGATGACGAGGCTGAGTTGCAGCGCATCAAGGATGTATTCAAAGTCCAGTTGAAGCGTGTTGCACCTGATCTCCAACTACCGTTTTGATTTAACGAAGCGCCTTTATTGAAGTGCCGGAGCCCTGAATGACCCTCGAACGCGAAGCCGCCGCCAACACCGCCAAGGTCCTGTCCGAAGCGCTGCCTTACATTCGCCGCTATGTCGGCAAGACGCTGGTGATCAAATACGGCGGCAACGCGATGGAAAGCGAGGAGCTGAAAACCGGCTTCGCCCGCGACATCGTCCTGATGAAAGCCGTGGGTATCAACCCGGTGGTGGTGCACGGCGGCGGCCCGCAAATTGGCGACCTGCTCAAGCGATTGTCGATCGAGAGCCACTTCATTGATGGCATGCGTGTCACTGACGCACAGACCATGGACGTGGTGGAAATGGTCCTGGGTGGCCAGGTGAACAAGGACATTGTTAACCTGATCAACCGTCATGGCGGCAGCGCCATCGGCCTGACCGGTAAAGACGCCGAGTTGATTCGCGCGAAAAAGCTCACCGTCACGCGCCAGACGCCGGAGATGACCCAACCGGAAATCATCGACATCGGCCAGGTCGGCGAAGTGGTCGGGATCAACACCGACTTGCTGAACCTGCTGGTCAAAGGCGATTTCATTCCGGTGATCGCGCCAATTGGCGTCGGCGCCAATGGTGAGTCGTACAACATCAATGCCGACCTGGTAGCCGGCAAAGTTGCCGAAGCATTGAAGGCTGAAAAGCTGATGCTGCTGACCAACATCGCCGGCCTGATGGACAAGTCGGGCACCGTCTTGACGGGCCTGACCACTCAGCAGGTCGACGAACTGATCGCCGATGGCACCATTTACGGCGGGATGCTGCCGAAGATCCGTTGCGCGCTGGAGGCGGTACAGGGTGGCGTGGGCAGCTCGTTGATCATTGACGGGCGCGTACCGAACGCGATTCTGCTGGAAATCTTCACCGATACCGGTGTGGGTACCTTGATCAGCAATCGCAAGCGCCCTTAAGCGGCACATACAAAAAGACCCCGCTCAGCCAGACTGAGCGGGGTCTTTTTTTGCCTGAGATACCTGCGGGCAAACGATTTATTTGTGGCGAGGGAGCTTGCTCCCGCTGGGCTGCGCAGCAGCCCCAAAATCTTGTGAGCGCTGCGCACTCAAGCGGGAGCAAGCACCCTCGCCACACAGTCCCGCCACACAGGGAGATCGGTGCTAGACGCCGAACTGGGCGCGGTACGCTTCTACGGCAGGCAAGTGTTGCTTGAGCTGCGGATCGTCCGCCAGGAACTCGAGTACCTGGTTCAGCGAAACGATGCTGATAACCGGAATACCGAAATCACGCTCCACTTCCTGGATCGCCGACAGCTCGCCGTTACCGCGCTCTTGACGGTTCAGGGCGATCAGCACGCCTGCCGCCTTGGCGCCGTCCTGGGAAGCGATGATCTGCATCACTTCACGAATCGCGGTGCCGGCGGTGATCACGTCGTCGATGATCAAGACTTCGCCAGTCAATGGCGCGCCGACCAGGCTGCCGCCTTCGCCGTGGGCCTTGGCCTCTTTACGATTGAAGCACCATGGCAAATCACGCTCATGGTGCTCAGCCAGGGCTACCGCAGTGGTCGCTGCCAGCGGAATGCCTTTGTAGGCTGGGCCGAACAGCACGTCGAAGGAAATACCGCTCTCGACGATGGCTGCCGCATAGAAACGACCCAGTTGCGCCAGCGCCGAACCCGAGTTGAACAAGCCGGCATTGAAGAAGTAAGGACTGGTGCGCCCGGACTTCAGGGTGAACTCACCGAAGCGCAAAACGCCGCGATCGATGGCAAAACGAATGAAATCGCGCTGATACGCTTGCATGAAAAAAACCCCAAATACCACGGATTTAGCTAATTAGGTTGACGCCGTGTATCATACACGCACGCGATTTTTGGGGCCATTTATGCGGATCATCAGTGTGAACGTCAATGGTATTCAGGCTGCAGTGGAGCGAGGTTTGCTCAGTTGGCTGCAAGCACAGAATGCCGACGTCATCTGCCTGCAGGACACCCGCGCCTCCGCCTTTGAACTGGACGATCCAGCCTTCCAACTGGATGGCTACTTCCTTTATGCCTGCGAAGCCGAAGTTCCCGCCCAGGGTGGCGTGGCTTTGTATTCGCGGTTGCAACCGAAGGCTGTCATCAGCGGTCTCGGCTTCGAGACGGCCGACCGCTACGGGCGCTACCTGCAAGCCGATTTCGATAAGGTCAGCATCGCGACCTTGCTGCTTCCTTCGGGGCAGAACGGCGATGAAGACTTGAACCAGAAGTTCAAGCTAATGGACGATTTCGCCCGTTATCTGGATAAACAGCGACGCAAACGTCGCGAGTACATTTACTGTGGCTCGCTGTATGTTGCGCAACAGAAGCTGGATATCAAGAACTGGCGCGACAGCCAGCAATCTCCGGGCTTCCTGGCGCCTGAACGTGCCTGGATGGACGAGATTGTCGGCAACATGGGCTACGTTGATGCCTTGCGCGAAGTCAGTCGTGAGGGCGATCAGTACAGCTGGTGGCCGGACAACGAACAGGCTGAAATGCTTAACCTCGGTTGGCGTTTCGACTACCAGTTGCTGACGCCAGGTCTGCGCCGCTTCGTACGCAGCGCACGTTTGCCACGTCAGCCACGGTTCTCGCAACACGCACCGCTGATCGTCGACTACGACTGGACGCTGACTATCTAAGCGTTGTTTCGAAGGCAAGAACTGGCGTTACTCAGATTGCGTGAACACTCAGCAACCTGTTTGCCAGACGAAAAAATGCCCGTATCGCATGATACGGGCATTTTTTTTACGCTTTTTTTCGCTTGAGGTTCGGCCCTTTCATAACAAGGTCACGTGGCATGAGCCTCAACCCGCGGCGAAAAACGGCAACGCCAGGTACAACTTGATCACGATCACATTGATGATGTCGATGAAGAACGCACCCACCATTGGTACCACCAGGAACGCGATTTGCGAAGGTCCATAGCGCTGTGTCACTGCCTGCATGTTAGCAATGGCCGTTGGCGTCGCGCCCAGCCCAAAACCACAGTGCCCCGCTGCCAGCACGGCCGCATCATAGTTCCTGCCCATTACCCTGAACGTCACGAAAATCGCAAACAGTGCCATGACCAAAGTCTGCGCAGCCAGGATCAGAAAGATCGGCAAAGCCAGTGCGGCCAGATCCCACAGCTTGAGTGACATCAGAGCGATGGCGAGGAATAGCGACAGGCTGACATTCCCCAGTACAGACACTTCACGCTCAAACACCTGATACAGACCCAGTGCTGAAAGACCATTTCGTAGCAGGACTCCCACGAACAAGACGCAAACGAAGGTCGGCAGCTCAAACGCAGTTCCGTGCAGCAGGCCATTCAAGAGATTACCCGCCAGCAAGCTGACGGCGATCAAAGCAAGGGTCTCGATGAACGAGAAGGGTGTGATCGAGCGCTCCTTGTTGGGCTGCTCGAAGCCTTTTGGACATTGAGGCTTTCCGTGTTCGAGACCCGGGGTTTGAACACGCTTGATGAGCAGGCGAGCAACCGGACCGCCAATCAAACCACCCAGCACCAAACCAAACGTTGCAGAAGCCATCGCCAGCTCAGAGGCGGAAGCCAGGCCGTACTTCTCGCTGAAAGTCGAACTCCATGCAGCGCCGGTACCGTGCCCACCCGCCAACGTCACTGAGCCGGTCAACAACCCCATCAATGGATCAAGACCTAACAAAGTGGCGAGCCCGATGCCCATGGCGTTCTGAACCACCAGGAGCCCTGTGACTGCCAGTACGAAAATCCCTACTACACGCCCGCCTTTCTTCAGGCTTGCAAAGTCTGCGCTCAAGCCAATGGTGGCGAAAAACGCCAACATCAGGGGCGCCTGCAACGATGTATCGAAACGGACCTCAACTTCGATGGCTCGTAGCGTCAAGAGAACCAACGCGACCACCAGCCCGCCGGCTACAGGCTCGGGAATATTGTAGGCGCGTAAAAATCCGACACGAGTAACAAGTCCTCTCCCCAGTAAAAGTACTAAAGAGGCGGCCACAAGTGTTCCGTAAAAATCGAGTTCAATCATTGGGAAATGCTTACATGCACATTCAGAGGCGAACTTTTTACCTGGGCACGCCTGTTGAATTGGTTGAGACGTATCAACACGGGTTGATTTTAGATTCAGGGACCGTCAATGGTGTGAACAAGGCGTAATACCGCTGATAAATATTACGTCGAGCAACTTTATCAATCGCCCAGTCTCATTGCCAAGCCTATGGGGCGCCCCGCGGGCCGTAGTTGTGACTAAAAGTGTAAGAACAACGAAAACAGCTTTAATATAAGGAATTAACGGTAATGCCTTGTAAGACTAATCCACAAAAACCTGCGATAGCCGAATACCGCCAATGGCAATTGCTGCATTTGGCTGAGGAATTATATTTAATTTCAAAAAAACAAATGCCCCGTAAATTCGGGGCATTTGTTTGAAAGGCTGGTGAACCGTGCCTCACCAGTACACGACTTCTTTACTTGATCAATCGCCACGTAAAGGGATAACGATACGGCACCCCTTCATTGGCCTTGACGCCCGCAATGATCGTCAACACTAATGCCCCAATCGCCACCAGACCCAACATGAAAAACCCGATAATCACCACCATGAGCAGGAAGCAAATAGCAGAGGCAATGGCGACAGTGATCTGAAAGTTCAGCGCTTCCTTACCCTGCGCATCGACGAATGGGTCCATCTCGCGCTTCATCTGCCAGAGAATCAACGGGCCGATCAGCGTACCGAACGGAATCCAGATCCCCAGCAGGGCCGAGAGATGACAAAACATCGCCCACTGCCGAACCTCTTTGCTCGGGATGGGAAGTAGCTGTTGCTCGTCACTCATGGCGTTCTCCTTGCTGGAGCGATTGCGATCAGTCGGCCAGTGCAGCCTTTTGCAGTTCGAAGATTTCGTTCATGCCCTTCTTCGCCAACTCAAGCATGGCGTTCAGCTCTTCAGGCTGGAACGGCGAGCCTTCGGCAGTACCCTGAACTTCAATGAATCCGCCAGTGCTTGTCATCACCACGTTCAGGTCGGTTTCGGCAGCCGAGTCTTCAGGGTAGTCGAGGTCGAGCACAGGTTCGCCCTGATACATGCCAACGGAGACAGCAGCGATCATTTGCTTGAGCGGGTCGCCGCCTTTGAGGCCGCCGCGCTTTTTGATCACTTTCAAGGCATCAACCAACGCAACCATGGCACCGGTGATGGACGCGGTGCGGGTTCCGCCGTCAGCCTGGATTACGTCGCAGTCGACGTAGAGGGTAACGTCGCCCAGCTTGGACATGTCCAGCGAAGCGCGCAGGGAACGACCGATCAGGCGCTGGATTTCCAGCGTACGCCCGCCTTGCTTGCCACGGCTCGCTTCACGCTGATTCCGCTCACCGGTCGCGCGCGGCAGCATGCCGTATTCGGCAGTCAACCAACCCTGGCCCTGACCTTTGAGGAAACGCGGCACGCCGTTTTCGACACTGACGGTGCAGATGACTTTGGTATCACCGAACTCGACCAGTACAGATCCCTCGGCGTGTTTGGTGTAGTTGCGGGTAATGCGGATCGAGCGGAGCTGATCGGCAGCGCGACCACTTGGACGTTTCATAGGGAATACCTGTACGGAGGACGGAAAACTGCCGAGCATTATAGAGCCGCACGCCCGGACTGGGCACTTCTAAAAAATCCTCCCGACGACTGAGACCGCTAAAAGCCGCTTTACCGACGGCCTGCAGCTCTTTGTCACGCCGTGTGTTTGGGCGCATCCGCCCCACTGAGCTACAATCCTGCGCCTTTGCTGCCTCTGGGCTTAAATTCATAGATAGCGGATTTTGGGTAACGCCTGGATCTGCATTGCGAGGTACCTCCATGGTGCACAGCATGACCGCCTTCGCCCGCGTCGAAAAAGCCGGCACCCAGGGCACCCTGAGCTGGGAACTGCGCTCGGTCAACAGCCGCTACCTCGAGCCTCACCTGCGCCTGCCGGAATCCTTTCGAGATCTCGAAGGCGCGGTCCGCGAAGCGCTGCGCCAGGGCTTGTCCCGGGGCAAGCTCGAATGCACCCTGCGCTTCACCGAAGAAAACGCTGACAAGCCCCTGCAAGTCGACCGCGCACGTGCCGCTCAATTGGTCGCCGCCGCGGAGACGATCGCCAGCCTGATCAAAAACCCGGCGGCACTGAACCCGCTTGAAGTTCTGGCCTGGCCCGGTGTACTGGTGGGCGACGCGTCCGACCCGCAAGCCTTGAATGCCGAAGCGCTGGCGCTGTTCAACGAGGGCCTGAAAGAACTCAAAGCCGGCCGCGAGCGCGAAGGTGCAGAGCTGGCCCGATTGATCAACGATCGCCTGACCTCTATCGAAACAGACGTGGTCACCCTGCGTGAACTGGTTCCGCAGATGCTCGCGACCCAGCGCCAGAAAGTCCTCGACCGCTTTGCCGATATGAAGGCCGAGATGGACCCTCAGCGTCTGGAGCAGGAAATGGTCATGCTCGCCCAAAAAAGCGACGTTGCCGAAGAACTGGATCGCCTGAGCACGCACATCATTGAAGTTCGCCGGGTGCTCAAATCCGGCGGTGCTGCTGGTCGGCGTCTGGATTTCCTGATGCAGGAGCTCAACCGCGAAGCCAACACATTAGGCTCCAAAGCTTTCGATCCACGCAGCACCCAAGCAGCGGTCAACCTCAAAGTGTTGATCGAGCAGATGCGCGAACAAGTGCAGAATATTGAGTAAGGCAAACCCGACATGACCCACAGCACCGGCACCCTGTATATCATTTCTGCGCCTTCTGGCGCGGGCAAGAGCAGCCTGGTCAAAGCCCTGACCGACGCTGATCCGGAGATCCGCGTCTCCGTCTCACACACGACTCGCGCCATGCGCCCCGGCGAATCGAACGGCGTGAATTATCACTTCGTCGAACGCAGCGAGTTCGTGAAGATGATCGAGCACGGGGATTTCCTTGAGCGCGCCGAAGTGTTCGGTAATCTCTACGGCACCTCGCAAAGTCATCTGCAGCAGACCCTCGATGAGGGCCACGACCTGATTCTGGAAATCGACTGGCAGGGCGCCGAACAGGTACGCAAACTGATGCCCCAGGCCCGCTCGATCTTCATTTTGCCGCCGTCTTTGCAGGCATTGCACCAGCGCCTGACCCATCGCGGCCAGGACAGCGACGAGATCATTGATGGCCGCATGCGTGAAGCCGTCAGCGAGATGAGCCACTATGTCGACTACGACTACCTGATCATCAACGACGATTTCGCCCATGCGCTGAGCGATTTGCAGGCGATTTTCCGCGCAAATCAGCTCCAGCAGAAACGCCAGCAGCAACGTAACGGCAAATTGCTGGCTGAATTACTGGGTTGAACAGCTCTTCCCAAAACAGCTGCAAGGGCTTTACATTGGCACTTGCAGCGCGTTGAAGAGCTTGATCAAAAAATCAGCGCTTCCCTAAACGCTGGTGATTTTTTAAACTGTTGAGTCCGCTCGCCCAACCGGGCAGCGCGCATATTGCATTCGCTCCGAGGAATACCATGGCCCGCGTAACCGTTGAAGACTGCCTGAACCACGTGGAAAACCGCTTTGAGCTGGTCATGCTGTCCACCAAGCGTGCCCGTCAACTGGCCACCGGCGGCAAAGAGCCACTGGTCCAGTGGGAAAACGACAAGCCTACCGTTGTAGCCCTGCGTGAAATCGCTGAAGGCCTGATGAGCTACGAGTTCATCGCCAACGCTGAAATCGTCGAAGACGAACCGCTGTTCGCAGCGTTCGAGGACGAGTCCAACGAGGCCGTCTAAGCCTATGCCTGGTCGACGTAGCACGGCGCGGGGTCACAGCGAACGGCAGGAGTCATCATGCCGAGCATAGACGCCCTCGCCGATCGCTTATCGACCTACCTCGGCAAGGACCAGGTGAACCTGGTCCGCCGAGCGTATTTCTACGCCGAACAAGCCCACGACGGCCAGCGCCGCCGCAGTGGCGAGGCGTATGTCACGCACCCACTCGCGGTTGCGAATATTCTTGCCGACATGCATATGGACCATCAGAGCCTGATGGCGGCCATGCTGCATGACGTGATCGAAGACACCGGTATTGCCAAGGAAGCGCTTCAAGCGCAATTCGGCGAAACCGTGGCCGAACTGGTCGATGGGGTCAGCAAACTGACCCAGATGAACTTCGAGACCAAGGCCGAAGCCCAGGCTGAAAACTTCCAGAAGATGGCGATGGCCATGGCGCGCGATATTCGCGTGATCCTGGTGAAACTCGCCGACCGCCTGCACAACATGCGCACCCTGGAAGTCCTGTCCGGCGAAAAACGCCGCCGGATTGCGAAAGAAACCCTCGAAATCTATGCGCCCATTGCCAACCGGCTGGGCATGCACGCCATCCGCATAGAATTCGAAGACCTGGGTTTCAAAGCGATGCACCCGATGCGTTCCGCGCGAATCTACCAGGCCGTCAAGCGCGCCCGGGGCAACCGCAAGGAAATCGTCAACAAGATCGAAGAGTCCTTGAGCCACTGCCTGGCCATCGACGAGATTCAGGGCGAAGTCAGCGGTCGCCAGAAACACCTCTACGGCATCTACAAGAAAATGCGCGGCAAGCGTCGGGCCTTCAACGAGATCATGGACGTCTATGCGTTCCGGATCATCGTCGACAAGGTCGATACCTGCTACCGCGTGCTAGGCGCTGTGCATAATTTGTACAAACCGTTGCCAGGGCGATTCAAGGATTACATCGCGATCCCCAAGGCCAACGGCTATCAGTCGCTGCACACCACGCTGTTCGGCATGCACGGTGTTCCGATCGAGATTCAGATCCGTACCCGTGAAATGGAAGAGATGGCCAACAACGGCATCGCAGCTCACTGGCTGTACAAATCCAGTGGCGACGAGCAGCCCAAAGGCACTCACGCTCGCGCGCGCCAGTGGGTCAAAGGCGTGCTGGAGATGCAGCAACGGGCCGGCAACTCGCTGGAATTCATCGAAAGCGTCAAGATCGACCTGTTCCCGGACGAGGTCTACGTCTTCACGCCAAAAGGCCGGATCATGGAGCTGCCAAAAGGCTCCACGGCGGTCGACTTCGCGTACGCGGTGCACACCGACGTCGGCAACAGCTGCATTGCCTGTCGGATCAACCGTCGCCTCGCACCGCTGTCCGAACCGCTGCAAAGCGGCTCCACGGTCGAGATCGTCAGTGCTCCCGGCGCACGACCGAATCCGGCATGGCTCAACTTCGTGGTCACCGGCAAGGCGCGTACCCACATTCGTCACGCGCTGAAACTGCAACGTCGCTCAGAATCCATCAGCCTGGGCGAACGCCTGCTGAACAAGGTCCTTAACGGCTTCGACAGCTCGCTGGAAAAAATTCCAGACGAGCGCGTCAAAGCAATGCTTGCCGAATACCGCCTCGAACTGATCGAAGACCTTCTGGAAGACATCGGCCTGGGCAACCGGATGGCCTACGTGGTCGCGCGACGCTTGCTCGGCGAAGGCGAACAGTTGCCGAGTGCGGAAGGCCCACTGGCCATTCGCGGCACCGAAGGACTGGTGCTCAGCTACGCCAAGTGTTGCACACCGATCCCGGGCGACCCGATTGTCGGTCACCTGTCCGCGGGCAAGGGCATGGTTGTGCACCTGGACAACTGCCGCAATATCAGCGAAATCCGCCACAACCCGGAAAAATGCATCCAGCTCTCATGGGCCAAGGATGTCACCGGCGAATTCAACGTCGAGTTGCGCGTCGAGCTGGAACACCAGCGCGGCCTGATCGCTCTGCTCGCCAGCAGCGTCAACGCGGCCGATGGCAATATTGAAAAAATCAGCATGGACGAACGCGACGGTCGTATCAGCGTGGTCCAACTGGTGGTCAGCGTGCACGACCGCGTGCATCTGGCCCGTGTGATCAAGAAACTGCGCGCGTTAACCGGGGTGATTCGCATCACCCGCATGCGTGCATAGCCCACCCATTACAAGGAGTCATTCATGACCAAGACTGTTATCACCAGCGACAAGGCCCCGGCCGCCATCGGCACTTACTCCCAGGCGATCAAGGCTGGCAACACCGTCTACATGTCCGGTCAAATCCCTCTGGACCCAAAAACCATGGAACTGGTTGAAGGCTTCGAAGCCCAGACCGTTCAGGTATTCGAGAACCTGAAGTCCGTGGCTGAAGCAGCCGGCGGCTCCTTCAAGGACATCGTCAAACTGAACATCTTCCTCACCGACCTGAGCCACTTCGCCAAGGTCAACGAGATCATGGGCAAGTACTTTGAACAGCCTTACCCTGCTCGCGCCGCCATCGGCGTGGCCGCCCTGCCAAAGGGTTCGCAGGTTGAAATGGATGCCATTCTGGTCATCGAGTAATGCGTCCGGCGCAGCCCCAAGGGTTGCGCCGTCTTCGTTCTGAAAGGATTTCACAATGCGCCACGCGCTAGCTCTTTCGCTGGTCGCCCTATTCTTGGGCGGATGTGCCAGCAACCCTGCCGACCGTGACGTCAGCGGCACCTGGATCAATCAGGTGGCGATCGACGCTGCCTCCAAAGGCACTCCCCTGCGTGAAGCGCTCCAGGCCTATGGCCCGAACCTGGAATGGGACGTCAATACCAAGGCCCTGCAGGCCCGCTACACCAACGGTTTCGAAAACGTCGAAGGCAAGCTGCTGGGCGAAGAGTCCGGCGCCTGGAAAGTCGACTTTTATGGCAGTTCTGCCAGCGAGCTCAAGCGTGACGGCAAGCAAATGACCCAGGCCGCCAGCGACAATGAGCCCGAGCAGGTTTTCGACCGCGCAGTGATCCCTGTGCCGGAAGGCGCACCGATGGGCGCCAGCTTCGAACGCGCACTGTATTCGGCCTATATGGGCGGTAGCTGGAAAGTGCTCAGCGGCCCCGGTGAAGGCAATACCGTACAGTTCCAGGCCGATGGCCAGGTTGCCGGACTGCCCGGAGCGGATCGCTACGCCCTGTGTCTGGCCGGCGATTGCGCCTCAATGAGTGGCGGCAACGACAATATGTGGCTGCAACTGAACGGCCAGGGCAATACCTGGATTTTTGCGCGCAAGGGCAAGGAGCTGGAGATTTTCCAGGCCGCCAATACCGCGCAGGCGGACGAAATGCCGCAGTTCACGCCGGGCGATCGCAAATGGTTGCTGGAAAAGCAGTAACCCGGATCTAACTGCAAAGCAGGTCCCCATGTGGGAGCGAGCCTGCTCGCGATGGCGGAACAACAGTCAACGAAGATGTTGAATGTTTGGGCCTCATCGCGAGCAGGCTCGCTCCCACAGTTGTTTCAGGGTGTAGAGGGATTAGCTGCTGCCTTCAAGAATGGCGGCGTAACCTTCGCGATAACTTGGGTACTTCGGCTCCCACCCCAAGGCTTTAGCCCGCGCATTACTGCACTGCTTACTGCCAGTGCGACGCACGCTCTCCTCCTCACTCCACTCAGTCACACCCAGATACTCACGCAAACAGCCCACCACTTCCGCCAGCGGTGCAGGCGCGTCGTCCACACCGATGTAAACATCATCCAGCGCTACACCACGGCTATCCGCGTCCAGCAAGTACGCCAGCAGCCCTGCAGCGTCATCCGCATGAATACGATTGCCGTACAACGGCGGATCGACTGCCACACGATAACCGCGACGAACCTGAGTCAGCAGCCATTCACGACCCGGACCGTAAATGCCGGTCAGGCGCACGATGCTGGCCGGGATACCGCTCTGCAGCGCTACTTGCTCTGCCTCCAGCATCAGTCGACCCGAATAGCCTGTTGCAAGGGTCGGCGAAGTCTCGTCGACCCACTCACCGTCCTGCTGTCCATACACACTGCTGCTGGAAACAAACAGCAGCCGATCAGGCACCTGCCCATAGTCGCTCAGCCACTCCAGCACATGCTGCAAACCCTGCACATAAGCAGCGCGGTAACCGGCTTCATCGTGATCGGTGGCCGCCGCGCAATACACCAGGTAATCCACCGCACCCACCGGCCATGTCTCAGGGCAGTCTTCAATGAACAAGTCGCCGGCAACACCGATCACACCGTCAGGCAAACGTGAAACGTCCCGACGCAGGCCATGAACCTGCCATCCTTTTGCCAATAGTTGCTTGGCCAAACGGCTGCCGACGTCGCCGCAACCGGCAATCAAAACAGAAGGTGCGGACATCAGAAAACTCCTCTCGCAAAGGCACAGACTAGCGTCGACAAAGGACGAGCGGCTAGCAATGAAGGAAAAAAAGATACTCTATTACTTTTGTTAACAAGAATTACTTGCAATAATGCCCGCCACTTTTGTTCTCGGCCTTGCGAGGCCTGGAAGAACATTTACCGTCTTTTTCTCTCAGGTCCGGCCAGCATGACACGCAATCAATCCCCCGCTTCGCCAACCAAACGACCTCGCGCCTGGAGCGCTGTGGCTGCCTTGCTGCTCAGCTTGATGTTGGCGCCGACCGCCGCATTCGCCGACGCACAGGCACCTGCCACACCGGCCGCTGCTGAAGCTCCAGCACCAGCTGAAAATGCGGCGCCTGCAGTGACGCCGGTTGCAACGGACCCGGCCCAGGCAGTCGACACCAACGCCGAAGACGTGCCGGAAGCACTCGAAGCCGACAACACCCTGGGCATGGCCCATGACCTGTCGCCTTGGGGCATGTACCAGAACGCCGACATCATCGTGAAAATCGTGATGATCGGTTTGGCCATCGCGTCGATCATCACCTGGACAATCTGGATCGCCAAGGGCTTTGAGCTGATGGGCGCCAAGCGTCGTCTGCGCACTGAAATCGTCCACCTGAAAAAAGCCAGAACCCTTAAAGAAGCCAGCGCAACGGCAACCAAGCCAGGCACACTCGCCAACGTGCTGGTGCACGACGCCCTGGAAGAAATGCGCCTTTCGGTCAACAGCCGCGAGAAAGAAGGCATCAAGGAACGCGTCGCCTTCCGTCTTGAGCGCCTGGTTGCAGCCTGCGGTCGCAACATGAGCAGCGGCACCGGCGTTCTCGCAACGATCGGTTCCACCGCGCCGTTCGTGGGCCTGTTCGGTACCGTGTGGGGCATCATGAACAGCTTTATCGGCATCGCTAAAACCCAGACCACCAACCTGGCAGTCGTGGCACCCGGCATCGCCGAAGCCCTGCTGGCAACTGCCCTGGGCCTGGTGGCCGCGATCCCGGCCGTTGTGATCTACAACGTCTTTGCCCGCTCCATCGCCGGTTACAAGGCGCAAGTGTCCGATGCCTCGGCCGAAGTCCTGCTGCTGGTCAGCCGTGACCTCGATCACCTGCCGACCACCGAGCGCTCCGCGCAACCCCACGTGGTCAAAGTAGGGTAATCAGCCATGGGCTTGCATTTGAAAGAAGGCGCAGACGACGATCTCGCCGAGAACCACGAAATCAACGTCACGCCGTTCATCGACGTGATGTTGGTACTGCTGATCATCTTCATGGTGGCCGCTCCGTTGGCAACCGTGGACATCAAGGTTGACCTGCCGGCCTCGAGCGCCAAACCCGCGCCGCGGCCAGAGAAGCCGGTGTTCCTCAGCGTGAAAGCCGATCAGCGTCTGTTCCTTGGTGACGACGAAGTGAAAGCCGAATCACTCGGCGCCACGCTGGACGCCAAGACCCAGGGCAAGAAAGACACGACGATCTTCTTCCAGGCCGATAAAGGCGTGGACTACGGCGACCTGATGAGCGTGATGGATGCTCTGCGTGCTGCCGGTTACCTGAAGGTTGGCCTGGTCGGACTCGAGACGGCAGCCAAAAAATGATCACGACGCGCCATAAGCTGACGCGTTACAGCGGGAGCCTGGCCGTGGTGCTGGGCGTCCATGCGCTGGCCATTGCGCTGGCGCTGAACTGGACCGCGCGCCCACCGATCGAGTTGCCACCGCAGGCAATGATGGTCGAGCTGGCGCCCGTTCCAGCCCCGCCACCACCGGCACCGCCGAAGGTGATAACGCCGCCACAGCCACCGGCCCCGGTGGAAGAACTGCCGTTGCCAAAACTCGCTGAAGCGCCGAAACCGACGATCTCCGTACCGAAACCGGTCAAACCCAAGCCAAAGCCTCAACCGCCCAAGCCTGTGGAGAAAAAACCGGAGCCGCCGAAAGAGAAGCCGTCGGAAGAGAAGCCAAGCGACGCGCAACCGACCCAGGCACCGACGGATAAATCCGCTCAGCCGGCACCCGGCCCATCGCCCGCGCAACAGGCGGCGAAAGCCAGCTGGCAGGGCACCCTGCTCGCTCACTTGGCCAAGTACAAAAAGTACCCGGCCAGTGCGCAGGCACGGGGCAAGGAAGGCATGAACCGTCTGCGCTTCGTGGTCGATGCTGAAGGCAACGTGCTGTCGTTCGAACTCGTGGGTGGTTCCGGCAATGCCGATCTGGACCGAGCGACCATGGAAATGATCCGCCGCGCCCAGCCGCTGCCCAAGCCACCGGCCGATATGCTGAACAACGGCTCCATCGAAATAGTTGCACCGTTTGTTTACTCGCTGGAGAAACGCCGGCGTTAAACACTGCCCTTGCAGGAGCCGATCTTGCTCGCGATGAGGCCATCAATTTCAACATCTTTGTTGACGGTGATACCGCTATCGCGAGCACGCTCGGCTCCCACAGGTGATGCAACAGGTCATGCACCAGCCATAAAGGCACCGAAAGGTGCCTTTTGCGTATCCGCCGCCTGCAAACTGCATTGCCATGTGTCACTCAACACTCCCAGTCTGATAACGTGCGTCTATCGATTGCAGCCGTTATGCTTGGCTCGCAACTTCATGGACGCTAGCTATGACTCTCACAGAATTACGCTACATCGTTACCCTCGCCCAAGAGCAGCATTTCGGCCATGCGGCCGAGCGTTGCCACGTCAGTCAACCGACCCTGTCGGTGGGCGTGAAAAAGCTTGAAGACGAACTCGGTGTGCTGATTTTCGAGCGCAGCAAGAGCGCCGTGCGCCTGACGCCGGTCGGCGAAGGCATTGTTGCCCAGGCACAAAAAGTCCTGGAGCAAGCCCAAGGCATCCGTGAACTGGCCCAGGCCGGCAAGAACCAGCTGACCGCCCCGCTGAAAGTCGGCGCGATCTACACCGTCGGCCCTTACTTGTTCCCGCACCTGATCCCGCAACTGCACCGGGTTGCCCCGCAGATGCCGTTGTACATCGAAGAAAACTTCACCCACATCCTGCGCGACAAGCTACGCAACGGCGAGCTCGACGCGATCATCATCGCTTTGCCGTTCAACGAAGCCGACGTGCTGACGTTGCAGCTCTATGACGAGCCGTTCTACGTCCTGATGCCGGCCCAACATTCGTGGACACAGAAAGAGTCCATCGACGCCAGCCTGCTCAACGACAAGAGCCTGCTGCTGCTCGGCGAAGGTCACTGCTTCCGCGATCAGGTGCTGGAAGCCTGCCCGACCCTGGCCAACGGCAAGGACGGCGCCAAGCACACCACGGTGGAATCCAGTTCGCTGGAAACCATTCGCCACATGGTCGCCTCCGGCCTCGGAATTTCGATCCTGCCGCTCTCGGCGGTGGACAGTCACCACTACGCCCCCGGCGTGCTCGAAGTGCGCCCACTGACGCCGCCCGTCCCCTTCCGCACCGTGGCCATCGCCTGGCGCGCCAGCTTTCCGCGTCCCAAGGCCATTGAAATCCTCGCCGACTCGATTCGCCTGTGCTCGGTGGCCAAGCCGCCAGCGCCGGTGGTTGCCGGTTAAGTTGCGGCCATGACCGAGTTGTCGCAAGTGTCGGTGACGGCACTCAAGGGTGTCGGCGAAGCCATGGCCGAGAAGCTGGCCAAGGTCGGCCTGGAGAATCTCCAGGACGTGCTGTTCCACCTGCCGTTGCGTTATCAGGACCGCACACGCGTGGTCCCGATCGGTCATTTGCGACCGGGCCAGGATGCCGTGATCGAAGGCACCGTCAGTGGCGCCGACGTGGTCATGGGCCGTCGCCGCAGCCTTGTCGTGCGCCTGCAGGACGGAACCGGCGGGCTCAGCCTGCGCTTCTACCATTTCAGCAACGCCCAGAAAGAAGGCCTTAAGCGCGGCACGCGGATTCGCTGCTACGGCGAAGCGCGGCCCGGCGCGTCAGGCCTTGAGATCTATCACCCGGAATATCGCGCCATTACAGGCGACGAACCGCCGCCGGTGGATGAGACCCTGACCCCGGTATACCCGCTTACCGAAGGCCTGACCCAACAGCGCTTGCGTCAGTTGTGCATGCAGACCCTGACGTTGCTCGGCCCCACCAGCCTGCCCGACTGGTTGCCGACCGAACTGGCCCGCGACTATCAACTCGCGCCGCTGGCTGATGCTATCCGTTACCTGCATCACCCGCCAGCCGATGCCGATGTTGACGAGCTCGCCCTCGGGCATCACTGGGCGCAACACCGGCTGGCCTTCGAAGAGCTGTTGACGCATCAACTGTCCCAGCAGCGTTTACGCGAGAGCATGCGCTCCTTGCGCGCGCCGGCGATGCCCAAGGCGACAAAGCTGCCAGCGAAATACCTGGCCAATCTCGGCTTCGCACCGACCGGTGCCCAGCAACGCGTGGGCAACGAAATCGCCTACGACCTCAGTCAGCGCGAGCCCATGCTGCGGCTGATTCAGGGTGACGTCGGCGCGGGCAAAACCGTGGTCGCAGCCCTGGCTGCGTTACAGGCGCTGGAGGCCGGCTATCAAGTTGCGTTGATGGCGCCCACCGAGATCCTCGCCGAGCAACATTTCATCACCTTCAAGCGCTGGCTCGAACCCTTGGGCATCGAAGTCGCCTGGCTGGCGGGCAAACTCAAGGGCAAGAACCGCGTGGCAGCCCTGGAGCAAATCGCCGGGGGTACACCTATGGTGGTGGGTACGCACGCGCTGTTTCAGGACGAAGTGAAGTTCAAGAACCTGGCGCTGGTGATCATCGACGAACAACACCGTTTTGGTGTGCAGCAGCGCCTGGCATTAAGGCAGAAAGGCGTCGGTGGGCGGATGTGTCCGCATCAACTGATCATGACCGCGACCCCCATCCCCCGGACGCTAGCCATGAGCGCCTACGCCGACCTCGACACCTCGATCCTCGACGAACTGCCGCCTGGTCGTACACCGGTAAACACTGTGTTGATCACCGACACCCGGCGCGTCGAGGTCATCGAACGCGTGCGCGGTGCCTGCGCTGAAGGTCGTCAGGCCTACTGGGTTTGTACGCTGATCGAAGAGTCTGAGGAGCTCACCTGCCAGGCTGCCGAGACCACTTATGAAGACCTCACTGCCGCCCTTGGTGAACTGAAGGTCGGGCTGATTCATGGCCGCATGAAGCCTGTCGAGAAAGCGGCGGTAATGGCCGAATTCAAAGCCGGCAACCTGCAATTGCTGGTCGCCACCACCGTGATCGAAGTGGGCGTCGACGTACCGAACGCCAGCCTGATGATCATCGAAAACCCCGAACGCCTTGGGCTCGCGCAACTCCATCAATTGCGCGGTCGCGTCGGCCGAGGCAGTGCCGCCAGTCATTGCGTGCTGCTCTACCATCCACCACTGTCACAGATTGGACGTCAGCGCCTGGGCATCATGCGTGAAACCAACGACGGTTTTGTCATCGCCGAAAAGGATCTTGAACTGCGCGGCCCCGGCGAAATGCTCGGCACCCGTCAGACCGGCCTGCTGCAATTCAAGGTCGCCGACCTGATGCGCGATGCCGACTTGTTGCCCGCCGTGCGCGACGCCGCCCAGGCCTTGCTCGAGCGCTGGCCGGATCATGTCAGCCCGCTGCTCGACCGCTGGCTTCGCCATGGGCAGCAATACGGCCAAGTGTGAGCACCGTCGCAGTTTCCGGACCACCGTGTTAAACATGATGGTTATACTCCTGCAACTGTTCGAGAACGGATCCAACCCATGACTGACGCTGCCCTCGCCCCGGAAACCACGCCTGCTCCGTCTGCCGTTCGGCTGCTGCTGGAAAAGGTGGGCATTGCCTTCGATGAAGTCGTCGACCACCACGGTTTAAACGCTGCGCGCAAAGTGCAGGCAGTCCTGGTGGACGATGCCGTCGGCTCACTCATGGTGTTGTTCCCGCAGAGCCAATTGCTGGACCTCAATCGCCTCGCCGAACTGACCGGTCGACGCCTCACGGCCGTGTCGACGGAACGCCTTGAGCGCCTGCTCGGCAAACACAATCTGAGCATGCTGCCGGGTTTGCCATCGCTCACCACTGCACCCTGCCTCTACGAAGAGAGCCTGCTGCGTGAGCCCAAGCTGCTGATCAACTCAGACACGCCTGGGGTGTTGCTGGAAGTTACCCGCGAAGACTTCAAGACCCTGCTGACCAAAGCCAGCGCCGCCAACTTTGGTGAAGCGCTGACCAGCATTCGCCCGAACCTCGACCGCCCCGACGATGACCGCGAGGAAATCACCCAGGCGGTCCAGGCCTTCACCGCGCGACGCATTCAGCAACGTCTGGAAGCGACCATCGAAATTCCACCACTGGCCGCCACCGCCCAGAAAATCATCAAGCTGCGGGTCGATCCCAACGCCACCATCGATGACATCACCGGCGTCGTCGAAACCGACCCGGCCCTGGCCGCACAAGTCGTCAGCTGGGCGGCCTCGCCGTATTACGCCTCGCCGGGCAAGATTCGTTCAGTGGAAGACGCCATCGTCCGGGTCCTGGGTTTCGACCTGGTCATCAACCTGGCGCTGGGCCTGGCACTGGGCAAAACCCTGAGCCTGCCCAAGGATCGCCCGCAACACACGACGCCTTACTGGCAGCAATCGATCTACACCGCCGCCGTCATCGAAGGCCTGACCCGCGCCATGCCCCGCGCACAGCGCCCCGAAGCTGGCCTGACCTACCTTGCCGGCCTGCTGCACAACTTTGGCTATCTGCTGCTGGCCCACGTATTCCCGCCGCACTTTTCGCTGATCTGCCGCCACCTGGAGGTCAACCCGCACCTGTGCCACAGCTATATCGAGCAACACCTGCTGGGCATCAGCCGCGAGCAAATCGGTTCCTGGCTGATGCGCTATTGGGACATGCCCGACGAACTGGCCACTGCCCTGCGCTTCCAGCACGACCCGACCTACGACGGCGATTACGCCGAGTACCCGAACCTTGTGTGCCTGGCAGTGCGCCTGCTGCGCAGCCGCGGTATCGGCTCCGGCCCGATCGAAGACATCCCTGACGCTCTTCTTGAACGCCTCGGCCTGAGCCGCGACAAAGCCAACGACGTCGCCAGCAAAGTCCTCGAAGCCGAAGTGCTGCTGCGCGAACTGGCTTCGCAGTTCAGTTCGCACTGAGAGCATTCCAATAAGGCCAACTAAAAAACATACGAAACCCTGTGGCGAGGGAGCTCGCTCCCGCTCGGCTGCGCAGCAGCCGCAAATCAGCCAACAAGGTGCGTGAGATATAATCAAGGTCTTTGGGGACGCTGCGCATCCCAGCGGAAGCAAGCTCCCTCGCCACAATAGCGCTTCTATTTAAGAACCGATTTCAAGCCTTAGGCTTGGCCTTCCTCGGCTTCAAATACTTGGTCAAACCCTGAAACCAGATCACCAGCGCCGGGTTGCCCTTGATCTGGATCGACTTGTCCTGAATCCCCGTCATGAATGCCAACTGCTTGTTCTTCGCCTGCATTGTGGCGAAGCCATACGCGGCATCTTTAAAGGCAATCGCAAACGCCGGCTCGGCATACATGCCTGACTTACTGGTGATCCGCTGATCTTTCACCCGGAAATGCCGCGCCACTTTCCCATCCAGGGTTTGCAGCTGAAACACCAACTCCTTGTCACCCAACTGCTGCTGAAACGCAGGATTAGTCCGACTGGCTTTACCCATCAACAAACCCAGCATCCACAGAAGAAAACGAAATTTCATGCGCACAGCCTCAAGAGAAAAATGAACGGCCGGCGCAGTGTAGCGGCTTCATCCAGGAACGCCACCATCGCGTAGCGTTAGAGGAAGATGGCGTTGTTTTTGACGCTGATGACTACCAAGTCATTGACGAGACACATTGACTCATCAACAACTCAGACGCTTCTGTAGGAGCTGCCGCAGGCTGCGATCTTTTGATCTTAATCCCTTCAATGTTCTCGGAAATTTCCCACGATACGCGGCGACATTCATGAACTATTCACCCATTGCATTCGCCGATAACCTCAGCCCGCCACCGAAAAAATCGGTGACGCGGACGTGCAAGTCCGATCCAGGCACACAACGGTTATGGCAATTCGTCGAGGGTTTTCCTATGCTCGCGAATCGTTATGGCGGCTGTGCGTCGGAGACTCTCGAGTCTGCCGGGTTCCTGGACCGGTCTTGCACACCAACGCACAGCTGCCACCTCTTTCGAAGTGCAAGCGAAACGGTGTCAGCTTCTTAATCTCAGGAAGCTATGCCCATGATCAAGCCATCACCCAATCCCCCAAAACACAAGCGCCGAAACGGTGAGCTCTTTACTGTCGCGCTCGACCTCACCACTGAAGCCCTCCTCGCCAACGCCTCCGAAGACCTGCTGTCCATCAGCACCATAGCCGCCAATCTGGCCGACGATATCGATGATCGAAACCGGTCTGTGGCCTTGGGTATCAGCAGAATGGCCGACGGCGTGTATCTATTAGTGGAACGCGCACTGGACAACATCGACTCACCGAACCCAGCGGTGCCTCCAGTCAAAGCATAAAAAGATATCCAACTGTGGGAGCAAAGCTTGCTCCCACAGACAGCGCGTGTTGGATGTCGCGGATGCAACATTCTGAAATATCGGAAGCGTCCCACCTCAGTCAGAGATCCTTCCTACATCTCCCCTTTCAATAGCTTGTTAGCGTCTTCCGGCGATGGACACCGACGTTTTTGGTGCACTAACGGGCGAAATTGTCAGGGAGACACTCGAATGTTTTTAGGGCGAATCGTGCCCAGTTGGCACGAGATAGAAAGCCGTATTACTGATCAGATGGGTTTCCAGGGAGGAGCCACCTATCGCACGCATTTTAATGAGCGGGCACCTTCCCTCTCTCTCAACATCCGTCGTATCAACAGTGTCAGGTCTGCATTCATTCAAGCCGAGTGGGAAGCTGGCCGCTTACTGAGGCAACGGTTCTCTGACCTCGATATCGCCAGCGTCCTCAACGAACTGATTGAAGTCGTCACGCAGATGGCAATGATCGTTGCCGGCAGCGTACTGGTCGGTGGCGCCATCGGCGCGGGTACAGGCGCGCTTTTCGGCGGAATCGGCGCCCTCCCCATGGGTGCCGCTGGCGCCACAATGGGCTTGCAAGTCAGCACCTGGATACTGGGGATACTCGGCCTGACGTCCATTGCCGAGTTTTTCGTCGAGGGTTTGCCGCGCATTGGCGAGTATTACCTGACCGGCATCAACATCGCGTGGGAAGGGCCACGTGGCGAGGAAGGGTTAAACCCGTTCAGCCAGGACGATCCATTCGCACAGAACAGGGCCGCCCATCACATCGCGCAGGGGCATGTGGAAGTTGTCGCCCTGCTGCTGGGAGCCATCGTTGCTTACATCACCCGTGGTCGAGGAAACGCAAATGTCCTTGCCCAGGAAATGCGAGCGAGCCCCAAGGGTGCGCAGTTAGCCCAGTGGATGCTCAAGCACGAAGACGCACTGAAAAAACGTCCCGACCTGCAAACCGCAACACCGCGCAAAGGCGCAGTCGGCACGCAGGAGCCTGCACCACCGGCACATCATCCCTCTGACAAAGACAAAAACTCTACCCGTGACAAACCGAACGCCATGCCGCTTCATAAAGTCGAATGCTTCAAAGCAGACAAGATGCCAGCGTCTAAAATCGGAGAGTTCGAGCGGCAGCTGAAAGGGCAAGAGGATGGGCTGAATCGGCTGACGGTTGATGAGTATTTGGAGAATATTGCGAATCCGGTGAAGCGAAGTCCGGCAGCTGCTAGGCGGGCTAGAAAGGATCTACAAAATAAGTTGCAAGAACGTATTCAAGAAGAGCTTTTGCAGACGATGAGCGCCAAAGCTGCAAGAACAGAGAGCATAGATCAAGCTAAGGAAACCATGTCGAACCTTGCAGGGCTTCATAATCCTGATTTGAGCGCAGGAGGCAGAGATGTCATTTCGGACTTTGGTGATCGACAGGTCAACTCTAGTATCGGCCCTCAATGGCGGTCAAAAATCGCACGTTTGAAAGAAAGTGTAGAAACAACACCTGCCTCTTTACGCAAAAGAACATACCTCAATGTCAAACTTCATAAGTGCTAAGGGGAAAAGTAATGGATGAGATATTTTCCATATTTTTGGAGACGTTTGGCAAGCCAATCGACCGACAAGAAGTGCCGATATCCAGCATAGAACGCTACAGAGGAAAGTTACCCAATCAGTTACTTGAATACTGGGAGGAGCATGGTTGGTGCGGTTATGCTGACGGCATTTTTTGGATAGTGAACCCGCAAGAATATGAGGGCGTGGTGGCGTCCTGGCTTGAAGGTACGAAATTTGAGACGTTTGATACTTACCATTTAATTGCACGCAGTGCCTTTGGCGATTTGTATCTTTGGGGCGAGCGAACGGGTGCCTCGCTCAAGATAACCAGCATCCTTTCTCGTTTTACAACACACACATCTATATATACGGGAGAGCAAATGGATAAGGGGCTTCGCTCTTTCCTGCTGTCTAGGCAAGTTGACTCTAATGATTACGGCAACCTGTTCAAGCCGGCGAAGAAAAAGCTCGGCACCCTACGCCACGACGAGATGTATGGTTTTGTTCCAGCGTTCATGCTTGGCGGCCCGGATACCCTCAATCATCTGGAAAAAGTAAAAGCCATAGAACACCTGACAATTCTGTCGCAAATCGCCGAGCTTCAGCCCTACAGTTTTTCAGACCTTTAAAAGCGATGATTGCCTCGCTCGCGCGTGGGGATGCATCAATTCTTTAGGCTTAACCACATAAGCTCCAACATTCAACGGGCCATTACGTGGATAAAGTATTTGCTAGATTTATAGAGAAAATTGGTGACCCTATTGATCGAAGAGAGGTGCCGCCGTCAAGCATTGAACGCTACAGAGGCAAGCTTCCCAATCTATTGCTGGAATACTGGACCGAACATGGTTGGTGCGGTTACGGCGAGGGGATTTTCTGGATGGTTAATCCGCAAGATTATGAAGGAGTTGTAGCATCCTGGCTCGAAGGGACAAAATTTGCAGACTTTGACAACTATCACTTAATTGCTCGTAGCGCTTTCGGTGATTTGTACCTTTGGGGTGAGAAAACGGGGGCATCTCTCAAACTCACTAGCATCCTTTCCCGCTATACGACGCACACCTCAATCTTTACTGGTGAGCAAATGGATAAGGGACTACGAAATTTTCTGTTGTCACGGGACGTAGATACAAACAACTACGGCGACCTGTTCAAGCCAGCGAAGAAAAAGCTCGGCACCCTGCGCCACGACGAGATGTACGGTTTTGTTCCAGCGTTCATGCTCGGCGGCCCGGATACCCTCGATCATCTGGAAAAAGTAAAAGCCGTAGAACACCTGACAATTCTGTCGCAAATCACCGAGCTTCAACCCTACAGTTTTTCAGACCTTTAACGCCGGTGTGCCCTGAACCAATGCCGCAACTCAAAAAACGAACGGCCACCCAACACCTCACGCAACTCAGCCACCGTGACAGTCCGCTGCGACACTTCAAACGCCAGCGCCCTACGCAACACCGGCCAGCAACGCTTGGGCAGATTCTTGGGCGCTCTCAATTTCACCAGCGGTCGCTCTTCGCAAACCTCATCCGACGGTAAACGCCGAAATGGATGTCTCCCCCCCGCCAATTCATAAATCACGCACGCCACCGCAAAAACATCAGCGCTGAAGGTCATCGGCTCACCCTCCAACAGTTCCGGTGCAGCATAGGCTGGCGTCCAGGCGTTGAAGCGGTTGCGGCTCAGGTGCGGCAGGCCCGGCAGCACGCCTTTCTCGGCTTGCCCCAAGCCAAAATCGAACAAGCGCACGCCGTCATCGCTGAGCATCACGTTGCTCGGTTTCAAATCGCCGTGCAGCACACCACGGGAATGGGCGTATGCCAGCGCGTCGAGGAGTGGCAGCGCGATTTCGTGCACTTCGCTCCACGGTAGTCCCAACGGTCGCTCGCAGAGCAGTTTGTCCAACGTCGGCCCACGCATGAGCTCCATGGTGATGAAGGCCCTCTGGCAGTCCGTGTCCACTTCAAAGGTGTGCAAACGCACGACGTTGTCGTGGCGCAGTCGCCGGGTCAGGGCGAATTCGCTATAGAGCAAGCTGCTGGCGTCGGGCGATTCGCACAAGACTTCGCTGAGCACTTTCACCGCGATGCACGGGTCGGGATCGTCGAACTGCTCTCGCAGCAGATCCCGTGCCCGGTAGACCGCACCCATGCCGCCGGCGCCGAGCAACCGCTCGATGCGGTAGCGACCAGCCAGGATTTCGGGCAACTCACCCATGCCGGCTTGAGTAGATGTGGACGCTGGTGAAAACGCACTCATTGTCGAATCACTACGGCTGTCAGATTGTCCCGAGCCGGACTGTCCAGCGCAGCGTTGAACAGCTGCTGCAGCGCGCCCTGTGGCGAGACATGGCTCAGGGCACTGCCCAAGCCATCAGCGCTCACCTCCTGATAAAGACCATCGCTGCATAACAAAAACGCATCGCCCGAATAGACCTCGAATTCGAGCATGGCCAAGGTCAGGTGTTCGCTCGCACCGATGGCGCGGGTCAGTGCATGAGCACCGGGTTGCGCCCTGGCCTGTTCGACGCTCATGCGCTGCTCATCGATCAATTGCTGTTGCAGTGAATGGTCCGTGGTCAGCTGGAACAACCGCTGCCCCCTCCACAAGTAGCAGCGGCTGTCGCCCGCCCAGAGACAGGCGGCGCGATTACCTTTGATCAACAGCGCCACGACCGTGCTACCCATGACGCTGTCGCGGCACCCGGCGGTGAGGGTCAACTCCTGACCCAATCGTCGATTGAGCCAGTGCAGGCAAGTACGTACGCCATTAACCCGATCATCGAAGCCTACCTGAGCCGGTAATTCCGCCAGGCTGGCGACGATCAACTGACTGGCAATATCGCCTCCCTGATGACCGCCCATGCCGTCCGCGACCACCCATAGCCCTTGTTGTGGGCAGTCAAGGAATGCATCTTCGTTGCGCCTGCGGATCTTTCCTTTATCGGTGCGCGCTGCGCTGCGCCACGGACTGACCCTCTGCATCAGAGCTGCACCGGCAGGCGGAAGGTTCGCAAAACGCCCATGTCGAACGGGTTCGGCATGCGCTGGCTCATCAGGAGGTAGTTGGTGCGAAGACCGCCCAGGTCCGCTTTCAGCACCATCACGTCACGACCGTCGAGGTACTCGGTCTGCATCAGATCGAACAAACGAAACAGCGACCACGGGCCGGTGTTTTTTTCGATACCGATCGGTCGACCGACCATTTTGTCTAGGACGAGGCTGGTGCGCCCACCCTCGGCATCGGTCGGCCAGGTGAAGGAGGCTGGCGTGATAGGACCGTGACGGTACTCCATGGTCTCGTTGCCGAACTTGAATTCGGAACGGCTGACGGACGGGTCCAGGGTGTATGGCTCCAGCCTGAACCGCACTTTAGGCTCGCTCGGATGCTCGGCGAAAAAGCTCTGGCGGATCACGTGAGCGGTAGCCATCTGGTCGAGGTAGACCCTGGACATCGGCAGGCTGCGCCCGTCAATACTACGCAGGCGATAGTTGCCTGGACCACCGCTGACGAAAGGCCTCATGTAGCTTTCAAAAAAACGATCGACAACCCCCTGTGCCATGAAGAACTCACGGAAGTCGTTGAGTGCAACGTCACTGGTGCTGTGGGCGCTGAACGGATAACGCTTGTTGATTCCTTTGCCGTAGAAGCTGTACAGCTCGCCCTGATATCGCTGGTTCAGGTACTGATACGCATCGTTGAGCACAAGCTGCCAACTGTCTTCGGCCAGCACGTTGAACCACGCGCTGATCGGGCGCGGCAAGCGGCCCGCTGTCGTGCGCAAGTGGCTCAAGGCATCACGCTGACCGCCCATGCGCGTCTTTGCCATGACAAACGCTGCGTGATCCGGGGTGCTGGAGCGGGCCAGGCTGGACAGTTGCTGTTGAACGTCATTGACCGCCTGCAGCACGGGAGTCAAATCTGCGGTCGGACCGTCGTTTTCATCCAGCAGACGGTGCAATGGTTCGAAGCGACGTTGCAGGGATTGCCGGGCGGTGTCTGGCAGATTCTTATCCACACTCCCCGCCACGCTGGAGGCCTTGCCCGCCACTGCCGTGGCAAGCTTGCCCAATTTTCCGCCCTTCTCAGCCAGCTCGGCAGCGGCATCTGCCGCGCCATCGAGGATCTCCGGGATGACCGCAAAGCGAGTGTTCTCACGCACTTCCACCAGCAGTTGCAGCAAGGGAGAACTGGCCGAGGTCAAGCCGGCCAATTGTTCGGCGCCGTCGCCGGCGTGAGTGATGGGTTGTAACGCAACCTTCCCGAGCGCTTCGCCCCATAGATGGGTGTAGTCGCGAAAATACAGCTGCTCCAGCTCGACCATGAGGCGACGCAAATCCATGCCGCTGATGCCTGCGCCCTCTCCCAGCACCCAGTTGTCACGCAGGATGTCAGTGACTAGCGTCGCGCCCTGAACCGAAAAATATTGCTGGTATGCCTTCTTTGTATAAAACCCCGGAATCACGTAATCGGTACCGACAAACAACGCGCCCTGCGGTCCCAAATGTTGACTGAAACGATAGTCCGGCAGATGGCGGGCCTGCTCGCGGAGCGTGCGGTAAACAACGTTGGCCAGGGATTCGCTGCGCAGTACCTGACGTGCTTGCGCTACCAGTTGATCGTTAAGCGGGTAAGCAAACGGTTTTTTCAACAACCGCTCAAAGTGGTCGGCCAGAGCGTTCTGCGCCACGGTGTTGCCGGAGTAACGCTGGGACCAGTCAGCAGCCACCCAATCCTTTAGCCACTCGGCCTCTCGACGATCTTCCATGCTCAGCATCAGGTACGCACGCAGGCTGTTAAGCAAACGTTCGCGATCCTTCATGTTGACGCGGATCTGGCCCTCCAGCAGGGTCGCTATGCTTGGCAGCAAGTGCGTTTGAAGCTCACGCTCGTAGGCCGCCACAATGGTCGGGCTGACTTCGGCACCCTGATACAGACCTGCACGCTCGTGGTACGAGACACCCTCTCTTTCAGGGAAGACTCGAGTGGCCGCATAAGCCGTGTCGAGTCGCTTGAGTGCCGCCATCGAATCAGCACCTGCAGTGACTTCAGATCGCTGCTGCGTCCAGGTCTGTGCGAGTGAACGCAGCTGTTCCAAACGCTCGTGGTTAGCCGAGTAACTGGCTGCCCACAACAGGCCGAACACGCCCAATGCAGTCAGTGCACCGAGGTACAAAGCCCGCTGGCCCCAATGAATGCGTCTGCGCTCGCGCGCGTCCAGACCGGCAAGATCAGCCTCGGGGAAAATCACACGGCTGATCATCTGGTGAATAAAACGTGCGCCAATGATGCGACGGTTTTGCGAGGCCACCTTGCTCATATCCCGGAGCGTGTTGCTCAGGTGAGGCGCGCTGGTCAGGTAGAAGCCTCGCAGCTGGCTCACACGTTGATAGCGATTACCGGTGAACGCCTTTTCAACGAACAGGCACAGGCCATCGCCGATCAGCCCCAGTTGGTGCGGAAAGTCGAGAATGCGGCCGCGATGCAGAGCGTCACGCTCCTGATGCATGCGCAGGATCACCTGACTGTTCAGGCGACGCAGCAGCGTTTCGAATTCGCTGCGCACCCTGCTCGCGTCCGTGTCGCGCAGGTCTTTACCCAGCGTCGCGCCCAGCACCTGATCACTGTCTTCAAGGGTCAGTTGATCGAAGAATTCGTCGAACCCCGGCAGTTCATCCGCCTTGGTGATCACCAGGTAGACCGGCACATTGACGTGCAGCCGCTGCTGAATTTCCTGCAAGCGGGCACGCACCTGATCAGCCACGCCTTCCAGCATGCCCCGGTCCGCGCCGAGCAGCAGCGGTACTGGCAAGGTCACCAGCACGCCATTGAGCGGATGGTTGCGACGCCGCTGACGCAGCAGGTCGAGCAGCGTTTTCCAGGTGTCGCCAGCCATACCATCCTGCTGACTCAGGTAGCGTCCGGCCGTGTCGATCAGGACGCCGTGCTCGGCGAAATACCAGTCACAGTGTTCCGTGCGCAGCACCTCCTGGGTGGATTTGCGGTCAAGCGTGTTGATCGGAAATTCGAGTCCTGAGGACACCAGCAGGCTGGTCTTGCCGCTGCTCTGCGGGCCAAGCAAAACGTACCAGGGCAGATCGTCGCGCCAGCGCTCGCTGCGCCCCCGATAGAGGCTTGAAGTCTTCAAGGTTGCTAAAGCGGCTTTGAAACGTCGCCTCAGTTCTTTTCGCTCGGTGTGGCTTTGCTTTTCCTGGCCTTTGCGTCTCCAGCCATCTTCACTGTCTTCAATGGTTTTCTTGCGTATGCCTACTCGCCAGTTGACGTACACCATGCCCAGTCCCCAGAGCAGGCTCAGTACACTGATTGTCAGCAGCCGTGATGTGGCACTTTCCCAGAATTTATAGTCATCCACTGCCAGCAACGGGCCCAAGCCCCACACCAACAGTGCTATCGAGAGGACCAGCAGCAAGCTCCAGACCCAGGTCTGAAGCAAAAACACACCAGTTTTTTTGAAAAGTTTTTTCATCACGCGTCCCTGTTTGACCGCTGCGCCAACGGCGAAACCGGTGCTGGATCAAGCGGCAGAAAAGGTTGCAAAACGCTGTCTCGTTGCTCACCCAGCACCCGGTCGAAGCTTGAATACATCACGACCAGACACACCGTCGTAAACAGCGCCACCCACCACCAGGGAACGATGCGCACCAGGCTGCGGCGCTCTTCCTTGAGGCCTTCCCATTTCGGGGATAACTGGAGCGAAACATCACCGCGCAGATGTCTAATCTGCCGGTAAAGCGCGTCGCTGACCTGCTGAAGTTCCAGGGTTCCACGGGGCTGAACCCGGTATTTACCCTCGAATCCGAGAGACAGACACAGGTACATCAACTCGAGCATCGGCAGGTTCTTGGCCGGGTCTTTCGACAGCCGCTCAAGCAGCAGGAAGAACTTTTCACCGCCCGACGTTTCTTTGTGAAAGCGGCTCAGCAGGCTCGTTTGCGACCACTGGCTTTCCTTGCCCCAAGGCGTCGTCACCACGGCTTCGTCAATCACGGTGCACAGCACATAACGGGCAGAGGAAACCTGGCCATTCTCGATACCGTCGTGCAGCGCTACTTTGACGAAGCTATCCAGCTCATCACACAGGCGCACGCCAAGGCTTTGCAAATCTTCGCAGACCTCACCGCTTTTCAGCCGGGCCACTTGCGACAGCAGTCGGGACGCCGCTGTCACAAGCGAGTTGAAGCCGATGTTGTACGTTTCAACCGGGCGTTTGGCAGCCGCATAAATCATCCGATCCTGCAGCTGTTCGATGCGTGGAGGCGTAGTCGAATTCGTCAGCGGGCTCGACGCTGGGTGGCGCCCGTCGTGGTCCACCAGGACGGTTCTATCGTCGTGGTGGAGTTCCGTATCCTTACTCATGTCGGTCAGTTCCTGATGGCCCAGAATTTCAATTCGAGCTCGGCAAATTCTCCCGACACATGGAACGCGAAGCCGCCAGAGCGCTCGAGTTGCGCCTGGTCTTCGGCACTGAAATCAAGAATGAAATAGGTTTTGCTGGCATGAAAGGCGATTTGCCGAGGGGCTACCGGCAGCGGCCTGACCTTGATACCTGGCAAGTGCAGGTTGACCAGTTGGCGAATGCTTTCTACCGGACCGACCTTGAGGTGAGCCGGCAAACGGTGGCGCAATTCCTCCGGGTCGCAGTGAGCACTGGCGGCCAGTACAAACGACGCAGAGCCCAGCAGTGTGTGGTCGTTTAAAGGCGAAACGATGATGCCGTACTGCCGCGCTTGCAGCTCCAGTTCGATCGCATGTTGTTCGAGCACCATCGACAACACCTGACGAATCTCTTCCATCAATTTTCGAAAACTCGCGCCTTGATCGCTGTGCTGATAACGGCTGTCCAGACGTGGACGTTTGCTATCGCTTGAAAACGCCGCCAGATCACCGAGCAACATCAGCAGCGCTCGATACAAGGCCTCGGGGTGAACCTGTTCCAGACCGAGGTAGTGACGCAGCAGGAGCTCGGTGCGGTTGATCAGTTGCAGCATCATGAAGTCGCCAACTTCCGCGCCCGCGACCTTGCCATTCGAGCGGATCCGCTCTGCCAGGGCGTCGCCCCGGTGACCGAGCATGCTGATCACTTCTTTGAGGCACGACAGCAGATAACTGGAGGAATGCGCCTGAATGAAGGTGGGAGCGAAGTCCGGATCGAGGCTGATAATGCCGTCGGGCGTGGTGTCGAGCACTTCGCAAACTTTCAGCTTCACGTACGCCTGATCGCTCTGCTGATCGCCGAGCAACAGTCGAAAGTCCGGGCGTGCACAGCTGACCTGGCTGGAGGAACCCTCGCCGGCATTGGAGTCTGCCACTGCTGCGTCATACACGGTGTAGCGCGCCAGGACGTCCGATTGCTCGGGTCGACGAGCCTCGATGTGATTGCCGGTGACGAGTGCCAGCGCCAGGTAAGCCGGCGTGTTTGCGGTATTGGGAGGCAGGACGAGTGCCAACGGCTCCGACGTGCTGCCCAACTCGAACAGACTGCCGTCGGGCAAAACTCCGCTGGCATGGCTGATCACCAGCTTGCCCATTTTGAGGAACTGGGCATCGATGTCCAGGGTCAGGAAACCCCAGGTATAACCACCCAGTAACTGGGTACGGGTTTTCATCTGGTGATCGTAGTAGCGGTCGCTGTGCTGGAAGTGTTGTGGGCGCAGCAGCATGCCTTCCTGCCAAATGACTTTATGCGAATTCATGATCAGTCATCCGTCCTGACGAGCGTTTCTAGAGTGTTGCGAATACCGGTTTGATCTAGGATCAAATCAGTCACGGTGAGGCTCATTGGGGTGATTGGCACGGTGTATCGCCATTGGGTTTGCGCCAGATCACGGTAGGCCGCGAGTACAGCGACGTAGCGGCTATCGGCTTGCAGCGCGAGCTTGAGTTCGATGCGTTCCCCCGGTCGCAATTCAAGCTCCTCAATGACCACCAGATCAGGGGCCAGGATTTCTTTGCTGCGCTCGTACAGACTGAAGAAATCGGCGTTCTCGAAAGCCACGGGATGTTTGAGCTCGAACAATCGAATGACGATCGGTGACGGACGGCCATTGAGATCCGGGTTCAGTTGATCGTTGGCGGTGAGTTTCAGGTCGAGCTTGGTCAGGCGAGAGTACGGCGACAATGACGTACAACCCGACAGCAGGATCAAAACCACCAGCGCCGCCAGTGTCTTGAAGTAAACGAAAGAGCCGCGAGGCATGGGCGTCATCCCCGTTGGTCTACGTGAAGAGTCGAGATCAGCCGAACCTGTTCTTCGTAGGCTTGAGCAAAGTCACGAGCGAGCAACCGCTCGCTCCACTCATCGTCCTGACGCAGGGCCTGGTGATAACGGCCATAAGCCTTCCAGCGGCTGCCCGCAGTGGTGAACAGTGGCTGTTGGTCGCGCTCAAACCGCAGGGTCAGTTGCGAGGGCGAGAAGTGATCGAGCGCCCCTCGAATCGCAGCACGACTGGCGGCCAACAGCGCCACCTGATGCGTCTGCAAATCACGAAATGCCCGGGAGAGAACCTGTTCGGCCGGGTACTGGCCAGGCTTGTTGGTCCGCAACAGAATGCCCAGTGCTTCCCCGGCATCGACGCTGAGTTTCAGCGGATTGTTGTAGATGCCCTGAACGGTGGTTTGGGCCAGGCGCAGCTCATTTTTCAATTCGCTGTGGGTGCGCAAGCTTTGCTGCAAGCCATCGACGCTTTGATTGAGCAAACGAGCAGCGTCCAGTGCCAGGTTTTCGCGCTCAGCGTGGTCCAGATCCTTCAGGTCTATGCCCAAAGCGGTACCGAAGCGCTTCCAGAAGTCCTGGCTTTGGCGATCAACAGCGCTCTGCGCCGGAGCTGGCAACGGTTCCGGCGGTGCCTCTACCAACTGCGGCACCTGCAGGTTTTCCATGTCGATACGGGCGTAGTCGGCGCGTGGGTGGACATCCCCAATCGGCATGCGCGGCGTGATCAGTTCATCGATGTCGGTGTAAGCGAGCGCTTGCTGATCAAAAGCCTTCAAAGGATCCAGCTCAAGAAAAGCATCGTCCGGAATCACGCTGTCCGCGACAGCCTGACTGGCGACGCCATAGGTCGTGGACACACCGGCCAGTCGCGCTTGAATTTCGTAACTGCCCAGAAAGTAGACGCTGTCGTGTTCAATCCGCACCGCTTCGCCTTTAGGCAGGTTCGTACCGTTTTCAATCGTCCGGATGCCATTGCGGCTGGTGTCGGTGATAAAAAACGCACCGTCGTGGCAGGTCACCAGCGCATGGCTTTTGGACAGGTGGCGCTTGCGATCCGGAAGAACCCAGTCGCAGTTCTCCGCTCGCCCGATCGTGCCACCCGCCTGCTTGAAGGTCTTGTGCCAAAGCTCCGTGGGCACGAATTCCTTGGCGTTCTGGATTTCGAGAACCAGTTCCATCGTCTTGCTCCTTGTGATCACTTGCCGCGATTGACTGCCTGCGGATCACCCAGAGGGCGATAGGTGTCATCGTTGAATTTGTAATTGCCGCTACAGCCGCCGAGGCCACACAGAACAACGAGGGTCAGCAGAACAGCATGCCGGTGACGGACAGGCATCAGAGGAGCTCCAAGGGGGGTGAAAGTGGATTCGAGGCGAAGGGCATGCCTCCATGAACGGCGAAAAACGGCCTCATCCATTGACGTCGCTCGCGCTGATGTTCAGTCGATCAAGTCGGTACAACAGCGTGCGGCGTGGCAGTCCGAGCTCTCGGGCAGAAGCGGTCTGGTTACCGGCGTTCCTGCGCAGGCACTCGACCAGCAGGTTGCGTTCGACTTGCGCCATTCGTTCACGCAGGTGAGCACTGCCGGCATGCGCAATGACATCCGTACGCAGGGAGAAATGTTCAGGTAGCAACTCACCGCCCTCACAGAGCAGAACCGCCCGCTCAACCAGGCTTTTGAGTTCGCGAACGTTGCCCGGAAAGGCATACCCTGACAGGTGAGACAGTGCCGCCTCTGACCAGCGCAGGCTATCGCGTTGCAGGAACGCACAGGCCTTTGCGGCAAAGTGCCGAGCCAGTTCCGGGACGTCGCCAGCGCGGTATCGGAGGGCCGGCAATTCGATCGGGAATTGCGCGAGGCGGTAGTACAAGTCCTCACGAAATTTTCCTTCGCGGACCAAGACCGCCAGGTCGCGGTGAGTCGCGGCAATGATGCGCACATCGACCTTGTGGGTATCGTTGCAACCCAGCGGGCGAATTTCACCCTCCTGAAGTACGCGTAACAACTTGGCTTGCAGGGACAACGGCATGTCGCCAATTTCGTCCAGCAACAAGGTTCCACCATTCGCCGCATCGAATAGCCCGGGACGATCGCGGTCAGCGCCCGTGAACGCACCTTTGCGATAGCCGAACAGCTCACTTTCCAAAAGACTTTCGGGAAACGCTGCACAGTTCTGCACGATGAAAGACTTCGCACGCCGCGCTCCGCCATCGTGAATGGCCCGGGCTATCACTTCCTTGCCGGTGCCCGTCTCCCCGCGCAACAGCACGGTGTACGGGCTGTGCAAGACTTTACTGATCAGCGAACACGTCTGACGCATGGTCGTGCTTCTACCGATCAATCCGAAATCCCTGGCGCTCGGCATGCTGATCGACATGGGTGTTGCCTCAACCGCAGGCCCTCGCAAACGTTGGAGCAGGTGCAGTTGACCGAGCGCGAACGAACCCAGCTGGGCCAGTGACTCGGCGAAGCCTTGCAGCTCGACGTGTCGGGTACTGGCACACACCAGCAAGCCTTCGACGCTCTGTTGCTGATTGACCAAAGGCACGCACAGCAACGTCTGCCAAGGCACGCTCTGCGGCGGCAGGAATTCGCTTTTGTGTAAGGTGCCACTCAACTCGGTGAGGCAGACCACGCGATTCTGATCCAGGGCGAATTGCAGCAATGGCTCAGCGCTGTAATCGGTCGACAGGCTTGTCACTTCTCTGGGGTGCAGAATGCCGTTCAGGCACTCAGTCGCCAATCCAAGGCAGGTACTGGATGTATCCAGCAGGTACAACTGCGCCAGTTCGCAACCGGTAAGGGTGCCTAACCCGCGCACGAGGTCACCTGGCAGCGCGGCGCTGTCTGCCGACCGGGAGAGGCTGGAGAACTGGGCCAACAAAGCCTCGGCATACGCCAGGGGCTGTGGCAATTGCGTGAACATGACGCTCATCAGACGAACTCGCAGGTAACGGAGGAGGTGTCGTCGAGCGTTGCGTGAACACGGCTGAGACTGTCTCCGACCGCCATTGCTGCAAGCAAGCGATCAGCCACCAGCGGCAGTACGTGCAGTTCCAGCAAGTGGTCGATCAGACGGGCGCCGCTATCGCTTTGCAGGCAGCGTTCGGCCAGGTGATCGACAAGACTGCACGAGTACGTGAATTCCAGTTGACGACTGCTCAGTCGTTCGCCCAATCGACCCAGCTTGATTTCAATCAGCTCACGCAGGACCGGGCCGGCAACCGGGTAGTAAGGCACCACGCGCATACGCGCCAACAACGCCGGTTTAAAGTGTTTGCCGAGGACTGGCCGAATGGTTTCTTCGAGCAGTTGTGCAGTGGGCCGCGCACCGTTTTTGCAGAGCTCGCTGATGCGTTCACTGCCAAGGTTCGACGTCATCAAGATCAAGGTATTGCGAAAATTGATCTCGCGCCCTTCCCCATCGTTAGCCACACCTTTGTCGAAGATTTGGTAGAACAGGTTCAGTACATCCGGGTCGGCTTTTTCGACTTCGTCGAGCAGCAGTACCGAATACGGCTTCTGGCGTACGGCTTCGGTGAGCATGCCGCCTTCCCCGTAACCGACGTAGCCCGGCGGTGCACCGATGAGGCGCGAAACAGTATGTTTTTCCTGGAACTCGGACATGTTGATCGTCGTGACGAATCGATCACCGCCGTACAGCAAGTCAGCGAGTGCCAGTGCGGTTTCGGTTTTGCCGACACCGCTAGGGCCGACCAGCAGGAACACACCCACTGGCGCGTCGGGATTGTTGAGGCCCGCAGCCGCCGCGCGCATCGAGCGATCCAGCGCATGAACCGCTTGTTCCTGACCACGGATACGAGTGCCCAGGTCGGTGGCGAAACTGGCGACCCTGGCGTTGTGCTCACGGGCCAGTTGCGCCAGCGGGACGCCGGTCCAGGCGCTGATCACTTCGGCCACCAGGCGTGGGCACACTTCAAAACTCACCAGACGCTCGTCGACTTGCGCAGCGGTCAGGGCACAGTAAGTTTCGTGCAGCTCGGCTTCCAGTCCTTCGACACATTGAGCCTGCTCCAGGGTTAACTCTTCGAGGGAGCTTTGCCGCGCTTTAGCAAGTTGTTGACGCAGTTCCAGCAGACGTTCCGCCTGCTCTTTCTGCTCAATCCAAAGGGCCTCGATATGCATGACGTCGCTTTGAACGACGGCTAAACGACTCTCCAGTGCGGCCAGCGCCGGGTGGTCGATCGGCAATCCTGCGTCGGCATCGCGCCGCAGGGCCAGGCGCTGGCAACGACCTTCGGCCAGCTCGCCACGCAGACGCTCAAGGCAAGACGGAGCAGCCGCAAGGCTGATGCGCACACGGGCGCAGGCGGTGTCCAGAACATCGACGGCCTTGTCCGGTAGCTGACGACCCGTGAGGTAGCGGGCGGACAACTGCGCGGCGGCCACGACCGCGTCATCGCGAAGGTAGATGCCGTGACTTTCTTCGTAGAGTGGAGCCAGCCCACGCAGAATCGTCACTGCGTCGCTGACGGTCGGTTCATGCAGTTGAACCGCTTGGAAACGTCGAGCGAGCGCCGGGTCTTTTTCGAAGTACTTCTTGTACTCCACCCAAGTCGTGGCGGCGATGGTGCGCAACTCGCCGCGCGCCAGGGCCGGCTTGAGCAGGTTGGCTGCATCAGAGCCGCCGGCATTACCGCCCGCGCCGATCAGGGTATGGGCTTCATCAATGAACAGAATTATAGGTTTCGGTGAAGCCTTGACCTCATCGATCACCCCTTTGAGGCGGCGTTCGAATTCGCCTTTGACGCTGGCACCCGCCTGCAAAAGGCCCATGTCCAGAGACAAGAGCTCGACATCTTTGAGGACGTGCGGCACTTCACCCGCCGCGATGCGCGAAGCCAGCCCTTCGACAATGGCCGTTTTACCGACACCGGCCTCACCCACCACGATCGGGTTGTTTTTACGGCGACGAGCCAGGATGTCGACCATCTGACGGATCTCGCCATCGCGACACAACACCGGGTCGATCAGGCCGTCGCGAGCCTGTTGGGTCAGGTTGTGGGTGAATCGCTGAAGCAGAGACTCACCCGATACCGCGGGTTTTCCGGGGACCTGCTCTGTGCAAGACAGGATGAATGCTTTCAGCCGTTCGATGTTCAGCCGGGTCAATAGCGCCTGATAGCGGCTACCGGCATAACGCATCGGGTTGCGCAGCAGCGCGAGAATCAAAGCACCTTGGTCGACCTGGCTTTGACCCAGTTCAAGGTTGGCAACCAGCAAGGCGTCCTGCAGCCATTGCACCAGTTCCGGGGCGAACACCGGGTTGCGTGAAGCGTTGTGCTCAACGCGTGATTGCAGCGCGCTACTCATTTCCCCGGCATCGATGTCGGCATCGCGCAGCGCCCTCACCAGCAGGCCTTTTGGGCGTTCCAGCAAGCCAAGCAGCAGGTCTTCGACGAGTATTTTGCTGCCACCACGGGCGACACATCGTTCGGCAGCGCTTTCCAGGTCGCGACGCGTTTCGGCGTCCAGTGCCTGAATCAGGCGTTGCAGGTCTACATTGATCATGTGTCTCACATCCTTAATGAATTTTGCTGTCCAGCGTCACCACGCCGTCCGCCTTTTCGCGGCCCAGCCAACTGGTCCAACCCAGACGGCAGACGTTCGGTTCACCGATGCGCAGCTCGCGGATTTCGTCCTGGCACAGGACCAGGCGAATGTCGTAATCGAGGGGGTCGCGCAGGGTGAAACGCACCAGCGCGCAGAGCGGCTGGTAGCCAACACCGATCGGCAGGAACTCGTGAAAGCGCTGCCAATCGAGCTCGCGAACGTGAATACGAAATTTGCCGCTGCGATCGCGGACATGCTCGCCCAGCACCAGGTCTTCTCCGAGCACGCTGTTACTGCAACCCAGACAATTGCGCTGTTCGCCGAGGATCTCGACGCGACGCTCAATGCACTGCTCGAGGTTCAACTCGGCATGCTTGAAGTAGTAACGCAGCACCGCCTCGATCAAAGCCGCCGAATGCGCTCGCAAGCTGAGCAGCCCGAGGTACGGCAACAGGCGCTTCCAGTTCAGTTCCCGAGCCCGGCGCAGCTCTTCACTACCGAGCCCGATCAGCGCAAACAACTGCGCGGAAAAAGGGTCGAGAGCGCCGCTCTGAAAGCGTGCGCAGTAGCGGTACTTGCGCCAGATCGGCAGCATCAACCGTTGCAGGCGATGATGGAACAGGTCGAGAAAGTCGCGGGTGGTATTCCCTTCTTCGCTATCACCTAACGCCTGCTCCCCGTAGAACGCCGGCAGTGGTGAACCCGATCCGACCAGGCTGACAAGATTGAAACGCAGACGCGCACGCAGCAGTCCGTGTTCTTCAAAAAACTCCACACGATCAACGTCGCTGCCTGGAAATCCGAAGCCGGGATTAGCCTGAAATTCCAGCTGGTCATACAGATCATCTTCGTTTAAATGCGGGTGTGCATCGCGCAGCCGGTCAACCACCAGTAGCACGGCCTGAAACAGCGAATACTCACGTATTACCTGGGTCAGCCCGCTCAAAGCAGGGGCTGCAGACCCATGCGGGGTGTCCATTGGTACACGTCTCCTTGTGTGCTGAGTACCCGCAGTTCGTGGTACGAATTAAGACTGGCGTAAAGCGCGAAGAACTCGTTGAGCACAGACCCGAAAACGAACAGGTCGCCCTCGCCGATGTACCCTTGCGGGTCGATGGTCAGCTCGGTGCGCAACCCACGAATCGGTAACCCCCGGTGCAATCGATCGACGTGTTCGTGCCTGATCGACTTGAGTCCACCCAACAATCGTTTGCTGACTTTCTCCGCCTGCTGATCGTAATGACGCGGCAAGTCGTAGGTTTCGAGAATCACCTTCAGCGCATTGACGTCAGCCAGCGAGAGGTAGTTGAGCGACATGTTGCTGACCAGTTTCCAGAGGAAGTCACTGTTCAACGGTGGAGCGAAACTCGACGTGGCCGACGTGATATTGCGGAAGCTCAGGAACTCCGGCGTCTTCACACCATGCTTGCAGATGTCACCAAGCTTGAGCTTGCGCGGTAGATTCTGGTTGGTGCATACCAGCTCGATCGACAGGGTTTCGGTCGCGTCTGTGTGGCGTATGCCAAAACTGAGATGGGTGTCGAGCCCATCATGCAGCGAGGATGATCGTTGGCGAACGCTGTAGTACGGACGGCTAGTGGGCACATCGAAACTTGAGTCGTGCTCGAAAGACTCGAAGGGGACATAGTCTTGAAATCCAGCATTCCCCGCCTTCCAGCCCTTCACGGTTTCCACCGAGAACACACCGCAGTTTTCCTGGCCGTATTCGGCCGGCAGCAACAGGTATTCATCCTGTTTGCCATCGAGGCGAATGGGCAGTGCATCGTGATTGAACAGGTTGACGATCGGCGTGCAGTAGAGCTTCACATTCTCCAGCGTCGGGCGCAGTCGCTGGATACCACTTTTGCGAATGTCGAAACGCAATTCAAGGCCGCGCATCCGCTTGAGCACGTCCTCAGGCAAGGTATTCAGGAGATCGAGACCATTGACGTCAACGAACAGGAATTTATCCTGAAAGGCGAAGTATTCTTGGAGGTAGCGATAGCCGCGAAAGGTATTCAGCGGATACGGAATCAGCGCTTCCTCTTCAGCAAAACCCACCGGTTGCACACGGTCGCCCGGGATCGTGAACGCCAAGGGTGTGTCGCCGTCACCATGGACTTGCATACCTGCGCCATCCAGGGGGATCAGCTCGATACCTTGAAGATTGCGCAATACGCCAAGGTAAAGCAGCTGGGTAATGTAGCGCTCACCGGCGAAATGCAGACGCAGTCGACTCAGGTCCAACTCGCCAAGGTGCCCCTCAGCGCTCATCTCCAACCGCAAGCTCAGCAGCGCGCCGCCCCCCTTGACCGAGTAGTTCAGCGCCACCAGCTCCAGTGGCAGCACCTCAGTGGGATAGCAGGTGCGGAAGTGACAAATCACATCGTCAACAGGCACGCTCTCCACCGGCGTGTCGCGCTCGACCATGACGGCGGGTCCAGAGCGTTGCAACGGGTCGAATTGCAACATGCTGAACGCGGGCAGTGGACGCATATAGTTGGGCCACAGCAGGTGCATCAATGAATGGCTGAGCTCCGGCAATTCGTCATCGAGTTTCTGCCTCAGGCGACCGGTCAGAAATGCAAATCCTTCGAGCAGACGCTCCACATCCGGATCTCGTCCGGCCTGCCCCAAAAACGGCGCCAGTGCAGGACTACGCTCAGCGAATCGACGCCCTGACTGGCGAAGTGCAGTGAGCTCACTTTGGTAGTAGTGGTTAAAGGACATGATGGATACCTGTGAGTCGTTAGCTGACCTTGACCTGACCGCTACCATCGAGCTTCGCGGCGAAAGCGACCTGCTGCTTCAAACCTTCGACTTCCAGCAGGGCTTCGATACGGAACGTCAGTCGCAGCTGATCGTCATCACGTGGCAGAGAGATCACACGAACATCGCGCAGACGCGGTTCATAGGCTTCGATGAAATGTTCGATGGCCCGTCGCGCCTGACTCAGGGAGTCGTGCAGGCTCAAGCGCATGTCATTTAAATCAGGCAAACCGTAATCGGACAGTGTCTGCACACTGCCCAATCGGGTGCTGAGCATCTTGGCCAGATGAGCAGCCACCGACGCCACGACGCACCTCTCGTGGCGTAAGCCGACACGTTTTTGCGCGTCGCCGTTCAGGCGTTCGAACAGGCTGCCATATCCGGTCATGGGTGCTTTTCGCTCAACCTTTATCCAGCTTGCCAACCAGCGAAAGGGTGAAATCAGCCCCCATGTACTTGAAGTGCGGACGCACATTCAGGCTGACGCGATACCAGCCCGGCTCGCCCTCGACATCACTGACGAGGACCTGGGCCGCGCGCAGTGGTCGACGCCCACGCACTTCAGCGCTGGGATTTTCCTGGTCGGCCACGTACTGGCGAATCCACTTGTTGAGTTCCAGCTCGAGGTCGGTACGTTCTTTCCAGGAACCGAGTTGTTCGCGCTGCAGCACTTTCAGGTAGTGAGCCAGTCGGTTGACGATCATCATGTACGGCAGTTGCGTACCGAGCTTGTAGTTCAGCTCCGCCGTCCGGCCCTCGGCACTGATGCCAAACAGCTTCGGTTTTTGTACCGAATTGGCAGAGAAGAATGCAGCGTTGTCGCTGCCTTTGCGCATCGTCAGGGAGATGAAGCCTTCGTCCGCCAACTCGTATTCGCGACGGTCGGACACCAGAACCTCGGTCGGAATCTTGGTTTCGATTTCACCCATGCTTTCGAAGTGATGTAACGGCAGGTCTTCTACCGCACCGCCACTCTGCGGACCGATGATGTTCGGGCACCAACGAAATCTGGCGAAGCTGTCGGTCAGCCGGGTGCCAAATGCGTATGCGGTGTTGCCCCACAGGTAGTGCTCGTGATTGTTGGCGACTGTTTCTTTGTATACGAACGACTTGATCGGATTTTCTTCCGGGTCATACGGGCTGCGCAGCAGAAAGCGCGGCACGGTCAGGGCGACGTAGCGGGCATCTTCTGATTGACGAAAGCTCTGCCATTTAGCGAATTGCGGACCGTCGAAGTGATCCTTCAGGTCCTTCATGTCCGGCAGGCCGGTGAAGCTTTCCAGACCGAAGAAATTCGGGCCGGCAGCGGCAATAAACGGAGCATGTGACATGCAGGCAACGCTGGACACGTACTGCATAAGCTTCACGTCGGGCGAGCTTGGGGACATGAAGTAGTTGGCGATGATTGCGCCCACCGGGTTTCCGCCAAATTGACCGTACTCGGCCGTATAGATGTGCTTGTACAGGCCAGCCTGCATCACTTCTGGCGAGTCTTCAAAATCGTCCAGCAAGTCTTCTTTCGAGACGTTGAGCATTTCAATCTTGATGTTTTCGCGGAAGTTGGTGCGATCAACCAACAACTTAAGACCCCGCCACGACGACTCCATGGACTGGAAACCCGAGTGATGCAGGATTTCATCCATTTGAAGACTGAGCTTGGCATCGATCTCGGCGATCATGCGGTCGACCATGGCTTTCTTCACTGGCTCGCCGTTGTTTTGCGGCTTGAGCAACTCTTCAATGAATGCCGATACACCACGTTTGGCGATGTTGTACGCGTCGTCGTCCGGCGTCAGCCGGGTCTGGGCAATGATGCTATCGAGAATGCTGTATTCGCTGCTCTCGTTGATGTTCTGCTGCGTTGCACTCGTGCTCATAGTGTTGGCTTCCTTGGCTGATGGAGACTCAGGCGTTCGAGACGTGGGTGTTGAGGCCTAATTCACCCAATACCCGGCTTCTGGATTCGTCATCGGCCAGCACGTCTTCGATGGCTTTGCGAAAGGCTGGCGCATTACCCAGCGGACCTTTCAGGGCGACCAGCGCATTGCGCAGCTCCATCAGTTTTTTCAGCTCTGGCACTTGCTCGACAAGGCTGGCCGGATTGAAGTCCTTCATGGATTTGACGTGAATCTTCACTGCCAGCTCTTCGGTGGCATTTTCATCCTGCAGGCGATTCGGAACGCCCAACGTCAGCTGTAGCTCCTGCTTGGCCAACACTTCGTCGAACGTCGTCCTGTCGATGCTGATAGGCTTGCGATCTTCGACTTTGCGTTCATCCTTGCGATGGGTGTAGTCGCCGATCACCAGCAATTTCAGCGGCAGTTCAATCTCTTCCTGAGCGCCGCCTATGGCAGGTTTGAAGGTGACGTTGATGCGTTCTTTAGGGGCGACAGAGCCTTCTTTGGCCATGGCTATTTTCCTTATGGTGTTGGCCCAAGGGCCTAATCGAGTACCACTTCAAGGTCGAGGTGGCACAACCTGCGATAAATCTCTTCCTTGCGTTCACGCACCTCATGGTTCTGCGGCAACGACTCGCAGCAGCTACGCAGCAAATGCAGCACTTCCAGGACGAGATCGGGCTCCCAGCCACCGATGCCCGAGTCCTGCAATGTCTGGTCGAGCGTTTCGAGTTGGGTCTTGGCCAGTTCGTATTTCTTGGCCGAGACGCAGAGCCGGGCGAGCGTTAACTGCCAGAAAAACCGCGAGCGACCGCCCTGAGCGCTTTGAAGCCCCTGCTTGAGTTTTTGCACGGCGGCCTTGAGTCCATCCTTTCGCAAGATCGGCAGCGCTTCTTCGAGGGCCGACTCCCACGCAGGCAGGTCTTCAGTAGACTCGATGGGGAGTGGAGCACTGGCGGGTTGCAGATGCGGCATGACATGGCTGGCAATCCACTCGCGAGTGGAGGGATCGGCAAACGGTGCGCCATCCTGGAAGCGCAATTCGATCAGTCCAGGCAGGCGCTCGATCAATTGCGCAAACTGAATCTCCACCTCGCGCATCGCCGACTCGGCGTTCAGACCCTGCAAACATTCCCAGGCCATTCGGTGACCGTCGAACCAGAACGGCGCCTTTGACAGGCTGGCCTCGAGGTCCACCAGAAGATCGGCATACCGCGCCTGATCGTAACGCTCCTGATAAGTTTTGAGTCGATCTGCCGGGAGCCCGCGAAGCGCAGTGATTTGCTCACCATTGCGATCCGGCAACGCGTCGACGGACAACCACAGCAACATGCGATTGAGTCGCAAGGCCCGCAGATCCGTGGCCTTTTGCTTGAGCCACCAGGCGCATAACGGACGGGCATTTTCCTGCTGGGCACGCAGCGCCTTTTGAGCGTCTTTTTCGTTGTCGATGGGCTCGCTGGTGACAAGCAACTGCGCCGCGACTTGTTTGACCTGGGCTACCGCGGTACCGATGACACCGGGCTCCGGTTGATTGTCCGCAGCGCGCTGCACCAGATTTTTCAAACGTCGGGCGATTGGCAGGAGCAAGGGGGCTTCATTCCCCAAATGCTGGGTGCACGCCGTATCGAGACCTTCCAAATGCTCGACCAGTCGGCGGAACAGTGGAAGTTGCTCTTTGAGCGGAATGTGTTCGTTCAACACTTGGTCGAGACGGGGTATCAACCAGCTGATGGCAGCGGAACGGGTGCGAGCCTTGCCCGGGTAAATGTCTGGCCAGTGGTGTTCGCACAGGTGGTGGAGCAAACCAAGCCCGGCCAGCAAACCTTGGTACGACTCGCGCTGATACAGCGCCCACGTCAGCCAGGCACCGACCCGCAAGTCCTTGGACTGGGTACGCAGCAGGCTTTCGCTGTTTTCGCGGATTTTCAGCCAGTCGATCTGACCGCTTTCGTGCATGGATTGGGCTTTGCCCAGCTCACTTTCCAACGCCTCATATTCATTCGAAAAACGAACGTCCTCGCCAGCAAAATGCCCATCGATAACCGGGGTTTTGGCTAGTTCAAGATAATAGGCCGATAGCTTGCTGGAGTAAGTCACGAGTACTTACGCCCGGCAGAAAAAAATGTCGTCGGGGTTATATCTGAATTAGTCCGATCTGGATCTTCATTCTTATTTAACATTTACACCACCGTAACTAAGTCAGCCCCCGTTCAGGTGGCGAAACTTACTCTACGATGATTTGATTTGTATGTAGGAAGAGTCGCTTTCTGTCGATTTACATTCAACATAAATCTGCAGGACCCGTATTTATTGGCACTTGGCTACTTGCATAAAAACGATCAAACCTATTGAACCGAGCAACTTTTTGCACATCGACCTACAATTTCGCCACTTAAAATTTTTACATCACAATTCTTATCATCGAACTAGGCCACGTATAAAACCAAATGTAACGTGCAAAAAAAATGGGTACCCAATTTCAATTGGCGTACCCATTTTTTATCCCGCTCCCGCGCTACGCAGGACGTCGGTCGGTGTTACGGATTAACGCTGTCTTTCAACGATTTGCCTGGCTTGAACGCAACCGTGTTGCTGGCCTTGATTTTGACGGGCTCACCGGTTTGCGGGTTTTTGCCAGTGCGGGCACCGCGGTGGCGTTGCAGGAAGGTACCGAAGCCCACCAGCGTGACGCTGTCCTTGCGGTGCAGAGCGCCGGTGATTTCTTCGAGAACGGCGTTGAGGACGCGGTTGGCCTGCTCTTTGGTGAGATCTGCTTTTTCAGCGATTGCAGCGGCGAGTTCTGGTTTACGCATTAGTGAAGCCCCTTTGACGGTTTTTTGTTGTTATGTCCGTGCTGTTCTCGTTGGAACAGCGCCCAAAGCGCCGCAGGTGCTCTACTCTGCGGCAGACGGGAGTGAGAATGGCACGCAGCGGGGAGCCGCGCCAGTGTCGGCGCGACGTTTGTGGGGGCAAAAGCGGGGTGATTCCGACAGAACGACCAGTATTTACGCCAGCAGCGCAGGAAGCTCTTTGTTCAGTGCCAGTTTGTCCATCACCGCTGCACCGGTCAGGGCGTAACCGAGCAGTTTGCCGTCGGCATCGCGGCACAATGCCTTGATGTCCGCGCCCTGCCCTTCCACGGTCCAGACGCCTTCCTGACCGCGTGGTGGAGGGGAAACGACCAAGGGGCAGACCGGCGTTTTAACGGTAATCGGCATCGCGCCGTAGTTCACCACGGTAGGGTTGCCGGCGAGGGTTTGGGCCAGTGCTCTGGCGCAACTCATGAGCGGCATGACGTACAGCAGATTCAATCCGTCGACCTCGGCACAATCACCCAACGCGTAGATGTTGGCGTGGGAGGTTTTCAGGTGACGGTCGACCACGACGCCACGGTTGACCTGCACACCGGCAGCGGCGGCCAGATCGATGCGCGGGCGCAAGCCGATGGCCGATACCACGACGTCACACGCGATGACCTGACCGTCGGACAGATGCGCTTCCAGCCCGTCAGCTACCCGTTGCAGGCGATTGAGCACCGGGCCGAGGTGGAAGCGTGCACCGAGGCTTTCCAGCCCGGCCTGAACCGCTGCGGCGGCTGCCGGGTGCAACAGGGTTGGCATGACTTGTTCGCAAGGTGCAACCAGTTGCACCTCGTAGCCGCCGAGCATCAGGTCGTTGGCAAATTCGCAGCCGATCAGCCCGGCGCCGAGCAACAACACGCGGCGTTTGCCGGCCGCTGCTGCGCGAAAGCGCGCGTAGTCTTCCAGATCGTTGATCGGAAACACGCTGTCAGCCGCATCGCCTTCGATGGGCACGCGCACGGTTTCAGCCCCCCACGCCAGGACCAGATCACGGTAGATCACCGACTCTTCGCCGATCCACAAACCCTTGTGGCCTGGATCGATGCCGCTGATCCGCGTGTGGGTGCGCACTTCGGCCTTCAGTTGCTCGGCCATGGCACCGGGCTCGGCCATGCTCAGGCCGTCAGCGTCTTTATTCTTGCCGAAGCCGGTGGACAGCATCGGTTTGGAGTAGGAGCGACCATCATCTGCGGTAATCAGCAGCAGCGGGGTTTCGCCATCGAGTTTGCGAAACTCTCGAGCCAGGTTGTAACCAGCCAGGCCAGTGCCAACGATCACGACAGGTGCGTTCATTCCTTACTCCTCTGTTTGCTTAGTTGATTTCAATCATTTCGAAATCCATCTTGCCGACGCCGCAGTCCGGGCACAGCCAGTCTTCCGGCACGTCCTGCCACAGGGTGCCCGGCGCAATGCCGTCGTCCGGCCAGCCGTCGGCTTCGTTATAAATCAGGCCGCAGACCACACATTGCCACTTTTTCATTCAGATACTTCCTCAGGATTCAGGCTTTTACCGGCGCGAACGGTCAATGGTTGAAGCGCTGCCGTCCGGCTCAGGGCGTTTTGTACTGATCGAGCCCGGCAGATGCAAGCCTGTTCGACGCAACGCCATGCCGGATCAATCAAAATCGCCGACTGACATGGTAAGCTCGCCGCCTCATTTGCTGCCAATAATGACTCACTGTGCCGCACTCAAAATCCCCCTGCCCGGCCCCGTCCTGGCGCTCTCAAAGCCAACTGACGCCCCTCCCCGACACGTCTACCCTCGACTGGTTGTTCGATGAAGGTTCGCTGACCCGACGGTTGATCCGTCTGTCGAATGACCGGTTCAGCGTCTCGCCTTTGTTCGAAGGCTGGCAACCGCTGCGTGACGACGAATGTGTCGCACTGGACCTCGCTGAAGGCAGCGAAGGCTGGGTGCGCGAGGTGTACTTGCGCGGGCACGGCGAGGCCTGGGTATTTGCCCGTAGCGTTGCGGCGCGCAGTGCGTTGCAGGGCGACGGGTTGCACATGGACGAACTGGGCAGCCGCTCTTTGGGGGAGTTGCTGTTTTGCGATCACGCCTTCCAGCGCCGCGCCATTGAGGTTTGTCACTATCCAGAGCATTGGTTGCCGGCGGCGTGTCGGGCGCCGGAGCTGTGGGGCCGTCGCTCGCGCTTCGACCGTGGCGCCCTGAGCGTGCTGGTGGCCGAGATTTTCCTGCCGACTTTATGGACGGCCGCCCGCGCCCATCCGGAGAATTGCTGATGTATCAGAGCCTGCTCAAGTCCCTGAATCGCGTAAACCCGCGGGCGTGGGATTTCATTCAGCTGACCCGCATGGACAAACCGATCGGCATTTATCTGCTGCTCTGGCCGACGCTGTGGGCGCTGTGGATCGCTGGCAAGGGTTCGCCTTCGCTTGCCAACATTGTGATCTTTGTTCTTGGCGTCGTGCTGACTCGTGCCGGTGGGTGCGTGATCAATGACTGGGCAGATCGCAAGGTCGACGGTCATGTGAAACGCACGGAACAGCGGCCCTTGGTCAGCGGCAAGATCAGCTCGAAAGAAGCCTTGGTGTTTTTTGCGTTGCTGATGGGCGTGAGCTTCCTGCTGGTGTTGTGCACCAACGCAACGACGGTCTGGCTGTCGTTCGGTGGCCTGGCGCTGGCCCTCAGTTATCCGTTCATGAAGCGCTACACCTATTACCCGCAAGTGGTGCTGGGTGCGGCGTTTTCCTGGGGAATGCCTATGGCGTTCACCGCCGAAACCGGGGAGCTGCCGGCGGCAGCGTGGTTGCTGTGGATCGCCAACCTGCTGTGGACCGTGGGTTACGACACCTATTACGCAATGACTGATCGGGATGACGACCTGAAAATCGGCGTGAAATCGACAGCGATTCTGTTTGGTGAAGCGGATCGGGTGATCATTCTGACGCTGCAGGGTCTGGCGCTGGGTTGCCTGTTGCTGGCCGGGTCGACATTCGAACTCGGAGGCTGGTTTCACCTCGGGTTGCTGGCGGCGGCGGGTTGTTTTGCGTGGGAGTTCTGGTACACCCGTGGCAAGGACCGGATACGTTGCTTCAAGGCGTTTTTGCACAACCACTGGGCAGGGTTGGCAATTTTCGTGGGGATCGTGCTGGATTACGCGTTGCGTTGATTCGCTTCATGTAGCAGCTGGCGCAGCCTGCGTTGGCTCCATTGTGGCGAGGGGATTCATCCCCGTTGGGTCGCGCAGCGGCCCCATCTTTACGACTGCTGCGCAGCCGAACGGGGATGAATCCCCTCGCCACAGAGCAGCCGAACGCAGGCTTCGCCAACTGCTACAGGATTACCGTGTTGCTGGATTACATTTTCGGTCCGCTGTTGGTGATGACGTGCCAGACGTCCTTCATTTTGTCGCCCGTCTTGTCACCCGGCGCCTTGTCCTTCATGAAGTAGTACAGCGGTTTGCCCTTGTAGGCCCACTGCATCGTGCCGTCGTCACGCTTGACGATGGTCCAGTCACCTTCAGCCTTGGCATCCGCTTGCGCCTTCAACGGTGGCCAGTTCTCCGCGCACTGACCGGTGCACACAGACTTGCCGCCCGTGTCCTTGTCGAAGGTGTACAAGGTCATACCTTTATGGTCGACCATCGTGTCGCCTTTCATCATCGCAGGCTCAGCCGCGAAGGCCATCGATGGCAAAACCAGGGCGGCTGCCAGCATCAGGGCTTTAAGGGATAGCGTGTACTGAGTCATGGAAACCTTCTTTTGTGGTTGTCAGGGTTCGGACTTAGAGCTTAGTTCAGGTTCATGACAATCGCAGGGCGACTAAAATACTGTCACACGACTGCAATAATTCCGTTATCTAATGCGGCGCAAGACAGTTAAATGACAAGAGGATTAAAGGCATGGTTGGCAGGAGCATTCTGATCGTCGACGACGAAGCGCCCATTCGCGAAATGATCGCCGTTGCGTTGGAAATGGCCGGCTATGACTGCCTGGAGGCTGAGAACTCCCAGCAGGCCCATGCCATTATCGTCGACCGCAAACCGGACCTGATCCTGCTCGACTGGATGTTGCCCGGTACGTCCGGCATCGAACTGGCCCGCCGCCTCAAGCGCGATGAGCTGACCGGGGACATCCCGATCATCATGCTCACGGCCAAGGGCGAGGAAGACAACAAGATCCAGGGTCTTGAAGTCGGCGCCGATGACTACATCACCAAACCCTTTTCTCCCCGCGAGCTGGTGGCGCGCCTCAAGGCCGTGCTGCGGCGTGCAGGGCCGACGGACGGCGAATCGCCGATCGAAGTCGGCGGACTGCTGCTGGACCCGATCAGCCACCGTGTCACCATTGACGGCAAACCTGCCGAAATGGGCCCGACCGAATACCGCTTGCTGCAATTTTTCATGACCCACCAGGAGCGCGCCTACACCCGTGGCCAACTACTGGATCAGGTGTGGGGTGGCAATGTGTATGTCGAAGAGCGCACGGTCGATGTGCACATCCGTCGTCTGCGCAAAGCCTTGGGTGATGCTTACGAAAATCTGGTACAAACCGTGCGCGGCACCGGCTACCGGTTCTCTACCAAGGCCTGACCCGGACTTTTCCCGCCCGACAAGCTGACAAGGACGCGCTTCAAGTGAACCAAAACTGGCATGGCACCCTGATTCGCCACATGCTGCTACTGGTCACCGCCTGCCTGGTGATTGGCCTGATTACCGGCTATTACGGCTGGAGTCTCGCCGCAGGCCTGGGCCTTTACCTGGCCTGGACGCTCAAGCAATTGCTGCGTCTGCACGAGTGGTTGCGCCTGCACAAACCCGATGAGGCACCGCCGGACGGCTATGGTTTGTGGGGTGAAGTCTTCGACAGCATCTACCACCTGCAACGCCGCGACCAACGTGTTCGTGGACGTCTGCAGGCAGTAATCGACCGGGTTCAGGAGTCTACCGCCGCCCTTAAAGATGCCGTGATCATGCTCGACACCGACGGCAACCTCGAATGGTGGAACCGCGCGGCGGAAACCCTGCTAGGTCTCAAGACACCCCAGGACAGCGGTCAGCCCGTGACCAACCTGGTGCGCCATCCACGCTTCAAGGAATACTTCGAGCAGGACAGCTACGCCGAGCCGCTGGAGATCCCTTCGCCGATCAATGACCGCCTGCGCATTCAGCTGTACATCACTCGCTACGGCAACAACGAGCATTTGATGCTGGTACGCGACGTGACGCGCATCCATCAGCTGGAACAGATGCGCAAAGACTTTATCGCCAACGTTTCCCACGAGTTGCGCACACCGCTGACGGTGATTTGCGGCTACCTGGAAACCCTGCTCGATAACGTCGAGGAAGTGAACCCGCGCTGGACCCGCGCCTTGCAGCAGATGCAGCAACAAGGCGGACGCATGCAGACGTTGCTCAATGACTTGCTGCTGCTGGCCAAACTGGAGGCCACCGATTACCCCTCGGACAACCAGCCCGTGGCCATCGATGGCTTGCTGCAGTCGATCAAGAGCGACGCGCAGCAACTGTCCGATCAGAAAAATCATCACATCACCCTCGAAGCCGATCCGACGATCCAGCTCAAGGGCAGCGAAGCCGAATTGCGCAGTGCATTTTCCAACCTGGTGTTCAACGCGGTGAAATACACCCCGGCCGAGGGCAAAATCCGCATCCGCTGGTGGGGTGATGAACAAGGTGCGCACCTGAGCGTGCAGGACTCCGGCATGGGCATCGACAGCAAGCACCTGCCGCGCCTGACCGAACGCTTCTACCGGGTCGACTCCAGCCGCAACTCCAACACCGGCGGCACCGGCCTCGGGCTGGCCATCGTCAAACACGTGCTATTGCGCCACCGCGCACGGATGGAAATCAGCAGCGTACCGGGCCACGGCAGCACGTTCACCTGCCATTTTGCGCCCGCCCAAGTCACCAAAAACCTGGCCATCAGCACCACTGACTGATACCGGCCAGCACGCGCCACTATGCAATTAACCAGTCAGCCGCTACATTGGCTGACTTGTGCCTGCGCTTCAGGTACACATTTTTCCTTTCTTTCGAATACACGGAACCCGCAAAACTCCATCATGGACCCATCCCCTGGCTTGACCCTCGCGACACTCTTCGCCGATTTCGGCATGATTCTTTTTGCTCTGATCCTGGTTTTGCTCAACGGCTTTTTCGTTGCGGCGGAATTCGCCATGGTCAAATTGCGCTCGACCCGGGTTGAAGCCATCGCCGAGAAGAACGGCTGGCGCGGGCACATCCTGCGCACCGTTCACAGTCAGCTCGATGCGTACCTTTCGGCGTGCCAGCTGGGTATCACCCTCGCCTCCCTCGGCCTCGGCTGGGTCGGTGAACCGGCGTTTGCACACATCCTCGAACCGCTGCTGGAAGCCGTCGGCGTGCAGTCGGCCGAAGTGATCAAGGGCGTGTCGTTCTTCGCTGCCTTCTTCGTCATTTCGTACCTGCACATCGTGGTTGGCGAACTGGCTCCGAAATCCTGGGCCATCCGCAAGCCCGAGCTGCTGTCGCTGTGGACCGCCGTGCCGCTGTACCTGTTCTACTGGGCCATGTATCCGGCCATCTACCTGCTCAACGCCAGTGCCAATACGATCCTGCGGATCGCTGGCCAGGGTGAACCCGGCCCGCATCACGAGCACCATTACAGCCGTGAAGAACTGAAGTTGATCCTGCACTCAAGCCGTGGTCAGGACCCTAGTGACCAAGGCATGCGTGTATTGGCCTCGGCAGTGGAAATGGGCGAGCTGGAAGTGGTCGATTGGGCCAACTCCCGGGAAGACTTGGTGACGCTGGAGTTCAACGCGCCACTGAAGGAAATCCTGGCGATGTTCCGTCGTCACAAGTTCAGCCGTTATCCGGTGTACGACAGCGATCGCCAGGAGTTTGTCGGCCTGCTGCACATCAAGGACCTGCTGCTGGAACTCGCGGCGCTGGACCATATTCCCGAGTCGTTCAACCTGGCCGAACTGACCCGTCCGCTGGAGCGCGTTTCCCGTCATATGCCGCTCTCGCAACTGTTGGAGCAGTTCCGCAAAGGCGGTTCGCACTTTGCACTGGTTGAAGAAGCCGACGGCAATATCATCGGTTACCTGACCATGGAAGACGTGCTGGAAGTGCTGGTCGGTGATATCCAGGACGAACACCGCAAGGCTGAGCGCGGGATTCTCGCGTATCAACCGGGCAAGCTGCTGGTGCGTGGTGACACGCCTCTGTTCAAGGTCGAACGGCTGCTGGGTATCGATCTGGACCACGTTGAGGCCGAGACCCTCGCCGGGCTGGTCTACGACAGCCTGAAGCGGGTGCCGGAAGAGGAAGAAGTGCTGGAAGTCGAAGGACTGCGGATCATCATCAAGAAGATGAAAGGGCCGAAGATTGTTCTGGCCAAGGTGTTGATGCTGGATTGATGCGGGCTTGCTGGGCCTGCTAGTCCTGCTGGGCCTGCTGGGCCTGCTGGGCTTTTGTGGTGAGGGGATTTATCCCCGTTGGGTCGCGAAGCGGCCCCTTCGTATTTAGAAGCATTGGGACGGCTGCGCCGTCCAACGGGGATAAATCCCCTCGCCACAGATAAATCCCCTCGCCACAGAGGAATCATCTCATCACAGATGAATCCCCTTACCGCAATAGACTTCTGCCACTTTCATTGTTTGCCCAACGCAAAGTTGGGCAACGCTCCTACCGGCTGACTGAACTGGTACGGAATCGACACCAGCCCCAGTCCGGTATTGCGCTGCACCACGAAATGCAGGTGCGGCCCGCTGCTGTTGCCGGTATTGCCTGACAGCGCCAGCGCGCTGCCAACCGCCACACGCTGGCCCTCCCGAACGCTCACCGAGCCCTGCATAAGGTGCAAGTACACGCCCATCGTCCCGTCATCGTGCAGCACGCGCACAAAATTGCCGGAAGGATCGGTGCCACGGCCGGTCTGCCTATTCTCGGTTTTCACCACCACTCCGCCCCTGGCCGCAATGATCGGCGTGCCCTCAGGCATGGCGATGTCGATGGCGTAGCGGTTCTTCGGGCCGAAATGGCTGTATTGGCCATTGGCACCCTGACTCAGGCGAAACGGGCCACCACGCCACGGCAACGGGTATCGGTAGGCCATGGCAGCGCCTGAGGGATCGCCCAGGGAGTATTCGAATTTCGGGGTATACGCCAGCGGCCTTCCTGCCCGAGTGGCCGTCAGCAGCGCCAGGCGAATGTTGCTGCGTGCCGGCATCACCCGGCGAATCGGTCGGCTTGGCGCGCCGCTGACGTTTTTCAGGCCAGCGAAACTCAGCTCGATCTCCACCGGGGCATAGAGGTCATTGCGCACGAAGACGCTGTCGGCGCCCTTCTGTTTCTTGATGTCCAGGTACACCTGTCCCCCAAGGTTCTCGACCATGCGATCGCGGAAAACGAAGACTTGTGAGCCCTTCGTGGGGCGGTCGCTGTAGGAGACCACGCCGTTCGCGTCTTTGGATTTGTAGATCGTCATGGCCACAGCCGAGGTAGAGGCCATGAAAAGACCACAGAGAAAAATCAGGCGCGCGAGCATAGGCAAGGGTTCTATCGAGGAAGGCCTGGGGAGGAGCCTAGCAGCTGCAATGGACCCGTGGAGGTGGCAGATGTTTCAAGTTCGGCCGTTCAGGGGATAGGTGGTGAATATGAGACCTCTTCGCGACCTGTTCGCGAAGAGGTCTATCAGGCAACGAGATACCTATGCACCCGGAATGAAATGCTTCTGCACCGTACCCCGAGCAATCAATCGGGAAATGTAGTCAAGCTTCTGCGCGTCCTGATCCACAAAACGGAAGGTCAGCTGCAACCATTCGCTGTCAGGCTTGGGCTCGTAGGCGACGATGGCATGCAGGTAGCCGTTCAGGCGGGCGACTTCGGCATTGTCACCCTGCTCCAGGTCGAGCACGGCGCTGTCGAGCACTTGCGGCAACGCATCGGTACGCTTCACTACCAGTAGCGCTTCCTTGAGGCTCAAGGCCTTGATCACGCATTGCTGAGTACCACTCGACAGACGCAACTGGCCTTGGCCTCGACCGGACGTGATGGCTGCCCCGGCGCTGACCTTGACTGGCGGAGTGTTCAGCAGACCACGTGACGGTGCCGGCGCGGGCGAGGTAGTGACCACGGTGGCCTGGCCGCCGGTCAAGGCGTTCAGGGAGTCGTTACCGAAGGCCGAGTTCACTTTCACCGGGGCGCTGTTCATCAAAGCGTCGAGCTTGCCGACCTTGTTCAACGCCTGCTTGACCTTGGTGAGCAACTGCTCGTTGTTGAAAGGCTTGCTGACGTAGCCGGAAACACCGGCCTGGATCGCCTGGATGACGTTCTCTTTGTCGCCGCGACTGGTCACCATCACAAAAGGCATGGTCTTGAGATTGTCCTGCTCGCGGCACCAGGTCAGCAGCTCCAGACCTGACATTTCCGGCATTTCCCAGTCGCACAGCACCAGGTCAAACACTTCTTTTGTCAGCAAGGTCTGCGCTTTCTTGCCGTTGATCGCATCTTCGATCCGAATGCCCGGAAAATAGTTACGCAGGCACTTTCTCACCAGGTCACGAATGAATGACGCATCGTCCACGACCAACACACTGACCTTACTCATCCATCACCCCTTCAAAACCCCGGCAAGCGTAGCGCATTGCTGATGGCATATTGCCAAAACCCTCAGTCACGCCGGGACTTTTCGTTCACGGGTGCTGTTGTCGAATGCATGGGCCACAAACAAAAACGCCCGACCAAAAGGCCGGGCGTTTCTCTTGGGCAAACTTACTTATCGTCAACTTTGCCCGGAACATTAGCGGTTTCAGCACTTGTGCCTTCAACTTCTTCCTTCATGCGCTTCAGGCCCAGGTGCCGCACGTCGGTCCCGCGAACCAGGTAAATCACCAGCTCGGAAATGTTGCGCGCGTGATCGCCAATCCGCTCCAGCGAACGCAGTACCCAGATAATGCTCAAGACGCGCGAGATAGAGCGCGGGTCTTCCATCATGTAGGTCGCCAGTTCACGCAGCGCGGTCTTGTATTCGCGGTCGATGATCTTGTCGTACTGGGCCACCGACAACGCCAGATCGGCGTCGAAACGGGCAAAAGCGTCCAGGGCATCGCGAACCATGTTGCGCACCTGGTCGCCGATATGACGCACTTCGACGTATCCGCGTGGCGCTTCGCCTTCTTCGCACAGCTGAATCGCCCGACGGGCGATTTTGGTCGCCTCGTCGCCGATGCGCTCCAGGTCGATCACCGATTTGGAGATGCTGATGATCAACCGCAAGTCGGAGGCCGCCGGCTGACGACGGGCCAGAATGCGCAGGCATTCTTCGTCGATATTGCGTTCCATCTGGTTGATCTGGTCGTCGATCTCGCGAACCTGCTGGGCCAGGCCGGAGTCGGCCTCGATCAGCGCGGTGACCGCGTCGTTGACCTGCTTTTCCACCAGGCCGCCCATGGCCAGAAGGTGGCTGCGCACTTCCTCGAGTTCGGCGTTGAACTGGGCGGAAATGTGATGGGTAAGGCCTTCTTTACTAATCATGTTGGCGTCCTTGGAGCGTCCGGTAAGGTGCGGTGGACCGCAGCGTCAGTTAAGTGAGCAAACCACCATCTGCTAGCCGTAACGACCGGTGATGTAATCTTCGGTCTGCTTCTTCGCCGGATTGGTGAACAACGTATCGGTGTCGCCGAATTCCACCAGTTTGCCCATGTACATGAACGCCGTGTAATCGGAAACCCGCGCGGCTTGCTGCATGTTGTGGGTCACGATGACGATGGTGAATTTCGATTTCAGTTCGTAGATGAGCTCTTCAACTTTCAGTGTGGAGATCGGGTCGAGTGCCGAGCACGGCTCATCGAGCAGCAACACTTCCGGCTCTACGGCGATGGTACGGGCGATCACCAGACGTTGCTGCTGGCCACCAGACAGGCCGAGTGCCGACTCGTGCAGGCGGTCTTTGACCTCGTCCCACAGCGCCGCGCCTTTCAAGGCCCACTCAACGGCTTCGTCGAGTACACGTTTTTTGTTGATGCCCTGGATGCGCAGGCCGTAAACCACGTTTTCGTAGATGGTTTTCGGGAAAGGGTTAGGCTTCTGGAACACCATCCCGACACGACGACGCAGCTCGGCCACGTCTTCGCCCTTGCGGTAGATGTTGTTGCCATAGAGGTTGATCGCGCCTTCCACTCGGCAGCCATCGACCAGGTCGTTCATGCGGTTGAACGTGCGCAGCAGCGTGGACTTGCCGCAGCCGGACGGGCCGATGAACGCGGTCACGCGCTGCTTCGGAATGTTCATGCTGACGTCGAACAGCGCTTGTTTGTCGCCGTAAAAAAGGCTCAGGCCCGGGACTTCGATGGCCACAGTTTCCTGCTCGAGGCTGAGGCTCTGCTTGTCGCGGCCCAGGGCAGACATGTTGATGCCGTGGGTATGTGTTTCGTGCTGCATGGGAGGCTCCCTGTGCTAACAAATTCGGTTCGTTGATCCGCCGACGGAGCCAGCGGGTTACTCAAATTCTTTGCCTGTCGCGGTCACTGTGGGAGCTGGCTTGCCAGCGATGCAGGCGACTCGGTACGCCATCAACACCGCGGTGATGCCATCGCTGGCAAGCCCGCTCCCACAGGACTTGTATTAGCTGTCGAGCGCTTTGTACTTCTCGCGCAGGTGGTTACGGATGTAAACGGCCGACAGGTTCAATGTGGCGATCACCAGCACCAACAGCAGCGCCGTGGCGTACACCAGCGGTCGCGCCGCTTCAACGTTCGGGCTCTGGAAGCCGACGTCATAAATATGGAAGCCCAGGTGCATGATCTTCTGGTCAAGGTGAAGGTATGGGTAGTTGCCGTCCAGTGGCAGCGACGGTGCCAGTTTCACCACACCGACCAGCATCAGCGGCGCCACTTCACCGGCGGCGCGAGCTACGGCCAGGATCATGCCGGTCATCATCGCCGGGCTGGCCATCGGCAGCACGATCTTCCACAAGGTTTCGGCCTTGGTCGCGCCGAGAGCCAGCGAGCCCTCGCGCACGGTCCGCGGGATCCGCGCCAGACCTTCTTCCGTGGCCACGATCACCACCGGCACCGCGAGCAGCGCCAGGGTCAGGGAAGCCCACAACAGGCCCGGCGTACCAAAGGTCGGCGCAGGCAACGCTTCGGGGAAGAACAACCGGTCAACCGAACCGCCCAGTACGTAGACGAAGAAACCCAGACCGAACACGCCGTAAACAATTGCAGGCACACCGGCCAGGTTGTTCACCGCGATGCGGATAATCCGGGTCAAGGCGTTCTGTTTTGCATACTCACGCAGGTAAACCGCCGCCAGCACACCGAATGGCGTCACGATCATCGCCATGATCAGGGTCATCATCACGGTGCCGAAAATGGCCGGGAAGATCCCGCCTTCGGTGTTCGCCTCACGCGGGTCGTCGCTCAGGAACTCCCAGACCTTGCTGAAGTAGAAACCAATCTTGGTGAAGGTCCCCATGGCGTTCGGCTGGTAGGCATGCACCACTTTGCCAATGCCTATTTCGATCTCTTTACCGTTGGCGTCGCGGGCCGTCAGGCTGTCGCGATTGAATTGGGCATGCAGATCGGCCAGACGCGCTTCAATGTCCTGATAACGGGCGTTCAGTTCTGCGCGCTCGCCATCCATATCAGCTTGCGCTGTGGCATCAAGGGTGCCCGCCAGCTCGAGTTTGCGACCATGCAGACGGATGCGTTCCAACCCGGCGTTGATGGCGCCAATGTCGGATTTTTCCAGGGTCTTGAGCTCGGCAGCCAGCTTGTTGACGCGCTCCACACGCGCCTGCAATTCCGGCCACGCCGCTTCGCCTTCGGCGATGACCTTGCCATCCTGTTTAACGTTGACCAGATAGCCGTAGAAGTTGCCCCACTCGCGACGCTCGATCGCCATCAACTCCGGTGGGGTCTTCTGGTTGGTCAGCCACTCACCCACAATCCAGGTGAAGTCGCTGCCGTTCAGGTCACGGTTGCCGACCTTGATCAGCTCACGGGTCATGAACTCCGGGCCCTGATCGGGCACCGGCAGGCCAGCGCTTTTGAGGCGCTCGCGAGGGACTTCTTCTTTCTGCACCACTTCGCCAATGACCAGGTGATTAGCCTGGCCCGGCACGTCGTAGCTGGCGTGGATCAGGTCCGCCGGCCAGAAATGGCCCAGACCACGCACGGCAATCACTGCCAGCAAGCCAATGGTCATGATGACGGCGATGGACACCGCGCCACCGCTGATCCAGACGCCTGGGGCGCCGCTCTTGAACCATCCGTTCAGGGAGTTCTGTTTCACAGACTTCTACCTTTCTTAAAGCGACGAGTATTTCTTGCGCAGACGCTGACGAATCAGTTCCGCGAGGGTGTTCATGACGAAGGTGAACAGCAGCAGCACCAATGCCGAGAGGAACAGCACGCGGTAGTGGCTGCCGCCGACTTCCGATTCGGGCATTTCCACCGCGACGTTGGCAGCCAGGGTGCGCAGACCTTCGAACAGGTTCATTTCCATGACCGGGGTGTTACCGGTGGCCATCAGCACGATCATCGTTTCACCGACCGCACGACCCATGCCGATCATCAGCGCCGAGAAAATACCCGGGCTGGCGGTGAGGATCACCACGCGAGTCATGGTCTGCCAAGGCGTGGCGCCGAGGGCCAGGGAGCCCAGGGTCAAGCCGCGTGGCACGCTGAACACGGCGTCTTCGGCAATGGAGTAGATGTTCGGGATCACCGCAAAGCCCATCGCCAGGCCTACTACCAGTGCGTTGCGCTGGTCGTAGGTGATGCCCAGGTCGTGGGAGATCCACATGCGCATGTCGCCGCCGAAGAACCAGTTTTCCATGTACGGGCTCATGTACAACGACAACCAGCCCAGAAACAGGATCACCGGGATCAGGATCGCGCTTTCCCAGCCATCCGGCACTTTCAGGCGGATCGATTCAGGTAGGCGGCTGAAGGTGAAACCGGCGACCAGAATGCCGATCGGCAACAGCATCAGCAGGCTGAAGATGCCCGGCAAATGCCCTTCCACATACGGCGCGAGGAATAGGCCGGCGAAGAAACCGAGGATCACCGTCGGCATCGCTTCCATCAGCTCGATCACCGGCTTGACCTTGCGGCGCAGGCTCGGGGCCATGAAGTAGGCAGTGTAGATGGCCGCCGCAACGGCCAGTGGCGCAGCCAGCAGCATGGCGTAGAACGCGGCTTTCAAGGTGCCGAACGTCAGTGGCGCGAGGCTCAGTTTGGGTTCGAAATCGGTGTTGGCTGCGGTCGATTGCCAGACGTATTTAGCCTCGTCGTAGTTCTCGTACCAGACTTTGCTCCACAACGCGCTCCACGACACTTCCGGGTGCGGGTTGTCGAGCAACAGCGGTTGCAGCTTGCCGCCGGCTTCCACGATCACGCGGTTGGCCCGTGGTGACAGACCGAAAATGCCTTGGCCTTCGACCACCTGATCCACCAGCAAGGTGCGGTGGGCGGTGCTGTGGAAGACGCCAAGCTTGCCGGAAGCATCGAGTGCAATAAACCCTTTGCGACGCTCTTCGGCAGTGATTTCAACAATTGGCGTGGTGCCCATCTGGAAGGTGCGAATCTGCTTCAGACGCTGCTCGCCATCCGGATCACGGGCCATGAACCACTGGGCCAGACCACCCTTGGAGTCGCCGAGGATCAGCGAGATACCGCCAACCAGTTGCGTACTGGCAGTGATTTGCGCTTCACCATCTTCAAGCAGTTTGTAGCGACCATTGAGGCTCTTGTCGCGCAGGCTGAACACGTCGGCCTGAGCGCGACCGTTGATCACGTACAGCCACTGTTGGCGCGGGTCGACGAAGATGTTTTTTACCGTCTCGGTCATCTGCGGCAGGTCGATACGCTTCTGCTCGTTGGTGACTTCGCCGGTCATCATGTTTTCTTCGCTGGTCAGCGACAGAACGTTGAGCTGAGAACCGGTGGAACCGACCAGCATCAGGGTCGAGTCCGTAGCGTTGAGGCTGACGTGCTCCAGCGCCCCGCCCGCTTCGTTGAGTGCGATCGGCGTTTCGCCATACGGGTATTCGATGGCTGGCGAGATAGTCTTCTTGCCGTCCGGGTACGACACTTTATACGTGTGGCGGAATACCAGGGCCTGGCCATTGGAAAAGCCTACCGCGACCAGGGGGGAACCCGGCTGATCTTCGCCAATGGAGGTGACCTGGCTGCCCGCTGGAACCGGCAAATCGACGCGCTTGAGCTCTGCGCCACTGTCGATATCAAAGAACAGCGCCTGCCCCTTGTCGGAAACCCGCATGGCGACCTGATTCTGTTCTTCCAGGGAGATCATCAACGGCTTGCCGGCATCTTGCATCCAGGCGGGCGTGATCGAGTCCTTGACGTCCAGGTCGGCTCCCTGGAACAGCGGGGCAACAACGTAGGCGAGAAAGAAGAAAATCAGCGTGATCGCGCCGAGAACGGCGAGGCCGCCAACGAGGACGTACCAACGCGTCAGACGGTCTTTAAGCGCGCGAATACGGCGCTTGCGCTGCAGCTCAGGCGTATTGAAATCAATTCGCTTGGGGGGATTTGTAGTCATTGTGGAATTGGCCAGATCATTCATTCGCACACCCTAGCGATCCTGTATGACAGAAAGATGACAGTGCAGTGACGCGACAAATCCGCCACCAGCAGGGAGCTGGTAGAGGATCGGAAAATTGGGGGCCGGCGTCGGCCGGCATTTGTAGGAGCTGTCGAGGGAACCGAGGCTGCGATCTTTTGATCTTGCAGTTGAAAGCCAGATCAAAAGATCGCAGCCTCGGTTCCCTCGTCAGCTCCTACACAGGTCCGGGGCGTACCCCGGGCCTAGGGTTTTACTTTTTTGCGACTTCAGCGCCGCCTTCTTGCAGACCCAGGTCAGCCAGAGCTTTAGCAGCTACTTTGGCTGGCAGTGGGATGTAACCGTCTTTCACTACCACTTCCTGGCCCTGTTTCGACAGAACCAGCTTCACGAACTCGGCTTCCAGCGGAGCCAGAGGCTTGTTCGGGGCTTTGTTGACGTAAACGTAGAGGAAGCGGGACAGCGGGTACTTGCCGTTCAGGGCGTTTTCTTCGGTGTCTTCGATGAAGTCAGTGCTGCCTTTCTTGGCCAGTGCAACAGTCTTCACGCTAGCGGTTTTGTAGCCGATGCCCGAGTAACCGATGCCGTTCAGCGAGGAGCTGATCGACTGCACGACCGAAGCCGAGCCAGGCTGTTCGTTGACGTTTGGCTTGAAGTCGCCTTTGCACAAGGCTTCTTCCTTGAAGTAGCCGTACGTGCCCGATACCGAGTTACGACCGAACAGTTGAACCGGCTTGTTGGCCAGGTCGCCCGTCACACCCAGATCGCCCCAGGTTTTCACGTCGGCTTTGGCGCCGCACAGACGAGTCGAGGAGAAAATCGCGTCGACCTGCTCCATGGTCATGTGCTGGATCGGGTTGTCCTTGTGCACGAACACCGCCAAGGCGTCCACAGCAACTGGAATGGCAGTTGGCTTGTAGCCGTATTTGGTTTCGAAGGCCTGCAGCTCGTTGTCCTTCATCTTGCGGCTCATCGGGCCCAGGTTAGCGGTGCCTTCGGTCAGCGCAGGTGGCGCGGTAGACGAGCCAGCGGCCTGAATCTGGATGTTTACGTTCGGGTATTCTTTTTTGTAGTTCTCAGCCCAGAGGGTCATGAGGTTGGCCAGGGTATCGGAGCCGACGCTGGACAGGTTGCCCGACACACCAGTGGTCTTGGTGTAGCTCGGGATAGCAGGGTCAACAGCGGCAACCGCGTTGGCAGTCGCAACGCCAGCAGCGACAAAAGTCATTGCCGCCATCAAACGCTTCAGTTTCATGCCTTACTCCTAGCAGATAGGGTGTGTTAAGTCGGGGCCAAGTATCGGCAGGTCGTATGAACACTCTATGGCTGAAATATGACAATTGGATGAAAGGCCATCATTCGATGGTTTTATCGGAATTCATGCGCCTTGATCGCCAGCAGGCAGGCTCCCGCATTGGAATACGTTTCAATGTGGGAGCCAGCCTGCTGGCGATAGGGCCGGTACAGCTACAGACAGTTTCGGGGCTCAGCGCCCCTTCTTCCAAAGATACCCACCGACCAAAATCCCGACGCCACAAATAATCGCGACGTAATAGGCGGGCCCCATCGGGCTTTCCTTGAGCAGCAACGTCACCACCATCGGCGTCAAACCACCGAAAATGGCGTAGGCCAGGTTGTAGGAGAACGACAGTCCGCTGAAGCGCACCACCGCCGGAAAGGCTTTGACCATCACGTAAGGCACTGCGCCGATGGTGCCCACCAGCAGACCGGTCAAGGCATACATCGGGAACAGCCAGTCAGGGTGATTGAACAGGCTGTGATAGAAGGTCCACGAGCTGATCAGTAGCGCAGCGCTGCCAAACACAAACACCCGTCCCGCGCCAAAGCGGTCAGCCAGCGCACCTGAAGCGACACAACCCAGGCTCAGGAACACAATGGCCAGACTGTTGGCCTGCAACGCGGTCGTTGGCGCGAAGTGGTAGACGGTCTGCAGCACTGTAGGGGTCATCAGGATGACCACGATGATGCCGGCAGACAGCAACCAGGTCAGCAGCATGGAGATCAGGATCGCCCCGCGATGGTCACGCAATACAGCCTTGAGTGGCACTTCTTCGGCCAGGGCTTTGCGCAATTGAAGCTCGGCGAACACCGGGGTCTCGTGCAACCAACGGCGCAGGTAAACCGAGAAAAGGCCGAACACACCGCCCAGCAGGAACGGGATCCGCCAGGCGTAGTCGGCGACTTCCACCGGGGTATAGATGCTGTTGATGGCCGTGGCGACCAACGAGCCCAGCAGGATACCCGCCGTCAGCCCACTGGTCAGCGTGCCGCAGGCATAGCCGATATGTCGTTGCGGTACGTGTTCGGAAACGAAGACCCATGCGCCCGGCACTTCACCGCCAATCGCAGCGCCTTGAATAACCCGCATCAGCAACAACAGGATCGGCGCCCACATGCCGATCTGTGCGTAAGTCGGCAACAAGCCCATGATCAGGGTCGGTACGGCCATCATGAAGATACTGAGGGTGAACATCTTCTTGCGACCCAGCAGGTCGCCGAAGTGCGCCATCACAATGCCGCCCAACGGACGCGCCAGGTAGCCTGCAGCAAAGATGCCGAAGGTTTGCATCAGACGCAGCCACTCGGGCATGTCCGGGGGGAAAAACAGCTTGCCCACCACCGTGGCGAAGAACACGAAAATGATGAAGTCGTAGAACTCCAGCGCACCGCCCAGAGCGGACAGCGATAACGTCTTGTAGTCGTTGCGGGTCAGCGGACGTGCGGATTGTGTGGGCTGCGCGATATTCGAAGGCGCTGTGGTCATGGCAAGGGCTTCTCTTATAGTCGGATCTGCAACCCCAACAACGCTGGCGAGGGCTTGGGCAGGTTCGGCACGATAACAAATTGTTCGAAAAAGCACATAGATGTGCATATTTGACGGTCAAAATGAGAACCGGACGGTCGTCTCGGAGTCTACCGACCGATATACTCGCAATCTTGCAATGGCTGGAAAGGGTTGCTGTGCGAAAACGCCTGCCGGGGTTCATAGGCGATTTCGCAGAGTTTCCCTTTAGGCGCCTTACGAAAAACGTGACGAACGTAGTATGTTCGGGGCTGAATCGTTTTTTCTGAGACGGCTATTCACCTGAAGTACCAATGAAGAGTCACGGGTCAGAGGCACCCCCGGCATGATAGAGCTCGAACAAGAAGATCCAATCCCGCAAGGCGACCTGGCCTTGCAAATCACCGCACTCCCACGCGAAACCAACGGCTTTGGCGATATTTTCGGCGGCTGGCTGGTGGCGCAGATGGATTTGGCTGGCACCGCAATGGCCAGCAAGGTTGCCGGTGGCCGCGTGGCGACTGTTGCAATCGACCGCATGGCGTTTCTGGTGCCGGTGGCCGTGGGCGCTCAGCTCTCCTTCTATACCCAGGCCCTGGAAATTGGCCGCAGCTCGATTCAGATGATGGTCGAAGTCTGGAGCGACGACCCGCTGTCCAGCGAGTGGCGTAAAGTGACCGAAGCGGTGTTTGTGTTTGTCGCGATCGATGGCAGCGGACGCACGCGTTCGGTTCCGCCAAGAGCCCGCTGACCAATAGCCCCGTTAAACCCGGCGGCTGTTTCGCGGTCCATTGCAGTCATTGTTCCTGATCGAGAGTTGCCCCATGAGCACGCCCAACGTAGAAGCCATGAAACTGGATGAACTGAACTGCTGGCGCATCCGCCACGGTCAGGCGGAATTGCTGGTCGCCCAGCAAGGTGCGCACATCCTCAGTTATCAGGTGGCCGGCCAACCGCCGGTGATCTGGCTCAACGACGAGGCGGTGTTCAAGACCGGCAAGAGCATCCGCGCCGGTGTTCCCGTGTGCTGGCCGTGGTTTGGCAATTTTGCGCGCAATCCTCAGAGCGTTCAGGCGATGCGCGTCAGCAACGAAGAACCCACGGCTCATGGGCTGGTGCGGGCAATGGACTGGGAGTTGGCCGGCATCGAAACCGAGGGCGAAAGCCTGAAGGTCGAATTCCTCCTGCCCTACCCCGAAGGCGGATTGCCAGGCTGGCCGCATCAAGTGGATCTGAAACTGAGCATTCGTCTGGATGATCAGCTGTACATCAACCTGACCAGCCAGAACCAGGGAACCGAAACGGTCACCATCAGCCAGGCGCTGCATAGCTATTTCGCGGTGAGCGACGTACGCAATGTGCACGTCGAAGGGTTGGATGGGTTGAGCTATATCGAGACCCTGGACGACTGGAAAACCGTGACCCAATCCGGTGACCTGCGCTTCAGCGGCGAGACCGATCGTATCTACCTCGACACCCCGGCGCAGCTGAGCATCGTCGACCCGGCTTGGGAACGGCGCATTGAATTGACCAGCGTCGGCTCACGCACTGCCGTGATCTGGAATCCTTGGATCGAGCGCGCTGCGGCGTTCAGCGACATGGCTGACGATGGCTGGCAGCGCATGCTGTGCATTGAAACGGCGAATGTGATGGGTGATGTGGTGGCTTTGGCGCCAGGGGCCAGTCATACACTTGGTGTGAGCATCGGCAGCAAGCCGCTTTAAGATCAAAAGATCGCAGCCTCGTTTCACTCGACAGCTCCTACTGATATCGGCGTAGGAGCTGTCGAGTGAAACGAGGCTGCGATCTTTTAAGCAAACCTGAATTACAAATCCGATTCCTGCACCACCCGCACCTTCGCCGCATCCAGCGCATACGCCGCGTCGGCCAGGTCGTTGTTGACCTTCTCCACCTTCAATGTTCCGGTCACCCACAGCGGCGTGTAGATATCGTCCAGCTTCAAGCCCTTCGGATACCTCACCAGCACCAACTGATTAGGCGGTGGCGGCGGCACGTGAATGCAGGCGCCAGGGTATGGCACGAGGAAGAACAGCGTGCTGCGCCCCTTCGCGTCGCTTTCCAAAGGTACCGGGTAACCGCCAATACGGATGTTCTTGTCGTTCATCGACGGCACGGTTTTGGTGGAATACATCACCGCCGGCAACCCTTTGCTCTGCTTCATGCCACCCTTTTGAGTAAAGGTGCCATCGCCTTCGGGGGAGTTGTGATCGATATCGGGCATGGACTCGAGGGCTTTCTGGTCTGACTTGGGCATCAGTTCGAGCCAGTCGGTTTCCGGCAGTTCGCTGCCGTGGGCAAGGCCCGTGCCCAGCAAAAGAAAGGTCAACAGAAGACGGCGCATGAACGTGCTCGGTAAAGGAGGGGATAAATGAATCGCCGAGCATTCTAGCCCTCCCGGCTTGCGCAGCCGAGAGGGCTTTGTCGCCTGGATCAGTTCTTTTTGATCAGGCCGTAGATCACCAGCAACACCACGGCGCCCACGAGCGCACCAATGAAGCCTGCGCCTTCGCCAGCGTGGTAGATACCCAAAGCCTGGCCGCCATAAGTGGCCGCCAACGAACCGCCAATACCGAGCAGGATGGTCATAATCCAGCCCATGCTGTCGTCACCTGGTTTCAGAAACCGGGCCAGCAGGCCGACGATCAAGCCGATAAAGATGGTTCCAATAATTCCCATGACATTTCCCTCTGAGTAAGTGACTAAAGCCTAGTCAGACTTTTGCATACTGCCATGAGAGAACGGCGGTCCTTGAATGGTTCCGCCGCCGTCAGATGAAACTATTCAGCAATGAGCGCCTGGACCTTGATGATCTGCTGCTCCAGCGTGGCTTTGTCGGCGCAGCGCAGGTTGGCGTGACCGACCTTGCGACCCAGCTTGAACGCCTTGCCATAGTGGTGCAGATGGCAATCGGCAATCGCGATCACTTTCTCTACCGGTGGAACGACGCCGATGAAGTTGAGCATTGCGCTCTCGCCGACCTTGGCCGTCGAACCCAGCGGCAGACCGGCAACGGCCCGCAAGTGGTTTTCAAACTGGCTGCACTCGGCGCCTTCGGTGGTCCAGTGTCCGGAGTTGTGGACCCGCGGGGCGATTTCGTTGGCCTTGAGGCCACCGTCGACTTCAAAGAATTCGAATGCCATCACGCCAACGTAGTCCAGCTGCTTGAGCACGCGGCTGGAGTAGTCTTCAGCCAAGGCTTGCAACGGGTGGTCGGTGCTGGCCACGGACAGCTTCAGGATGCCGCTGTCGTGGGTGTTGTGAACCAGTGGATAGAACTTCGTTTCACCATCGCGAGCACGCACGGCGATCAGAGAGACTTCACCAGTGAACGGTACAAATCCTTCCAGCAGACAGGCAACGCTGCCCAGCTCGGCAAACGTACCGACCACATCTTCAGGTGTGCGCAGGACTTTCTGACCCTTGCCGTCGTAACCCAAGGTGCGGGTTTTCAACACGGCCGGCAGACCGATCGAAGCCACGGCGGCGTCCAGATCGGCTTGCGACTGAATGTCAGCGAACGCCGGGGTCGGTATCCCCAGGTCCTTGAACATGCTCTTCTCGAACCAGCGATCGCGGGCAATGCGCAGGGCTTCGGCGCTCGGGTAAACCGGAACGAATTGCGACAGGAATGCCACGGTTTCGGCCGGCACACTTTCGAACTCGAAAGTCACCAAATCGACTTCATCGGCCAGCTGACGCAGGTGGTCCTGATCGCCGTAATCGGCCCGCAGGTGTTCGCCCAACGCGGCGGCACAAGCATCCGGCGCCGGATCAAGGAAAGCGAAGTTCATGCCCAGCGGAGTGCCCGCCAGCGCCAACATGCGACCCAACTGGCCGCCACCGATTACACCGATTTTCATCGTCAACAACCTCAGGCGATGCGTGGGTCTGGATTTTCCAGGACGCTGTCTGTCTGCTCAGCACGGAATGTTTTCAACACCGCATGGAATTGCGGATGCTTGGCGCCCAGGATACTCGCCGACAGCAATGCGGCGTTGATCGCGCCAGCCTTGCCGATGGCCAGGGTGGCAACCGGAATGCCCGCGGGCATCTGCACAATAGAGAGCAGGGAATCGACGCCCGACAGCATCGACGACTGCACCGGCACGCCGAGCACCGGCAGGTGGGTTTTGGCCGCACACATGCCCGGCAAGTGGGCCGCGCCGCCGGCACCGGCGATAATCACCTCGATGCCACGCGCCTCGGCCTCTTCGGCATACTGGAACAGCAGATCCGGGGTGCGGTGGGCAGAGACCACTTTCACCTCGTAAGGAATGCCGAGCTTTTCCAGCATATCGGCGGTGTGGCTAAGGGTGGACCAATCGGACTTGGAGCCCATGATCACGCCAACCAGTGCACTCATCGTCGTGCCTCTTCTCTCTGGGCGCCCGCAGGCGCGTCAAAAACAACGAGCCACGCATAATATGCGTGGCTCAATTGTACGAAAAATGGCCAGTCAAGCCGGCCGAAGGCCGCGCAGTATACCTCAATGGAGCAGATAAACAGCCCCTGTTACGACCATCTGTCATACGGCGCAAAGTGCCAGTTTTACTGACTTTAAGGTCAGCCAAAAAGATCAAAAGATCGCAGCCTTCGGCAGCTCCTGCAGAGATGGGCGCAGGAGCTGCCGAAGGCTGCGATCCTGGCGCCCGGTGAACACAACGCAGCTATGTGCCTTGCGCCGCGCCCCCTTCAAGCTTGCGCCACAGCAACCGCACATTCGCCTTGCGCACCAGTGCACAGCGGTACAAACGAATTTCCAGCGGCACATGCCATTGCGCACCGCCGCAGACCACCAGCTCACCGCGCGCCAGTTCGGCGCGCACGCTGAGTTGCGGAACCCATGCAATGCCCAAGCCTTCCAGCGCCATGCTTTTCAGACTGTCCGCCATGGCCGTTTCATAAATGGTGGTGAAACGCAGCGCGCGCTGGCGCAGCAGCATGTTCACCGAACGACCCAAAAATGCACCGGCGCTGTAAGCCAGCAACGGCACACTCGCCTCGCCTTCGAGATCGAACAGCGGCTTACCGTCGGCATCCGCCGCGCATACCGGCAGCATTTCGGTATGCCCAAGGTGCAGCGACGGGAAAATCTCAGGATCCATTTGCAGCGCTGCATCCGGATCGTAAAACGCCAACATCAAGTCGCAGCCGCCTTCGCGCAGCGCGTGCACCGCGTCGCCAACGTTGGTTGCTACCAGCCGTGTGGCGATGTTCAGGCCTTCGTTTCGCAACTGAGCAATCCAGCGCGGAAAGAAGCCCAGCGCCAGCGAGTGAGCAGCTGCCACTTGCATCACTTCGCCCTGCCCACCCTCCAGATGATGCAGGTGACGCAACACTTCACCGAGTTGTTCGACCACGGTCCGCGCCGTCACCAGAAACAGCTGCCCCGCCGCGGTCAGTTCGATAGGGGTGCGCGAACGGTTGACCAGTTGCAGACCGAGCGCCGTCTCGAGGCTGCGAATGCGGCGACTGAACGCCGGCTGCGTCACAAAGCGTCGCTCCGCAGCCTGGGAGAAGCTGCGCGTCGCGGCCAGGGCGCTGAAGTCCTCAAGCCATTTACTTTCCAGATTCATCACGCCCTCCCGGACACGCACCAAATTAGGTCACACGCTCGCCGCAATCACGGCGTCACACGGGCATTATGCCGAATTTGCATAGGGCAGTGTTTAAAGGCATTGGCCGAAAATTCTCTACAAGCCTAGCATTTGCGGTGTTCCGGCACAGACCGGGTCCATATCGAGATGATTTCTATCATGTCCTCCGCTGCATCTTTCCGCACAGAAAAAGACCTGCTTGGCGTACTCGAAGTACCGGCTCAAGCGTATTACGGCATCCAGACCCTGCGAGCGGTGAACAACTTCCGTCTCTCCGGCGTTCCGATTTCGCACTACCCGAAACTGGTTGTCGGTCTGGCAATGGTCAAACAGGCCGCCGCTGACGCCAACCGTGAGCTGGGTCACCTGAGCGACGCCAAGCACGCAGCCATCAGCGAAGCCTGTGCACGACTGATCCGCGGCGATTTCCACGAAGAGTTCGTGGTGGACATGATTCAAGGCGGCGCTGGCACTTCGACCAACATGAATGCCAACGAAGTCATCGCCAACATCGCGCTGGAGGCCATGGGTCACCAGAAGGGCGAATACCAGTACCTGCACCCGAATAACGACGTGAACATGGCGCAGTCGACCAACGACGCCTATCCGACCGCGATCCGTCTGGGTCTGCTGTTGGGTCACGACGCCCTGCTCGCCAGCCTCGACAGCCTGATCCAGGCGTTCGCTGCCAAAGGTGAAGAATTCAGCCACGTATTGAAGATGGGCCGTACCCAACTGCAAGACGCTGTGCCGATGACCCTGGGCCAGGAATTCCGCGCGTTCGCCACCACCCTGGGTGAAGACCTCGCACGTCTGAAAACACTGGCACCAGAGCTTCTGACCGAAGTGAACCTGGGCGGCACTGCCATCGGTACGGGCATCAACGCCGACCCGCGTTACCAGCACCTGGCCGTTCAGCGCCTGGCACTGATCAGCGGTCAACCGCTGGTTCCAGCGGCCGACCTGATCGAAGCCACGTCGGACATGGGCGCCTTCGTACTGTTCTCCGGCATGCTCAAGCGTACTGCGGTCAAACTGTCGAAGATCTGCAATGACCTGCGCCTGCTGTCCAGCGGTCCACGCACCGGCATCAACGAAATCAACCTGCCAGCGCGTCAGCCAGGCAGCTCGATCATGCCAGGCAAGGTCAACCCGGTTATTCCGGAAGCCGTGAACCAGGTAGCGTTCCAGATCATCGGTAACGATTTGGCGCTGACCATCGCAGCCGAAGGCGGCCAGTTGCAACTGAACGTGATGGAGCCGCTGATCGCGTTCAAGATCTTCGACTCGATCCGCCTGCTGCAACGCGCCATGGACATGCTGCGCGAGCACTGCATCGTCGGCATCACCGCCAACGAAGCGCGCTGCCGCGAACTGGTCGAGCACTCGATCGGCCTGGTGACGGCGCTGAACCCGTACATCGGCTATGAAAACGCCACCCGTATCGCGCGCATCGCTCTCGAAAGCGGCCGCGGCGTGCTGGAACTGGTGCGCGAAGAAGGCTTGCTCGACGACGAAATGCTCGCCGACATCCTGCGTCCGGAAAACATGATTGCTCCGCGTCTGGTGCCTTTGAAGGCCTGACCAACGCTTTAGTTACTGCTCACCAGGTCGAGGGACTAGACACCTCTCACCTTTTGAGGGCTTGGGGATTTATTCCCCAGGCCCTTTTTTTTATCGAATTCTGTAGAAGCAATACCCCGTTTTATCGCTTGCACCACAACCGTGCAGACGGGCGCCGCACTCATCGGTATAGTGCCGCCCCTCTTCGCGTGAGCGGTCGTCGGTAACGAGGCCATCACCCATGCGAACCCCGAACTAATAACAAACCCGCAATTTGGAACCGGGACGAAACCTTCGCCTCGCCTGTTTTGCCGCGCGCAATCCGGTGTAACGCGATGTTTCCGCTCCGCCCAGCATGTTGCTCCACATAAAAAACAGCGAGGAATACTCCATGCTCGAAGTCATTAACGACTTCCTCTCAGGGAAAGTACTGATCGTGCTCATTGTCGGGCTCGGTAGCTACTTCACGATCCGCTCGCGTTTCGTACAATTGCGTCACTTTTTCCACATGTTCGCGGTGTTCCGCGACAGCCTCAAAAGCAGCGCCGGCCAACTCAGCTCCTTTCAGGCCCTGATGCTCAGCCTGGCGGGTCGCGTCGGTGCAGGCAACATCGCCGGTGTCGGCATCGCCGTTACCCTGGGCGGCCCGGGCGCGGTGTTCTGGATGTGGGTGACCGCGCTGGTCGGCATGTCCAGCAGCTTCTTCGAATGCTCCCTCGGCCAGCTCTACAAGCGCTGCGACGCCGACGGCACCTACCGTGGCGGCCCGTCTTACTACATCCAGCACGGCCTGCAAAAACGCTGGCTGGGCATGATCATGGCGTTCCTGCTGCTGATCACCTTCGGCTTCGCGTTCAACGGCCTGCAATCCCACGCCGTCACTCACTCGCTGAACAACGCCTTCGGCCTCGACACCACTTACACCGGCATCGGTCTGGCCGTGCTGTTGGGCCTGGTGTTCATCGGCGGCATCAAGCGCATCGCCAAGGTCGCGGACCTGTTGGTACCGGTGAAAACCCTGGTGTACATCGGCGTGACCATTTACGTGATCGTGCTGCAATTCGATCAGGTGCCAGGCATGTTGATGACCATCGTCAAAAGCGCTTTCGGTCTCGATCAAGCCTTCGGCGGCCTGATCGGCAGCGCGATTGTGATGGGCGTGAAGCGCGGCGTGTTCGCCAACGAGGCCGGTCTGGGCAGTGCGCCTAACGTGGCTGCCGTGGCGTCCGTCGAGCACCCGGTGGCGCAAGGCGTGGTTCAGGCGTTCAGCGTGTTCCTCGATACCTTCGTGATCTGCACCTGCACCGCGTTGCTGATCCTGCTCTCGGGCTTCTATACCCCTGGCTTCGAAGGCGACGGCATTGCCCTGACCCAGAACTCCCTGGCCGCCGTGGTCGGTGACTGGGGCCGCATGTTCATCTCGGTCGCCTTGGCGTTGTTCGTGTTCACCTCGATCCTCTACAACTACTACCTGGGCGAGAGCAACCTGCGCTTTTTGATCGGCGAAAACCGCAAGGCGCTGATCGGCTACCGCGCATTGGTACTGGTGCTGATTTTCTGGGGCGCTATCGAGAACCTCGGCACCGTGTTCGCGTTCGCCGACATCACCATGACCATGCTCGCCTTCGTCAACCTGATCGCGCTGTTCCTGCTGTTCAAGGTCGGTATGCGCATCCTGCGTGATTACGATGACCAGCGTGCTGCCGGCATCAAGACGCCGGTATTTGATTCGAGCAAGTTCCCGGACCTGGACCTGGACCTGAAAGCCTGGCCAGCGAATCCGCCAGCAGCCGCTGTGAAGGCAGAAGCTGAGCCGCAAGGCGTACCCGCAGCGCAACGCTGATCGGTTAAAGTTCTCAAAACCGTGTGGGAGTGAGGTTGTGTGGCTCACTTCTACAGGGAAGTCATCGTTCTCGGAGAGTCCCCATGAATTCCTCGACCTACCCCGCCGCCCAGCACGTCATGGTGCTCTACACCGGTGGCACCATCGGCATGCAAGCAAGTGCACACGGTCTGGCACCGGCGTCCGGTTTCGACGCGCGGATGCGCGAGTACCTGCACAGCCAGCCTGAATTAGTGGTGCCGCAGTGGCGCTTTCGCGAGATGTCACCGCTGATCGACAGCGCGAACATGTCACCGGCTTACTGGCAGCAATTGCGCGAAGCGGTCGTCGACGCTGTTGACGTGCAAGGCTGCGACAGCGTGCTGATCCTTCACGGCACGGACACCCTCGCCTACAGCGCCGCGGCCATGAGTTTTCAATTGCTCGGCCTACACGCTCGCGTCGTTTTCACTGGTTCCATGCTGCCCGCTGGCGTGACGGACAGCGATGCCTGGGAAAACCTCAGCGGCGCGCTGGTGGCCCTTGGGAAAGGTTTGGCACCGGGCGTACACCTGTACTTCCACGGCGAACTGCTGGACCCGACCCGTTGCGCGAAAGTACGCAGTTTTGGGCGCCATCCGTTCAAGTTGCTGGCGCGTCAGGGTGGCGGAACGAAAGCGACCACCCTGCCGCCGCAGCTCAACTACAACCAGCCTAAACAACTGGCCAACGTTGCCGTGCTGCCGTTATTTCCCGGGATTGGCGCCGAGCAGCTGGATGGCTTGCTGAACAGCGGTATCCAGGGCCTGGTGCTGGAGTGCTATGGCAGCGGTACCGGGCCAAGCGACAATCCGGCATTTCTCGCCGCGCTTTCGCGAGCGCGAGACAACGGTGTGGTGGTTGTCGCGGTAACGCAGTGCCATGAAGGCGGCGTTGAGCTGGATCTCTACGAGGCTGGCAGCCGGTTGCGTGGTGTCGGCGTGTTGTCAGGTGGCGGCATGACCCGCGAAGCGGCGTTCGGCAAGATGCATGCACTGATGGGGGCGGGGCTCGAAACCGCTGAAGTGCGGCAATTGATTGAACTGGATCTGTGAGGTGATCTGTATAGAGTCTGAATCGTACTAATTTTAGTGGGCTAGCGCTGACAATGTAACTCTCTTTAAAAGAGGGTTACATTGTCAGCGCTAGAACGGATCAATACTGAAAAGTCCATCCGTCAGGTTGACGTACGGACTTTCACTTGGCATCTGAATGTTAAAGCTACCATGCGCCGAATAGCGCTCCTCGTCATAATTAAACGTTAATCTCCCAGTCGCCGACGTATAGGGTACGCCCTCGACAAATAATATCAGCCATGTCGATCCGTTGGGTATGATAACTTCCTTCCCATAATTTTCCGTTGACGTTCTAATCCGGACACCGTTTTTAGAAGGAAGCTCCCCTACTCTATTAAAGACTGCCTCCATCATAGTACCGCTACCACTTATATCGTACGCCGAGTAAACAAACTCCTGATTGTCCATCGTGACTTTAAGTTGTCCTGCAAAAAGCCCTGCTTTTTTTACAATTTTTTGCGAATCCATTTTTCATCATCCCACTGAAAGTAAGAATAAATGTGCGTTGCAAGTTCACGCTAGCTCTCGTCTCTCATTGGGTCAAATAAAATACGCATAAAAACCAACACTCTAATAAGCCACAAGTGAGATCTGACCAACGGCAACCAATCACACGAACAACTGACACTTATGACAGTAGATTCATTAATTTAAATACTTCAAAATAAATAGGCGTGGAGCCACATCCTACCAACAGGCGCATTTATATAATTAAAAACTTCTCCTTATTGGGTGCTCTTATTAGAGATCAATAAAACGGGCGCAAATGTTGCATAGTTTCAAGCCTGACCAACGCCGGACGACCGAATGCTCCACTCCCACCTCACCACCCTCAATGCTGTTTCTCTGGTGCTCAACGCCTTCAAGGGCCAAGGCCTGTCCAGCGAAGCGCTGCTCGCGGGCAGCGGTATCAGTGCAGCGGACCTGAACCGGGCAGACACGCGCATCACCACCAACCAAGAGATGCAAGTGTGCGCCAACGCTGTGGCGCTCAAGCGCGATATCGGCCTGGAACTGGGACGTCGGATGCACGTTTCTTCCTACGGCATGCTCGGTTATGCACTGCTCACCAGTGCCACCTTCGGTGACGCGTTACGTCTGGCCATGCGTTATCCGGCGCTGTTGGGAACACTTTTCGAACTGAGCCTGGAAGAAGACGGCGAGCGTATCTGGTTCGTGGCCGCCGATTACCGAGAGAATCCGGCGCTGGCCGTGTTCAACGCCGAGTTTTGCCTGGTGTCGCTGAAAGTCATCTGCGACGACCTGCTCGGGCATTCGCTGCCTCTGCTGGCAACTCGCTTCGAGCACGCCGCACCGGACTATCAAGCGACCTACGCCGAGCACTTCAACTGCCCGCTGCACTTCGAGGCCCGGGACAACGCCTTCGCGTTCGACAAGCGCTGGCTCGATGAACCGTTACCGCTCGCAGACGTTATTACTCACCAGGCCATGGCCGAACGCTGCCGCAAACAAAACACCGAGTTCACCGGGCGCCAGGCATGGCTGGGTCGTATTCGGCAGTTACTGCGCGCGCAGTTGAATGCGGCGCCGGGGCTTGAAGGTCTGGCGCAACAGATGAATTGTTCAGCTCGCACCTTGCGCCGGCATCTGAAGGATCTGGGGTGCAGCTATCAGGAATTGCTCGATGAATTACGCTTTGAGCAGGCCAAGTTGATGCTCTGTGAAGATCAGCTGCCGATCTACCGGATCGCCGAAGCGCTTGGATTCAGCGAGACCGCGAGCTTTCGCCATGCGTTTGTGCGCTGGAGCGGCGTGGCGCCCAGTCAGTTCCGACCTTGAAAACGCCATAAAACCTGTAGGAGCAAAGCTTTTGTGTGACGTTATCGCGGCGAATTCACCTGCGACAGAGCGCTCTGGATTGAAGCGGTGCTACTTCAAATAGGGGCGAATTTCGGTCAACTATTTTGGCCACATAAATCCCCTTTTGGCCTTTCCTGCCGTTCTCCGAAACGCCTTGCGCCGCAAAACTGTGTTCAACCGAATCAGCCTGCGGAGAACAAGAAATGCTGACGATCTACTCGGATGACCACCATCTGCACCACGGCCGTTGTGAACTGATCGACGGGCAGCTCAAACCCTGCTTCGAGATGCCCTCCCGTGCCGACCATGTCTTGCAACGGGTGCAACACCAGCAACTGGGTCCCATAGAAGCGCCGAAAGATTTCGGCCTCGACCCCATCGCGCGCATCCACAGCCGCGACTACCTCGACTTCTTCAAAGGCGCGTGGGCACGCTGGACTGAATTCAACACCGACGGCGACCTGCTGCCCTACACCTGGCCAGCGCGGACCTTGCGTGCGATCAAACCCACCAGCCTGCACGGCCAACTGGGTTATTACAGCTTCGACGGCGGTGCCCCCATTACCGCCGGCACCTGGCAAGCAGCGTACAGCGCGGCCCAGGTTGCATTGACCGCACAGGCAGAAATCCAGCGCGGCGCCCGCAGTGCATTCGCCCTGTGCCGCCCGCCGGGACACCATGCTGCCAGCGACTTGATGGGCGGTTATTGCTACCTCAATAACGCCGCCATCGCCGCCCAGGCGTTTCTCGATCAGGGCCACAAAAAAGTCGCGATCCTCGACGTCGACTACCACCACGGCAACGGCACACAATCGATTTTCTACGAGCGCAGCGACGTGCTGTTCACCTCGATCCACGGCCATCCGGAAGCCGAATTTCCGTTCTTCCTCGGCTATGAGGACGAACTCGGCGAAGGCGCGGGTGAAGGCTTCAACTTCAATTACCCTTTGCCGGCGGGCAGTGGTTGGGACAGCTGGAGTGCCGCGCTTGAGCAGGCGTGCAAAGAGATCGAAACCTACGGTGCGGACATCGTCGTCGTGTCCCTGGGCGTCGACACGTTCAAGGACGATCCCATTTCGCAGTTCAAACTCGACAGCCCGGACTATCTGGCCATGGGCGAGCGCATCGCCAAACTGGGCAAGCCGACACTGTTCGTGATGGAAGGTGGTTACGCCGTCGAAGAAATCGGCATCAATGCCGTGAACGTACTCGAAGGTTTTGAAAGCGCTCAATAAGGAATAAAAACAATGAACAGACTCAAGCGCCTTATGGCCCCGATGCTGTGCGCCTCGGTGCTCAGCGGTGCCGTTCACGCTGAAGAGCGAACGTTGCGCGTCTACAACTGGTTCGACTACATCACCCCCAAGGCACTGGAAGACTTCAAGGCCCAGAACACGCAAACCAAGCTGGTCTACGACATCTTCGATACCAACGAAGCCCTGGAAGCCAAGTTGCTGACGGGCAACTCCGGCTATGACGTCGTGGTGCCTTCCAACGTGTTCCTGGCCAAGCAGATTGAAGCGGGGGTGTTCCAGCCGCTGGACCGAAGCAAACTGCCGAACTGGAATCACCTCGATCCCAAGCTGATGAAGCTGATCGAAGCCAACGACCCGGGCAACAAGTTCGCCGTGCCGTACATGTACGGCACTATCCTGATCGGCTTCAACCCGGACAAGATCAAAGCCGCGCTGGGTGATAACGCACCGGTCGACAGCTGGGACCTGATCTTCAAGGAAGAAAACATCAGCAAGCTCAAGCAGTGCGGCGTCGCCCTGCTCGATTCGCCGTCGGAGATCCTGCCGCTGGCCCTGCAGCATCTCGGTCTGGACCCCAACAGCAAGAAGCCGGCGGATTACGCCAAGGCTGAAGCGTTGCTGATGAAAATCCGTCCGTACATCACTTACTTCCACTCCTCCAAGTACATGGCCGACATCGCTAATGGAGACATCTGCGTCGCTGTCGGTTACTCCGGCAGCTTCTCCCAGGCCGCCAACCGCGCCAAGGAAGCCAAAAACGGTGTGACCGTCGACATGCGCCTGCCAAAAGAAGGCGCGCCGATCTGGTTCGACATGCTCGCCATTCCCAAAGGCGCGAAGAACACTGAGGATGCCTACACCTTCATCAACTACTTGCTGCAACCGCAAGTGATCGCGCCGGTCAGCGACTTCGTTGGCTACCCGAACCCTAACAAGGACGCTACGCAACTGGTCGACCCGGCTATTCGAAACAACCCGAACCTGTACCCGACCGACGCCGCCATGGAAACGCTTTACACCCTTCAACCGTTACCGCGCGATGCAGAACGTGCGCGGACTCGTGCCTGGACAAAGATCAAATCCGGGACCTGACAACCGCGAGAAACATCACCGAGGCAGCCATTGCCGCTGCCGCCTGAAAACCCGCGCGTATCCGCGGGTTTTTTTCGAGGGCGATAATTACTTACCACCTCCCGGATTCACACCCTCTTACCTTCGATGCCCTCGCCAGGATTGACACGTTCTTCCTGATACCAGCACCGAAGGAAACAACAATGACGAACAAAACCATCGATAGCCGCAGCGCCGACCCCCTGGTGGAAAAAAGCAATCTGATCAACCAGATCAGCCATGGCCCCACGCTCCATGAAGTCGCTTCGACCTTGCTGCGTCAAATGCTCAAAGAAAAATACTCCGACCTGGATATAGACCCCAACACAGCGCAAGTCGGCAGCCCACAGTGGCAAGTGATCAACGATGAAATAGAACGCGGGCCGATCACTTACGAAACGCTGAACCTCGCGCTTGTTCGGCACGCGCTCGGTGGAACAACCGCCGACTACCTCGAAGGAGAGCACTTTCTAACCGTCGAGCCGCAGGTTGATAACCCGGTCCAACTCTCGGTAGACATCGAGGAAATCGCCCAGATACTCAACGAGGCAGTCGCCCTGTTGTTCATCGAGTTCCAGGAGCGTCAGCTGGACTTCTGGAATGAGAAAGTGCACGAAATGCCACGCTGGCAGAAGCTTTCCGAATCTCTGCGAAAAGTACTGGATGTGAACCAGGCGAAGGGCTGGGATGCAGACGAATGCGCCATGGCACGGGAGATTTTTGTCGACCCGGACAGAGTCACGCGCAAAAACGTAAAGGCCGGCTTTTCGACTATTCAGGCCTGCCTGATCGATATCGACATCGTCGAAAATGGCACATCCAGGCACCTCCTGGTCGGCGGCGCACTTGTGATCAAGGCAACGTACCTCAAACGCCAGCTCATCACCCTGTACACGATCGACCGTGGCTATGAATCCTTCAGTTCTATGGACGCACTCGGAAGCTCTCTTCCTGAGCGGCTCGATCCGGTACCGAAAGGAAGCTCTCTGGAATGGCGATTGTTCGAGCCCGACGGCAACGTACTCGACCATATGGCCTGGGCCCTTGTGTCTTCGCAGATAGACAGCATTGACGCACTGAAAAATGCCGAGGCCTACGCAGAAGTGCCCGGTCCCGAAAAAGGACTGGATGCCCGTGAAAAATCTCGATACCAACAACTCGATGCCGCAATACCGGACTGGCTGCGCGATGCCCCGGCCAACGACATCGACGATTACCGGCGGTATGTCACCGCCTTGGGAAAACTGTATCGAAAACCCAAGTACAAGACCGCCAGAACCGAAATACCGCCCATCAACCAATACGCTCATAAAGCGATGTGCGACGCGATCATTGCCGATGAAGATGCAGCGGGTGCCGCGTCGTTGCCATGGGATGATTTACGCATCCACTACGTCAACAGCTTTACCGTTGATAATTTCACGCTGCCCAATCCGCACGATCAACACACTGAAACACTGGCCGAGTTCGCGCTTGAAAACGAAGCGCCCTACATGGCGACCCTTTCATTCAAAAACGGTGTGCAAGTTCCGGATTGGCTCACACCGGCATTTCTGACCCAGGTGGCGGCCAACATTGACGTCGGCAGTGCCTACCCCTCCTACCTCAAGAAAGTGCTGATCGACGACGCCACCACCTCCCAACGCCAGGCGAATTTTTATCGCGATCAATTACGCTGGTTGTTGCCGCTCAAGGCGCTGGAAGAAAAAATCCAACAAACAGGCGGAATCGACGAGCAAGGCTATAAAACCATCTGCACATGGATGGAGTCTGCCCCTGGCAATGCCAACCCCATCGCAGTCTCCCCCCTTACCCTGATGCCGAAACACCGTTTGATCAGCGCCAGCGACACCGTGACCAACATGTACATTATCAACCCTCGAAACGCTGCCAACGGTCCCTGCCTGCTCTACCGCCCCCTGCAGGATGTGCCGTTGATGCAGTTTCCTTCGCGGCAGAATTTAATTTATGCCCTGCACCAACCTGGTGAGCTACGCGACTCGATACTGGCGTGGCTGGCGAACAAGACGCTGAGCTTCGAATATTCCCAGTACGTTTTTCCGGTTGGACTGCCGTCTCCATGGCTGGTGGCTGAACAGCTGGTCAATCCACTCATGAGGGCCGACCAGTTCGGGCGGGTCGTCCTGGACACTCAAGCAATGACCGGGGACATCCACACCGCACTGTTCAGAAACAATGCGCAGGCACTAATCACTCTGGCAGATCGTCAGTCGCAATCGAATGCCGAGCGTCGCTGGACCCTGTTGAAAGACAGCAGTTGGGCCCTGTTCGGCGTTGCGAGCAACTTTCTTTGTGGCGCCCTCGGCACTGCTGTGTGGGCCTGGCAGGTTATCGAGCAAATTCAGCAGGCCTTGGATGCCCATGAAAAAGGCGACAACTTTAACGAATGGAAGTCCGAGGCAGACATCCTGCTATCCCTGGGTATTCTTCTTGCCCATCACGCCGTGATGCGACGCAAAGCGCTTTCCAGCAAGCCCGCCAATGCCCACAAGCCGCTTGAACTGAGCGTGTTGCCTGCTCCTGAGACCACCGCCATCACGTTGGACCCGGTTTCGCTCTCAGGCGAGATCCCCAAGGCACATGTGGCGTTGGTGGATGCTGCAGGATCAGTCCCCCGCCTTTCCCCATCGGAACTTGTCACCTATCTGGACGCCCTCGAAGTCAAGGAACCAGACCTGAATACCGAAGTGGCAAGTGAGGACACCGACAAGCCCAGTTATGTGCATGAGCTAGAGGGTAAAAACTACGCAAAAGTCGGCAAACGCTGGTTCAACGTCAGCGTCAGCGAGGATGACCAGGTACAGATTGTCGATCCCGAAACACCGACGAAACATGGTCCGTTGTTGGTCAGCGACCCTGAGGGTCGGTGGGTTATTGACCTGCGGTTGCGATTGAAAGGTGGCGGACCGAAGAATGCACTTAGAACGCTGAAGGAGGCGAATGCCCGTCGCAGAATCGAACTGAAAGAAGAAAGAGCGCGGTTTCAGCGCAAGAAGGCCAAGCCGGAGGATCCGGACGTAGAAGGCAGCGAAGAACAGAAACAAAACGACGTTGCCAAAGCTCAGGAAGCATTTATCGCAGCCACTGTCGCGGATCGTGGCCGGCTGGAAGCGGTTTACGTGGAAAAACTTGAAGCCATGATCAGTGCGTATCAACGGGCCCTGGAGCAGTCGAGGGAATGGCATGCGCTGGGTGGCGGTCCGAGCTACGTTTCGGAATCATTGCGTATGCACACTGAGCTGGAGAAGTACCTGTCGTTCTGGTTCCTGATGAAAAAAAATGAATATGCCCGGCTCACCCGTGATTGGCGATCTGACGCGGTGATAGAAGTACCGACACGCAACATCCATCTTGACCAGGTGCAGCAAGTGACAGACTTGAGCCAGGCAATGGCCGAAAAGCTGGTGCTATCACGCGAGGAGCGCGGCACCTTGGAGGCGCTTGGAATGCCCGGCATTGAACGTGCTACTCAACTGAACAAACTGGCGCCTTCTTTCACCGAATGGGAGATCAGGGCTAACGAGATCGGCATCTCTCAGGAATTGTGCCTTGAAGAGCAGGCCAGCGCGACGATGACGCAAGCGCGTGATGACGTTGGCAATCTGATTGTAAGGAGCGCAAAAGCCGCTCACCGGATCGCAAAGTTTCTGAAGAAAACACCTGACGACATCACTCCACAAAAACAGATTGAAGAACTGAGTCAGCTGATCGAAACCTTTGCCGATGTCGATCAACGCTTTCGGGAACTACCCGACACCTATCCAGGCCATTTCAACCAAGTCAGGATCGATCATTTGCTCGTTCTCATCGACGACTTCGCCAAAAATGCGCAGGAACTACGCTCGTCCCTGCTGGCAAAAATACAACCCTCCATACCGAAATCGTCTGCCGGACCTTCGAGAGCGCCTCACCCGAAGGCTAAGGTCAAAAAGACCCGACCGCGCCAACAGACCAGCACTGAAACCCCAACGACTGAGGACGCGCCTATTGGCTCCATTACACTGGATCCCCATTCTCGGCAGACCACCGTACAGAGCGATAGGGAAATTGTTTCCGAGGCACTCACCCTGTCTGACGACGCACCTTCCTTCATCGTACGCATGACAAAAGATGCCAGTCGACCTGCGCGAGTCCCTGCGGACATGCAGGACATCTTCGATCAACAAGCCAACAAACTTGAACAAGGCGCAAACAGCGTTGACCAGGTTCTGGCCCGTACGAAGGAGTTTCCGGTGTCCAGTCTGTCGCCACAATTACGTGCGGCAGCGATAAACATGCGCGAGTCCGGCAAAAGCGTCCGCGCCAACCTCTACAAGTTGCGTAAGCCTACCCAGAGCATATTCAGATGGATGCATGAGAACGCAATGGTCAAATTACAGCGGGACAAAGGCCGAACCCAAACGAAGCAACTGGGTGACTACTTTCAGGAGTACCGCATTCTCGACAGCAAAAATAATGATCGGGAACTGTGGCTGGCGCACTTCCACTACCCATCCCTGGAAAGCCCTGTGGACGCTCCAACCACCGCCCACCTGAAAATCTCGGAAACCTACTTGAAAACGCTGACCGAAGAGCAAAGAAAAATACTGATCACTGTCGAGCCCATTGATGGGGTATTTCGCAAGATCGATGAGCCAGATCTGCGCAAACTGTTTTTTGACCTGGAGCCCAAGGTCGAAGTCTGAAGCGGGCCACACATACGACTCGAAGCCGCGCTGAAACAGCAACTGAGCACTGTCGACACGCACAAAGAGACGCTTTCGATAGCGCTGGAAAGCTAATAAGGATGCCGCCAATTCAGCGGCTCATTGTCGCCAGCGCTTTTCCAGACGTCCAAGCGCTTCGATGATGTCGCTTTCACACACTGCGGCAAAACCCAGGACCAGCCCGGCACGCTGGTCCAAAGGTTTTTTCGAATCAGGCAACCAGTAACTGCTAAGGGCATTGATCTCGATGTCGACGCTGGCGGCTTTGTCGATCAGCTCCTGTTCACGGGCCAGAGTTTCGACCACCACCGTCAAATGCAGTCCTGCGGCTACGCTCGGGAGGCTGCCCACACCTGCAATGCCCGTTGGCCAGCCCGTCAGCAATGTGTTGCGCCGGCTCAATGCGGCACGGCGCATACGGCGGATGTGCCGCTGGAAATGTCCCGCAGCCATGAACTCGGCCATCACCGCTTGAGTGCTGACTTCGGAATGACGCACATCCACAGCTCGACGCTGGGAGAACGCTTCTACCAACCCGATCGGCAACACCAGGTAACCCAGCCTCAGCGCCGGAAACGCCACTTTGCCAAAGGTCCCGACATACAGCACCCGCGCCTGACGATCGAGCGCCGCCAACGGCGCTAGCGGTGCGCCGCTGTAGCGGTACTCGCCGTCATAGTCATCCTCGATGATCCAGCCGTCCGTACGCTCCGCCCACGCCAGTAACTCCAGGCGCCGAGCAAGGCTCATGATCACACCGGTCGGATACTGATGAGACGGGGTGACATACGCCAATCGGCAATCACTCAAACCGTTCAACTCTGCGCAATCAATACCCTCGTTATCCACGGACACCCCGTGCAGCTTCGCCCCGGCCACCGCGAACGCATGACCCGCAGCGCGATAGCCCGGATTCTCGATCGCCACCCCGTCGCCCGGCTCCACCAGCAGCTGTGCACAAAGGCTAATCGCCTGCTGTGCGCCACTGGTGATCACTATTTGCTCAGCTGAGCACTGCATGCCCCGCGAGCTGCGCAAATACGCGGCGATCAATCCGCGTAATCGTTGGTCGCCAGCTGGATCGCCATAACACAACTGCTGAAAATCCGGTTTTCGCCAGAAAGCCGCGTTGAGCTTGGCCCAGACCTCGAAGGGAAACAGATCGAACGCCGGAACACCGACCCTGAAAGCCCTCGGTGGACCACTGGGAGGCTTGGCTAAATGGTTCTTTTCAACCCGTTCCAAAGCCCCTCTGTGGATAACTTTACTGGATGAAATCACAGGTAAATCCAGCCAATTTGTGGATAAGGCTGTGGGTAACCCTGTTGAAAACCCTGTGGATAGTTTTGTGGATAGTTTTTTTGCCGGGAGGCTCGATTGGGGTAGCTGAGCGACATAAGTCCCGTCACCCACACGTCCTTCGATAAAGCCCTCGGCATACAGCTGATCGTAAGCCCGCACCACGCTGTTGCGCGATATCGAGAGTGCCGCAGCCAGGTCACGGCTAGCCGGTAAACGCGTACCGCTGGCCAACCGGCCATCCAGCACCCGAGCTCGCAAGGCTTGATAGAGCTGACGGCTTAACCCTTGTCGGCGATCGAGTTCGATACCCGCAGGATTGAAGGACAGGGAAAGCGGCACGTCTGTCATGGCAATGGACCTATGAAATTGGTCGGTAATGGCTCTTACAACAGACCAATAGCCTGCCTAGGATGCAGGCATTCGCCAAGGGAAATTTCCATGTATACGCCACGCGCTTTTACCATCGACGAGTTGTCCCAACTGCATGAACTGATGCTCGCCAGCCGTCTCGCCATTTTGGTGACCCACAGTGAAAGTGGCCTGCAAGCCAGTCATGTACCGGTTCTGCTGCATTGCGATCAAGGCTCGAATGGCACGTTGTACGGACATTTGGCCAAAGCCAATCCACAGTGGAAAGACCTGCGCGACGGCGCCGAAGCCCTGCTGATTTTTTCCGGCCCCGACGCCTACGTCAGCCCTGGCTTCTACCCGAGCAAGGCCGAACACGGCAAAGTTGTACCAACCTGGAACTACGTTGCGGTTCACGCCTACGGGCGAGCCGAGACCTTCAGCGATGGCGGGCGGCTGCTAGACATCGTCAGTACCCTCACCGACCGTCATGAAGCTGGCCGCTCCAAGCCGTGGTCAGTCGCCGATGCCCCCGCCGATTACATCGACGGCATGCTCAAGGCCATCGTCGGTTTCGCCATTCCCATCGACCGTCTCGAAGGCAAACGCAAACTCAGCCAGAACCGCAGCCCCGCCGATATCGCGGGCGTGCGCGAAGGCCTGGCCGCCAGCCCTGACGTCAATGACCAGACCCTCGCTCAATTAATGCGTTAAGGAAACCCCATGAGTCAGATCGACATCCGCCAGGTCACCGCCGACGATCACGCCGCCTGGCTGCCGTTGTGGCAAGCCTACCTGCGCTTTTACAACACCGAGCTGCCGGAAGCGGTTACACAGAGCACCTGGCAACGCATGCTCGACCCAAGCGAGCCGACCCACTCGGCGCTGGCGTGGGCCGATGGCAAGGCCATCGGCATGGTGAACTTCATCTACCATCGCTCTAACTGGAGCATCGAAAACTCCTGTTACTTGCAGGACCTGCTGGTAGTGCCCGAAACCCGCGGCACCGGCGTTGGTCGGCAACTGATTGAATTCGTCTACGCCACTGCCAAACAGGACGGCTGCTGCAAAGTCCATTGGCTGACCCACGAGACCAACGCCACCGCGATCCAGCTCTACGAGCGCATCGCCGAACGCCCTGGTTTCATCCAGTTTCGCAAAGCAATCTAAGGTTCAAGGAGAACAGCATGTCGACTTCACTCGCAGACTGGAAAGGCGCTCCAGCCCCCACCACCACACTGATCGAAGGGCGTTTTATCCGCCTGGAAAAACTCGACCCAGCGCGACATGGCGACGATTTGTTCAACGCCTTGCAAGGCCCTGGCGCCGATCCCAAGCTCTGGGATTATCTGCCCTATGGCCCTTTCCCGGAGCGCAACGTGTTCAACGATTGGTTGAACAATCACGCAGCCAATAGCGACCCGTATTTTTTCTGTGTGATCGACCGTGCAAGCGGTGAGGTGCAGGGCATTCTGAGCCTGATGTCGATCGTTCCCGCACAGGGCCGCATCGAGATCGGCCACGTGACTTTCGGTGCGCCGATGCAGCGTTCACCGAAAAGTACCGAGGCCGTTTACCTGCTGGCGAAAGAGTCCTTTGCCCTGGGTTATCGGCGCCTGGAGTGGAAGTGCAACAACGGCAACGCTCGCTCCAAATACGCCGCCGAACGTCTGGGGTTCAGCTTTGAAGGCGTGTTCCGTCAGCACATGGTGGTCAAAGGGCAGAACCGGGACACGGCCTGGTACTCGATTCTGGATTCGGAATGGCCGGCAATCGGGGCAGGGTTCGAGCGCTGGCTTTCGGATGAAAACCAGACGGCTTCGGGGCAATTGAAAACGCTGGCCGAGTGCCGGGGCTAATGCCTTAAAAATCTGAAGATCGCAGCCCGCGATACATCATCCCAATGTAGGAGCTGCCGAAGGCTGCGATCTCTTGATCTTCGACCTCAACTGAAGTCACGTCTAATCCGCCCGCTTTATGAATGCATTCAAAATGCAGCGTCGTGCATTTCTACAGACATCATTCTGTAAAAACTCCCCGCTATAAACGACCGCCTCGCTTATAACAAAAGGCCGTCCAGCATGCCCTCCTCGCCCCAGCGCCTGGCCCTGATGATCGCTGTGTTGATCAGCACCAGCGCCGTACACGCCAAGAACGTGCAGATCGACACCGCGACCACCACCGCTCAAACCCTGGGTGGCAGCGATACCCTGACCCTTTCGGCCCCCGGCAGCATCACCAACAGCGGCAAGACGGTGAGCCTGAAGGACAGTACCAATGGCGTCGGTGTGGTGATCGACAACTCGGGGCAGATCATTTCCACCGGTGGACGGGCGATCGACAGCAGCGGCGATCTGACCAAGGCGCGCAACTACAGCATCTACAACCGCAGCGGCGGGCAAATGCTCGGTTTCAATGACGCATTGCGCATCGACAGCAACTTCGCCAGCGGCACTGTGCTGATCGACAACAGCGGCACCATTCGCTCCAAGACCGGCCAGGGTCTGGACCTCGATGCCTTGCGCAGTGCGGGTGTCCAGACAACCATCATCAACCGCGCAGGCGGGCTGATTCGTGGCGATGCCAGCGACGGCATGAAGACCGGTACCAATGCGACGATCACTAACTACGGCGAGATTTCCACCGGCGATTCGCACAATGCCGACGAGAAATTCGACGGCATTGACATCGACACGGCCACCGGTGTGAGCGTGACCAACTACGGCAGCCTTTCAGGTGGCCGTCACGGCATCACGACTGACCTTGGCGCGACGCTGGTCAACTATGGGGATATCACTGGCCGCAACGGTTCGGGTTTCGGTTCTGACGGCGACGGCACGGTGATCAACCACGGCACGATCACCGGCGCTTACTCGGGCCTGCAACCCAACGGTGACGGTGACGGCGTGGACATCGACAACATCGCCCACATCGAGAACTACGGCACCATTCAGGGCGTCGGCGCAGGGGGTGTGGACAAAGGGGGTTTCGCCAATGGCAGCGAGGGCATTGCCTTAGGCGGTGGCTATGTATTGAACGCCAAAGGTGCTCTGATCAGCGGCGCCAACAGTGCGATATTGGTGGACGACGGCAGCGGCGGTTCGGGTCAGGCAGCGACGACGCTGGAAAACTTCGGCACGATCCAGGGTCTCGATGGATTTGGTGTGAAGTTCGTCGGCGAATTCGATGACAACGTGATCAACGGCGGCACGATCAGCGCCAGCAACGGCCTGGCGCTGGACCTGGGCGGCGGCAACGACAGCCTGACGTTGCACAACGGCAGTCGCTTCATTGGCGTCGTGGATGGCGGTACCGGTTACGACCGTGTGGTGATGGACGACGTGGCGGGTGGAAGCTTCGGCGACAGTCGCCACTTTGAGTGGCTGGAGGTCAAGCAAGGTGCCTGGACCCTGACCGGCAACGGCGATTTCAGCGACGGCGGCGCGGTCCGTAGCGGTGCCACCTTGATCAATCAGGGTGGCATCGCCGGCAACCTGTCCGTGGACTCGGACGGCGTATATGCCGGCGGTGGGTCGGTGGGCAGTTTGCGGGTCGACGGAACCCTGCTGACCAACACCCAGCTCGGCACCGCGACCATCACCCATGACCTGACGATGAGCAGCGGCGCTACCCTGGCCTATGGCGTGAATGCCGATGGCAGCAGCGCACCGGTGCAGGTCGGCGGCACCGCAAACTTGAATGGCGCAACCCTGGCGATTAATCCGAGCAGCGGCACCTACCCGTGGCAAAGCCATTACACGGTGGTGCAGGCCTCCAACATCAACGGCACCTTCGCCAAGGTCACCAGTGACTACGCGTTCCTGACGCCGACGCTTGCCTACACTCCGACCCAGGTCGATCTGACTTACACGCGCAACGATGTGGCCTTCAACGAATTCGCCGTCACTGCCAACGGCAACCGCGCGGCCAACAGCCTGGCTTCGATCGGAAAAAACAACACGCTCTACAACGCCTTGCTTAACACCACCAGCACCACGGCCGGCAACGCGATCGAACAATTGGCGGGCACCAGCAACGCCGACCTGACCAGCGCGACGCTGGGTGCCAGCAGCCAGATCAGCGCCAGCATGCTCAGTGCGATGCAACAAATGGGCGGCGGCTCGGCTTTGATGGCGGGTCTGGAACAACGCAACGCACCAGTGCTCGCGGCCACGGGCGTTCCTGCCGAAGCCCGTAACCTCAATGATCCGAACGCTCGCGGCCGTCTCTGGCTGCAGGCCATCGGTGGCTACGGCAAGCTCGATGGCGAACACGGCAGCAGCGGCCTGGAACAACGCACCAAAGGCAGCGTGCTGGGCGCCGACTGGGCACTCACTCCGCAATGGCGGCTTGGTGTACTGGGTGGCTACTCGAAGACAGAGCTGGATGCCACGGGTTTCGATGGCAACGTCGAAAGCTGGCACGCCGGGGTGTACGCCTTGCATCAGAACGGCCCGCTCTCCTTGCGACTTGGCGCGGCGTACAGCGGCCATCAGGGTGAAAGCAAACGCACTGTCGCTTTCAGCGGCTTCAGCGACCGGCCAAAAGGCGATTACGACGCCGACAGCCAGCAAGCCTTTGCCGAGCTGGGTTACGCGATGGGCAGCGGCCGCCTCAGTGCAGAGCCGTTCGCCAGCCTGGGGTATCAGCGTTATCACCGCGACAGCTACACCGAAAAAGGTGGCTCGGCGGCGCTTCAAGTCGATCAACAAACCCAAGACAATTTCAGCAGCACCTTCGGTGTGCGCCTGGCCCACCTCAATACCCTGGAAAACGGCATGAGCCTCACGCCGCGCATGACCGCTGGCTGGAAGCACACCTATGGTGATGTCAGCAACTCGACCCGACAGGCATTTGTGGTCGGCGGTACAGGCTTCAGCGTCGACGGCAGTTCGCTGGATCGTGACAGTCTGGTGCTGGAGGCCGGTCTGGATCTGGGCATTTCAGCGCGTCATTCTGTAGGGGTTGGTTACAGCGGGGAGATTGGCAGCAACAGCAGGAATCATGGGTTGATCGGACAGTGGCAGATGGCGTTCTGACCGACATCACAGGCAAAAAAAAGGGGAGCACATGCCCCCCCGAGGTTTAAAGCGTTAGGTCGAGGCTGTTAAATCAGCCTTCGATCTCGATCAGTATTTCACCCGGATTCACCCGGTCGCCCTTGGCCACGTGGATGGCGGTGACTTTGCCGGCGATGGCGGCCTGAACTTCGGTCTCCATCTTCATCGCTTCGGTGATCAGCACAGCCTGGCCGGCTTTCACGGTGTCGCCTTCCTTGACCAGCACGTCGACAATGTTGCCCGGCATGGTGGTGCTGACGTGGCCCGGTGCAGTGGCTTGCTTGCGCTTGCTGCTGCCGCCGCTGACGAACTCGTTGAGCGGCTCGAACACCACTTCTTCCGGCATGCCGTCGATGGACAGGTAGAAGTGACGCTTGCCTTCAGCCTTGACGCCGACACCGGTGATGTCGACGCGGTAGGTTTCACCGTGAACGTCGATGACGAACTCGGTCGGTACACCTTCACCACCGGCCGAGGTCACGCCGCCCGCTTCGGGAATCGGCAGCAGCACTTCTGGCGTCAGGGTGCCGGCAGCGCGTTCTTCGAGGAACTTGCGACCGATGTCCGGGAACATGGCGTAGGTCAGCACGTCTTCTTCAGACTTGGCCACGGCGCCGATTTCGGCACGCAGCTTGGTCATTTCCGGCTTCAGCAAATCCGCAGGACGAACGTCGATCACTTCTTCGCTGCCGATGGCCTGGCGACGCAGTTTCTCGTTCACGGTGCCCGGCGCTTTGCCGTAGCCGCCTTGCAGGTAGAGCTTCACTTCGTTGGTGATGGTCTTGTAGCGCTCACCGGCCAACACGTTGAAGAACGCCTGGGTACCGACGATCTGCGAGGTCGGGGTCACCAGCGGCGGGAAGCCGAGGTCTTCACGAACTCGCGGGATTTCGGCCAGCACTTCGCTCATGCGGTTCAGAGCGCCCTGCTCTTTCAACTGGTTGGCCAGGTTGGAAATCATCCCGCCCGGTACCTGGTTGACTTGAACGCGGGTGTCGACTGCGGTGAACTCGCTTTCGAACTGGTGGTACTTCTTGCGCACCGCGTAGAAGTACAGACCGATCTCTTGCAGCAGCTCCAGGTTCAGGCCGGTATCGAATTCGGTGCCTTTAAGGGCCGCGACCATTGATTCGGTGCCTGGGTGGCTGGTGCCGGATGCGAAGCTGGAGATCGCGGTGTCGATGTGATCGGCGCCGTTTTCGATAGCCTTGAGTTGGCACATGGTGGCCAGGCCAGCGGTATCGTGCGAGTGGATGAAGACTGGCAGCGACTGCTCGGATTTCAACGCCCGGACCAGTTCGCCCGTAGCGTACGGAGTCAGCAGACCGGCCATGTCCTTGATCGCCACCGAGTCGCAGCCCATGGCTTCCATCTGCTTGGCTTGCGCCACGAAAGCATCGATGGTGTGCACCGGGCTGGTGGTGTAAGCGATGGTGCCCTGGGCGTGTTTGCCGGCGGCTTTCACGGCCTCGATGGCCGTGCGCAGGTTACGCACGTCGTTCATGGCGTCGAAGATGCGGAACACGTCGATGCCATTGACCGCGGCCTTGGCAACGAAGGCTTTGACCACATCGTCGCTGTAGTGACGGTAGCCCAGCAGGTTCTGGCCACGCAGCAGCATTTGCAGGCGAGTGTTAGGCAGTGCCGCGCGCAGTTGGCGCAGGCGCTCCCACGGGTCTTCTTTAAGGAAGCGCACGCAGGCGTCGAACGTTGCGCCGCCCCAGCATTCCAGCGACCAGTAGCCGACTTTGTCGAGCTTGTCGCAGATCGGCAGCATGTCTTCGGTGCGCATGCGGGTGGCGAGCAGCGATTGGTGGGCGTCGCGCAGGATGGTGTCGGTTACATGAATCTTCTTGGACATTGTTTTATTCCTCACAGGCCTGCGTGGGCGGCGATGGCAGCAGCGATGGCCAGGGCCAGCTCTTCGGGTTTGCGCTTGATCGAGTAGTTGGTCAGTTCAGGGTGGCTTTCAACGAAGCTGGTATTGAACTGGCCGCTACGGAATTCCGGGTTACGCAGGATTTCCTGGTAGTACGCGGCGGTGGTCTTGACCCCTTGCAGACGCATGTCGTCGAGGGCGCGCAAGCCACGGTCCATCGCTTCTTCCCAGGTCAGCGCCCAGACCACCAGTTTCAGGCACATGGAGTCATAGAACGGCGGAATGGTGTAGCCGGTGTAGATCGCCGTATCGGTGCGCACGCCCGGACCGCCGGGGGCGTAGTAGCGGGTGATCTTGCCGAAGCTCGGCAAGAAATTGTTCTTCGGGTCTTCGGCGTTGATCCGGAATTGCAGCGCGAAACCGCGGTGCTGGATGTCTTCCTGTTTCACCGAAAGCGGCAGGCCGGACGCGATGCGGATCTGCTCACGCACGATGTCGATGCCGGTGATTTCCTCGGTGATGGTGTGTTCCACCTGCACCCGGGTGTTCATCTCCATGAAGTAGACCTCGCCCTCGGCGAGCAGGAACTCCACGGTGCCGGCGTTCTCGTAACCCACGGCCTTGGCCGCACGCACCGACAGGTCGCCAATGTAGGCGCGTTGTTCCGGGGTCAGTTGCGGGCTTGGGGCGATTTCGATCAGCTTCTGGTTACGGCGCTGGATCGAGCAGTCACGCTCGAACAGGTGAACCACGTTGCCAAAGCTGTCGCCAAGGATCTGCGCTTCGATGTGCTTTGGATTGACGATGCATTTTTCCAGGAACACTTCCGCCGAACCGAACGCCTTGGTCGCTTCGGAAATCACGCGCGGGAAAGCCTGTTCGAGTTCTTCACGGCTGTCGCAGCGACGAATACCACGACCACCACCACCGGACGTCGCCTTAAGCATCACCGGATAACCGATACGGTCACCTTCGATCAAGGCTTCGGCAATGTCGGCAACGTTGCCTTCGGTACCCGGGGTGACGGGCACGCCTGCCTTGATCATGCTGCGACGGGCTTCAGTCTTGTCGCCCATGCGGCGAATCACTTCAGCCGAAGGACCGATGAACTTGATGCCGCGCTCTGCGCAGATATCGGCCAGCTCGGCGTTTTCCGAGAGGAAGCCATAGCCGGGATGCAGTGCATCGCAGCCGGTTTCCACGGCCAGATTCACCAGCTTGCGCGCATTCAAGTAACCGGCCAGTGGCTCGGCACCAATGCTGTGGGCCTCATCCGCACGCTTAACATGCAACGCATGGCGGTCGGCGTCGGAATAGATCGCAACCGAGCGAATGCCCATTTCGGCGCAGGCACGCACGATTCGTACGGCAATCTCACCACGGTTGGCGATCAGGATCTTTTTTATCACTTGGAGGTTCCCTTGAGCCGGTGGTACCCACGACCTGCTAGACCAGGTCGACGCGTGACCAAATGTTTCAATTTGGTCGCGACCCCACACTAGCGCTCACAAGGGATTAACAAAAATGAATAATAATTGGGTTAGCCATAAGTAAAGACTTATAGTCGTAGCATCAGCCTGCGGCGGGAGCGTTCAGATAATGCGTAAGTCATTGATGCGTATGACATTGCGTCAATTGCAGATCTTCAACGAGGTCTGTGATTTGAGGTCCTACAGCCGCGCGGCGGAGGAAATGTCTCTCACACAACCGGCCGTCAGCCTACAGATCCGGCAGCTTGAAGAGCTGATCGGGCAGCCCTTATTCGATTATGTCGGCAAAAAACTCTACATGACGGAGGCCGCAGAAGCACTCCAGCGTGCCAGTCGGGACATTTTTGGGCGACTGGAAAACCTCGACATGCAGCTCTCGGACATGCAGGGATCGCTGCAAGGTCAGCTGAAGCTGGCCGTTGAATCCAGCGCCAAGTATTTCGTGCCGCACCTGTTTGCCGCGTTCAAGCGTCAGCACCCGGAAGTGAACCTGCAACTGACGGTGGTCAATCGCGGGCAAGTCATCCGGCGCCTCTCCGACAACCGTGACGATCTGGTGATCATGTCGATGGTGCCGCAGGACATGGGCCTGGAATTCCTGCCGTTTCTGAACAACCCGATCGTGGCCGTGGCGCCGCCGGATCACCCGCTGTGTCACATGGGCCCGCTGCGCTTGCAAGATCTGGAGCCATACACCCTCCTGCTGCGCGAACCCGGCTCAGGTACGCGGATGGCGTGTGAAGAATATTTCAAAGAGAAACGCGTGCACTTCAACCAGACGCAGGAAGTCTCGTCAGCCGAAGCTCAGCGCGAATGTGTGCTGGCGGGTCTGGGCGTGGCGTTGTTGACGCGCCACGCCCTGAACCTTGAGTTGGCGACGGGTGGATTGATCGAGCTGCCCGTCGAGGAGCTGCCGCTGTACCGCAGCTGGTGCCTGGTGCAAGCCAAGGCGAAAAGGCTGTCACCGGTGGCGCACGCGTTCCTTGCGTTTGTTCGCAGCGAGCGAGTGCAGATTAGCGCGCTGGTTGAGCGTTTCGCCGCGAAGCTGCCGGTGATGCCTGCCAGTAGTTGAGTTCCAGATCGTCAGGAATATCACCGATCTCAGCCAGAAGCTGGCGACGTTCGCAGCGATCTTCGATAGCGCGGCGGAACACCATGCGGCGCTGATCTTCTTGCTGACGGCGGGTTTTGACGGCGCTGTTGCGTTCTTCGTAGGGCTGGGCCATTTCGAGTCTCCCAAGGCGATTACGGGAGCTTCAAGATAGGCGCGGGGGATGACGGTTTGGCGGCGGGAGGGTTACAGGGAGATGAAATTGTCGTCGCTCCCGTGGCGAGGGAGCTTGCTCCCGCTCGGCTGCGCAGCAGTCGCCGAACCTTAAACGCGATCCAACCGACATACCGCGGAGAATGTTTCTTTGGGCCGCTTCGCAGCCCAGCGGGAGTAAACTCCCTCGCCACAGGGGCCGTGTCGGCTGGGAATCAATCGTCCAGGGCTTTGACCGACTTGGGCGACAACCGCAAGCTGCGCAGGCTGCGTTTGACGCTCTTGAGGTGGTTCACCAGGCTAGGCCCTCTAGCCATTGCCACGCCCATCGCCAACACGTCGATCACCACAAGGTGGGCGATGCGCGACGTCAGCGGTGTATAAATCTCGGTGTCTTCATGCACATCGATCGCCAGATTAACGGTCGACAATTCAGCCAACGGTGTCTGGCTCGGACACAAGGTGATCAACGAGGCACCGCTTTCGCGCACCAGGTTCGCGGTGATCAACAGGTCTTTCGAGCGGCCGGACTGGGATATGCAAATCGCCACGTCCGTCGGCTTCAACGTCACCGCCGACATCGCCTGCATATGTGGGTCGGAATAGGCCGCGGCCGTCAGCAGCAAGCGGAAGAACTTATGCTGGGCATCCGCCGCCACCGCGCCGGAAGCACCAAACCCGTAGAACTCGACGCGCTGCGCCTGGGACATGAGCGTCACGGCGCGCTGCAACTCCACCGGGTCCAGGCGCTCGCGAACTTCCATCAGCGTATGCAGGGTGGTGTCGAAAATTTTCAGGCTGTAGTCGGCGACTGAATCATCTTCATGAATCGCGAACTGGCCAAAACTCGCGCCAGCCGCGAGGCTTTGCGCAAGCTTGAGCTTCAAATCCTGAAATCCGGAGCAACCGATGGCGCGGCAGAACCGCACGATGGTCGGCTCACTGATACCCACGCTGTGGGCCAGGTCGGCCATGGAACTGTGCATCACTGCCGCAGGGTCAAGCAGCACGTGGTCGGCGACCTTGAGCTCCGACTTGCGTAAGAGGTGGCGAGACTGGGCGATGTGTTGCAGCAGATTCAAAGGGCTGGACTCTTTGTTATTGGCAGGGGCCGGGGATGTAGCGCGCTTGTAGTTATACTACATGAATCGGCTTTTTGCCTGCCCAATGCGTAACCTGATCCCTCGATTTCAGGCGAGCTCGCTCCATGTAGCGCTCATTCCGGCGGCCGGTCGCCTCAACGGAATGTCGATTGAAAGAATTACGTCAGCAACTCAGTTACGTTCTGCGGGCCTCTAGTCTTTTTAATTAAATCACCCAATCACGGGCTTATTAATTTTACAAACTTACAAATGAAGTCAACTGACCACTGTAACTACTGTGTTTAAGTCGATATATTTATCTGGCAGGACGCACATTAACTAAATGACAGGAGTTATATAACATGACCATTAAAACAACCGGCTGGACCGCACAAATTGACCGCAGGCCAGGCACTCAGTCTTTTCGCACCTTTGGCACTGTAACCGTTGCCAACAGCGGCATTACGCCGAAACTGGTGTTCATGCCACTGCAAGACAAATCCTTTAATCTGCGCCTCGAACTGGTATTGGAAAAAGCTGATGGCATGTCGCTACAAGCATTAACCGACAAGTATGTTGAATATAAAACGCTCGGCAACTCCAATGTCACCGGCGTGAGCATTTTCTTTGAAGGCAAACTACTGCAGCATGTCAATATCGAATTGATAAACCCTTAATACGTTTTCATGCATCAACGCTTCCTGTCAGAGGGCTAACGCCTCTGACGGGAAGTTATTTCAGCATTGCCAGATCCTGATTGCGCAACAACACCGCCAACCCTTCTGCCTCTATCGGTTTGCTGATCAGATACCCCTGCACCTCATCGCAACGCTGCACCTTGAGAAAATCCAGCTGCTCCTGCCGCTCGACGCCCTCCGCCACTACCTTCAACGACAAACCATGGGCCATGGCAATGATCGCTCGGGTGATTTCTGCATCCGCACTACCCTCACTCAGGCCGCGGATAAACGCCTGATCGATTTTTACGTAATCGACAGGAATGCGTTTCAGGTAGCTCAGGGATGAATACCCCGTACCGAAATCATCGATAGCCAGTTTTACCCCGAGGTCGCGCAGCTGCTGAAAGGTAGAAATGATGTGCTCGACGCTGTCGAGCAATTGGCTTTCCGTCAGCTCCAGTTCCAGGCAATGCGGTTCCAGGCCTGTTTCTTCCAGCACCTGGCGAACAAGACTGACGAGCTTTCCTTGGCGCAGTTGATGCACCGAAAGGTTGACCGACACCCGAATCGGTTCAAGCCCCTGACGTTGCCACTCACAAGCTTGCCAACATGCCTGACGCAACACGAACTCACCGATCGCGCCAATCAATCCGGTTTCTTCGGCAAGCCCGATGAACTCTGCAGGTGGCACGCGCCCCATGCTCGGGTGATCCCAGCGCACCAAGGCTTCGGCGGCATTCAGTCGACCGGAAGCCAGGCAAAGTTTGGGTTGGTAAAACACTTTGAGCTGCTTTTCTTCAACCGCTTTGCGCAGTTGGTTTTCGAGCTGCAAACGCTCCAGTGTGCTGGCCTGGAGACTTTCGGTGTAGAACTGGAAATTGTTCCCGCCCAAATGTTTTGCGTGCTGCATGGCAATGTTTGACTGACTCACAAGCGCAGAAATTTCCCGGGCATTGTCCGGAAACATGCTGATGCCCATGGACGCGCTGACCACCAGTTCATGACCCTCAACTGTTATCGGCAATCTCAACTTGGTCGACAACCGCGTCGCCACACGTGCCAGGCTCGACAAATTGCCATAAGCGTCGAATAGCACGGCAAACTCGTCGCCCGACAAGCGCGCGATGGTGTCCGCCTCGGGTAACGCATTGATCAGCCGGCGGGCCATTTTCTGCAGCAACTGATCGGCCACTTCATGGCCAAGGCTGTCGTTGAGCAACTTGAAGCGGTCCAGATTGATGTGCAGCAACGCCAGACTGCGCCCGCCCTGACGCACGCGCTGATGAGCCTCACGCAGACGTTCGCGGAACAGCGACCGGTTGGCCAGCCCTGTGAGCTCATCGTAATGGGTCAGGTAACGCATACGTTCTTCGGATTCTCGACGCGCCGAGAGATCAGCGAAGAAGCCGACGATATGGCTGACATGTCCCCGATCATCGCGCACCGCATTCAATTGCAGCCATTGCGGATACAGCTCGCCGTTCTTGCGGGTTTCAACCAGCTCACCCTGCCAACTGCCATGCTGCTCAAGTCCCTGACGAATGGCCGCGTAATGACGACGGGCATCCCGACTGCACGGCAACTCGACGACATTGCGTCCAAGCATGTCGTTGATGTCATAGCCGGTGACACGGCTGAACGCCTGATTGATCGCGATCAGGGTGTAATCAGGGTCGAAAATCACGATACCTTCACTGGCCGCTTCAAACACCGTCGCCGCCAATTGTCGCTGTGCTTCCTGACCTTTGCTGACACTGATGTCGCGGCGCGTGCCGACCATGCGCAACACCCGGCCACTTTCGCTGCGTTCAACGGCTCGCCCGCGATCCTCGATCCAGACCCAATGCCCATCGCCGTGACGCACGCGATACTCGATCTGATAATCCTCGCTACGGCCCTTCAAATGCTCCACCAGCGCTCGTTTCAACGATGGCAAGTCTTCGGGGTGCAAGCGCGGGTTCAGGTGACTGAGCAATGCCGTCACATACTCCGGAGCAATCCCGAACAGCTCCTCGAGTTGGGTGTGATGGACCTCATCGGTTTGCAGGTTCCAGTCCCACAACCCCAGCTCACTGGCCTTCAGGGCCAACGCAAGACGCGCTTCGCTTTTGCTGAGGGCCTGATTGGCGGCGTCCAGTTCAAGGCTGCGTTGCGCTACGCGGCTTTCCAGTTCGATCTGGATTTCCCGCAGCTCATCTTCTGCACGGCGCCTTTGCTCAATCTCCTTGGCCAGCGTTTGATTCAGCCGATCGCCAATGCTTTGCGCCTGCTGCAGATGTTCGATCAGTGCCTGGTTCTGGAAACGTCGCAACAAGCCGCGATCGATCAGCCGGTTGACCTGCCAGGCGACCACGCTCAGGGCGCCAAGTAAAATCAGCCCGAACCAGCCCCAACCCTGCTCTTGCTCGTCGCCCCCCCAGAACAGATAGGCGATGGCCGGCAACAGACAGGGCAAGGTAAAGGAGAGAAACGCCGGCAGGCTCACCGCATAAGCCACGCTGGCGGACAACGCGGCAGCGCCGATCAGGCCGAATACCCAGGCCTGCTGTATGAAGTTGTCCGCCGGTACGAGGGCAATGCCGGCGCCCGCCAGGGTGAGACCGGTGAGGCTCGAGCCAAGGAGAAACATGCGCCGCCAGACGGGATGAGCCTGACGATTGGGAATCGCCGAATCGAAGGCCGCGACCTGAATCACCCGCAACGCCACCAGCGACAGCAACCAGACAAGCCAGACACTGACCAGAAAATATCGTTGAGGACTCCAGAGCAGGCCGGCACAGACCAGGCCATTGATCAGCATGAACAGCGTGGGCAGCAGGGACCCCTGATAAAGCAGGCGCGTGCGCTCCACCGCCATTTCCATAGCGTACTGTTTACGGATAACCCGGGGCTCCACGGTGGGGCCCGACAGGTCGGAGCTGAGGGTCATAGGCAATGTTCTTGTTCTTATAATGATGAGCATGGGCCCGAAACGTCGAGGGAGCATACACAAGCGAGTGCCCGGACCAAACTGCTTCGGATCATGAAGAATCCGAAATCCATCCCCCGATTCGTCTCTGGAAAGTCCCCGAGCGAGCCCCGCCAGCGCTTGCAGCCAGTGACCGACCGGTCGTCATTCGTGCCTCTTTCATCGGTAAATGCAAAGCTCGGTTTGCCCGGTGTGACGGCGCACCCTAGAATGCCCCGATGCGCGATGATCTCTCCCTTCTGCTGAACTCCCTCAACGATGCCCAACGCCAGGCCGTAGCTGCCTCCGTGGGTCGTCAGTTGGTCCTGGCCGGTGCTGGTTCCGGTAAAACCCGAGTGCTGGTGCACCGTATCGCCTGGTTGATCCAGGTCGAAAACGCCTCGCCTCACTCGATCCTGTCGGTGACCTTCACCAACAAGGCCGCTGCCGAGATGCGCCATCGCATCGAGCAACTGATGGGGCTCAACCCGGCCGGCATGTGGGTGGGCACTTTCCACGGGCTGGCGCACCGCTTGCTGCGGGCGCACTGGCAGGAAGCCGGCCTGAGCCAGACCTTCCAGATTCTCGACAGCGACGACCAGCAACGGCTGGTCAAGCGGGTGATCCGCGAGCTCGGCCTGGATGAACAACGCTGGCCCGCTCGCCAGGCCCAGTGGTTCATCAACGGCCAGAAAGACGAAGGGCTGCGTCCACAACATATCCAAGCCAGCGGCGATCTGTTCCTGGCGACCATGCGCAGCATTTATGAAGCCTATGAGGCCGCGTGCTTGCGCGCAGGCGTCATCGACTTCTCCGAATTGCTGTTGCGCGCCCTCGACCTGTGGCGCGATCACCCAGGGCTGCTCGCGCATTATCAGAAGCGCTTCCGGCACATTCTGGTGGACGAATTCCAGGACACCAACGCCGTGCAATACGCCTGGTTGCGCCTACTGGCCAAAGGCGGCGACAGCCTGATGGTGGTTGGTGACGACGATCAGTCGATCTATGGCTGGCGCGGGGCGAAAATCGAAAATATCTATCAATACTCCGATGATTTCCCGGATGCGCAAACCATTCGTCTGGAGCAGAACTACCGCTCCACCGCCGGCATCCTCAAGGCAGCCAATGCCCTGATTGCCAACAACACCGGGCGCATGGGCAAAGAATTGTGGACCGATGGCGGCGAAGGCGAAGCGATCAACCTTTACGCCGCGTTCAACGAACACGATGAAGCTCGCTACGTTGTCGAAACTATCGAAAGCGCGCTGAAAACGGGCTTGGCTCGCAGTGATATCGCGATTCTGTACCGCTCCAACGCCCAGTCGCGCGTTTTGGAAGAAGCCTTGCTCCGCGAGCGCATTCCCTATCGGATTTACGGCGGGCAGCGCTTCTTCGAGCGGGCAGAAATCAAAAACGCCATGGCTTACCTGCGTTTGCTGGAAGGTCGGGGCAACGATGCTGCCCTGGAGCGGGTGATCAACGTTCCGGCCCGTGGCATCGGCGAAAAAACCGTCGAAGCGATTCGTGACCATGCGCGCCACAGCGATGTGTCGATGTGGGAAGCCATGCGTCTGCTGGTGGCCAACAAAGGCCTGACCGGTCGGGCTGCGGGTGCCTTGGGGGCGTTTATCGAACTGATCGAGAATCTCGCCGCCAAGTGCATGGAAATGCCTCTGCACTTGATGACTCAGACCGTCATCGAGCAATCCGGGCTGATCGCTTATCACGAAGCCGAAAAAGGTGAGAAAGGCCAGGCCCGGGTAGAAAACCTTGAGGAACTGGTCAGCGCGGCTCGCAACTTCGAGAACGCTGAAGAAGACGAGGACCTGTCGCCACTGGCGGCGTTCCTCGGCCACGCATCGCTGGAGGCAGGTGATACTCAGGCCGACGAGCATGAAGACAGCATTCAGTTGATGACGCTGCACAGCGCCAAAGGGCTGGAGTTTCCTTATGTGTTCCTGGTGGGCATGGAGGAGGGTCTGTTCCCGCATAAGATGAGCCTGGAAGAACCCGGTCGTCTTGAGGAGGAGCGTCGTCTGGCCTATGTCGGTATTACCCGGGCGATGCAGAATCTGGTGATGACCTATGCCGAAACGCGGCGCCTGTATGGCAGCGAGACCTACAACAAGGTGTCGCGTTTCGTGCGCGAAGTGCCCAAAGGCCTGATTCAGGAAGTGCGGTTGTCCAATAGCGTCAGCCGTCCTTTCGGTGGAGGCCAGCAGCAGAGCTCCAGCAGCCTGTTTGGCGGTAGCGAGATTCCGGATACCGGATTCAGTCTTGGCCAGGCAGTGCGGCATTCGGTATTTGGGGAGGGTGTGATCCTGAACTTCGAAGGTGCCGGCGCTCAGGCTCGCGTCCAGGTGAATTTCAGCGAAGGCAGTAAATGGCTGATGCTGGGTTATGCGAAGCTGGAAGCGATCTAACCCGAACGTGATTCCATATGGGAGCAATGCTTGCTCGCGAAGAACGATAACGCGGTCTCTTGATAGACCGTGCTGTTGCCATCGCGAGCAAGCTTTGCTCCTACAAAGGCCAATTCCTACCGAACTTATCCACTCCTCCTACAGACCAAAGTTAACAGGCCTTATTGCGCTGACTGAAGCTGAACCCAACCTGTCAGGCAAAAGCCCGAAACACTCTGCCGCTAGCCAGTAACACTTCAGCTGTGCAACATGGCGCGCGTGCCTTCCACAAATGGGAATTCCCTTTATGAAACGTTTTCTTAGCATCGCCATGGCGTTGTGCATCGGCCTGACGATGAGCCTGGACGCCAACGCCAAGCGCTTTGGTGGCGGCAAGAGCTCCGGCGCTGCGCCGACTCACCAGACCAGCCAAATGGCTCCTTCTTCTGCTGCAGGCGGCGCTGCGGCCACTGCAGGCGCAGCCGGTGCCGCTGGCGCTGCTGCAAAAGCCGGTGGCGCTTCGCGCTGGCTCGGCCCTCTGGCCGGTATCGCTGCCGGTGGCCTGCTGGCTTCCATGTTCATGGGCGGTGGCTTCCAGGGCATGCAGATCTTCGACATCCTGATCATGGCTGTCATTGCGTTCCTGATCTTCCGCTTCATTGCCGCTCGTCGTCGCAAGCAGCAAGAGCACATGGCTCCGGCTGGTCACGCACCGATGCAGCGTGAAGTGTTCGAACAAAAGCCTGCTGGCGGTTCGATCTTTGGCGGTTCGGCAGCTCCTGTAGCCACTCGTCCGGTGATCAATGCACCAGCCTGGTTCAATGAACAGAGCTTCATCGAAGCGGCCCGCAACCACTTCCAGTCCTTGCAGCAGCACTGGGACGCGAACGAAATGGACAAGATTGCCGAGTTCGTGACCCCGCAATTGCTGGAGTTCCTGAAGCGCGAACGTGCCGATCTGGGCGACGCTTTCCAGTCCACCTACATTGACAACCTCAATGTGCAACTGGACGGCGTGGATGATCGTGCGGACAAGACCATCGCGACCCTGACCTTCAGCGGCGTGTCGAAAACTTCGCGCTTTGACCAGGGTGAAGTGTTCAGCGAGAGCTGGAACATGGAACGTCCGCAGGGCGAAAACCAGCCTTGGCTGGTGGCCGGTATCCGCCAGAACGGCTGATCCCTTCTGCGTTAAGCATGTTGTAATGAAAACCCCGGACTCGTCCGGGGTTTTCTATTTCGCGGTTGCATCTATACCAAGCTACTGTATAAACCGCCCCAACTAAACCGCGCCATCAAGCAAGAGGATCCCGGACGTGGAAGAAATCATCGAACAACTGCGTGAAGCCAACGAACCGGTACCGGTCCCCTTGGAGCTGCCTGACGAAGACCAGTTGGTGGAAATCGAAGAACAACTGTTCATCGACATTCCATTTGTCTTCAGAGAATTTTTGCTGACCGTCAGTGACGTGGTCTACGGCAGCCTGGAACCCGTGACGGTCACCGATCCGCAATCCCACACCTACTTGCCAGACGTTGCCGCTAATGCCTGGGATGCCGGTGTCGATCGCAGCATGATCCCGATCTGTCAGGACGGTGACGACTACTACCTCGTTGAAGAGGATGGCACCGTGGTGCTGTGGCAGGCTGAAGAAGAGCTGATTGCCGAAGAAACCTGGGAATCGGTCTGGCACTGGGCGCGGGACGTCTGGCTGGAAAGCTGAAACACCCCAAGTGATTTTTGTAGCAGCCGGACGCAGGCTGCGCCAGCTGCTGCAAAATCAGTGGCCGGACGCATCCTTGTGGTTGTCCAGGGTTTCCAGCAAGGCCACCTGCATCCGCGTGTGTACGCGGATGAACCAGCGCCAAAGCAGCGCCGCTACGGCCGCCGCCACCACCGCAACCAGCATCAGCAACTTGTTGGTCGGCAGAATACTGGCCGACAAGGCTGCCAACAGCAGGAAAATCACCAACAGCGAAAGGATCGGTATCACTTCGGAGATCACCCGACGCACTCGCTGTGTATGACGACCCGCCATCTCCGGCTTCACGCCCATCTCTGCCAACAGCATCGATAGCGCCTTGAGCTTGCGATAGGCCGCGATCAGGAACGGCAGCGACAGTATCAACGCCCCGCCCCAGATCAGTGCTTTCTGCCAGCTCGGATCACTGATCCAGTCCTGTAGATACGCAGACATTCGCTCGGCAAAAAAAGCGCCCGAGAAGAAAATCGCGATCACCAGCGCCAGATTGACCCCCACCTGCAGCAAAATCCGCCTAATCATCGACGCCAGCAGCGCACCCTCGCCCTGGGGCTGGATGCTGCGCAGCCATTCACCGTACATCCCCAGCACCCGGCCGAGTCGGTGCGGCATTACAGCGGCCAGCTTGATCGAAAGTGGATCGGCCGCGCGGATCAAATAGGGCGTCAGCAAGGTGGTGATCACCGAGACTGCAACGGCCACGGGATACAGGAAGTTACTGGTGACCTGCAGCGTCATGCCCAGTGCCGCGATGATGAAAGAGAACTCCCCAATCTGTGAAAGCCCCATCCCGACGCGCAGTGACGTGCGCCCGTCATTGCCGGCGATAAACGCGCCGAGACCACAAGAGAGCATTTTTCCCAACACCACGGCCACGGTGATCACCGCGATTGGCCAGGCGTATTGCAGCAGGATCAGCGGATCGAGCATCAGCCCGATGGCCACAAAGAAGATGGCACTGAATAAATCGCGCACCGGTTCGATCAAGCGCTCGATCTTCAGCAATTGCCGGGATTCAGCCATGATCGCGCCGATCAGGAACGCGCCGAGCACCATGCTGTATTCGAGCTTGACCACTAACAGACAGAAGCCGAAACACAGCCCCAACACGGTGATCAGCAGCATCTCGTTGCTTTCGAATTTGGCCACATAAGCCAACAGACGCGGGATCAGCAGAATACCGATCACCAGCGCGACAATCATGAACAGCGACAGTTTGCCGACCGTGGAAAAGACTTCGCCGGAACTCACCGTACCGCTGACTGCGATACTCGACAGCAAAGCGATAATGCCAATACCAAGGATGTCCTCCACGATCAGTACACCGAAGATCAGTTGCGCAAAGCGCTCATTCTTCATCTTCAGATCGTTGAGCGCCTTGACGATGATCGTGGTCGAGGAAATGGCCAGGATCGCGCCGAGGAACAGGGAATCCATGGTGTTCCAGTCGAACCATCGGCCGATTTCGTAGCCGATCCAGATCATCAGCACGATTTCCAGGAATGCGGCGATAAACGCGGTGGCGCCGACCTTGAACAGCTTGCGCAGGCTGAATTCCAGGCCCAGGCAAAACATCAGGAATATCACCCCGAGTTCAGCGAGTGTCTTGATGGTTTCCTCATCGTGGATGAGGCCGAACGGCGGTGTATGCGGTCCGATGATGAAACCGGCGACGATATACCCCAGGACTACCGGCTGTTTAAGCCGATGAAACAACACGGTGACCACTCCGGCGACCAGCATGATGACTGCCAGATCCTGAATAAAACTGATCGCATGCATGGCGTGGGCTCCTTGAGACAGACTTTCGGAGGTTAACACCGCGACTTCCGCCAGAAAGGCGGTGCAATATATGGAAACAGATAGATCGCGCGTGACGGCAGCCATGCGCCCGGCGTCCCGATAACAGTCGGTTTGAAAAAGCTGACCAGGCACCCGTAGAGGTGCACTCCTTCATCACTGCCTTGAACCGTGAGAACGCTATGGAACCCGGAAACGCCCAACTGTCGATGACGGTATTGATGACCCCCGACATGGCCAACTTCTCTGGCAATGTTCACGGCGGCACACTGCTCAAATACCTGGACGAAGTCGCCTACGCCTGCGCCAGCCGTTATGCCGGTCGCTACGTGGTGACGCTCTCGGTGGATCAGGTTATTTTTCGCGAGCCGATCCATGTCGGCGAACTGGTGACCTTCCTGGCGTCGGTCAACTACACCGGCAACACCTCGATGGAGGTGGGTATCAAGGTCGTGACCGAGAACATTCGTGAGCGATCGGTACGTCACACCAACAGCTGTTTTTTCACCATGGTCGCCGTGGATGACCAGCGCAAACCGGCCGCCGTCCCGCCACTGCAACCGCAGAACAGTGAGGACAAGCGTCGTTTTATGCAGGCACAGCAGCGACGGCAGATCCGTCAGGAACTGGAAAAGCGTTATCAGGAAATAAAAGGCGACGCTTGAAGTAAAGATCGTCCGAACGCGGGCCGCGTTCGGACGATTTTAGTCATTACAGACTTATCGCCGTCGCCTCGAACCGCACCCGCGGATGAGCGATCCGGTCCTGGGCCCGCACCAGTTCCAGCTCGTAGCTTGCGCACGCCTGGGTCTCCAGCAACACTTCATGCACCGCCGACGCAGTGAATTCAAATGCAGCCACCAGGCTGTCGCCCAACAGCACGCGCGCCAGGAACAACCCTGAAGTCAGGTCACCAACGCCCACCGGCTGACGCGGGAACGCCAACAATGGTCGACGCAAATGCCAGCTGTTCTCCGCCGTTACCAGCAACATTTCGAAGACATCTGCCGGTTTTCCAGGGTAGTCCAGATGCTTGACCAACACCGCTTTCGGACCACGCGCCAATAGCGTTCGCGCCATGGCGAGGCAGTCGAACAGCGACTGCGGCTTGCGCCCCGAGAAGCTGTCCAGCTCAAGCTGGTTTGGACACATGAAGTCCGCGACGGCCGCCGCCTCTTGCAGCAGGAAATCGCTGACCTCCGCCGGCACGCTGCACCCCTTCTCCGGGTGCCCCATTACCGGGTCGCATAAATACAACGCCTTGGGATTCATCGACTTGATTCGCGCCACACCGGTCAGGATCGCGCGCCCCTGAGCCGCACTGCCAAGGTAGCCGGAGAGCACAGCATCGCAGTTACCCAGCTCACCGATTGCCGCGATCCCTTCGACCAGCTCGGGAATCTGGTGCGGCGCCAACACCTCACCGGCCCACTGGCCGTATTGGGTGTGGTTGGAGAACTGCACGGTATTGAGCGGCCATACATTCACCCCGATCCGCTGCATCGGGAATACCGCGGCGCTGTTACCGGCGTGGCCGAACACCACGTGGGACTGGATGGCAAGTAGATGGGGCGTACGTTTCATGCGGTGAGTCTTCCGTACAACGATTGAAATTAGAGCCGCGCAGTATGCGACTAAACGCAGCCTGTACGACAGACCGGCGACGCAGTTAAGCTGGCACTATCTTGTTGGAGCACCCTGTTGATGCTGACCCTCGGAAATATCTTAGTGTTGATGCTGCTGGCCACTGCTGGCGCGTGGCTTTGGCACAACCATGGCCTGCGCGAGCGCGCGCTGGAGCGGGTCAAGCAGCATTGCGGCAAGCTTGGCATCGAGCTGCTGGACGGTAACGTCGCATTGAAAAAAATCGGATTTATCAAAGACGCAAACGGCAAACGGCGTTTGGCCAGGGTCTATAACTTCGAGTTCACCGTGACGGGTGAAGCCCGCCACAACGGCACCATTACCCAGTTCGGCGCCCACAGCGCGCAAATAGAGCTGGCGCCCTACCCGATGCCCTTCGACGATACCGCGGCGGTGGTCGATGTGGTGAAACCACGGGCCGAGGTGATCGAGCTAAGCCAGTGGCGGCAAGAGCACACCAAGTGGCGTCCTTAAGTAAAAAGATCGTCCGAACACAGGCCCGGGCCGCGTTCGGACGATCTTTTGATCTTTAAATCACTCGACACCCAGCCATACCTTTCTGCAACGAATCCAGGTCCTGCGCCTCACTGAAAATCAGCTCTATCCGCGAATCCTGTCGCCATTCGCTGGGTTGCCAGTCCAGCATTGAGTTATCCAGCGCGTTGCACGATACCCATCCCTCAACACTGTGGATCACCATCTTGGCCCGCTGCCAGTCGAGGCTTTCAAGCCATCGATCAACTCGCGCGGCATCAAATATCTGACCTGGATGCCAACGCCAGCCGATGCTCCAGCCGCCCGCCTGTTGCTGACTCAAACAGATCGGTATCGCAGGATCAGTCCAGATCGCCGGCATCTGCGCCAATCCTTTGGGTGCAATCAAGTAATCCACACCTGCTTCAGCCTTCGCATCAAGACCCGGTAAAGCATTCAAGGGCAGTACACCTTGCTGCGTCCAGTACAGCGGCATGGCTGGCAGCCGCTCGATGATGCGCGCGCGATCATCCTCACCCAGCGCCTCAGACTTGTTCAGCAACAACAGACCAGCGCTGCTCAGGGCCTCATGTTGCGATTGAGGGAGCGATTTACCGGCGGCGAGTGCCTGAGCATCCAGTACCAGCAAACACGGCTGAACCGCCAACACTCCCAGCCACGGCGCCTCATTCAACTGCCGGAGTAGTTGTGCCGGATGCCCCAACCCCGACGGCTCGATGAACAGCCGATCAGGCCGCGCCTTGCGTAACAAACGTCCCAGCCCGACCTGAAAAGGCGCACCGTTTACGCAACACAAACACCCCCCGGCCACTTCACCCAGTGCGATACCATCGGCGTCCTGGGTCAACAACGCAGCGTCGAGGCCGATCTGGCCGAACTCGTTGATCAGCACCGCCCAGCGCTCACCGGCAGGCCGTTGAGTCAGCAGGTGCCTGATGGCGCTGGTCTTGCCGGCGCCCAATGGGCCAGCAATGACATGGGTAGGAATGTTCTGCAGCATGGTTGAAGGGTTCTGAGGAGGTAGAAAATGCGGTTGATGGGATGGTCGTTACTGCTAGCGCTTACTTCAGGCGAGGCGCTGGCCCAGGCATGTGTGGTACATAGCACAGGTGTACGACTCGACGTAAAAGTTTGTCAGCAGAACCGCAACATCCCGGAGAAGCTCTTCGCCAACGGGTTCTGCCAGCCGAATCTACCAGGGCAAACAGTCGACGTGCAGTACGTGGATGAATGTCCCACCGGGGCGTTTGGCGTCTGCAGCAATGCCCAAGTCGCCAATATGCCTTACCGGCAGGATATTCACTATTACGGTATAGCCACCGATTCGGCCTATTTGAAGCCGTTTTGCGAAGCCCAAAGCCAGGGAAACTGGCTCAAGCCATGACCCCTCAGGCGACCTCCTCGTACCACGGGCCAAACGGGTCCGTGATCAGTCGCCATCCCTCTTCGCCCAGTTTCATTTCGTCGTCAGTCAGCAGGCACTGGTCGAGTTGTTCGTTCAGTTGATCGAAGTCGATGTTCTGGCCAATGAACACCAGTTCCTGACGGCAATCACCTGTGGCGGCCGTCCAGTTCTTCATAATATCGGCAGTAGTTTCTGCGTCCTGTGGCCACTGGTTTTTCGGTACAAAACGCCACCAGCGCCCGGCGTAACCATAGCGCATCAAACCACCCGCTTGAGACCAGCTACCGGCGTCCATGTGCTTGCTCGCCAGCCAGAAGAACCCTTTGGAGCGCAGCAGCTTGCCGTTCTCCCACGATCCGTTGATGAAGTCGAAAAACCGTTGCGGATGAAAGGGCTTTCTAGCCCGATAAGCAGTGGAAGCAATGCCGTACTCCAGCGTTTCCGGCACGTGCGCGCCCCGCAGCTCCTGCAACCAGCCGGGTGCCTGGGAGGCCTTCTCGAAATCGAAGCACCCCGTATTGAGGATCCTTTTCAGAGGGATTTCACCCATTACCATCGGGATGATCTGTGCCTGTGCATTAAGCCGTTCAAGAATCGCGATCAACTCCTCGCGCGCGCTGCTGCTGATAAGGTCGATCTTGCTGATGAGAATGACGTCGGCGAACTCGATCTGTTCGATCAACAGATCCGTGATGGATCGCTCGTCTGCCTCGCCCAGGGTTTCACCACGGGACGCAAGGCTTTCAGCGGCCTGGTAGTCGATCAGGAAGTTCACGCCGTCAACGACGGTGACCATGGTATCGAGCCGCGCAATGTCAGCCAGGCTCTGCCCGTCTTCGCCGCGAAAGGTGAAGGTTTCTGCCACCGGCAAGGGCTCTGAGATCCCCGTGGATTCAATCAACAGGTAATCAAACCGACCCTCCTTGGCGAGTTTGCTTACCTCCTCCAGCAAGTCTTCGCGAAGGGTGCAGCAGATGCAGCCGTTGCTCATTTCCACGAGTTTTTCTTCGGCGCGATTGAGGCTGACGTCACGCTGTACTTCGCTGCCATCAATATTGATCTCGCTCATGTCGTTCACGATCACGGCGACGCGCAGGTTCTCGCGGTTACGCAATACGTAGTTGAGGAGCGTGCTTTTACCGGCGCCGAGAAAACCCGACAAGACGGTGACGGGGAGACGATGGGGCATCAGGCATTCCTCATAAGGGGTACGCGGGTCAGTGGAGCCAGTTCAGGAAAAAGGCGTAGGCGAGTTTAATGTAATAACATAACATGTCAAACTCGCTTCCACGATGGACCTGCTTATGAATGCGCTGACTTTGCCGGATATCGCCATCCAGCCCTCTCGCCAATCTCTGCCACTCGATTGGGTCGGCATGTGCGGCATTGCACTTCCAGTCTTGATAAACGGGCAGCAACTCGCTGCAAAAGTTGACGCAGGCGTGAGTCTCGACAATGAAGAGGCACGCGGCATCCACATGTCACGGTTGTATCTGGCGCTGGAAATGCTTGAGAACGATCAGCTGACACCTGCGTTATTGCACAGAATATTAGAGCGTTTCATCGACACGCATGAGGAGCTTTCCAACAACGCCTATCTCAATATTCACACGGACTTGCTGCTAAAAAGACCGGCACTGATCAGCCCACTGAGCGGATGGAAAGCCTATCCGGTCAGCGTTCGGGCAAGTCTGAAAAATGGATTGTTCCACGTGGAACTATCAATAGATGTGTCTTACTCCTCAACATGCCCCTGCTCGGCAGCGCTGGCACGGCAATTAATCCAGCAACAATTTGCCAATGACTTCGGGGAGAAGTCACTCAATCTCGATGAAGTATTGAATTGGCTTGGCTCTACAAACGGCATCGTTGCGACGCCTCACAGCCAACGCAGCACCGCACATTTGCGGTTGCGTTTGAACGATGACTGCAATGCGCTTCCGCTGATCGCGATCATCAATGACGCAGAAATGGCGCTCGGCACTGCGGTTCAAACCGCGGTTAAACGCGCCGACGAGCAAGCCTTCGCCTTGGCCAACGGCCAGAACCTGATGTTCTGCGAAGACGCGGCTCGACGCCTGCACACCGCTCTTAAAGGCCTTCCAACTATCAATGCTTTCCACCTGCGAGTCATTCACGCAGAAAGCCTGCACGCCCACGATGCCGTTGCAGAAAGCTGTTGGAATTGGGAGGCCACATGATCCGATTCTGGAGTGCAGCCATCCCCCGTTCACATAACCAGTGATCAGGCTCGCGGTTTCACCGTTCCGCAATCCTGACCTAGCCACACGGCACGGCTTTCCAGACTGCCCTTCTGCTGGATACCCGTGGCGTTGAACGTACCGTTCACCTTGGTGGTGAACTCACGATCACTGAGGAACGTGGCAACGCCGGCGCCTTGGGCTTTCGGACAGCTGAAACGGAATTTCCACTGATTGCCACTGCGATCAGTGATTTCCTGTTTGCAGCCCGATTGCGGATCGGTGAGCGGAATATTGTCCGTCTTCACCTGCTCCGGTGTGAGGCACGCGCGTATACCTTTGCCACCCATGGTGATCCCCTGCTTTTCCAGCTGGGCGCGCTGTTCAGGGGTCATCTGACCTTGCAACTGACCAAGGATCAACTGCAGATCCGGCAGGTTCTGGTCATCGACCTTCATGTTGCTGGTGGTCAATTCCCACAAACCTGGCTGAAGCATCTGTGCCTGAGCGGCCACAGGAAGTGCCAAACCCAACGCCATGGCCAAACCCAGAAGACGAACGTTCATCGAGTAACTCCTGATCAGTAGTGGCCGTTAGACGTCAGCCACAGGCATCGGTTCATGGGCCATTTAATTAGCGACATTCTGCACGGAACATGGTCTGTTAAGCACTGAATCTTCAGGAGCAAGGCTGCCCCATGGATTATTTTGGACCACACATTTTCGGCTACATGATTGCACTGCTTCACACGCTTGGCTCGATCGCCGCCGTCCACGCCGTGCTGACCGTACGCACCGCACAGGGATCCATCGCCTGGGCCCTCTCGCTGGTGTTCATTCCCTACTTGACGCTAATTCCCTACCTGGTTTTTGGTCGCAGCACCTTCGACGGCTACATCAAGGCGCGTCGCCAAGCCAACGAAGAGATGCGCAAAGCGATCTCCGAGCTGAACTGGCGCCCTTGGGTAGAAGAAGCGCTCACCGCACGCGCCTCGAACGCCTATGCGTCGTTACGAGCAATGCCCAAGCTGGGACGCATGCCGTGCCTGGCCAACAATGAAGTCAGCTTGCTGATCAACGGTCAGGCTACGTTCGAAGCAATCTTCGACGCTATCAGCCACGCCAAAGAAGCTGTTCTGATCCAGTTCTTCATCATCCACGACGACCGTCTCGGCCAGCGCCTGCAAAACCTTCTGCTGAAGAAAGCCGCTGAAGGGGTGGCGATTTATTTGTTGTACGACCGAATCGGCAGCCACTCGCTGCCTCACAGCTATGCGCAATCGTTGCGAGATGCAGGTGTCGAAGTCAAAGCCTTCGCCACCCGAAGCGGCTGGCTCAATCGCTTCCAGGTCAACTTTCGTAACCACCGCAAGATCGTCGTGGTGGACGGCGTGCTTGGCTTCGTCGGCGGGCACAACGTCGGCGATGAGTACATGGGTGAAAAACCCCCGCTCGCCCCGTGGCGTGACACTCACGTCCAAGTGCGCGGCCCCGTGGTGGCCTGTATGCAGGAATCCTTCGCGGAGGACTGGTTCTGGGCCGCCCGCTCGCTACCACCCCTGATTTTGCCGGATGTCTATCCGGATGACGGCGTACTCTGCCAATTGCTCGCCAGCGGCCCGGCAGACTCCTACGAGACCTGTTCGTTGTTCTTCGTGGAGGCTATTCACGCGGCGACGGAACGAGTGTGGATTACCAGTCCGTATTTCATTCCTGACGAAGCCGTATTTGCTGCACTGCGATTGGCGGTGTTACGTGGGGTGGACGTGCGCTTGCTGCTGCCTTCGCGGCCCGATCACCGTATCGTCTATGCCGCCTCCAGCCTTTACGCCTTCGAAGCGGTACGGGCCGGCGTGAGAGTGTTCCGCTACCAACCAGGTTTCCTGCATCAGAAGGTGGTGCTGATCGACAGTGAAATCAGCGCTATCGGCAGCGCCAACATGGACAACCGTTCGTTCCGGCTTAACTTCGAAGTGATGCTGCTAACCGTCGACAGTGTGTTCGCCGGCGAAGTGGAACAGATGCTCACCGACGACTTCGCGCAGGCTCACGAGATCGCCAAAGAAGAAAGCCGGGAGACCCGCCGCCTGCAACAGGTCGGCATGCGGGTCGCCCGGCTCATTTCACCGATCCTTTAAGGCGTGTAGATGTCGTCGCGGGTCCATGGCAATTCATGGCTGCCATCGGGGTGAGCTTTGACGGCCAGGATCTGGTGGAGATTGATCCAGCCCCTGGCGAACGCGTAAGCGCAGCCAGCCAGGTATAACCGCCAGATCCGCAACGCCTGCTCCGGCACCTGCTTGGCAGCCGCTTCCAGATTGTCCTCCAGGCGCTCGCTCCAATGATCGAGCGTTCGTGCGTAATGCAGGCGCAAACTTTCGACGTCGACAATTTCCAGACCCGCTTCACTGATCTCGGCAGAAATCATCGACAGGTGCGGAAGCTCGCCGTTAGGGAACACATACTTCTCGATGAATTCACCGGCGCCACGTCCCACCGGACGGCCATCGGTGTGCTTGGCGGTGATGCCGTGGTTCATCACCAGACCGCCCTCTTTCACCGCGCCGAACAGAGTTCTGCAGTACTCGGCAAGGTTGGCGTGACCGACGTGTTCGAACATGCCAACACTGACCACCTTGTCGAACCGACCGTCCTGAGGCAGGTCGCGATAGTCGAGAAGTTGCAGTTCCACCAGGTCATCCAGCCCTTCGGCAGTCACACGCTCCCGGGCGAGGGCCAGTTGCTCTTTGCTCAGTGTGATGCCGAACACCCTGGCGCCAAACTCCCGCGCGGCATAACGCGCCAGGCCACCCCAACCACAGCCAACGTCCAGCAGATAGTCGCCGGGTTGCAGGCGCAACTTACGGCACAGATGGCGGAATTTTGCTTGCTGGGCTTGCTCGAGGGATTCGCTACCGGTCTCGAAATACGCACAGGAATACGCCATGTCGCTGTCGAGCCAAAGCTGATAGAACGCGTTGGAAAGGTCGTAGTGGTAGGAGATTGCCTTGGCATCGGTTTCCTTGTCGTGAACCGTGCGAACAGGCTGATTGTCGTCGTCCTCACCCACCAACGCCTGACTCCACTCGTCGACGATGCGAATCACATCGCTGATGGACCCTTCCAGTTCGAGCTTCCCTTCGACAAACGCCGCTCCTAGCGCGTCAAGGGTGGGATGGGTGAGCTGGGTAACCATTTGTGGGTCCTTGACCACAATGGTGACGCTCGGCGTCGGCCCCAGATTGTATTCATGGCCGTCCCAGAGTCGCAGGCGTATCGGTAACTGCAGATTCTGTAAGGCCGGTGGAATGTGCGCGAGCATGGAGAATCCCCCTTGTTTCAGACGTCTGATTGAGAGGGTAGACCATCCTTGAAAAATAGCTGGCTATCGAATTAATAGCCGTTTTCTATGATTCACTGCGGCAATAAAACCACCGCTGCGAACCCACAAAGTCCTTCGCCCTCACGCAGATGACTTCAAAGTTGGCGTGCAGTTCTGAAAATGTTCACTGAGCACTCATGTCCTCTTTCATTTTCAGCAGAGGCTCCTGGAAGCGCAACAAACGCCCGGCATTCCCCAGCACCAGCAACGTACTGAAGTTATGCAGCAAAGCGGCAATCATCGCCCCTGCGGCGCCGAGCCAGCCAAACGCCGCGAAGGCAACAATCGCGAGGGTCCAGCCCAGGCCAATGATCACGTTGACCTGCAATGTGTGGCGACATTGGCGGCTTAATCGCACACAGGTTCCGAGCCTGCGCAGGTCACTGCCGATCAGCACGATATCGGCTGATGCCAGTGCAATGTCAGCGCCACCCGCGCCCATGGCCACGCCGACTACGCCAGCCTTCAGCGCCAGTGAATCGTTGATCCCGTCACCGACCACCATCGGCCGGAAGCCGCTGCCGATTTCCTGCAGCACACGATTCAGCTTGTCCTCAGGCAGCGCCTGCGCTTCGACATCTTTGATGCCCACCTCTTCAGCCAGGGTGTGCGCGACACTCTGGCGATCACCCGTCAGCAGTAGCTGGCGACCCAAACCCAATTCCCGCAACTCGCTCAAGGCAAAACGCGCCTCGGGTTTGACGGTATCCGCCAGCAACAACCACGCGAGGAATTCGCCATCGAGCGCCAGGCCGGCAATCGGTCCGTCGTGTTCAGGAACGGCACTGGTGGTAATACCCAGTTGAGCGAACAACTCTGGCCGACCCAGCGCGGCTTCCCCCGCCTCGGTCATTGCCACCACTCCAAGCCCCTGCCGTTCACGAATGTCCGAGAGCAGCAGGAAATGCTCCTGGTCGACCAGGCCAGCGAGCGCACGGCTGACCGGATGACTGCTGGCGGCCCCAAGGCTGGCAGCCAGATTCAGCACCTGGCTACGATCCGCCAGCGGGCTGTCGATGGATTGCAGGCGCAAGGTGCCGAAGGTCAGCGTCCCGGTCTTGTCGACCACCAGCGATGTCAGATCAGCCAGCTCTTCCAGAAACGCAGAGCTGCGAATCAGGATGCCGTGTCGAGCCGCAACCGCCACGCCTGCGATTGCCGTAGCCGGCGCTGACAGCACCAGCGCGCAAGGACAAGCCGCCACCAATACCGCGAGCATCGCTTGCGCGTCATTGGTGATGAACCAGGTGACGGCAGCCAGTAACAACACCAGCACCATGTAGCTGCCCGCGTAGCGTTCCAGCAAACGGGTAATCGGCGGCTTGGAACGCTCGGCGCTTTGCATCAGCGCGATGACTTTACCCAACGTCGATTCATTGCCGGTGCGGGTCACTTCGATGCGCAACAGACCATCGAGGTTGATCGCGCCGCCAAAGACCGGCATGCCGACACCGGCCTCCATCGGTACCGACTCACCTGTAATTGACGCCGTGTCGAGGCTCGCCTGACCGGACAGCACACGACCATCGGCCGGCACTCGATCACCGGCTCGCACCTCCACAATGTCGCCAGCTTTGAGCGTGCCGTTATCGACTTCGACGATGCTGCCATCCGCCTGGACCTTGCGCGCATGGCTACGCGTCAGTTGGCCCAGCGCATGAATGGCTTCCTGCGAACCGATGACACTGCGCTCTTCCAGTACGTGACCGAAGATCATGATGATCGGCAGCAAGGCGGCGGTCAGGAGATCGCCAGTGGCCCAGGCGCCCAGCATCGCCAATGCAATCAGTTGATCGGTGATGCCGTGCAAGCTGGGATATCGCAGGCTGTACCAGGCCGAACGCATCACCGGGATGGCCACCAGCACGGAAGCAAATCCCAGCAGTAACTGACTGACGCCTGTCTGCTCGGGCGACAACCAGCGCCAGACCAGGCCGAGCGTCAGCAGACCCAGAGCGAGCATCGCCAGGGTCAGTTGGCGTGCGGCACTGCGTTGTTCAGCCGAGGACAACATGCTCGGTGCCGCGGCGGTGTGCGCAGTCATTGTGCTGCTCCCTGAATGATCAATCGTGAATCGTCTTTCGGGTTGACCGTGGTAACAGATCCAGCCTGGCCGAGAATTGTTGGCATTCGTTCACGGTAAATGCGCAGCAGCATTTGCGGGTCGGTTCCTTCCTGTTGCGCCTTCGCCAGGCTCAGCACGGTTGCCGTGTCTGCCGAGGCTTTGGCCAATCGTTCGCTCGCTTGGGCATGAGCCACTTGCAGCGAACGGTCGGCTCGCTGATTGGCAGTCTGGGTGAGTTTCTCGGCCTCGGTGCGCGCGTTGGCGACCGCTTTGTCGGCTTGCTGACTCGCGGTCAAAACGGCGTTGAACGCGTTGACCGCTGGCCCCGGCAGGCTCGATTGAACGTCGACGCGCGCCACCTCAATACCCACGCCCTGCCCCGTCGCTGTCAGTTCGGCCAAGCGCTGATTAATGCCTTGCACCAGATCACCCCGCAACCGTTCGCGGCGTTCGGCCGCCTGATTGTCGGCGCCGATCAATTCGGGACGGGCGACCAGAATGGTGTCCAGATCGCGAGCTGCCGTGAGGGCGACGGCGCTGCGTGTCACCAACCGATCGAGTGCCGGCAGTACATGATCGCCTTGCAGGACGAAGGCATACGGGTCGGTGACTTTGTAGAACACCCGGACATCCAGTTGCACCACTCCCGCATCCCCGGTCAGCAGGTAACCGGAGCCCGCTAGCGCATCGCTGATCGGCGTCGCAAAACTTGCCACTCGATCAGCCTGCAGGGCGACATCGCTGCGCAAGAGATTTTCTACACGACGCTCGATAACACGGTCCGCCGCTGGCAGCAGGATCACTTGTTCAAACGGTCGCGGCCACGCGAGCAACAACCCCGCATTTTGAATTCGATCCAGCGCACCAAAGTGCAGAACCACCGCGCGGTTCTGCGGATCGATCTGCCGCACATTGGAGAATGCCCACGCCAGCGCGGCTAACACCGTCACCGCGTACAACCCCAGAAATGCCAATCGCCCCGCTTGAATCCAGGGGCTGCTCAATTCATTTGTTCCACGTGGAACCCTGTTCATGGCTGCAACCCAGTCTTGTTTTCGAGCGTCGGCGGACCGTCCACCAACACGCGAAATGGCGCTGCATCCGTTCGCAAAATCAGCTTGGTTCCTGGCGTGACGATCGTGCCCAAGGTGTCCAGAGAGCGGAGCAAATTGTAGAGCTGCGGCGAACCCGCGTAAGCGCGACCATAAATCTGCGCGGCTTCAACCCGGGACTGGGCTTCGATGTCAGCGGCTTTAACCGTCGCATCCGCTTGGACGATGCGTGCATCACGTTCTGCGGCTGAGCGTATTTGTGCGGCTTCGCGCTTGCCGATCGCGGTACGTTCGGTGGCGATGGTTTCTCGCTCGGCGCGCATTCGATCGACCGTCGCGGTCAACGTCACCGAGGGCAATGTCAGGCGTTCAATCCCCACCTGCAGCACACGCACCCCGTAGGTCGCCAGCAACTGCTGATCAATTTGTTTGCGCAGTTGCGTTTCGAAGTCAGCGATACGGACCTGATTGGCGTCGGTGTTCACCAGATTAGCCAGGTCGAAACTGCTGGCTGTGGTTTCCAGCGCCGAGCCGACAAACGTACGAATCTGCCGGGCCGCTTCATCCGGCTGGTTTTGCACCGCGCGCATGAAGCGCTGGACGTTGTCCGGATCACCTTGCACCTGCCACGCGACATAGGCCTGGACGATGATCCGCAGACCGTCCCGGGTGCCGACATCCTGCAACCCGCTCGACGTAGTGCGCAGTCGAAGATCGACAGGAATCGCCGCTTCGAACGGTGCCGGCCACCGCCAGCCAAGACCCGGTTCAAGGAGCACTCGCGACGGGTTGCCGAAGCGCGTGATCACCGTGGCTTCCCCGGAACGCACTTGCACCAGACTTGCCGCTGCGATGGCAAACGCTACCAGCAATGCCGCCCAGCCCATGCGTCGCCACGGGAAAGGACCCGCTTCCTCGGGAGCACCGTGGTGATGGTGATGTCCATGGTGATGCCCGCCATGACCGTGTTCATGGCCGCTGTGGTCATCGTGATCGTGAGTATGCGACTGGCTCAATGGGCAACTCCTGGCTGAGCGGTAGAGCGTGCTGGCACAGGGTCAGCTGGCAAGGTGAAGGTACGGAGGTCGATGGTGGGTGCGTTACCAGTGCCGCCCAGACGATGATCGAGGATCAACAATCTGGCGTTGGCGAGACCTTGTGAGAGCTGACTTAAATACTGCTCCAGCACGAAGGCCTGACCGGCACTGGCGAAGGCTTTTTGTTCTGCGGAAAATTTCAGATCGGCAGCCTGAGCAGTCGCGTTGATTTCCCGGGCGCTGGCGGTTGCCTGATCGCGCGCCATGCTGGCCTGTAACTGCGCTTCATTGGTAGCCTGCGCCGCCGCACCGCGCTCTCGGGAAATCAATGCTTGCGCGCCGATCTGCGCAGCTTGCACGCCGTGATAAGCATTGGCTGCACCCGCCGGCGGGTGAATCGCCTCGACCACGGTCGCGAGAATTTCGACGCCACTGTCCAGTTTCTTCAGGTCTGCCTGCACGGACCGACCGATCTCTTCGCCCAGCCCTACCCTGTCATCACCGAGTAACCCATCCAGGGTGCGCGACGCAAAATCGTGAACCAGAATCCGGCTGGCCGTGCTGCGAATCAATGTGGGTATGTCAGCGCTGTTATAAGTCGCCGCCAGCGCCGCCTGATCAGTCAGGCCGATGCGATAGACAAAGCGCACGTCCATGTTAACGATCTGGAAGCTTTGTTTGTCCGCGCGGCTACTGGCGATAACTTGGGATTTATCGTTCACATGACTGGCATCCCACAAGCGATTGGCAGTCGTTGGGGCCGGGCCTTCCGCAGGGTCGGCCAGAACCGGTAACGGGTTCTCGCCGACACTGGTGGCCAACTCGTGAACCACGCCATTTTCAACGCCCAATACCCGGCCCAACGGCCACGGTAATCCGGCATGTAAACCAGGGCCAAAGACCTCCACCGGCTTGCCGAAACGTTCGTAGATACCGCGCCCTTGCAGTGGTATTTCATGGATGCCCGTCAGTGCCCAGCCAACAATCGACACGAAAACCACCACCGGCACAAACGCCCGGCGCATGAACGTGAAGGCCCAGATTTGCCGCAAGTCGATACCAAAACGGTTATGCAATTCATGCTGCAGCGCCAGCAACGGTTGCGGTGGCCAGCGCAGCATTTCGGCGACAAAGCTTCGCGCCAGCAGCGTTGGTTCTAGTTGCTCGCGGCGGGGACTGAACAGCGAGAGCACCGCGCGTAGCAGCAACTCGATAGCAACAAGTCCTGGCAGCAAACCGATCAACACCGCCAGTCGCACGGGCCACACTGCTGTTTCACCCGCAAACAACAGGCACAGAGCGCTTAACACCAGACAGATGATGGAGACGCGTGTCAGTTGCGCCAGCGCCCCGGCTTCAGGCCACTGTGCGGTGTTTTCCTGGACGAGTTGGCGTTCGAACACCAACAACCCGAATGCCAGCAACAACGACAGCGCCGAGCCAACATGGGCCGCCAAGCCTAAGGCGATGGGCGGCAATGCCAGGTTCCAGACCTGGCTTACGCTGAACAGCACCAGAAGAGCCCACCCACCGAGCCACAGTGTCGGTGGGCCGATCAGCACCAGTGTGCGCAGCCATCGTTCATTGATGCGGTCCAACAAGCGCTCATACCAGCCCAACGGCACAGGCTCGTCATCCGTAACGATGGCGGGCCCCCCTGCTGGCGGGTTCAACGCCCTCGCGCGCCATTGCGTCACGAACCGGGCCGATTGCAGGCCGGCAATCAGCACCAGCAACCCGGCACTCTGATTGACCAGCAAGGCAGGCCAAGGTGATTGCGCTGAAAACAGCCTGACGAAGAAGGCCAGTAGCAACCCGCCAGCCACGATAGCGCCCAAACCGATCAGCAGCTGACGCAATCGTCGCCCCTGGAAGACTGCCTGTTGAAAGCGCGGCAGTCCCGCGACTACCACCTCTTCTGAATCGAGATCGACTTGCATACCACCTCAGATTGTTTCGCACGCTGCTCAATTCGTTACGATATAACGAAAGTAGTGAAATATTTGTACTTAATTGCTCTATCAAAAGCGGCGCAAGCTGTCGCTTGGCTGAAGCCTTGACCGAAACGTGCGGCATCGCACATATTACGTTCGTAATTTTATCGACCAACTACTTTTAACCCTTCCCGATCCCTTTCTAGCCAGGAGTACAACATGAGCACTTATGACGTCGTGATTCTCGGCGGTGGCCCCGGTGGCTATAACGCAGCAATCCGCGCCGGCCAGTTGGGCCTGAAAGCCGCCTGTGTTGAAGGTCGCGCCACACTCGGCGGTACCTGCCTGAATGTCGGCTGCATGCCCTCCAAGGCGCTACTGCATGCCTCTGAACTCTACGAAGCGGCCATAGGATCGGAATTCGCCAACCTGGGTATCGAGGTCAAACCCGTCCTCAACCTTGCCCAGATGATGAAGCAGAAGGATGAAAGCGTGACCGGCCTGACCAAGGGCATCGAGTTTCTCTTTCGCAAGAACAAAGTCGACTGGATCAAAGGCTGGGGGCATATCGACGGACCGGGCAAGGTCACGGTGACAGACAGCGCCGGCGGTAAAACCGAACTGAGTGCCAAGGACATCATCATTGCCACCGGGTCCGAGCCCACTCCCCTGCCGGGCGTCACCATCGACAACCAACGCATCCTTGATTCCACAGGTGCGCTGTCACTGGCCGAAGTGCCGAAACACCTGGTGGTGATCGGCGCCGGCGTGATTGGCCTTGAGCTGGGTTCGGTCTGGCGTCGCCTGGGTGCGCAGGTGACGGTCATCGAATTCCTCGACCGCATCTGTCCCGGTGTGGATACCGAGGCAGGAAAGACACTGCAACGCTCGTTGAGCAAACAAGGCATCAACTTCAAGTTGAGTTCGAAAGTCGTCAGCGCGACCACCTCGGCGAACGGCGTGCAACTCAGCGTTGAACCCTCGGCGGGTGGCACTGCCGAGTTGCTGGAAGCCGACTATGTGTTGGTGTCCATTGGGCGCAGACCCTTCACTGAAGGCCTGGGTCTGGAGAATGTCGGCCTGGCCACCGATAAACGCGGCATGCTCGAGAACAAGGGCCACCGCACGGAAGCCGCTGGGGTTTGGGTGATCGGTGACGTGACCTCCGGGCCGATGCTTGCGCACAAGGCTGAAGACGAAGCCATGGCCTGCGTCGAGCAAATCGTCGGCAAGGCTGGCGAAGTCAATTACAACCTGATTCCTAACGTGATCTACACCCGGCCTGAGCTGGCGAGCGTCGGTAAAACCGAAGAGCAATTGAAGGCTGAAGGCCGTGCTTACAAGGTCGGCAAATTCCCCTTCACCGCCAACAGCCGGGCGAAGATCAACCATGAAACCGAAGGCTTTGCCAAAGTCTTGGCTGACGAGCGAACCGACGAAATTCTCGGCGTGCACCTGGTCGGCCCGAGTGTCAGTGAAATGATTGGCGAGTACTGCGTGGCAATGGAGTTCAGCGCGTCGGCGGAGGACATCGCCCTGACCTGTCATCCACACCCAACGCGCTCTGAGGCGTTGCGGCAGGCGGCGATGAATGTGGAGGGGATGGCGACGCAGATGTGATGGTATACCGAAAGATGTGTTTTGCCTGTTCGGTCGCCATCGCGAGCAGGCTCACTCCTACAATGGAGCTGTGACAATTTGAGAGTTGCTTGCTCGCGATGGCAGCAACTCGGTCTACAGCGGCAGATGCTCCAATGGCAACCCGCCCGGTGCCTTGACGGTGTGAATCGCAAAGTTGCTGCGAATGTCACTCACGCCGGGCAATTTCAACAAGCTCCCCGTCAGGAACCGGTCATAACCGCGCAGATCCGGCACCACGACTTGCAGCAGAAAATCCGATTCCCCCGACACAAGAAACGCCGAGATCACCTCGGGCAGTGCCGTTACAGCCACTCGAAACGCTTCGGCCTGTTCATCATTGTGGCGTTCAACCTTGACTCCGACGAACACCGTCAAGCCCAGTCCGACTTCGTCACGGTCCAGATTGGCCTGGTAACCGCGAATCACCCCCGCCTCTTCAAGCATCCGCACGCGCCGTAAACACGGCGATGCGGACAACCCGATTTCGTCAGCCAGTTGCACGTTGCTCAGTCGGCCGTCTCGTTGCAGCGCTGCGAGAATCTTACGGTCGTAGGCATCCAGTTTCATATTTGGCAGATCCCGATGGCTTGAGCGGAAATACGTGGCAGATTATGCCAATACAGACTTCATTAGAAGCAAACATCGCAACCACCTGCCCCACCCTTGCATCCTAGACTGTCACTACCAAATCGACGACGAACGGGTGCGACATGGATGGACTCTGGCTGTTTTTCATGGCGTTGGCGGTTGTGTTTTTGCTACCGGGACCGGACATGATTCTGCTTTTGCAAACCGGTGCGCGACAGGGCAAATCTGCTGCACTGGCGACCGCTATAGGCTTGGGCATCGCCCGAGGTTGCCATGTGGCGCTGGCGGCGTTGGGGCTGGCGGTGCTGTTCAAAACAGCGCCCTGGACGTTTGATGTGGTGCGGCTGGCGGGCGCTGCATATCTCTTATGGATGGGGATCCAATGCTTGCGAACCACCCTGCTGCCAAACCTCGACAGCAGCGTTACGGCACCCGCAAAGACGCGGTGGCGTGAGGCGATTCAGCGAGGGTTGCTCACTAACCTGCTGAACCCCAAGGCACTGTTGTTTTGCTCGGTACTGTTGCCGCAATTCATCGACCCTCACGCCGGGTCGGTGCTTGCGCAGTTCGCGGTACTCGGCGTGATGCTGGTCAGTGTCGGCTTGTTGTTCGACAGCGCATACGCGCTGGTCGGCGCTGCGATGGGCCGATGGTTGCAACGCAGTCCTTCGGCTCAACGCTTGCAGCAATGGGTGTTCGGCAGTTTGCTGATCGGCTTCGCGGTGCGACTCACCTTTGTTCAGCAAGCGTGATCAAGCTCGCGCCTTGCGTTTGCGGCGATTGATCAGCACCAGGGCCAGCGCGGTAAACGCCACGACCCCACCCATCTCCAGCCACTTCTTATAAGGCCGAAGCGTGGCGCGGATCGGGTCTATCGCCTGAGTCACGTAACGTCTGTCGGCCTTCTCGAAATCTGGATAAGGGCAACTTTCACCGAAGAACACCGCCCATTGCACATAGGGTCCTTCTTTAACGTAACGTTGATAGAAGGCTGTTTTTTCTTGCGGATCGGAATTCCATCCTGTTGCCGCACACAGTACCGCTGCGAAGGCTTGGCTGGTATGAGGCAGATTGTCGGCGGCGCGACTGGCCAGCGCATTGGCCACGTAGCGGTAGTGATAGCGCTTATCAGGTTGTGCGACGCTGGCATGCTGACGGTTCACTTCCTCTTGAGCCACCAGAGGGCCAACGTTCAGCTCGCTATTTTCAAGGCTGTAATTGCCGCCGAAGGTCGCGTAATCCGGGGACATTTCGTAGCCCAATAACTCCATGCCGTTGTAACGAGCGAGTTGGGCGGCATGAAAATAAGCAAAGGCCCGCTTGGTTGGCCACCACTTCGATTCGGCGTCGTTGCGCACCTCTGCATACCACTTGGCCGTGGCGTACAACCCGATACTGTCAAAATACACGGGCGCTTCGTCATAGCGCCCTTCCCGCAACAAGCGGCGCCCCAGCAGGTTACGCAACTTTGCAGAAACCGACAGAGGCGCGACATCGCTGTCCTCCTGACCGGAAGCGGTCATTGCATAGTCAATAAGATCCTGCTGACTGAAGGCTTTCGGTACCGGGACTTTCGTATCCACGTACTGCTTGAGTTCATCGACGGTCAACACGCGTTCAGCCACGGTGGCTGCATCGAGCCAGTAAATATCCCCGCTGTGATAGAGCTGATCGAACGCCTGCAGGTAATCACCGCGCTGCAATGCCAGAATCGCGCTTTCACCCTCGACCCGACATTTCGGCTGCAATGTTTCATAGTCGAATTCCGGCGTGCGTCGATCCCCCCAGGATTCGGTTTGCGGGAATGCCTGAGCCGCCTTTGCATACGCTGCGGCGGCAGCGACTTTATCCCCATCGCGCAGCGCCAGTTTCGCCCGTAGCCACCATGCTAATCCTCCGTCCCCTGCGTGCTCGAGGAACGCTTTGGCGCTGGCGTAATCACCTTGCTGATAATTGACCGCCGCCAGCCGATCAGCGTTCTCGAGGCTACCTCGCGTGCTGTTTTGCAGCAGTTTGATCAGTTTCAGTTCATTGGGTGGCTGATCACCAAATGACCAACCCAGACGGCTGATCAAGGACGCAGTCACCAGTTGCTGCACCGGTCTCCCCGTGAGCAACTGCGCTAACGGTTCTTCAGACATCGCGGCCAGTTCGGCGGTCAGCTGTTTCAATGAGCTGTAGCCCACCGGCGATCCATGGAGATTCTGTGTGGCATAGAGCTCGATGGCGCTGTTCCAGTCGCCCGCCGTTCGCGCCACACGAGCTTCTTCGCCGAGACTGGCGACACCCAGTTCCAGAGGATCACTGAAGCCGTCGATGCTTAACTGTCGGGTTTGCTGAAACGCCTCACGAGCCTGAGACAGAAGCTCTGAGGCCGCGTCCGTATCGGCGCCCATCGCGAACAGCGCGCGGCCCAGGGAGTACGCGGCCCATGTGCTTCGCAATGCTCGCTGATCCGCTGGAAGCGCCAGCACTTTATGGAAATATTCGGTCGCGAGCGGGAAATTCCCGGCGTTGAACGCTGCAGCGCCTGCCAGATACAACCTGAGTTCCGCCGGTAAGTTCGCACCCTGCATTTCGACCTGATGTGCATCCGTCAGCCCGCGAAGCTGTTTCACTATTGCCTGCTGGTCTTCGGTCAAACCCGCCAGCTCGGCTTGGCTCCGTTGCTCCACATAGTCCGCCCCATCGCCGTAGCCGACATCAGGTGTGCGGGTGGCAGCGGTGACATTCTTGAGCCCGGCAATGGCATGCCCGAGGCGGCTGATCTCGAGGCGGAAATTACCTTCCGGCAGCTCCGCCAAGGTCTGGGCACGATTGTCGAGCAGGCGCATCGGAAAGTCCGGCCCGCAGGCCAGTGCTGAACCCAGCGGTAAGCCAAGGCTCAAGCACAGGAGATGACGGGGCCAGTTACGGGTGAACATTTGAAGCTCCTTGATCGATTCGTGCGCAACGAGCCCAACCGATGGCGCGTTGTTCGCCGGCGAGTATGCGACCCTCGCTCAGGCGCGTGAAGGTCAGCACATCCGGAGTCTGTTGCAACGCATAACCTGCCAGCGCATCGGCACCTTCACAGTTTTTCACGGCAAGCGTTACACGCGAGGGCCAGGCTCCGTCGAGATTGCCCTGGTTGATCACGCTGATGTCATTGAGACCTTCTTGCGCTGAGAGATCGATCGTCAGCCGATGCTCCAACGCCTCACCCCGAGCCACAGCGCCCAAGGTCGTCAGGCTCCAGGCACGGCGGTCGTTTGCCAGCGGCAATCGGAACCAGATCAGGCCCGCCAGATGCGCCGGCGGATCGTCACGAAGATCACGAGCGAGCTCGCTGAGCTGTCGAGGGTCAGCCATCAACTCTCGGCGCTCCCCGACCTGCTCGAGGGTCACTTCACTTTCCACAACAGGTGCGCCCATGGTCTGTGGTAGCAAGGCAACACCATAGGCGGGAAGCGCAAGATAAAACGGCTTCGACGTCACACGGTTCCATTTCTCGACCCATTTTTTGGTCTGTTCCACGTGGAACAATCCACGTCTTGGATCACTTACCGCATGCACTTGCAACACGCTGCTGTCGACGGTCGCCAAGAGCGCCGGCAACTCAGGGCTGTCGAGCCAGGCTGGCAGCGCGGTAATGCTAAGCGGCAAGGAGGGAGGCAAGGCACTGCGCAAATCACTGAGAAATTTCTGATAATCCGGCAGACGAGCATTCCCTGCGTCGTGGTCGATTTCCACGCCAGTGACAGTCAACCCCTGCCCTTGCCAATCGTTGAGCAACTGCAGAATCTGCGCGGTGATTTCGGTCGGTTCGAGGGACTTGAGTTGACCATCGAGGCGAATAACCGCAATCAGCGGTCGCGCGTCCCGCTTGAGCAAACCAGGATCGATACGCGCCCTGCTCCAGCCTGCTTGAGGGAATGCCTGCAATGCCAATACGCGTAGGGTGGAAAATTCCGCGCGGCTGTCGCGCAACGCGATTTCGTGCGCCGGTGTCCATTGGCGCTGCCAGACATAGAGTTGCTGATCGAGCGGCGGTGCGTCGGGTTGTTCACAGCCATTGAGCAACAGCACCGAAAAGAAAATTGCCCATGGGCGCACGCGGGAAAACATAAAACACCTTGAGCAAAAGTGATTCTGTAGCAGCTGCCGAAGGCTGCTACAAGTTATTCATCGCGCATTGAAACGAGCAGGCGGCTACAGGTTTTCTCCCAAGGGCTTGCGCGCAATGATCACCTGGCTTTTCGCGACCACGGCATCCAGTGCCTGTTTGATCTGCGCGCCCCTTGGCGAAGCAAGAATGGCCTGCCAGGTATCGGCCCAGTGATTGAGCAACGGATGGTCAGCGTTGCTGAAATCAACCTTGGCTTCCCAGAACAACAGCATCCACATCGACCAGTAAAACCCGTATTGGCTGTGGCTGATCACCTCCAGTCCAGCGTCGCTCACCATGGCTTTGAACTGCTCTTCGCTGATGATGCGAATGTGGTTGGGCTTCTGGAAATACTCAGGAGCCGCAATGTCTTTCTGCAGGTCTTCGGAACTCGGGTGCGGACAGCTGAGCAGGTACAGCGCACCGGGTTTGCCAACACGCACCAGTTCAGCGAGAAACTGCGCTGGGTCGTCAACGTGCTCGATGACCTCAGTCGACACGACGCGCGTGGCGGTCTCGTCGGCGATAGGCAGCGGGTTGCAGTCGGTGACATGGCACTCAACACCCCGAGCCGGTGTATCACTCAGTCGCTGACGCGTTGCTTCGACCTTGGACGCGTCGATGTCGGCGATGATGATCTTCGCCCCGCGCATTGCGCAGAAGTGCACGTTGCCGCCGTCACCGCAGCCAACGTCCAGCAAAGTGTCCTCGGGCGTCACCGGAAAACCGGTGAACAGTTCGCCGGTTTCCTGATTGAACCAGCCACTGAGCATCGCGTCATGCAAGCCGAGCATGTATGGATCAACCTTCTCCGGTGCGGGCACGACGGGTGCCACAACGGGTGGCACGGGAGCGGGCGTACCCGCCGTGAGTTTCTTCAAAAGGCTCAGCATGAGGTAGCTCCAGAGGAAGGGACGGCGGTTCGGGACAGGCTCAAGCGCTGCACCAGCGAGGCGCCTCTGTTACGCATGGGCATTTCGACGAAGCGATAGTTGAGTTCGCTCAACAGCGCGATCAGGCCGAACGCAATCAGCAATGTCAAAACAGGATGGCCCGCCGGGCTCGGCAGGTTCGCGGCCTGCAAACGGAAAATCACTTCACGTACCAGCAGGTAAGCCGGAATGTGGATCAGGTAGATCCCGTAAGAGCGGCTACCGACCCACGTCATCAGGTTCTTGAACAGCCCGCGAGGCATCAGGTAATCGCGATTGTAGGAAGCAATCCACACCAGCAGCGCACACAACAGCGCAATCACACCGATGCGGTAACTGGTGAAAGTGAAACGGTCGGTGGCCATGAAACTGAGCGCCAACGACACCCCTATCAACGTCGATAACCCGGCCCACGGACGACGCAGAAATGCCGGTTCCCAGCGCAGGTATGACGGCTGCGAACTCCACATCGCCAACAGCACGCCGAGGGCTAAAGCGTCGGTTCGGACCACCATCAATATCGGCGTGCGCAAGGTGAACAACTGCACGGCGACCAAGGCGAGCAACGCCCAGACCAGATGCTTGCGACATACCAGAATCAGCAACGGGAACAGCAAGTAGAACTGCTCTTCCAGGGACAGGCTCCAGTACACAAAACTGGTGCCGTACTCGTAGTGGTAGAAGCTGTCGGCGAAACGGAAATTGGCGTATTGCGCAACACCCGCCAACGTCGCCTGCAGATTCGCGTGCAGCGTGCCGAACGCACCGGAGCGGTTGAGAAAAATACACGCCAGCAACATCAGCGCCAGCCACAGCCACGCCGACGGCAACAAGCGAAACGCCCGTCGCAACCAGAAATTACGCGTCTGCTGCCAGTACTCCTGACGGGTGCTGCAACCTTGTAATGCCGGTATCAGACTGCGCGCGATGACGAAGCCCGAAATAGCGAAAAACAAATCGACGCCCCACCAAGGCTGGGCGTACAGGGTGATGGCTTGCAGCAACGGTACGCTGGCGGCAAACAGACTGTCCTGCAAGTGATGAAACAACACGCCCAGCACCGCAATACCGCGCAGCAGCTCAATGTCCATGATGCGTTTTTCGTTGCTCATGACGTCCTCCTGGACGCAGTCTCGGTTGCCAGTGGCTTGCGAGCGATGATCACCTGACTCTTGGGCATGAACTCGTCGAGCATCTGCTTGATGGCCAGCCCGTTGGGTTGAACCAAGAGGTCTTGCCAGGTCTTCGCCCAGCTCTCCATCAACGGTGGATACGGCGCCTGAATCCGGTCACGCACGGCACCACCCACATCACGTCCGGCGGCCCGTTCACTGGCCCAGAAAAAGATCATGCCCATGACCCAGAAAAAACCGGTGGCCTGACGATGCTCGATCACCAGGCCGGCCTCTTCGACCAGAGCAGCGAACCGCTCGGGGGTAAAAATCTGCACATGGTTGGGGGACTTATAGTAGCTGGCCGGAGCGATGCCCTTTTGCAGATGCTCACCCACCGGCGCCGGAACGCTCAGCAAGTAAAGCGCACCGGGCCGGCCCATCCGCACCAGTTCCGCCATGAAAGGTTCTGGCTGATCGATGTGCTCAAGCACTTCCATGCACACCACTTTGCTCGCGCAACCGTCGGCCAGCGGCAACGGCAAACTGTTACTGACGAGGCCCAGATTCGGTTTGTCCGATTGCGCTTCCACTTGCCGGGCGAGGTCACGAACCTTGTCGTGTTCACTGTCGGTGAAAATCACCGACGCGCCCTGGCGCACTGCAAACAACGTCGCCACGCCTTCGCCGCAACCAACATCGAGCAAGGTGTCATCAGCGGTAATGGCAAAGCCCTTGAGCAGTTCGCCGTTGTCACCGAGAAACCAGCCATCGAGCATCGCATCGTACAAACCGACGTCACGAGGCGACACAGGACTGTCGGGAATTGCCACGGGCAACGGCGCCGGCGGCGCGGGTCGCCACTTTGCCAGCAGACGCCGAATCATGCGCCGGACACGTGCGAGGTAGGCGATTTGCGATGCTCCAGCAACTGTTCAAGAAACACCTTCAGACGCAGTTCGGCGCTGGCCTGACTGCAAAAACCCTTCAGCCTGTGGACCGCATGGGCCGACATCCTTTCATAGCGTTCGACGTCGTGTTTGGCGACGTCGTAGCTGGCGCGATAGGCCGAGCACAGCGAGTCCCAGTCAGTGACGTACCGCAGGGTGCGATAAGCCACTCGGGGATCGTGGGGCCAGGCGGTCAGCTCGTCGGTGGAGTCGACAATGAACGCATTCTCGCTGTCGACATAGTCGGCCATGGCCGTGTTCAGAGGGGCGATTGCCGGTTTGCCGCAGGACATGAATTCCATCAGCGGCAAACATTGCCCTTCACCGTAGGAACAATTGACGACATAGCTGGTGGCCTCGACCAGGCGTTCGTAATCGACATCCGCCAGATAGCCATGGATCAGCACGATGCGGCACTGATAGGACTGATTTTTATAAACGTGGTGCAGCATGTCGTTCAGCGCGTCGGCGATGTCATGATGAGTGAGCTTGAGAACCAGGGTTGCATCCGGCACGTCGCGGAACGTGGTGCAGAACGCGCTGATCATGTCCTTCCAATTCTTGCGCCCGTCATACGGATTGAACACCGAGGTGTAGATCACTCCCTCAAGCAGCAGCTCATGATCAAGCGGCGGTCCGTCAAAAACGATGGGGGTGCCCTCACGCAAGCGTTCAGGCCCGTAAGGCCGAACGTCTGCGGTGCGGCTGTCGATCAGCAACCCTCGCAGATTAAGACGGATGTCCTGCGCGACCGGGCGCTTTTCCAGTTGCTCGCCCAGCGCAGCGAAGCGATCCCAGACTGGCGCCGGAATGGCGCTGATCGGGTAGTCAGATCCCATCGCATTCCGGACAGCGTTCACGGTGTAACTTGAATGGGTGATGGCCGTGCCGCTGGACGCCAACACCACTCGCCAGTCATGCCGGGGTTCTCCTTGCCAGCTCTCGGTGGGAATGGTGCTGAACTCCCAGGCGAACACGGGAATCGTCGGGCACGCGTAGTGAGTCGGCGTGAGGTGCGGCGGTGAGAAAGACAAGAACACGCAGTCCTCGCCCCTGCTCTGGCAATCGAAATACAACCGGTCAACCAGCTCGTCCGGGTCGCTGACTTCGATCACTTGCCCCAGTCGCTCCAGCACCGGCCGAAACTCCTTGAGGACGAAGTAATAGCTGTACTCGGGCCGTCCCAGGTTCTGCTGGATATTGCTCTTGTTGGTTTCCGAATGAATGATGATCAGCATGATGCAGTCCCCGCTTCGACAACCGCTGGGGTGATTTCGCTGACAGGCGGCTTGCCGAAAAACTGCGCCAGACGCTGCTGCACCGGTGCAAAGCTGCAGTAGTCGCGCATGCGCTCATTGGCGGCTTCAGCCATGGCGTGCCAAGCCTCTGGCCGATGTTTGGCCATGGCGTAGCTGTCCTCGTAAGCGGCTTTCAATGAGCCCCAGTCCGGGCGATGGCGCAAGGTGCGATAGAGGATGCGTGCATCTTCCGGCCAGATCGTGGGCTCCTGGCTGGACTTGACGACGAAGGCCACGCGGTCGTCGATGTAATCGCGCATTGCCGTGTGGTCTGGCGCGATTACTGGTCGGGCGCAGGACATGAATTCCATCAATGGCAGGCACAGGCCTTCGCAGCGTGAAGCGTTGACGTAGAAACTCGCCGCGCCATAGAGCCGGGCAAATTCCTCGTCCTGCAGATACCCGTGCATGACCACCACACGACAGGCAAACGGGGACAGCCGCGAAAGCAAAGTCATGAGTTCGACGTAATAGGTCGACAGATCGTTGTGGGTCATCTTCAACACAAGCGTGGCGTCTTGCGCATCACGCAACGCCCAGCAAAATGCAGTGATCAGGTGGTGCCAGTTCTTGCGGCCATCATCCGGGTTGAACACGCTGACATAGACGACGCCACTGACTTCGATCTCGACCGTTTCACTGGCAGGGGGCAACGTCTGTTCCGGCGTTTCGAGCACCTCCTCAATGATCGGTGCTTCCACCGGTTCCGGATCAAGTGCCTGCGGTGGTGGCGACCTCCGGAGCCTGGCCAGCAATGGACGCACAGCGTCCGGGACCAGATCACGCACAGCTTCGCGGTACCACATCAGCAGGTTATGTTTGAGCAGGTACGGCACCGAGTGCTCACTCTCGGCCGACAGCGCCCGGTAGGCTTCACGCATGTAGTGCCGAGTGATGAACAGACGGCGCCGAACGGTGAGTGGGGGCGGTGCCGGAGGCTCAACTTCTGGTTCTGGTTCTACGATTTCCGGTAGCGGCACGTCGACAACCGGTGCAATCAGGCCATCGGCGGACAAGCCCATTGAATGGCTATCGAGGATACAGCCCTTGATTTGCAACGTGGTGCCAGGATTGATCGGCGTACCCGGATACTGCTGACGGATATCGGCAAAGCGTTCCCACAACGGCGTGGGCAAGACCAGCACCGGAAAGTCTTCACCCAATGTTCGGCGGATGGCTTCGGCGGTGTGGGTGGACAAGGTGATTACCCGGCCCAGCCGCGCCAACGTCTGGCTCCAGTCGTGGCGTGGATCGTTGTCCCAGTACTCGGCGGGTATGCTGTCGAACTCCCAGGCGACCACGCACACCATCGGGCATTGCAGATTGGTGGGGGTCTTGTGCGGGGGAGAGAACGAAATGAACAGGCTGTCCTGACCGGCCTGTTGCAGCTGCCGGAACAGCGGATCGACGTCCGCGGGCGACGAGACGACATGAACCTGCCCCAGGCTTTCGAACAGCGGTCGATAGGCCTTGAGCACAAAGTAGTAACTGTATTCCGGCCGGCCGAGACTCTGGCTGATGGAGCTATCGTTGACGTCGGAGTAAAGAATGAAATTCATGGCATCCCACGGTGAAATCGCCATCCCGGCAACCTCACGCTATGACGGTGAAGCCACGGATCGGGACAGCGTTGCTGTCCTCGTCCATCGTCTTCATGCCCGCCTTCGTTCTTGTTTTAGTGGTCAGTTTCTCGCCGTTTCAGAGTGGCGTTACCGAGCTCTGGATAATCATGGCGAGGGGCATTCTAAACACATCCGTTGAGGATTCGTGAACCGCCCGGCGAGAATAAATAGGGCTACGCTAACGAGAACTGACCGGTCACGGATGGACTTGTTGAAATTGCCGCGCAATTGGCACAGATTGGCTACCAAACAACTACAACAAATCATTTCGCCTGTCTTTGGACCAAGGAAGCCACACGATCCTTCAGACATCTCCGCATAGCCAATGGGGAATGGCCGAAATGTATGACCAAGGGGCTGCTGTTTGAAAAAGCGTCTGTTCGTTACGGGTCTGACTGGATTCGTAGGACAACACATCCAATCGCGTCTGCTGGCGAATACCTCGGATTGGGAGCTTCTGTCCGTCCCTTGCCGATACGATCTCAGCGAGCCGACAAGCCTCGAAGGCTTGTGGCCGCAAATGCCCGATGCGGTCATTCACCTCGCCGGACAGACCTTCGTTCCCGAAGCGTTTCGTGATCCTGCACGCACGCTGAACATCAACCTGCTGGGCACGCTCAACCTGCTCCAAGGCCTCAAGGCCCGAGGCTTCACCGGCACGTTTCTGTACGTCAGCTCCGGTGACGTGTACGGCCAGGTCAGCGAAAACCAACTGCCCATCACCGAACTGCAACCGCCCTGCCCGCGCAACCCTTATGCCGTGAGCAAACTGTCGGCGGAATTCCTGAGCCTGCAATGGGGCTTGAGTGAAGGCTGGCCGGTACTGGTCGCCCGCCCGTTCAACCACATCGGGACAGGCCAGAAAGACAGCTTCGTCATTGCCAGCGCCGCGCGCCAGATCAGCCGGATCAAGCAAGGCCTGCAAGCCCCGCAACTGGAAGTCGGCGACATCGACGTCACCCGCGATTTTCTCGACGTGAGCGATGTGGTGTCGGCCTACCTGGCGCTGCTGGAAAAAGGCACTCCGGGGCAGGTCTACAACATTTGCTCGGGCCGTGAGCAAAGCATCCGCAGCTTGATCGAACAATTGGGCGACCTTGCCCAGGTCGACATTCAACTGATTCAAGACCCTGCACGACTACGCCGCGCGGATCAGCGTCGGGTGTGCGGCAGCCCTGCCAGGCTCGTCCAGACCACAGGCTGGACACCTGAAATCACAACACAACAAACCCTGCGGGCGATCCTGTCCGACTGGGAGAAACGGGTAAGACAAGAATGACAAAAAGTGCACTGATCACAGGGATCACCGGCCAGGATGGCGCTTATCTGGCCAAACTGCTGCTGGACAAAGGATATAAAGTCCATGGCCTGGTAGCGCGTCGCAGCAGCGATTCGCGCTGGCGTTTGCGTGAGATGGGGGTCGAGGCCGATATCGTTTACCTGGACGGTGACATGGCCGATGCCTGTTCGGTGCAGCGCGCGGTTATCAAGTCGGCCCCGGACGAGGTGTACAACCTGGCAGCGCAGAGCTTTGTCGCCGCCTCCTGGGATCAACCCGTCACCACCGGCATCGTCGATGGTTTGGGTGTCACCCATCTGCTTGAAGCGATCCGCCAGTTCAGCCCGCACACACGTTTCTATCAAGCCTCCACCAGCGAAATGTTCGGCCTGATCCAGGCAGAACGGCAGGACGAAAACACACCGTTCTACCCTCGCAGTCCTTACGGCGTTGCCAAGCTGTACGGCCACTGGATCACGGTGAACTACCGCGAGAGCTTCAACCTGCACGCCAGCAGCGGCATCCTGTTCAACCACGAGTCGCCACTGCGCGGCATCGAGTTCGTCACCCGCAAGGTCACCGACGCCGCCGCCCGCATCAAGCAGGGCAAGCAGCACGAACTGAGCCTGGGCAACATCGACGCCAAGCGCGACTGGGGTTTTGCCGGCGATTACGTCGAAGCCATGTGGCTGATGCTGCAGCAGGACAAGCCCGATGACTTCGTGGTCGCCACCGGCGTGACCACGACCGTGCGTGAAATGTGTCGGATCGCTTTCGAACACGTCGACTTGAACTACCGTGACTTCGTGAAAATCGACCCGGCGTTCTTCCGCCCGGCCGAAGTCGAAGTACTGCTTGGTAATCCAGCCAAAGCGCAGCGTGTGCTGGGCTGGAAACCAAAAACCGACCTGGATACCTTGATCCGCATGATGATGGATGCGGACATGAAACGCGTCGCCAAGGAGTAGGCCATGCTGATACCCGTGATTCTTTCCGGCGGTGCAGGTACCCGGCTGTGGCCAGTCTCTCGTGAGGGCCATCCCAAGCCCTTCATGACACTGCCCGACGGCCAATCCTTGCTGGGCAAGACCTATCGGCGCGCAGCCAGCCTGCTCGACGGCTGGGGCGATATCGTCACGGTGACCAACCGCGACTATTACTTCCAGACCAAGGATCACTATCAGGATGCCCAACTCGGCCGGCATCGCGGGCACTTTCTGCTCGAACCCACAGGCCGCAACACTGCCCCGGCCATCGCCGCGGCCGCCCTCTCCCTGCAGGCGCTGCACGGTGACGAAGCGATCATGCTGGTCATGCCCGCCGACCACCTGATCGTCGATGAGGAAGCCTTCAAGCTTGCCGTCGAACATGCCGTGGCGCTGGCCAGCTCCGGACATCTGGTGACGTTTGGCGTGGTGCCGACCGCTCCGGAAACCGGTTTTGGCTACATCGAGACCGGCACGAGGCTGGACGAAAAAGGCGCGGCCACCGTGCAGCGCTTCGTCGAGAAACCGGACCTGCAAACCGCAACGCATTATCTTGAAAGCGGCAACTTCCTGTGGAACTCCGGGATGTTCTGCTTCTCGGTCGCCACCCTGCTTGCTGAACTCGAGATCCACGCCCCCGCGCTGCTGGAACAGACAAAAACCTGCATGGCCGCCAGCGTGCCGGTGGAAACCAGCTCAAGCCTGCAACAGGAACTGTCGCCCACGCTGTTCGCCGAAATCATGGATATTTCCATCGACTACGCGTTGATGGAGCGCTCCGAGAAAGTGGTCGTGGTGCCCGCCCGTTTCGACTGGAGCGACATTGGCTCCTGGGGCGCCGTCGCCGCGCTGGTACCGGCTGATGCGCAAAATAACCGCGCCGCCGGCGAAGCCATTTTCATCGACAGCCACAACAATTTCGTCCAGAGCGAAGACCGGTTGGTGGCGGCGGTGGGTGTGGAAAACCTGATCATCATCGACACCGCCGACGCGGTTCTGGTCGCCCACGCCGACCGTGCCCAGGATGTGCGCCGGGTGGCCAAGCAGCTCAAGGATAAAAAGCACGAAGCCTATCGGCTGCACCGTACGGTCAGCCGGCCATGGGGCACTTACACCGTGCTCGAGGAAGGCCCGCGCTTCAAGATCAAGCGGATCGTGGTCAAGCCTGGCGCCAAGCTGTCATTGCAAATGCACCATCACCGCAATGAACACTGGGTGGTGGTCGAAGGCATGGCCAAGGTCACCAACAACGGCACCGGCACCCATCTGGTGGCCAAGAACGAATCGACGTTTATTGCCGCGGGTCACAAGCATCGCCTGGAAAACCCTGGCGTGATCGACCTGGTGATCATCGAAGTGCAAAGCGGCGAATACCTGGGAGAGGACGACATCGTCCGCTTCGAAGATCAATACGGCCGGACGGTATGAATGCTGCGTAATCTTTACCAATCGTTGTGGAGTTACCGGGGATTTATCCTCGGCAGCGTCAAAAGAGAGTTTCAGGCGCGGTATCGCAACTCCCTGTTCGGTGCCTTGTGGACCGTGCTCAACCCGCTGTCGATGATCGTGGTCTACACGGTGATCTTTTCCACCATCATGCGCGCCCGGTTGCCAGGTGTGGATGACGGGTTGGCCTACAGCGTCTACCTGTGCGCCGGCTTGCTGACCTGGGGCCTGTTCGCCGAGATCACCACGCGCAGCCAGAGCATGTTTCTGGAAAACGCCAACCTGCTGAAGAAAATCAGCTTCCCGCGCATCTGCCTGCCGGTGATCGTGTTGATGAATGCCGGGATCAATTTCGCGATCATCCTGGGTCTGTTTCTCGGCTTTCTGCTGATCAGCGGACGACTGCCCGGCATGGCGTTGCTGGCGCTGGTGCCACTGCTGATTCTGCAGGTGATGTTCGCGGCGGGACTGGGGATGATTCTGGGTGTGCTCAACGTGTTCTTCCGCGATGTCGGGCAGTTCTTCGGCATCTGCCTGCAGTTCTGGTTCTGGCTGACACCGATCGTTTATCCATTGTCGATCCTGCCACCGGGCATCCAGCGCTTGATCGGGTTGAACCCGATGACGGCCCTGATGAACAGCTATCAGAACCTGTTCCTCTACAACCAATGGCCAAACTGGAACTCGCTGATCCCGCTGCTGGTCATCGGGCTGTTGTTCTGTGTGATGGGGCTGCGGCTTTTCCGCCAGCGTGTTGGTGAAATGGTGGATGAGCTCTGATGGGACATATACGCGTCAGTGGCCTGGGCAAGGCCTACAAGCAATACCCGAATCGCTGGAGCCGGTTGTTCGAATGGATGGTGCCGTTTTCCCGCACCCGCCATCACTTGCACTGGGTTCTGCAGGGCGTCGATTTCGAGATCCAGCCCGGCGAGGCGGTGGGCATCGTTGGCGTTAACGGCGCGGGCAAAAGTACCTTGCTGAAGATGATTACCGGCACCACCCAGCCGACCTGCGGGGAGATCCAGTTGAAGGGTCGAGTCGCAGCGCTGCTGGAGCTGGGCATGGGGTTTCACCCCGATTTCACCGGACGCCAGAACACCTTCATGGCCGGCCAGTTGCTCGGCATGCAGGTGGAAGAAATCGAAGCGCTGATGCCGGAAATCGAAAGCTTTGCTGAGATCGGCGAAGCCATGGACCATCAGGTTCGCACCTACTCCAGCGGCATGCAGATGCGCCTCGCCTTTAGCGTGGCCACGGCACGGCGCCCGGACATCCTGATCGTCGACGAGGCGCTGTCCGTGGGCGACGCCTACTTCCAGCACAAAAGCTTCGATCGCATCCGCAACTTCCGCAAGGCCGGCACCACGTTGCTGATCGTGTCCCACGACCGCTCGGCGATCCAGTCGATCTGCGACACCGCCATCCTCCTGGAAAACGGCCGCATGGCCATGCGCGGCAAGCCCGAAGAAGTGATGGACTATTACAACGCCATGCTGGCCCAGCGCGAGGGTCAGACGGTGCGTCAGGAGATGCTCGCCAACGGGCAGGTGCAAACCATTTCAGGCACGGGTGAAGCCGGCATCCTCAGCGTGCGCCTGCTCGACCCGCAGGGCCGCTCGGTGGAAGTGGCGGAAGTCGGACACGCGATGGTGCTGGAGGTGCAGGTCGAAGTCCGCCAGGACATCGAGCGGCTGATCCTCGGCTTCATGATCAAGGACCGCCTCGGCCAACCCATGTACGGCATCAATACCCATCGTGTGGACAAGGCGCTCACCGACCTGAAAGCGGGCGAGCGTGTGACCTACCGTTTTGCCTTCGACATGCGCCTGGGCAAGGGTAATTACTCGGTGGCCTTGAGCCTGTCGCGACTGGACTCGCACCTGGACCGCAATTTTGAATGGCGCGACTACGGGCTGGTGTTCCACGTGATCAACAATCGCCAGGAAGACTTCGTCGGCTGCTCGTGGCTGGAAGCGCAGACCAGCGTCACCCGCTCCAGCGACAAGGTCATCGAAAGTGATTCAGAGGTGCTGCAATGACCCGACTGTTGGTGGAGTGCACCTACGTCTTTGAACACCCTGATGCCAACTCGGGCATTCAGCGGGTCGTGCGCAATGTGATTCAGCAATTGCCAGCGGCAGACGCCCGGCGCGAGTGCATCCCGGTCGTGATGATCAATGGCTCGCTGTTCGAGGTAAAAAGCCTGGCGCCGTTGAAGTCGCCGAAGATGGACTTGATGGCGCTGCGGGTGAAGCTCGAGCAGATGGCCAATCTGTTCTGGCTGCGCCACCGCACCCTCGAAAGACGTCGCCCCTTCAGTGAATCGCGTCTTGCCCGTCGGGTGCTTTATGTGGGTTGCCGCCTCGCCGCATTTGCGTGCTTGAGCCTGCCGATACGTCTTCTCAACCGGGCGCTCAGAGGCCAAAAAATCCCTGAGCGCTGCGTGCCGTTGCAGCACCGTGCCGGTGATCAGCTGGTGCTGCTGGATTCGTCCTGGCACGCCAATTTCTTTCCCTTGGCCGAGCAGCTCAAGCGCGACGGGGTCGGCATCGTTTCGGTGATTTACGACCTGATTCCCCTGACCCATCCGCAGTTCTGCGATGCCGGGCTGGTGAAGGTGTTCAATGAATGGTTCGACTGGATCGCCCGCACCGCCGATGGCTATGTGGCGATCTCAACCACGATCCGCGATCAGGTGCGCCAGGAAATGGTCCGCCGGATCGGCGCGGCGCAGGTCGAGCAACGCTGGTTTGATTACTTCCACCTCGGCTCCGAACTCGACCTGAGCGACGCCCACTCGGCCGTCGATCAAGGCTTGCTGAACATGTTCAAGACACGCGAGCCGGTGTTCCTGATGGTCAGCACCATCGAGCCGCGTAAAAATCATGCCTACCTGCTGGACGCGTTCGAGCGTGCCTGGGCCGCAGGGTCCAAGGCACGGTTATGCATCGTCGGGAAGATTGGCTGGAAGTGCGAGGCCCTGGTCGATCGCATTCGCCAGCATCCCGAATTGAACCGCCGCTTGTTCATGTTCAACGGGCTGTCGGACAAGAGCCTGGAGCACGCCTATTCCCACGCGACGTCGCTGGTGTTCCCGTCCTACGTCGAAGGCTTCGGGTTGCCGCTGGTGGAGGCCATGCAACGAGGTCTGCCAGCCATGGCCAGCGACATTCCGGTGTTTCGCGAGATCGGCGGCGACTACATGGCGTACTTCAATCTCGCCGACCCGCAAAGCCTCGCGGACCTGGTGACCGGCATGGAGCGCAGCGGCGAGTTTCCTGCGGCCCTCAGCCTTGAAAACTGGCGGTGGCTGAGCTGGCGTGAAGCGAGTGCACAACTGGTCGAGCGCATCGAACGTAACCTGCACACCGAAGCGAAAGTGCTTGAGAGCCAGCATGCGAATTGCCCTTAACGCCCGCATCCTGCAGGCCCCGCGCACCGGCATCGGCCATTACGTCGCCGAGCTGGTGAGCGCCCTCGCCCATGAGCCGGATGTCGAACTGGCGCTGTTTCATGGCTGGGGCTGGAGTTCAGTGTTGCCCGAAGCGGCGATGCCGGGTTACTCGCGCCTGACGCCGCTGCTGCGACAAATTCCTGGGGCATACCAGGCGCGACGGTGGCTGGAACAGAGGCGTTTCGACCAAAATCAAACGCAGGGCATCGACCTTTATCACGAGCCGAGCCTGTGGCCGCTGGCGTTCAATGGTCCGACGGTCATCACGCTGCATGACCTGACGCACCTGCATTATCCCGACACCCAGCCACCGGCACGTCTTCGAGAAATCGAACGACGGCTGACCGATGGCGTACAGCGGGCCAGGCTGATTCTGACGGACTCGCAGTACGTCGCCGACGAGGCGCAAGCCTGTTTCGGACTGCCGGCAGAACGCTTTGTGGTCGCACCGCTGGGCGTGGCGGCACGGTTTCGGCCAAGAGCGCCCGAAGCCATCAATCAAGTACTCAAGGCCCATGGCGTCGAGGCGCGGGAATACTTTCTGTGCGTCGGCACGCTGGAGCCCCGTAAGAACCTGACACTGGCCCTGCGCGCCCACGCCCGACTTCCGGAAACCGTGCGCCAGCGTTTCCCGTTGCTGATCGCTGGAATGGCCGGCTGGCAGCGCGATCAATTCAATGACGAGCTGCGTGCATCCCTCGCCGCTGGCCAGGTGTGCTTGCTCGGCTACTTGCCCGATGAGGATCTGGCGCAGCTGTTGGCCGGCGCCCGGGCACTGGTCTTCCCTTCCCTGTACGAAGGGTTCGGCCTGCCGGTGCTGGAAGCCATGGCCAGCGGCACGCCGGTGATTCTGACTCGCCATTCGGCGATGCCGGAAGTCGCCGCAGACGCCGGCAATTACATAGAACCGGACGACCCGGACACCTTGCGCGATGCCATGACCCTGTTAATCGATGACCCGGCGCATTGGCAAGCCTGTCGCGAGGCGGGTTTGCAAAGAGCCAAGCTTTTTTCCTGGGAGCGTTGCGCGAAGGTCACGGCCCGCGCTTACCGCCAGGCTATGGGAGACTGATATGCGTGTTCTGCACTTTTACAAAACCTACTTGCCCGACTCCATGGGCGGCATCGAACAAGTCATCTTCCAGATGAGCGAAAGTGGCGCTCGCCACGGTGTGGAGAGCACGGTACTGACGTTGAGCAACAACCCGGCGCCGGGCGTTATACAGATACGCGAGCACCAGGTTCACCAGGCGAAGATGGATTTTCAACTGGCCTCCACCGGTTTCTCCTACAGCGTGTTCAAGCAGTTCCGCGAGTTGGCGGCAGAAGCCGACGTAATCAACTATCACTTCCCTTGGCCCTTTATGGACCTGGTGCATTTTGTAAGCGCCACCAAAAAGCCCTGCGTGGTGAGTTATCACTCCGACATCATTCGCCAACGCCATCTGCTCACGCTTTATCGTCCGTTGATGCGTCGATTCCTGGACAGCGCTGATCGAATTGTCGCGGCCTCCCCCAACTACTTTCACACCAGTGATGTACTCAAGGACTACCGCGAAAAGACCCGGGTCATCACCTACGGCCTGAACAAGGCAGGTTATCCACAGCCCGATACCGCGCGCACCGAACGCTGGCGCAAACAATTGGGTGACAAGTTCTTTCTCTTTGTGGGCGTGATGCGCTACTACAAAGGGCTGCACATCCTGCTCGACGCCATGCAGGGGCTGAATTATCCCGTGGTGATCGTGGGCGCAGGCCCTCTGGAAAAAGAACTCCACGCCCAGGCCAAAGCGCTCGGTTTGAAGAATCTGCATTTCCTCGGGTTCCTGGGTGATGAAGACAAAGTGGCGTTGCTGGAGTTGAGTTACGCGGTGGTGTTCCCGTCGCACCTGCGGTCCGAAGCCTTTGGTATCTCGCTGCTCGAAGGCGCGATGTTTGGCAAGCCGATGATCTCCAGTGAAATCGGCACCGGCACCAGTTACATCAACATCAACAACGAAACCGGGATCGTGGTGCCGCCCAGTAATCCACAAGCTTTTAGAGAAGCGATGCGTACGCTGTGGGAAAACCCGACGCTGGCTGCGCAAATGGGCGTGAAGGCGCAAGCCCGCTATCGGCAGTTATTTACGGCCGACGAAATGGGCCGTAAATGGGCGGCGTTGTATGAGGAGTTGTTGGCTGAGAAGTCGATGGCCTATGCCTGATTTTGAAGATTTGCGTTGATTGAGTTACAGGTCGAGCACCAAGGGTTGCGAACCTTGCGCAGGAACGGCGCAACAAATCAGCACATCGCCGTCATCCGGAAGCTCCGCAGGCACCTGTGGATAATTGACCTGACCGCTGATCAACCGCGTCTTGCAGGTCCCGCATGAGCCACCGCGGCAACTGAATTCCGGGCGCAACCCGCGACTTTCCGCCAACTCCAGCAGGCTGCCACCGTCAGGATGCCAGCGGGCTTCCTTGGCTGAGCGCTCGAAGACCACCGGAACTGAAGTGATCGCGGCCGGCGGTTGCTCGATGACCAATGCGTCGGGGTCGGGCTGACGGCGCAAGGTGGAGGGCCCGAAGGTTTCGGCATGAATCCTGGCATCGCGAATGTCCATATCGCGCAGGCTGTCGTACAAACCTTGGGTAAAACTGCCCGGACCGCAGAGGACAAAATCCAGCTGATCGTAGTCTTCCACTTCGAGAAGGGTTTTGATCAAGCCGGTGTCGATTCGTCCCGTCAGGTCAAAATCTTCGCCCTCTTTCACGTCCGCCTCGGGTTGGCTGAGCACCCGCAGTACCCGTACTGCATCGCCGGCGCCTTCCAGCAGCTGATCCAGCTCGGCACGAAAAGGCAGGTCGGCCAAGGTGCGTGAACTCTGGAACAACCACGTAGGCCGAATGTGCCGTGTGCGTAGGCCTTGATAGACCACCTCACGCAACATCGACAGCAACGGCGTTATGCCTACCCCGGCCGCCAATAGCACCAGCGGTCGACGTTCATGAGGCGCCACCGTGAAATGCCCCTGCGGTGTGCGAGCCTCCAACAGATCGCCAACGTTCACTTGTTCATGCAGGTGCGAGGACACCCGCCCTTCGCGTTTCACACTGATGCGGAAGAAATCATCTGACGGCGCGCTCGAAAGACTGTAGGTGCGGATGTGCACTTCTCCGTCGATATTGAACCGCAACGGCAAATGCTGCCCCGCCTGAAACACCGGTAACCCGGCACCATCGGCGGGTTCCAGATAGATCGAACGGATGTTGTGGCTTTGCGCTTCGATCCTTACCACCCGCATTGGCCGCCAACGATCGCCCAGCGCCTGGGCTTGCAGCCTTGCGGCAGCCTGTTCCCAAGTGCCGGTCATCAAACTGTTGGGTGAAACACCGTCAAAACGCCAGCGCAAAGCCAGCGCCGCGGGCCTGCGCACAACGCGCTCAACCTCGAATGTCCACAGGCGTTCAGCCCCTTGAAACGCCTCGACCTGCGGGCCTTCCAGAATGATTTCGGTACGACCGCTGAGGTGCAGCAGATCTCCCGAATTGAAGTCGATGAACAGCAAACCGGCTCGTGGATTGAGGAGCAGGTTGCCCAGGGTATTGAAGTGCAGATTGCCGGCGAAATCCGGAATCGTCAGAAGATTGCCCTGTACCTGTACGAAACCAGCCTGGCCACCGCGGTGGGAAACATCCACCGAGCGCTCCCCATCGACGTCGACGTAACTGGCAACGAAGAAGGTGTCGGCGTTGGCGATCATTGCCATTGCCGCTTCATCCAGACCGTTCAAATGTTCAACGGTGAGCGTCGCCGGGTCCGCCATCGGCACCGATCGAAACTGCCGCAGTTGGATGTACTGCGGGCAATTGCCGAAAGATTGGTCGACCGCGACATCGAAGCCGTCGCCCGTCATGGCATCGATACGCCCGTTAATGCGGTTACGGCGTCGGGTGTGCAGTTCAATGCCCAGCAGGCCGATTGCGGCGCCAGGCTTTAACTGCGCGGGGTCATCGAGAACCGGAACGCTATCGAAATGCAACGTGCCTGGCGCAGGTGAACGCGCGAAACCTGGTGGCCCTTCAAGGATGCTGGCCCAAGGGTTTCCTTGCGCATCGACTGCGCCGTACAGCATGAACGGCAGTTGCTGATAGAACATGCGGTGCTGGTCCGGCATCTCACGACGAATGACCTTACGCCCGAACGCCTCCATGCGCTCGGCGACACCGACGTGAGCCTGCAACTGTCTTTCGCCAGCGTGCCAGGGTGAACGGTCCATATGGGCTTCTCCCCTGCATCAGGCAGTGGTTTGCAAACCGGCGATGGTGCGCGGCATAGCGACAAAACCGGGCAAGGCTTCGACTCGGGCCAGCCAGGCGCGGACGTTGGCGTAATCATCGAGGGACACATTGCCTTCAGGCGCATGGGCAATGTAGCTGTAGGCAGCGACGTCGGCGATTGTAGGTTCGCTCCCGGCAAGCCAGGGCGTATCGGCCAGTTCGTGATCCATAACCTTGAGCAGGTCGTGAGCGCGAGTGATGGCTTCTTCCGCGTTGTATGGCGCACCGAACACCGTGATCAATCGAGCCCGGGCGGGACCAAAAGCAATTTGCCCAGCGGCGACCGAGAGCCAGCGCTGAACCTTCGCTGCCTTTACAGGATCGGTTGGCAACCAACGACCGTCCCCGTATTTCGTCGCCAGATACACCAGTATCGCGTTGGAATCAGCCAGGACCACGCCCTGATCATCCATTACTGGCACTTGCCCGAAGGGGTTGAGAGCGAGGTATCCCGGCTGCTTGTGCTCGCCCTTGGCCAGATCAACGAAGATCAGTTCGGTGGGCAGCTGTAGCAAGGACAGCATCAATTCGGCACGATGAGCATGGCCGGAACGTGGGAAGTTATAGAGCTTGATCGGTTGCATGGTCGTCTCCGAGGGAGAGGCGCCAGTAGATAGTTCAGCGCCGATGGCAGCCATCTTCCTTCAGTCACCAAAACAACAGAATAACCACCCAATGCAAACCATTATTTCAGCCAGTGAAATAATGATTTAGTCCTGCAAGGCTGGATGGTCGCGCAGTTCATTCACGGCAAAATCGACGAAACTGCGAATTCGCGCCGGCGCCTTACGTCCGCCCTGATAGACCACATGGATGGGCAATGGCGGTAGCTCGTACTGGGCGAGGACAACTTCCAGTTCACCAGCCGCCACCTGGCTTGCCACCTGATAGGACAACACCCGGGTAAGCCCCAACCCCAGACAGGCTGCACTGATTGCTGCCTGATTGGCCGTGACGATCAACCGCGGTTCCAGCCGAACGCTGAGCGAATTGCCCCCATCGAGGAAGGGCCACTGTCGCTGCTGACCCGTTGCAGATGTCGCTATCACCGGTAGCCGGGCAAGATCCTGCGGATGCAGTGGACGGCCGTTAGCTTCGAGGAATGCCGGTGAGGCGCAAATCACCCGGCGAACTTCTCCCACTCGGATTGCATGCTGGTTACTGTCGGCCAGCTCACCAATGCGCACCGCGACATCAACACCCTCTTCGACCATGCTGACGATTCGATCAACCAGCAGGGCATTAACGCTGACCTCTGGAAACCGGTTCAGGTACGCCACCATGATCGGCGTGACGAACAGGTCGCCGAACAGCACGGGGGCTGTAACCGTCAATTGCCCACGGGGTTGGGCATGACTGCCTGCTGCCGAATCTTCGGCTTCCTGCACTTCGGTGAGAATTCTCCGACAATCTTCCAGGTAACGCTGGCCCGCTTCGCTGAGGTGAACACTGCGGGTAGTGCGTGTCAGCAACTGAGTACCGATGCGTTTTTCCAGTGCGGCGACCGCGCGAGTCACACTGGCTGCAGACATGCCCAAATGCCGCGCTGCTGCCGAGAAGCCTTGCGCTTGGGCGACGGCGGCGAAGACCTGCATTTCCTGAAAGCGGTCCATGAAGGTTTGCTCTGATTCAAACGCAAAAGATCGCAGCCTTCGGCAACTCCTACAAGAGCCCGATGGATGCGATCTTCAGCGCGTTAACCAGATTGTGGATAACTTATTCCACAGTCACCGACTTCGCCAAGTTGCGTGGCTGGTCAACGTCAGTGCCTTTCAGCACGGCGACGTAGTACGACAGCAACTGCAAAGGGATGGTGTAGAGGATTGGCGACAGGATGTCGTGGATGTGCGGCATGTGCACAACGTGGGTGCCTTCTCCGTTGGTCATGCCGGCCTTCTCGTCTGCGAAGACGATCAGCTCGCCGCCACGGGCGCGGACTTCCTGAAGGTTGGACTTCAGTTTTTCCAGCAGCTCGTTGTTCGGTGCAACGGTCACCACTGGCATGTCGTTATCCACAAGCGCTAACGGGCCGTGTTTCAACTCACCGGCCGGGTAGGCCTCTGCGTGGATGTAGGAAATTTCCTTGAGCTTGAGAGCCCCTTCCATTGCTACCGGGAATTGCGCGCCACGACCCAGGAACAGTGTGTGGTTCTTCTCGGCGAACAATTCGGCGATTTTCTCCACGGTGCTGTCCATGGCCAGGGCTTCACCCAGGCGAGTTGGCAGACGACGGAGCTCTTCGACCAAGGTGGCTTCGACGCCTGCGCCCAACGTACCGCGAACCTGGCCCAAGGACAGGGTCAGCAACAACAGGCCGACCAATTGGGTGGTAAAGGCTTTGGTCGAGGCCACGCCGATTTCGCGACCGGCCTGGGTCAACAGGGTCAGGTCGGACTCGCGCACCAGCGAGCTGATGCCGACGTTGCAGATGGCCAGACTGGCGAGGAAGCCCAGTTCTTTGGCGTTGCGCAGGGCTGCCAGTGTGTCGGCGGTTTCGCCGGACTGGGAGATGGTCACGAACAGGGTGTCCGGCTGCACAACCACTTTGCGGTAGCGGAATTCGCTGGCGACTTCGACCTGGCACGGGATACCGGCCAGCTCTTCCAGCCAGTAACGGGCAACCATGCCGGCGTGGTAACTGGTGCCACAGGCGACGATTTGCACGTTGCGAACTTTGGCGAACAGCTCGGCAGCCTGTGGACCGAATGCCTGTACCAGCACACCGTTCGGGCTTAGGCGACCTTCAAGAGTACGTTGCACCACAGCCGGTTGCTCGTGGATTTCCTTGAGCATGAAGTGGCGGAATTCGCCTTTGTCAGCGGCTTCGGCGCCGTCGCGGTACTGGACGCTTTCACGCTCGACAACCTGACCGTTTACATCCCAGATCTGCACGCTATCGCGGCGAATGTCGGCGATATCGCCTTCTTCCAGGTACATGAAGCGGTCGGTGACCTGACGCAGGGCCAATTGGTCGGAGGCGAGGAAGTTCTCGCCCATGCCCAAACCAATGACCAATGGGCTACCACTGCGGGCGGCGACCAGACGGTCCGGCTGCTTCGCGCTGATTACGGCCAGGCCATAAGCGCCGTGCAGTTCTTTGACAGTGGCTTTCAGCGCAACGGTCAGGTCAGGCAGGTCTTTGAGTTTGTGGTTCAGCAGGTGCGCGATGACTTCAGTGTCAGTGTCCGACGTGAACACGTAGCCCAGCGCTTTGAGTTGTGCACGCAGCGCTTCGTGGTTTTCAATGATGCCGTTATGCACCACCGCCAGATCGCCAGAGAAATGCGGGTGAGCATTGCGTTCGCATGGAGCGCCGTGAGTGGCCCAACGGGTGTGGGCAATGCCGAGACGACCGACCAGAGGCTCTTCTTCCAAGGCCAGTTCCAGCTCGCTGACTTTGCCCGGACGACGCATACGCTCGAGCTTTTCGTCATTGGTGTAGACCGCTACACCGGCGCTGTCATAACCACGGTACTCGAGGCGTTTCAGGCCTTCGAGCAAGATGGCGGTGATGTTACGTTCTGCGACTGCGCCGACAATTCCACACATGCTATTTCTCCTGACTGACAGCAGCGCAGATCAAAGTGATTCCGCGCGCCTGAATCTGATCGCGTGCTTCTAGCGGCAAGCGATCATCGGTAATAAGGGTATGGACACTGCCCCATGGCAGTTCCAGGTTTGGAATCTTGCGGCCGATCTTGTCGGCCTCAACCATCACCACGACTTCGCGAGCAACATCAGCCATGACTCGACTGAGTCCCAGCAATTCGTTGAAGGTGGTTGTACCGCGTACCAGGTCGATGCCATCGGCACCGATGAACAACTGGTCGAAGTCGTAAGAGCGTAGTACCTGCTCGGCAACCTGCCCTTGAAAGGACTCGGAATGCGGGTCCCAGGTGCCACCGGTCATCAATAGCACCGGTTCATGTTCCAGTTCGCTCAATGCGGTGGCGACATGCAGGGAGTTGGTCATCACGACTAGACCGGGCTGTTGCCCGAGTTCTGGAATCATCGCTGCGGTCGTGCTGCCGCTATCGATGATGATCCGCGCATGTTCGCGGATTCGCGTGACTGCAGCGCGGGCGATGGCCTGTTTGTATTTCGAGATCGGTTGGCCGATGTCGGCGACCAGTTCTTGAGGCATGGTAATCGCACCACCGTATCGGCGAAGCAGCAGACCATTGCTTTCAAGTGCTGCCAGGTCCTTGCGGATCGTAACTTCCGAAGTTTCGAAGCGCTTGGCCAACTCATCCACACTGACTTCGCCCTGCTCATTGAGCAAGGCGAGGATGTTGTGGCGGCGTTGTGGTGTATTGCGCTTCGACATGAGCTGGTAAGTTTCGATTCGAAAGATAACGGAAGCAATCAAAACCTATCGGCGAAACTTCGTCAAGCGGGGAGCGATAAAAAATCTGTGGATAAAAGCATCGCGGGTAAGCCTTGCTCCTACAGAAACAGGTTGTTCATAACTTTAATGAACGACTTCTGTTTGTAGGACCAAGGGCTTACCCGCGATAGATATCTACAGACGCCAACTGATCTGTGGATAACTCAGCTCTTCTGAATTTTTACCGGACGCTTCCAACCGTCGATATTTTTCTGGCGCGCTCTGCCCACAGCCAATTGTGCGTTATCCACATTCTGCGTGATGGTTGAACCTGCCGCAGTGGTTGCACCGTTGGAGATATCCACAGGCGCCACCAGCGAATTGTTGGAGCCAATGAACACGTCTTCACCCAATACGGTTTTCCACTTATTCACACCATCGTAGTTGCAGGTGATGGTGCCGGCGCCGATGTTGGTTCGAGCACCGACCTCGGCATCACCGAGATAGGACAGGTGACCGGCTTTAGCGCCTTCGCCCAAATGAGCATTCTTGAGCTCAACGAAGTTACCCACATGCGCGCGAGCTTCGAGCACGCTACCCGGACGCAAACGAGCGAATGGGCCGGCATCGCTGCCTTCACCCATGATCGCGCCATCGATGTGGCTGTTCGCCTTGATCACTACGCCTTTGCGCAAGGTGCTGTCCTTGATGACGCAGTTCGGGCCGATCACCACATCGTCCTCAATGACCACGTTGCCTTCGAGGATCACGTTGATGTCGATCAGCACGTCGCGGCCGACGGTGACTTCACCGCGGACATCAAAACGCGCCGGGTCGCGCAGCGTTACGCCCTGAGCCATCAAACGAAGGCCGGCGCGAAGTTGATAGTGGCGCTCGAGCTCGGACAGCTGTTTGCGATCATTGGCGCCCTGCACTTCCATGGCGTCATGAGCTTGTTCGGTGGCCACCACCAAACCATCGCTGACTGCCATGGCAATCACGTCGGTGAGGTAATACTCACCTTGGGCGTTGTTATTGGAGAGCCGGCTCATCCAGCCACTCAGTTGCGCAAAAGGCATTGCCAGGATGCCGGTGTTGCCTTCAGTGATTGCACGCTGGGTTTCGTTGGCGTCCTTTTGCTCAACGATGGCTGTCACCTGACCTTGGGCATCGCGAACGATACGGCCATATCCGGTCGGGTCGTCCAGTTCCACAGTGAGCAAGCCAAGCTGTTTGGCCGCGACTTTCTTCAGCAGACGCTGCAGGGTTTCAACTTCGATCAACGGAACATCGCCGTACAGAATCAGCACGGTATCGGATTCGATGAAGGGCACCGCTTGAGCAACGGCGTGACCGGTCCCCAGTTGCTTGTCCTGCAGGACAAAATTCAGGTCATCCGCCGCCAGACGCTCACGTACCGCGTCGGCACCATGACCGATCACTACGTGAATGCGTTGTGGGTCCAGCTGCCGTGCAGTGTGGATAACATGGCCAAGCATGGAGTTGCCGGCAATCGGGTGCAGTACTTTCGGCAGTGCCGAACGCATGCGAGTGCCTTGGCCTGCGGCGAGGATAACGATTTCTAGAGACATGACTGGCTACCAATCCTGGGTGGTCAGCGGCTGCGACCAGGTGATGAATATCGGAAAAGAAAAAAGGGTAGCCGAGGCTACCCTTTTTAATCAATCGCACAACAAAGTATCGACCTGTTAGTGGCCGAACTTCTTGCGGATTTGCTGAACGGTGCGCAGCTGAGCTGCGGCCTCGGCCAGACGTGCGGCGGCGGAACCGTAATCGAACTCCGCGCCCCGCTCATGCAAGGCCTTCTCGGCAGCCTTAACGGCTTCCTGAGCGGAGGCTTCGTCCAGGTCGGCAGCACGTTGCACAGTATCGGCAAGTACCTTGACCATGTTCGGCTGAACCTCGAGGAAACCACCGGAGATGTAATACACCTCCTCTTCCCCGCCCTGCTTGACCAGGCGGATCGGGCCCGGCTTGAGATTAGTGATCAGCGGCGCGTGACCCAGGGCGATACCAAGATCACCCAGTGCACCGTGCGCAATCACCATCTCGACCAGGCCGGAAAAGATTTCCCCTTCCGCGCTGACGATATCGCAATGGACTGTCATAGCCATCTGATTGCCTCAACCTAAATTAGCGCCCGTTGCCGGGCGCCGGGATTACAGTTTCTTGGCTTTCTCGATCGCTTCTTCGATGCCGCCGACCATGTAGAACGCTTGTTCTGGCAGGTGGTCGTAGTCACCGTTGAGGATGCCTTTGAAGCCAGCAATGGTGTCTTTCAGGGAAACGTATTTACCCGAAGCACCGGTGAAGACTTCAGCCACGAAGAACGGCTGCGACAAGAAACGCTGGATCTTACGAGCACGGTTTACCAACTGCTTGTCGGTTTCCGACAGCTCGTCCATACCCAGGATCGCAATGATGTCCTTCAGTTCTTTGTAACGCTGCAGAACATACTGTACGCCGCGAGCGGTGTCGTAGTGGTCCTGGCCGATTACGTTCGGATCCAGCTGGCGCGAAGTCGAGTCGAGTGGATCGACCGCTGGGTAGATACCCAGGGAAGCGATGTCACGGGACAGAACGACGGTGGCGTCCAAGTGGGCGAAAGTGGTCGCTGGCGACGGGTCAGTCAAGTCATCCGCAGGTACGTATACCGCTTGGATCGAGGTGATCGAACCGTTTTTGGTCGAAGTGATACGCTCTTGCAGAGTACCCATCTCTTCGGCCAGGGTCGGCTGGTAACCTACTGCGGAAGGCATACGGCCCAGCAGTGCGGATACTTCAGTACCGGCCAGGGTGTAACGATAGATGTTGTCGACGAACAGCAGGACGTCGTTACCTTCGTCACGGAACTTCTCGGCCATGGTCAGGCCGGTCAGTGCTACGCGCAGACGGTTACCCGGCGGCTCGTTCATCTGACCGTAAACCAGTGCCACTTTGTCCAGAACGTTGGAATCCTTCATCTCGTGGTAGAAGTCGTTACCCTCACGAGTACGCTCACCCACACCGGCGAACACGGAATAACCGCTGTGCTCGATGGCGATGTTACGGATCAGTTCCATCATGTTTACGGTTTTGCCTACACCGGCACCACCGAACAGACCTACTTTACCGCCCTTGGCGAACGGGCATACCAGGTCGATAACCTTGATGCCGGTTTCCAGCAGGTCGTTGCCGCCCGCTTGTTCAGCGAAGGTTGGCGCAGGACGGTGAATGCCCCAGCGCTCTTCGGTGTCGATCGGGCCAGCTTCGTCGATCGGGTTGCCCAGAACGTCCATGATCCGGCCCAGGGTCGCTTTACCGACTGGTACGGAGATGGCTGCGCCGGAGTCGGTGACTTCCAGACCGCGCTTCAAGCCCTCGGTGGAACCCATCGCAATGGTACGTACCACGCCGTCGCCCAGCTGCTGCTGAACTTCCAGGGTGGTGCCTGCATCGCTTTTTACACTCAAAGCGTTGTAGATGCTCGGTACGCTGTCGCGTGGAAATTCCACGTCGATAACGGCGCCGATGATTTGAACGATACGTCCGCTACTCATAGCTGGATCCTCTGAATATTTGAACCGTTAAACCGCGGCAGCGCCGCCGACGATTTCCGAGATCTCTTGGGTGATCGCAGCCTGACGCGCCTTGTTGTAGACCAGCTGCAAATCGCTGATCAAATCACCGGCGTTGTCGGTAGCGTTCTTCATCGCGATCATCCGCGCAGCTTGTTCAGCCGCGTTGTTCTCGACCACCGCCTGGTAGACCTGCGACTCCACGTAACGGACCATCAAGCCGTCAAGCAGCTCTTTGGCGTCCGGTTCGTACAGATAATCCCAGTGGTGCTTGAGTTCCTGTTCCGGGGTTGCCACCAATGGAATCAACTGCTCCACGGTAGGCTGTTGCGTCATGGTGTTGATGAACTTGTTGGACACCACGGACAGGCGGTCAATACGGCCGTCCAGGTAGGCATCCAGCATCACCTTGACGCTGCCGATCAGGTCATTGATCGACGGCTCTTCACCCAGGTGGCTGATAGCTGCTACGACGTTACCGCCGAAGTTGCGGAAGAAAGCCGCACCCTTGCTACCAACAACACACAGATCGATCTCGACGCCGTTTTCGCGGTTTACCGCCATGTCCTTGACCAGAGCCTTGAACAGGTTGGTGTTCAAGCCACCACACAGACCACGGTCACTGCTCACCACAACATAACCGACGCGCTTTACTTCACGGTCGAGCATGAACGGGTGGCGATATTCCGGGTTGGCGTTGGCCAGATGGCCAATAACCTGGCGGATGCGCTCCGCGTAAGGACGGCTAGCAGCCATGCGCATTTGTGCCTTGCGCATTTTACTGACCGCCACTTTTTCCATGGCGCTGGTAATCTTTTGCGTGCTTTTGATGCTCGCAATCTTACTGCGAATCTCTTTTGCGCCTGCCATGTAACACCTATCAGGTTAGCAAGCGGGAGCCTCGCGGCTCCCGCTGCGGCTTACCAGGTTTGGGTGGCCTTGAACTTCTCGATACCGGCTTTCATGCCAGCGTCGATTTCGTCATTGAAGTCACCCTTCACGTTGATCTTCGCCATCAAATCGGCGTGATCGCGGTTGAAGAAAGCAATCAGCGCTTGTTCGAAGCTGCCGATCTTGGCGATTTCAACGTCAGTCAGGAACCCACGCTCAGCGGCATACAGCGACAGCGCCATGTCAGCGATCGACATTGGTGCGTATTGCTTCTGCTTCATCAGCTCGGTAACGCGCTGACCATGCTCAAGTTGCTTACGGGTCGCTTCGTCCAGGTCAGAAGCGAACTGGGCGAATGCCGCCAGTTCACGGTACTGAGCCAGAGCGGTACGGATACCACCGGAGAGCTTCTTGATGATCTTGGTCTGAGCGGCACCACCCACACGGGATACCGAAACACCGGCGTTCACTGCAGGACGGATCCCGGAGTTGAACATGGCCGATTCCAGGAAGATCTGACCGTCGGTGATGGAAATCACGTTGGTCGGAACGAACGCGGAAACGTCGCCAGCCTGGGTTTCAATGATCGGCAGTGCGGTCAGGGAACCGGTTTTGCCGGTCACTGCGCCGTTGGTGAACTTCTCTACGTACTCTTCCGAAACGCGGGATGCGCGCTCCAGCAGACGCGAGTGGAGATAGAACACGTCGCCTGGGTAAGCTTCACGGCCTGGTGGACGGCGCAGCAGCAGGGAAATCTGGCGATAAGCCACTGCTTGCTTGGACAGATCGTCATAAACGATCAGCGCGTCTTCACCGCGGTCGCGGAAGAATTCACCCATGGTGCAACCGGAGTACGGAGCCAGGAATTGCAGTGCTGCAGATTCCGAAGCGCTCGCGGCAACGACGATGGTGTTAGCCAGTGCGCCGTTTTCTTCCAGCTTGCGAACCACGTTAGCGATGGTCGATTGTTTCTGACCGATGGCTACGTAGACGCAGAAAATACCGCTGTTTTTCTGGTTGATGATCGCGTCGATCGCCAGAGCGGTTTTACCGATCTGACGGTCACCGATGATCAGCTCACGCTGGCCACGGCCGACAGGAATCATGGCATCGACAGCCTTGTAGCCAGTCTGTACAGGCTGGTCTACCGACTTACGCCAGATCACGCCTGGAGCAACTTTCTCGACCGCGTCGGTCTCGGTGTTGTTCAGCGGACCTTTGCCGTCAACTGGGTTACCCAGTGCGTCGACTACGCGACCCAGCAGTTCCTTACCAACCGGAACTTCGAGGATGCGGCCGGTGCACTTGGCGCTCATGCCTTCAGCCAGAGACTGGTAGGAGCCCAAAACTACGGCACCTACGGAGTCTTGCTCCAGGTTGAGAGCCATACCGAAGACGCCGCCCGGAAACTCGATCATCTCGCCGTACATAACGTCGGCCAGACCGTGAATCCGCACGATACCGTCAGATACGCTGACGACAGTGCCTTCGTTACGGGCTTGGGAGGTCACATCGAGCTTGTCGATGCGGCCCTTGATAATTTCACTTATTTCGGAAGGATTGAGTTGCTGCATTGCTCTGCTGCCCCTTCAAACTCAAGATTTCAATGCTTCGGCAAGGCTCGCGAGTTTGCCGCGAACCGAGCCATCGATAACCAGGTCGCCGGCGCGGATGACAATGCCCCCAATAAGGGATTTGTCTTCCTCGACTTGCAGGCGCACTTCCCGGTTGAGTCGTGCACTGAGAACCTTGGCGAGTTTGTCTTGCTGTTCTTGGTTCAATGCAAAAGCACTGGTCACTTCAACGTCTACCGATTTCTCTTGTTCGGCCTTGTACAGGTCGAACAGAGCGGATATCTCCGGCAAAAGCGGGAGACGGTCGTTTTCGGCAACGACGTGAATGAAGTTCTGTGCCTTGGCATCAAACTTGTCGCCGCACACGTCAATAAACGTGGCGGCCTTGTCTGCGCTCGTCAGTCGCGGGGCCTTGAGCACGCGCTGCATGGTGTCGTCTTGCGACACTGCTGCAGCCAGGCCGAGCATGGCTGACCAAGAGGCCAGTTGCTGGTGGGCCTGGGCGTGCTCGAAGGCTGCCTTAGCGTAAGGTCGGGCCAACGTGGTCAATTCTGCCATGATCGCCCTCGCTTAAATTTCAGCAGCCAGTTTGTTTACCAGCTCCGCGTGCGCGTTTTGATCGATTGTGGCACCCAGGATCTTCTCGGCGCCGCCAACGGCCAGTGCACCCAATTGGGCACGCAGCGCGTCTTTGACACTGTTCAGTTCCTGCTCGATCTCGGCCTGAGCCTGAACCTTCACACGGTCAGCGTCGATACGGGCTTTTTCAACAGCCTCTTCAACAATCTGGTTACCGCGTTTCTTGGCTTGCTCAATGATTTCGGCTGCCTGAGCTTTTGCTTCGCGCAGTTGCTGACCCGCTTTATCTTGGGCCAGCTCCAGGTCGCGAGCTGCTCGGGCGGCAGCGTCCAGTCCATCCGCGATCTTCTTCTGACGTTCGTGCAAAGCCGCGATGACCGGAGGCCACACGAACTTCATGCAAAACAGTACAAAAATGAAGAACGCAACGGACTGGCCAATCAGGGTTGCATTAATGTTCACGCCAACACCTCGCTCGTTCGTTGCACATCACACCAATTACTCGAAGGTTCGAGTAATTAGCCAGCGAGTTGACCAACGAATGGGTTCGCGAAAGTGAAGAACAGAGCGATACCAACACCGATCATGGTCACGGCGTCGAGCAGACCGGCGACGATGAACATTTTAACTTGCAGCATTGGAACCATTTCTGGTTGACGCGCTGCGCCTTCCAGGAACTTGCCGCCCAACAGGCCGAAACCAATTGCGGTACCCAGTGCGCCCAGGCCGATCAACAGTGCAACAGCGATAGCGGTTAGACCAACTACAGTTTCCATCTTTCCTCCCGACTTTTACGTCGTATGGTTTAGGTTTTTTAGATTTTAAAGCGGTAAAACAAATCGTTTCATAGCCCTGTTCGGGCACCCACCCGTTTGACCGGGTGGGACATCAGACTAGTCGAGACTGGTCTTAATGGTTCTCTTCGTGCGCCATCGACAGGTAGACGATGGTCAACATCATGAAGATAAACGCCTGCAGGGTGATGATCAGGATGTGGAACACAGCCCACGCCCACTGCAGTACTACGCCCAGGCCGCTAAGCCAGAGCAGACCGCTGCCGAACATCACAGCAATCAGAATGAAGACCAGCTCGCCGGCGTACATGTTGCCGAACAGACGCAGTGCCAGGGAGATAGGCTTGGCGATCAGCGTCACGAACTCCAGCAGGAAGTTCACCGGGATCAGCAGGGCTTGAAGGAAAATATTCTTGCTGCCGAACGGGTGCAGGGTCAGTTCGCCGATGAAGCCGCCGATGCCCTTGACCTTGATGCTGTAGAAAATGATCAACGCGAACACCGACAGGGCCATGCCCAGGGTAGCGTTCGGGTCAGTGGTCGATACGGCACGGAACGGAATGTGCGCATCACCAGTGATGAGGATGGCCAGCTGAGGAATCCAGTCAACCGGGATCAGGTCGACGGCGTTCATCAGGAAGACCCAGACGAAGATGGTCAGTGCCAGCGGTGCAATCACCGGGCTACGGCCATGGAAGCTGTCTTTCACGCTGCCATCGACGAATTCGACCAATACTTCAACGAAGTTTTGCAAAGCACCAGGCTGACCCGATGTCGCTTTCTTTGCCGCCATGCGGAAAAGAAGAACGAAAATCAGACCCAACGCGACCGACCAGCCGAGTGTATCGACGTGGAAAGCCCAGAAGCCCATTTCTTTGGCTTCTGCTGCGGTGTGGGCAAAACCCCACCCGCCTGTTGGGTGCTGACCGAAGGTCAGGTTCTGCAAGTGGTGCTGGATATAGCCCGAAGCGGTTGTCTCTGCCATGGTTGCCTCAAACGCCCTAAGGTCTCGAAAGTCTTGTTCTCATCAGCAGGGGCGCGAACCAGCTGACCAGTTGGGTCAACACGAAGACGCCGAATACAGCTAGCGGCGCCAATGGCTTCACACCTGCGAACGTCAATGCAAAGAGCACTGCCGTCAAAATCAGTTTGCCCGCCTCACCGGCATAAAAAGACCGGACGATGGCTTGGGCTGCTCGGGCGCCGGAAAACCGAAATGCCCTGTGAGCGAAATAAACATTGGGCAGCAAGGCTATCAGGCCTCCGCAAAGTCCCGAGTACCCGGCTACGACTCCATGCCAGTACCAAAGCGCCAAAGCGGCCAGTACCAAAACGACAAATTGAGCCAGTAAGACCGGAAAAACTGCCAGGCGATGGAACGGCAAGCGGTTTGGCGTGCGTCTTTCCATCACTATTGCTCTCCAATGGTCGGCTGCCAGAATTCAATAACTTGGCATAATTTGTGCCGACAAAATGCGCGCAGAGTATAGGGGCGGTTCTGCCCCTATTCAACTGTCAGGTAGTGATTTCCGACTGCACGCTACATGAGGAAATGTTTCAGCGAATGTGTGCGAGCACACCCTGAAGCTCATCGAGGGAGTTGTAACCAATCACCAACTGCCCCTTCCCCTTCTTTCCGTGTCGAATCTGCACCGCAGAGCCTAGGCGCTCGGCCAGGCGCTGCTCGAGTCGGGCGATATCCGGGTCCGGTTTAACCGGTTCGGCAGGCTCTTGTTTGCCACTCAACCACTGGCGAACCAGTGCCTCAGTCTGGCGCACAGTCAGCCCCCGTGCGACAACATGTCGCGCCCCTTCAACCTGTTGATTTTCAGGCAAACCGAGCAAAGCACGTGCGTGACCCATTTCCAGGTCACCGTGCGACAGCATGGTTTTTATAACTTCTGGCAACGCGATCAAGCGTAGCAGGTTGGCCACGGTTACGCGGGACTTGCCTACCGCTTCCGCGACCTGTTGCTGTGTCAGCTGGAATTCGTGCTGCAATCGCTGCAGCGCGACCGCCTCCTCGATCGGATTGAGGTCCTCACGCTGGATGTTCTCGATCAGCGCCATCGCGATCGCGGTTTCATCCGGTACATCGCGGACCATGGCCGGAATGGTTTCCTGGCCAGCCTGCTGGCTTGCGCGCCAACGGCGTTCACCGGCAATAATTTCGAAGCGGCCACTGCCGATGGGGCGAACCACGATCGGCTGCATGACGCCTTGGGCCTTGATCGACTGCGCCAGTTCTTCCAGCGCTTGAGGATCCATGTCTCGACGCGGCTGGTACTTCCCGCGCTGGATCAGGTCCAGCGGCAGGTGCTGCAGCTCACGTTGGTCTGCTTGCACCGCCTGCTCTTCCAGCGAACTGACAGTAGGACCACTCAGCAGTGCATCCAGTCCACGTCCGAGACCTCGTTTCTTGACGGCCATGGGGATTCCTTAAGTTGCCTGAGCGGCGGCGGTGCGTGAGTTTTTGCGTTGGCGGCGAACCATCTCGCCCGCCAATGCAAGATAGGCAATGGCGCCTCGCGAAGACTTGTCGTAAGCCAGCGCAGGCATGCCGTAGCTTGGCGCTTCGGCCAGGCGGATGTTGCGCGGAATCACGGTGTCGTAAAGCTGATCGCCGAAGTGTTCCTTGAGCTGCGCAGAAACATCGTTCATCAGGCTCAGTCGCGGATCGTACATCGTCCGCAAGAGGCCTTCGACTTTCAAATTCGGGTTCAGCAGCTCAGCAATACGCTTGATGTTATCCACAAGGTCGCTCAAGCCTTCGAGTGCAAAGTACTCGCACTGCATGGGGATAATTACCCCGTCAGCAGCCACAAGAGCGTTGAGTGTCAGCATCGAAAGCGACGGTGGGCAATCGATCAGAATGTAATCGTAGTTTTCACGGATCGGCGCCAGCGCACTACGCAGACGGCTTTCCTTCATCTGCATTTCCAGCAGAACCACTTCTGCCGCGGTCAGGTCGCGGTTGGCCGGCAACAGTTGGTAACCACCGTGCTCGGAGTAATGCATGGCCTGAGCCAGATCGCATTCACCGATCAACAGGTCGTAGACCGAGTTTTCCAGGCCGTGTTTATCCACACCGCTACCCATGGTGGCGTTGCCCTGTGGATCGAGATCGATCAACAGCACCCGGCGCTTGGTTGCAACCAGGGATGCTGCGAGGTTGATGCAGGTGGTGGTTTTACCCACACCACCCTTTTGGTTCGCAATCGCGAATACCTTAGCCATTCTTGCTTTTGTTCCCAATCATGCCGTGCGGCGCAGTATCAGCAGATGACGTTGGCCTTGGCAACCAGGTACGGCCAGGGCGTGTTCGCTATCGAGGTGGAAGTCTGCCGGCAATGCTACCAGCTCATCGGCTGGATGAACGCCCTTCATTGCCAGCCAACGCGTATCGGTATCGCCGAGGTGGCGAGTCCAGTTGGTGAAATTCTCCATGCTGCTGAATGCCCGGGAGATGATCCCGTTGAAGGGCTGTGCAGGCTGGAAAGCTTCCACGCGACTGTGGATAACTTGCAAATTATCCAGTTTGAGTTCGAGTTTTACCTGGGTGAGGAACCGGGTTTTCTTGCCATTGCTGTCCAGACAGGTCACCTGCGACTCCGGAAACAGGATGGCCAACGGAATACCCGGCATGCCGCCGCCGCTACCCACGTCCAGCCATCGACCGTTTTCGACAAACGACATCACGCTGAGACTATCGAGCAAGTGACGGGAAACCATTTCGTCCGGATCCCGGACTGCGGTCAGGTTGTATGCCTTGTTCCATTTAATCAACAGGGCCAGATAGCCCAACAACTGGGCGTGCTGGGCCTCTGTCAGGGTGACACCGAGCTGGCGAGCACCTGTGGATAACTCTTCGGCGTGTTGCGAGGTGACCAACGAACTCAAGCGCTTTGCTCCAACTGACGGCCCGCGCCGCGTTTTTTCAAATGAATCATCAACAGCGAAATGGCTGCTGGAGTAACACCCGGAATACGCGAAGCCTGGCCGAGAGTCTCCGGACGCGTAGCGCCGAGCTTGCTCTGGATCTCTTTCGAGAGGCCGGAAATGTTCGTGTAATCGATATCCACAGGCAATTTCGTGTCTTCACTGGCACGCAGGCGAGCGATTTCATCCTGTTGACGATCGATGTAGCCGGCGTACTTGGTCTTGATTTCGACCTGTTCTGCGACTTGTGGATCTTCCGCACCGCCACCTGTCACTGCGATCAGACCAGCGTAGTCAATTTCCGGACGACTCAGCAGATTGAGCAGATTGTATTCGTGGGTCAGCGGCGTTCCGAACTTCTCGGAAATCGCATCGCCCTGCTCGGTGCCTGGACGAACCCAGGTACTTTTCAGACGCTGTTCTTCCAGCGTGATGCTTTCACGTTTGGTGCAGAAAGCAGCCCAACGCGCGTCATCGACCAGACCCAGCTCGCGACCTTTTTCGGTCAACCGCAGGTCCGCATTGTCTTCACGCAGGATCAGGCGGTACTCGGCACGGGAAGTGAACATCCGGTACGGCTCTTGAGTGCCGAGGGTAATCAGGTCGTCAACCAACACGCCGATGTACGCCTCGTCGCGACGCGGACACCAGGCGTCTTTGCCCTGCGCACGCAGCGCGGCATTAGCCCCGGCCAGTAATCCCTGGGCACCGGCTTCTTCGTAACCGGTCGTCCCGTTGATTTGGCCAGCGAAGAACAAACCGCCAATCACCTTGGTTTCCAGGCTGTATTTCAGGTCACGCGGATCGAAATAGTCGTATTCGATGGCATAGCCCGGCCGCACGATGTGCGCGTTTTCCATACCGCGGATCGACTGCACGATCTGCAATTGCACGTCGAACGGCAAGGAGGTGGAGATCCCGTTCGGGTACAGCTCGTTGGTGGTAAGTCCTTCCGGCTCGATGAAGACCTGGTGGCTTTCCTTGTCGGCAAAGCGATGAATCTTGTCTTCGATCGACGGGCAGTACCGAGGGCCAATGCCTTCGATCAGCCCTGCATCGGAATACATCGGCGAACGGTCGAGGTTGGCGGCGATGATCTCGTGTGTACGGGCGTTGGTGTGGGTAATCCAGCAGCTCACCTGTTTGGGGTGTTGCTCTTTGGAGCCCATGAACGACATCACCGGGATTGGCGTATCGCCCGCTTGCTCGGTCATCACCGAGAAATTCACGGAACGACCGTCGATACGCGGTGGTGTGCCGGTTTTCAAACGACCGACGCGCAACGGCAATTCACGCAAACGGTGCGCCAGAGCGATTGAGGGCGGATCACCGGCACGGCCGCCGGAAAAATTCTGCATCCCTATGTGGATAAGTCCACCGAGGAACGTGCCGGTGGTCAATACCACTGAATCGGCGAAGAAACGAAGACCCATTTGGGTCACTACGCCGCGCACTTGTTCCTGCTCAACGATCAGGTCGTCGGCAGCTTGCTGAAATATCCACAGGTTGGGCTGGTTTTCCAGTGCTTCGCGGACTGCTGCCTTGTAGAGAACCCGATCTGCCTGAGCGCGAGTGGCTCGTACGGCTGGGCCTTTACGGCTGTTCAAAACGCGAAACTGGATGCCGCCTTTATCGGTAGCCATGGCCATCGCGCCGCCCAGGGCATCGATTTCCTTGACCAGATGGCTTTTGCCAATCCCACCGATAGCGGGGTTGCAACTCATGGCGCCGAGGGTTTCCACGTTATGCGTCAGCAACAGGGTTTTTGCCCCCATACGTGCTGAGGCCAGTGCTGCCTCGGTACCGGCATGACCGCCGCCGATGACGATCACTTCAAAACGGGAAGGGAAATCCACCACGCACCTCGTGCCTGCTTCAGTTAGGTAATCAGGAATAGTTTGAGCTCAGGTTTTTGGACCTGGTCGACAAGTATAGGGACTTCGCCCTTCCTAAAGAACCCTTTGCACAAAATTTAACCAGCTGTGGAGAAGTCGGGATAATAGAAATTAAAAAGAGAGAAATTTATTAAATCTTTATTTTTATGTTTATTTCTACTGAGGCTAGTTTCTGTGGATAGATCTCTACAGGCCTTTATTATCAATGTGTACAGAGATTCAAAACCCTGTGTTCATGTGCCAATGAGCGCGTTGGATAACCGGTTTAATCCTGTGGATTAAAGAGGTGGTTATCCACAGGGGCGGTTATATCCAGTTTTCAGGCCCTGTTATCAACTGCCCTTAGTGATGGTTATTCACAGGGCTTAATCCACAGAAATCGTCCATTTGGCCGAACCTCGGGCACGAAAAATTCGCCCGACGGTGTCATGGCAGTGCATAAGAGGGGAAAAAGTAGCCGCCGAGCAGTCGATGCCTGGTAGCGGAACGCTATTGTGAGAAGGCGAAACAAAAGCTAATAATAGCCATTATCATTAACTCACCTATTCCACTATGCCCTTACCCTCAGATACGGCGGCAGTTCAGCAGATCTACGAGCAGCACCATTCCTGGTTGTACGGTTGGCTCAAGGGAAAGTTGCACGACGCTTGCGATGCTGCAGATGTTGCTCACGACACCTTCGTGCGCATCCTGGGAGCCAGAAATGCCGCACAGATTCGCGAGCCGAGAGACTATTTGGCGACAGTGGCGCGTGGGCTTGTGATCGACCGTTACCGCCGGCGAGCCATCGAAGTGGCGTATCTGGAGTCAGTGGCTTCCCGCCCCGATGCCACCGCGATCAGTGAAGAGGATAAAGTCCTTATCATCGAAACCCTGATAGCTGTGGATAAAGCCCTGACAGGCTTAGGTGCAAGAGCGAAACGTATCTTCATGCTTTCACAGATCGATGGCCTGACTTATCAACAGATCGCTCTGGAGTTGCAGGTGTCGCTGACGACGGTAAAGAAACACATGATTCGCGCACTCACGGAATGTTCTCTGATTTTGGCGAGCGCATGATGCCAGTCGTCCCCGATCGAAAAATCTTTGAAGCCGCGGCCAGTTGGTACGTGCAGTTTCAAATAGAACCGCCTTCGCAGGCCCAACAGCAGGCTTGGCAGCATTGGGTCGAGAGCAATCCGGCGCACTTGGCGGCCTGGAACCAGATGGAGCAAATGCAACGACATCTGGGCGCCTTGCCTAAAGACCTTACCCGGCGCGCGCTTTCCTCTACCCATCATCGCCGCCAGGTGCTCAAGCTGTTACTTCTACTCGCCGGTACCGGATACGTTGGCTGGAACGTCCAGCAATACACCTCGCTGGGAAATGTATGGGCCGACTACGCCACTAAAGTCGGTCAACGAAAAAAGATAGAGCTCGCCGACGGGACCAGTCTGTACCTCAACACCCATACGGCAGTGGATGTCCTGTTCGATGACCAGCAACGACTGATCCGATTGCGCGCGGGAGAGATTCTCGTACGCACGGGAAAATACGGAGATGCTCGCCCGTTTTTCGTCGAAACCCAGAACGGCCGCATACAGGCACTGGGAACGCAGTTTTCGGTTCATCAATTGTCGGGGTCGACACGTGTCGGTGTAATGGAGGACCGCGTCAGCATTCAACCAGGCGATCAAATCGCGAGTCCACGCATCCTGCGAGCTGGTGAAGGGGTCGATTTCGACAGCGCCAGTATCGGCGTGACTCGCCCTTATCGCTTATCGGAAGCGGCCTGGATCAATGGTCAACTGATTGTCCTGGATGCTTTTTTGGGCGACGTCATTCGAGAGTTGGGACGCTATCGCCCCGGGATCCTGCAATGTGATCAGCGCTCCTCGAGGTTACGTGTCTCCGGTACTTTTCGACTGGATTCCACGGACGCAGTGTTGGCGAACCTACAGGCCTCACTCCCTATCAGCGTGCGTTATTTCACTCGCTATTGGGTCTCGATCAGCCATGCCGTTTGATGTGCTTGAAGCCTCAAGAAAATAAATGCATGCCGGGGTTATCTTTTTTTAACCTGACACGGCCCTACAGGTAATCGCGATCAACGCGGCTCTTTGCCACCTTCAGGGCTTGATTTCCCATGCGACTTCCTACCTTTCGAAAGCGCTTTTCCTACCACTGCATTGCCTACAGCTTGTTGATGACCAGCGCGGCGAGTTGCGTGCTGAATACCACCAGTGCAGTTGCAGCCAGTGCCACTCAGCGCTACGCGATCGCCTCCGGTCCACTGGACAACGCATTGAGCCAGTTTGCCTCGGCAGCCAATGTGATCCTGTCGTTCTCGCCGCAACAAACAGCTCAATTGCGTACGCAAGGGCTGGCGGGAAGCTATTCCATTGAACAGGGTTTCTCGATTCTGCTGCAGGGCTCCGGGTTACAGGCAGATCCCCAAGCTGTGGGCAGTTACATTTTGCAGCCGGTTCCCGACGCTGATTCGCTGGTACTCGGCGCCACAAACATCAATGCCACGCAACCAAATGAGATGAACCTGGATTACGCGGCGGATGTTGGTTACAACGCGAAGAACAGCCGAGTTGGCACCAAAACCAGCACCCCTTTGTCTGAAACTCCGCGTTCTGTCTCGGTCGTAACAAGCCAACGCATCAAGGATCAAAAATCCCAGACACTCACGGATGTACTCGGTTACGTACCGGGGATTTTTGCGCCACCGTTTGCTGCTGGCGATAGCCTTGCCGGAGACCTATTCTTCATCCGCGGCTTTAATGCGACCGACTATGGCTATGGCCTGTTGCGCGATGGTTTGCGGGTGCAGGGCAATCGGTATGACACCAGTACAGAGCCTTATGGACTGGAACGGGTCGAGATATTTCGCGGCCCCTCCTCTTTGCTGTATGGCGAAAACGCGCCTGGCGGACTGGTCAATCTCGTGAGCAAACGCCCGACTGCGACGCCTCAGGGCGAAGTGCAGCTCAGTTACGGCTCGAATAATCGCCGTCAATTAGGCGTCGATGTCTCCGGACCATTGAACGACAGTGGAAACATCCTCGGGCGAGTCGTGATGCTGGGACGCAACGCCGATACGCAAACCGATCATGTACCGGATGATCGGATGTATATCGCTCCTTCGCTGACACTCAACTTCAGCGACTTCAATACGCTGACCCTGCTGGCCAATTACCAGAAGGATCACACTAATATGGAGCTTGGCCTGCCAGCGGCCGGGACGTTGCTTACCAACCCGAACGGCAGGTTATCCAAGGACACCATGCTCGGTGACCCGGACTGGAACACGTTCGAGCGGGAAACCTGGAGCACTGGATATGAATTTACCCACAGCTTCAACGACGATTGGCAGTTCCGGCAGAACTCGCGCTATATGCAGTCGCGAATCACCCGCCACGAAACCTGGCCGGGTAACCTGAACAACGCAGGATTTGGCACGCGACTGAACGTGACGGCCTATGACCGTTTCAACAAGTCGATGGTGTACTCGCTGGATAACCAGCTGGAAGGGAAATTCCAGGTGGGTGAGATGGAAAATACGGTGTTGTTCGGAGGCAGCTTTGATCGTACCTCCTTCAATCAGGACTGGAACGCCGGTTTCGTGGGTCCTGTTGATATCTACAATCCCGTTTACCTGCGCGACCCGCTGACGCCGATCGCGGTGCAAAACACGTTGCTGGAACAGCAGATGAAAGGGGTTTACGCACAGATCCAGAGTAAGTACGACCATTGGCTGTTCCTCCTGGGCGGTCGCCAGGATTGGGTCGACAGTGATTTTCGCGACAAAGTCGCCTCGGCCAGCAACATCAGCTCTGAAGACAAGAAGTTCACCTATCAGGGCGGTGTGATGTACCAGTTCGACAATGGCATGACGCCCTATGTGAGCTATTCAACGGCGTTCGTACCGGTGCAGCAAATTTCCAACTCGGGAGCGCCGCTTGACCCGATCACCAGCAGCCAATATGAAGTAGGCCTGAAGTACGAACCTATCGGTTGGGACACCGCCATCACTGCTTCGGTGTATGACCTGCGTAAAAAGGACGACACCTACTTCGATGCCACTACCTCGACTTATCGCCAGGTGGGCGAAAGCCGTTCCAAAGGTGTGGAACTGGAGCTCAACAGCAATTTGACGCCTAACCTCAACGTGACGGCGGCTTACACCTATACCGATGCGCGGATCACCAAAGACGCGGCCACTTCATTGGTCAAAGATCATCAGATGACGGGTGTACCGCGTAACCAGGCTTCTGTCTGGGCGAAGTACCGCTTCCTCGAAAGCCGCCTCAAAGGGCTCTACGTCGGAGGGGGTGTGCGGTATTTCGACAGTGCGTTCGCGTACACCTCGCCCTCACTCTACGGAAAGCTTGATGCGGGTGACGTGACGTTGGTGGATGCTGCGATCGGCTATCAGATCGATCGCAACTGGACGGTCGACGTGAATGCGAAAAACCTGTTCGACAAAGAGTACGTTTCCGGCTGTAACGATGCAGGCCGTTGCTACTGGGGTGAAAGCCGGACGCTATTGGGCTCAGTGTCCTATAACTGGTAACGAACCGAGGGCTGTGGATAAGTTACCAACAGTACCTCCGGGATCTGCCAGCGAAGCGCATTTGAATTCGCCTTCGCTGGCAGGGCCGGTTCCCGTATTGGTTACTTGCCGATACAGAAGCTGGAAAAAATCCGGCCCAGCAAATCATCGGAGCTGAACGCACCGGTGATTTCTCCCAGGGAATGTTGCGCCTGGCGCAGATCTTCCGCCAACAGCTCACCCGCCCCCGCCAGCGTCAACTGTGCGCGACCGTGCTCAAGCGATGCACTCGCATGGCGCAACGCCTCGAGGTGACGCCGGCGAGCGCTGAAGCTGCTTTCCGAGGTCTGCTCATAGCCCATGCAAGCCTTGAGATGATCACGCAGCAGTTCCAGTCCCGCACCTGCGGACTTGGCACTCAAGCTAATGGTGACGTGGCCATCTTCGCTAACTTCCAGGGCAATAGGCTCACCGGTAAGGTCCGCCTTGTTGCGAATCAAGGTGACCTTGGCGGGATCCGGGCGAACTTCCAGAAATTCCGGCCATAGCGCGAAAGGATCGAGCGCTTCCGGTGCGGTGGCATCTACGACCAGCAACACTCGATCTGCTTCACCAATGGCTTTCAATGCCCGTTCCACACCGATTTTTTCCACATGATCGTCGGTGTCGCGCAAACCTGCAGTATCCACCACATGCAGGGGCATGCCATCGATGTGGATATGTTCACGAAGGATATCCCGGGTGGTCCCGGCAATCTCTGTGACGATGGCAGCTTCGCGACCGGCCAGGGCGTTAAGGAGGCTGGATTTCCCTGCGTTCGGTCGGCCGGCAATCACAACCGTCATCCCGTCCCGAAGCAACGCGCCTTGGCCGGCTTCACGCAGCACTGTGGATAACTCTTCCCTTACTTTATCGAGCATGCTGAGGACATGACCATCGGCCAGGAAATCGATTTCCTCTTCTGGAAAGTCGATTGCCGCCTCCACGTAGATCCTCAAGCCGATCAATTGCTCGGTCAAGTGATGCACACGTTCTGAAAATGCGCCTTGCAAGGAACGCAGTGCATTCCGGGCAGCCTGTGCAGAACTGGCTTCGATCAAGTCGGCGATCGCTTCGGCTTGTGCCAGGTCGAGCTTGTCGTTCAGAAATGCACGTTCGCTGAATTCACCCGGTCGAGCCAAACGGCAGCCCAGTTCCAGGCAACGCTTGAGCAGCATGTCCAGAACTACGGGACCGCCGTGTCCCTGAAGCTCAAGCACATCTTCACCGGTAAATGAGTTTGGACCCGGGAAATACAGCGCAATCCCTTGGTCCAGTACTTCTTCGTCATTACCCAGAAAGGCACCGTAATGGGCGAATCGAGGTTTAAGTTCACGGCCGCTGAAAGCTTTGGCCGCGACACTGGCCAGCGGTCCCGAAATTCGGACGATGCCCACACCACCGCGACCTTGTGCAGTGGCGACAGCAGCGATGGTTTCACGAGGAACGCTCATAAACCGATATCCAGACAAAAGTGACAGATAGCAAAACGCCCCACTAGGGGGCGTTCTGAGTGGTTATCCACAGTGTAAATCAGGCAGCTGCTTTAGTAGCCGCTTCGACTTTACGCGTGATGTACCACTGTTGGGCGATGGACAGGCAGTTGTTCACTACCCAGTACAGCACCAGACCAGCCGGGAACCACAGGAAGAAGAAGGTGAAGATGATTGGCATCAGCTTCATCACCTTGGCCTGCATCGGATCCGGAGGTGTCGGGTTCAACTGCTGCTGGATGAACATGGTTGCGCCCATGATGATCGGCAGAATGAAGAACGGATCCTTGATCGACAGGTCAGTAATCCACAGCATGAACGGCGCTTGGCGCATTTCAACGCTTTCCAGCAGAACCCAGTACAGCGAGAGGAAAACCGGCATCTGCACGAGGATTGGCAAGCAACCACCCAGCGGATTGATCTTCTCTTTCTTGTACAGCTCCATCATGGCTTGCGACATTTTCTGCCGGTCGTCGCCATGTTGCTCTTTCAGCGCGGCCAGTTTAGGTGCCACTGCGCGCATACGGGCCATGGATTTGTAGCTGGCAGCCGACAACGGGAAGAAAATCCCTTTGATCAGCATGGTCAGGAAAATGATCGACCAGCCCCAGTTGCCTACCAGCGCGTGGATGTGTTGCAGCAACCAGAAAATAGGTTGGGCAATGAACCACAGGATGCCGTAGTCGACAGTCAGTTCCAGACCTGGGGACAACTCTTTCAGCACAGCCTGGCTTTTCGGGCCGGCATACAGAACGGCACTGGTTTCAGCCTTGGCACCTGGCGCGACGGTAATCGACGGACCGGTATAGCCAATGATGTAGTTGCCTTTGCTGTCTTTACGGGTCTGGACGATATTGTTTTCGCCCTTCGCCGGAATCCATGCAGTCACGAAGTAGTGCTGCAACCAGGCAACCCAACCACCGCTGACGGTTTCTTTCAGCTGAGCCTTGTCCATGTCCTTCATGGACACTTTCTTGTACGGCTCGTTACTTGTCCACAGGGCTGCCCCCAGGTAAGTCGCAGTACCGGTGGCCGTTGTGGAAGACGGATCCGCGCTCGCGTCACGTTTCAGCTGAGCGAACATCGCGCCAGACCAAGGCTGAGCGCTTTCGTTATCGATCAGGTAGGAAACGGTTACGTCGTACAGGCCACGTTTCACAGTGAAACGCTTGATGTAGTTGACGCCGTCCTTGCTGAACTTCAGGTCCACGACCAATTGGTCCTGTCCGTCAGCCAGTTGGTAAACCTTCTTCTCCGAGGAGTAAACCGGACGACCGGCAGGACTTGCGTCCGGGCCGTTGGTGCCGATCAAACCGCTTTGAGCCAGATAAGTACGTTCGTTGCCGTTATCGAACAACTGGAACGGAATTTCCGGATGATCCTGGCGACGTGGATACAGCGGCAGAGTCAGCTGGGCAACATCACCACCTTGTGGATCGATTGCCAGATCAAGTACGTCCGTTTTGATACGGATGAGATCTTTGCTAACAGCTACTGGCGTTTCAGCAGGTGCCGTTGCACTGGCATCGCTTGTGGCGCGTGGAATGTCGTCACTGACAGAAGCATTATTGCCAGTCGCCGTATCCGGTAGGCCCGGTGCGGTAGTACTGGAAGCAACATTCTGAGTCGGCAGGGCAGTTTGACCGTAGTCCTGGTTCCATTTAAGGACCATAACGTAGGCCACGATTGCCAGGGCGACGATCAGGATCGTGCGTTTGATATCCATGATTACTCGGCCATCGAAGAAGAACGGGAGGTAGGGATAGATGGAACCGGGTCATAACCACCGGGATTCCACGGATGACAGCGACCTAAACGACGAAAGGTCAGCCAGCCACCGCGCAGAAGGCCATGATTTTCTATGGCTTCATACGCGTAGCAGGAACAACTGGGGTAGAAACGACAGTGACTGGCCATCAGAGGACTAATGGCATAGCGATAAAACTGGATCGGAACGAGTGCCAGTTTACGCATCGGTACTGTCTACCCCTACAGTTTCGGTTTTGACCGCTGGTACCGGCGTGCTGCGTGCCAGACGCTTCCAGAGTTTGCCGAAATGCTGAATCAATTCGGGGTTTTCTACGTCACCCAAACCTTTGCGCGCGACGATAACTATGTCCCAGCCGACCAGAGAATCCTGGTGCAGACGGAACGATTCGCGCATCAGACGTTTGAGGCGATTGCGCTCGACGGAGAGCTTTACGCTCTTTTTCCCGATAACCAGCCCGAGACGGGGGTGATCAAGATCGTTGTTGCGCGCAAGGAGCAGGAGATTTTTCCCCGGAACCTTGCCGGTAGGGGAGTCAAAGACTGCCTTGAAATGCCGGGGGGTAAGCAGACGCTTTTCCCGACTGAAGTCCTGACTCACCTCCAGTGCCGGCTTATCAAACTGCCAGACGCGCACGACCTTTGGCGCGACGACGCGACAGAACGGCGCGACCGTTTTTGGTAGCCATACGAGCACGGAAACCGTGGGTACGAGCGCGTTTGATAGTGCTTGGTTGGAAAGTACGTTTCATTGTCGTGTTACCTGGTTCGTCCACAACGGGCCGGAATGGCCCCCGTTTTAAGAGACCGGGGATTCTAGAGAAAGCAAGCCTCTAGGTCAATTTCCAACCAGCGTTTCCTTATAAATAGATCTCTGGGCGTTTTGCTGATCACCAGGCCTCGGTAGATATAGAAATAAAGAAGGAAAGTATTTAAAGCTTTTTTGTAAAGCTTATAAAAGCTAGGGGAGCTGTTCGCTGTGGATAACTGCCACCAGCCCTTTAAACTCCTGATGTACAGAGAATGACAACTACCGTGGTAAACGGTGGTAACCCTGTGCTGCACTGTCGGATAAGCTGTGTGTGAAAGGCGGTGTTATCCACAGGCAGGTTATCCACCGAGTTTCCCCCCTACTTGTACAAAGACCTTAGGGTCGGTTATCCACAGAGCTTATGCACAGACCGTTGGTCGCCTTTTTTCCGCATAAAGCGTTGATTCCCCTTGGAAGCTGAGCAACCTACGTGTGGATAAGTCAGCGTCTGGCCGCTACAATGGCCGCTTGTTTTTGCCTCACCGGCTTTCAACTTAGGGGATATCCGTGTCAGTGGAACTTTGGCAGCAGTGCGTGGAGCTTTTGCGCGATGAGCTGCCTGCCCAACAATTCAACACTTGGATCCGTCCACTACAGGTCGAAGCCGAAGGCGACGAGTTGCGCGTGTACGCACCGAATCGTTTTGTTCTCGACTGGGTCAACGAAAAGTATTTGAGCCGCGTCCTTGAGCTGCTTGATGAGCATGGCAATGGCATGGCGCCGGCGCTGTCCTTATTAATAGGCAGCAAACGCAGTTCGGCACCTCGTGCAGCGCCAAATGCTCCGCTCGCCGCAGCGGCCTCTCAGGCCCAGGCCACGCAAGCGCCTGTCAGTGCACCAACGCAGGCTCCTGCCCCCTTGCCGACCAAGCGTTCGACTCAAAGAATGGCTGATGTCAGTGAAGAGCCGTCTCGTGACAGCTTTGACCCGATGGCGGGTGCGAGCTCGCAACAGGCACCGGTTCGCGCCGAGCAGCGCACCGTGCAAGTCGAAGGTGCGCTCAAGCACACCAGTTACCTGAACCGTACGTTCACGTTCGAAAACTTCGTCGAAGGCAAGTCCAACCAACTGGCCCGGGCTGCGGCCTGGCAAGTGGCTGATAACCCAAAGCACGGATACAACCCGCTCTTTCTTTATGGCGGCGTCGGCTTGGGTAAAACCCACTTGATGCACGCTGTGGGTAACCACCTATTAAAGAAGAATCCGAATGCGAAGGTCGTTTACCTGCATTCCGAGCGTTTTGTAGCGGACATGGTCAAGGCCTTGCAGCTGAACGCGATCAACGAGTTCAAGCGCTTTTACCGTTCGGTAGATGCGTTGCTGATCGATGACATTCAGTTCTTCGCCCGCAAGGAACGCTCACAGGAAGAGTTTTTTCACACCTTTAACGCGTTGCTTGAAGGTGGTCAGCAGGTCATTCTCACCAGTGACCGCTATCCGAAAGAAATCGAAGGCCTCGAAGAGCGCCTGAAATCCCGCTTCGGCTGGGGCCTGACGGTTGCCGTCGAGCCGCCGGAGCTGGAAACCCGTGTCGCGATCCTGATGAAAAAGGCCGACCAGGCCAAAGTCGATCTGCCACACGATGCGGCGTTCTTCATCGCCCAACGCATTCGTTCCAACGTCCGCGAACTGGAAGGCGCGCTCAAGCGCGTGATTGCCCACTCGCACTTTATGGGCCGCGATATCACCATTGAGCTGATTCGCGAATCCCTGAAGGACCTCTTGGCTCTCCAGGATAAATTGGTCTCTGTGGATAACATTCAGCGCACTGTCGCCGAGTACTACAAGATCAAGATCTCCGACTTGCTGTCCAAACGTCGTTCACGTTCGGTTGCCCGTCCGCGTCAGGTTGCCATGGCATTGTCCAAGGAACTGACCAACCACAGTCTGCCGGAAATCGGTGACGTGTTTGGAGGCCGCGACCACACGACTGTTTTGCACGCTTGCCGCAAGATCAACGAACTTAAGGAATCCGACGCGGACATCCGCGAGGACTACAAGAACCTGCTGCGTACACTGACCACTTGATGAACACCAGCGCAGCTTATTAAGGCAAGGGACTAGACCATGCATTTCACCATTCAACGCGAAGCCCTGTTGAAACCCCTGCAACTGGTCGCAGGCGTCGTCGAACGTCGACAGACCTTGCCGGTGCTCTCCAACGTGCTGCTGGTTGTCGAAGGCCAGCAACTGTCGCTGACCGGTACCGACCTGGAAGTCGAGCTGGTCGGTCGTGTACAACTCGAGGAGCCTGCTGACCCGGGTTCCATCACTGTGCCGGCACGCAAGCTCATGGACATCTGCAAGAGCCTGCCCAACGACGCGCTGATCGACATCAAGGTCGACGAGCAGAAGCTTGTGGTCAAAGCCGGACGTAGCCGATTCACGCTGTCGACGTTGCCGGCCAATGACTTCCCGACGGTGGAAGAAGGTCCTGGCTCGCTGACCTGCAGCCTCGAGCAAAGCAAACTGCGTCGTCTGATCGAGCGCACCAGTTTTGCCATGGCCCAGCAAGACGTACGTTACTACTTGAACGGCATGCTGCTGGAAGTCTCGGCCGGTATCATCCGCGCTGTCGCTACGGACGGTCACCGCCTGGCGATGTGCTCGATGCAGGCCGATATCGGTCAGCCGGATCGCCACCAGGTCATCGTGCCACGCAAGGGTATCCTTGAGTTGGCGCGTTTGCTGACCGAGCCGGACGGCATTGTCAGTATCGTCCTGGGTCAACACCACATCCGTGCTACCACGGGTGAATTCACCTTCACCTCGAAGCTGGTCGATGGCAAGTTCCCTGACTACGAGCGCGTGCTGCCTAAAGGCGGCGACAAGCTGGTACTAGGCGATCGTCAGGCGCTGCGCGAAGCTTTCAGCCGTACCGCGATTCTGTCCAACGAGAAGTACCGTGGTATCCGTCTGCAACTGGCCAATGGTCAGCTGAAAATCCAGGCGAACAACCCGGAACAGGAAGAGGCGGAAGAAGAAGTCGGCGTTGAATACAACGGCGGAAATCTGGAAATCGGCTTCAACGTTAGTTACTTGCTGGACGTGCTGGGCGTAATGACGACCGAGCAAGTTCGTTTGATTCTGTCCGACTCTAACAGCAGTGCACTGGTGCAAGAGTCCGACAACGACGATTCGGCTTACGTTGTCATGCCGATGCGTCTGTAATCATGCTCAGCATAAGCTAGATGTCTCTAAGTCGCGTCTCGGTCACCGCGGTGCGCAATCTGCACCCGGTGACCTTCTCCCCCTCCCCCCGAATCAACATTCTTTACGGCGCTAACGGCAGCGGCAAAACCAGTGTTCTGGAAGCCATTCATCTGCTGGGGCTCGCCCGGTCGTTTCGCAGCAGCCGGCTTTTACCCGTCATTCAGTATGAACAGCTCGCCTGTACGGTGTTTGGCCAAGTTGAGCTGGCCGAGGGCGGCAACAGTGCCCTGGGGATATCTCGGGACCGCTCCGGCGAGTTTCAGATTCGCATCGACGGACAGAATGCCCGCAGTGCGGCGCAGTTGGCGGAGATCCTGCCACTTCAGTTGATTAACCCCGACAGCTTCCGTCTGCTTGAAGGCGCACCGAAGATTCGCCGACAGTTTCTCGACTGGGGAGTGTTCCACGTGGAACCCCGCTTCATGTCGACCTGGCAACGGTTGCAGAAGGCCCTGCGCCAGAGAAACTCTTGGCTGCGGCATGGTACACTTGACGCCGTTTCACAAGCGGTTTGGGACAGGGAACTGTGTCAAGCCAGCGCTGAAATTGATGAATACCGCCGCGCCTATATCAAAGCCTTGAAACCAGTCTTTGAGAAGACCTTGAGCGAATTGGTAGAGCTTGAGGGATTAACGCTCAGCTATTACCGCGGTTGGGATAAAGATCGCGAGTTGAGTGCAGTGCTCGCCGGCTCCCTTCAGCGGGATCAGCAGATGGGTCACACCCAGGCTGGACCACAACGTGCTGATTTGCGTCTTAGATTAGGTGCGCATAACGCCACGGATATCTTGTCCCGGGGTCAGCAGAAGCTGGTGGTTTGTGCTTTGCGGATCGCTCAAGGGCATCTGGTCAGCCAAGCCCGACGCGGCCAGTGTATTTATCTGGTGGATGACTTGCCGTCCGAACTGGACGAGCAACATCGCCGCGCGCTTTGCCGCTTGCTGGAAGACTTACGCTGCCAGGTATTTATCACCTGTGTAGATCACGAATTATTGAGGGAAGGCTGGCAGACGGAAACGCCAGTCGCTTTGTTCCACGTGGAACAGGGCCGTATCACCCAGACCCACGACCATCGGGAGTGAAGGCATTGAGCGAAGAAAATACGTACGACTCAACGAGCATTAAAGTGCTGAAAGGCCTGGATGCCGTACGCAAACGTCCCGGTATGTACATTGGTGACACCGACGACGGTAGCGGCCTGCACCACATGGTGTTCGAGGTGGTCGACAACTCGATCGACGAAGCTCTCGCCGGCCACTGCGACGACATCAGCATCATCATCCACCCGGATGAGTCCATCACCGTTCGCGACAACGGCCGTGGCATCCCGGTAGACGTGCACAAAGAAGAAGGCGTTTCTGCAGCCGAGGTCATCATGACCGTGCTGCACGCTGGCGGTAAGTTTGACGACAACTCCTACAAAGTATCCGGTGGTCTTCACGGTGTAGGTGTGTCGGTGGTTAACGCCCTGTCCGAAGAGCTTATTCTCACGGTGCGACGCAGCGGCAAGATCTGGGAACAGACGTATGTCCACGGTGTTCCTCAAGAGCCGATGAGAATCGTTGGCGAGAGCGAAACAACCGGTACACAGATCCACTTCAAACCGTCGGACCAGACGTTCAAAAACATCCACTTCAGCTGGGACATCCTGGCCAAGCGGATTCGTGAACTGTCCTTCCTCAACTCCGGTGTCGGCATCGTCCTCAAAGACGAACGCAGCGGGAAGGAAGAGCTGTTCAAGTATGAAGGTGGCCTGCGTGCATTCGTTGAATACCTGAACACCAACAAGACTCCGGTCAACCAGGTGTTTCACTTCAACATCCAGCGTGAAGACGGCATCGGCGTAGAAATCGCCCTGCAGTGGAACGACAGCTTCAACGAGAACCTGTTGTGCTTCACCAACAACATTCCACAGCGCGATGGCGGTACTCACCTGGTGGGTTTCCGTTCCGCACTGACGCGTAACCTGAACACTTACATCGAAGCGGAAGGCCTGGCGAAGAAGCACAAGGTTGCCACCACCGGTGACGACGCTCGTGAAGGCCTGACTGCGATCATTTCGGTAAAGGTTCCGGATCCGAAGTTCAGCTCCCAGACCAAAGACAAGCTGGTTTCTTCCGAAGTGAAGACCGCAGTCGAACAGGAAATGGGCAAATACTTCTCCGACTTCCTGCTGGAAAACCCGAACGAAGCCAAACTGGTCGTCGGCAAGATGATCGATGCGGCACGGGCTCGTGAGGCAGCGCGTAAAGCCCGTGAGATGACCCGTCGTAAAGGTGCGCTGGACATCGCCGGCCTGCCGGGCAAACTGGCTGACTGCCAGGAAAAAGACCCTGCCCTCTCCGAACTGTACCTCGTGGAAGGTGACTCTGCTGGCGGCTCCGCCAAGCAGGGACGTAACCGTAGGACCCAGGCCATCCTGCCGTTGAAGGGCAAGATCCTGAACGTCGAGAAGGCGCGCTTTGACAAGATGATCTCTTCGCAAGAAGTGGGCACCTTGATCACCGCTCTGGGCTGCGGGATCGGCCGCGACGAATACAACATTGCGAAGCTGCGTTATCACAACATCATCATCATGACCGATGCTGACGTCGACGGTTCGCACATCCGTACCCTGCTCCTGACTTTCTTCTTCCGTCAGTTGCCGGAGCTGATTGAGCGCGGCTATATCTACATCGCTCAGCCACCGCTGTACAAGGTCAAGAAAGGCAAGCAAGAGCAATACATCAAAGACGACGACGCCATGGAAGAGTACATGACGCAGTCGGCCCTGGAAGACGCGAGTCTGCACCTGAACGAAGAAGCCCCGGGTATCTCCGGACCAGCGCTGGAGCGCTTGGTGAATGACTTCCGTCTGGTGATGAAGACCCTCAAGCGTTTGTCGCGCCTGTACCCGCAGGAGCTGACCGAGCACTTCATCTACCTGCCTGCGGTGAGCATGGAGCAGCTGTCCGATCACGCAGCGATGCAAGACTGGCTGACCAAGTACGAAGTTCGTCTGCGCACTGTCGAGAAATCCGGCCTGGTTTACAAAGCCAGCCTGCGTGAAGATCGTGAACGTAACGTCTGGCTGCCAGAGGTCGAACTGATCTCCCACGGCTTGTCGAACTACGTCACTTTCAACCGTGACTTCTTCGGCAGCAACGATTACAAGACCGTTGTTTCCCTGGGCGCTCAATTGAGCACCTTGCTGGACGAAGGCGCGTATATCCAGCGTGGCGAACGCAAGAAGCCCGTCACCGAGTTCAAGGAAGCTCTTGAATGGCTGATGGCTGAAAGCACCAAGCGTCACACCATCCAGCGCTATAAAGGTCTGGGTGAGATGAACCCGGATCAGCTGTGGGAAACCACCATGGACCCAGCGCAGCGCCGGATGCTCAAAGTGACCATCGAAGACGCCATTGGCGCGGACCAGATCTTCAACACCCTGATGGGTGATGCGGTCGAGCCTCGTCGTGACTTCATCGAAAGCAACGCCTTGGCGGTTTCGAACCTGGATTTCTGATTCAGCTTCCCCCGCTAAATAAAAAGGCCAACGCACAAGCGTTGGCCTTTTTGTTTGCGGCTTGATTTTTACCTATAAAAAAACCGGCTATATCAGCCGGTTTTTTTACGTCCTAAAAAAACTTATGCACCATTTTGGTAATTTTATGAGTTTAAGAAATATGTATATAAATCATTAACCTACAAACGAATTACGTCGATTTTCAATCAAACGGTACACAGGTTATCCACAGAATCTCAGACAGCCATTTGATCGCTCTCGACCGGTGCCTGCGGCGCAGGTGGAATCGAGCCCATCTCGCGCTGCATTTGCTCGTTCCAGGCTTGAACCCGATCGTTCAGTGCGGCGATGGCTCGCGGTCCGCTGCCTTCGGCATACATCGGTTCACCGATGATTACGGTAATCACGCCCTGCTTCTTGGCCCAACCGGTTTTTGGCCAGAACTTGCCGGCATTGTGTGCAATCGGCAGCACTGGAAGCGCAGCATTAACAGCTAGCGCGGTGCCCCCGCGGGAGAATTTGCCAACGGTGCCGTAAGGTACCCGCGTTCCTTCCGGGAAGATCAGTACCCAAACACCATCCTTGAGCAACTCGTCGCCCTTCTTGGCTACGTGCTTGAGCGCTGCTTTCGGGTTGTCGCGATCAATCGCGATCGGACGCAACATGGCCATGGCCCAGCCGAAAAACGGCACAAACAGCAACGAGCGCTTGAGGACCTGACTTAATGGCTGGAAATAGGCCGAGAGAAAAAACGTCTCCCAGGTGCTCTGGTGATTCGACTGAATGACGCAGGGTTGGTCAGGCACATTTTCTGCGCCCTTCACTTCATAACTGATCCCCAGGAAAACCTTGCTCAGCCATAAGGCGCAGCGGCACCAGTAGACATTGATGAAGCGATAGCGCGCCTTGAACGGCAGGAAAGGAGCGATAAAAAAGCTCAGGCTGCACCAAAGCAGAGAGCTGGTGCCCAGCAACAGGTAAAAGAGGAAAGTTCTGATGGCCTGCAGTATCGACATGGCGACATTTACCGTGCGGGCTTTGCCCGTCTTTATAAAGCGCACTCCCGATCAATCCTTGGTCAGAATATCGAAAACGCTCTAATTGTGGATAAGTTCTGCGGCAATCGCCGCCAGATCGTCAAAAATCAAGGTGCCCACCGGCAAGGTCTTGCCCAGCGTTTTTTCGCCCTTCCCGGTCTTAACCAACACAGGCTGAGAATCGACGGCTTTGGCGGCTTCCAGGTCACCAAGACTATCGCCGACGAACCACAGATTGGTCAGCGATACGTTGTAATGAGTGGCGATGTTTTTCAACATCCCGGGTTTTGGCTTACGGCAATCGCAGCCATCGTCCGGCCCATGCGGGCAATAGACAATCAGCCCGACTTCCCCACCCTGCTCCGCCACGAGCGAGCGCAGGCGCTCATGCATGGCGTCCAGGGTGGCGATGTCGTAGTAACCGCGAGCGATGCCCGACTGGTTGGTAGCAACCGCTACCGTCCAGCCGGCCTTGCTCAACTGCGCAATGGCTTCGATTGAGCCGGGCAGTGGAATCCACTCCTCCACCGACTTGATGTAAGCGTCGGAGTCGTAATTGATCACCCCGTCCCGATCGAGAATCAGCAGTTTCAACAGCAGCCCCTCAGCCCAGCAGCGAAATGTCGGCGACGCCGAGGAACAGACCACGCAGACGCGCCAGCAACGCATAACGGTTGGCGCGCACGTTGGCGTCTTCCGCGTTGACCATCACGGCTTCGAAGAACGCGTCCACCGGCTCGCGCAAGGCAGCCAGGCGCGCCAGGGATTCGCTGTACTGACGCGCAGCAGCCATCGGCTGGACAGCCTGGTCAGCCTGTTGAATCGCCGAGTACAGGGAGAACTCGTTGGCGTTGTCGAAATATTTGGCTTCAACAACCGTCGGCACCGAGCCTTCGACCTTGCTCAACAAGTTCGACACGCGCTTGTTCACCGCTGCCAGAGCAGCCGCTTCCGGCAATTGACGGAAGGCTTGTACGGCTTGAACACGCTGATCGAAGTCCAGCGCAGAACCCGGCTTCAAAGCACGCACCGACAGGTACGTCGCCACATCGACACCTTCGTCTTCGTAACGGGCACGCAGACGGTCGAAGATGAACTCCAGTACCGAGTCGTTCAAGCCGGCAACCTTGACCTTGGTGCCGAAGGCATTCACAGCGAATGCCACCGCGTCGTTCAGGTCGAGGTCGAGCTTTTTGTCGATCAGGATGCGCAACACGCCAAGGGCAGCACGGCGCAGGGCGTACGGGTCTTTGCTACCGGTAGGCAGCATGCCGATGCCGAAGATGCCGACCAGGGTGTCGAGCTTGTCAGCGATGGCCACGGCCGCACCGGTCAGGGTGGTTGGCAACTCGGCGCCAGCACCGCGTGGCATGTACTGCTCGTTCAGTGCCAGAGCGACTTCTTCCGGCTCGCCATCGTTGAGGGCGTAGTAGTAACCGGCGACGCCTTGCATCTCCGGGAACTCACCGACCATCTCGGTCGCCAGGTCGCACTTGGACAGCAGGCCAGCACGGGAAGCCCATGCAGCGTTGCCGCCGATGCGCTGAGCGATGAAGGCGGCGAGTTTGGAAACGCGCTCGGCCTTCTCGTAGACACTGCCCAGTTTTTCCTGGAACACCACGTTTTGCAGGCGCAGGTTGAAGTCTTCGAGTTTCTGCTTCTTGTCTTGCTTGAAGAAGAACTCGGCGTCGGTCAGACGTGGACGAACCACTTTCTCGTTACCGGCGATGATCTGCTGCGGGTCTTTGCTTTCGATGTTGGCCACGGTAATGAAACGCGGCAGCAACTTGCCGTCGGCGTCCAGCAGGCAGAAGTACTTCTGGTTGTCCTGCATGGTCGTGATCAGCGCTTCTTGCGGCACGTCGAGGAAGCGCTCTTCGAACGAGCACACCAGCGGCACAGGCCATTCAACCAGCGCGGTGACTTCGTCGAGCAGCGCAGGTGGAACGATCGCCGTACCTTCCTGCAGCGTAGCCAGTTCTTCGGTACGTTTGCTGATCAGCGCGCGACGCTCATTGGCATCGGCCAGCACGTAAGCAGCACGCAGATCGTTCAGGTAATTGGCCGGCGAAGTGATGCGCACGTTTTCCGGGTGATGGAAACGGTGACCGCGAGAATCGCGGCCAGACTTCTGGGCGAGGATCGTGCAATCGATAACCTGGTCACCGAGCAGCATCACCAGCCACTGGGTCGGACGTACGAATTCTTCCTTGCGAGCGCCCCAGCGCATGCGCTTTGGAATCGGCAGGTCGTTCAGCGAATCTTCAACGATGGTTGCCAGCAAGCTTGCGGTCGGTTTGCCGGCGATGCTTTGGCTGTAACGCAGTTTCGGGCCGCTCTGATCGATTTCGCTCAGATCGACGCCGCACTTCTTGGCGAAGCCCAAGGCTGCTTGAGTCGGGTTGCCTTCGGCATCGAAGGCCGCCTGACGTGGCGGACCGTCGAGGTTGATGCTGCGATCCGGCTGCTGGGTGGCCAGCGAGGTGATCAGCACAGCCAGTCGGCGCGGTGCGGCGTAGACGGTTTTGGTCTCGTAGTTCAGGCCAGCCGCTTGCAGGCCCTTGTCGATACCGGCCAGGAACGCATCAGCCAGCGTGTTCAGGGCTTTGGGTGGCAGTTCTTCAGTGCCCAGTTCAACCAGAAAATCCAGAGCACTCATTGTGCAGCCTCCAGCTTAGCCAACACTTCATCACGCAGATCCGGGGTCGCCATCGGGAAGCCCAGCTTGGCGCGAGCCAGCAGGTAGGCTTGCGCAACGGAACGCGCCAGGGTGCGCACGCGCAGAATGTATTGCTGACGCGCGGTCACCGAGATTGCCCGGCGCGCATCCAGCAGGTTGAAGGTATGGGAGGCCTTCAACACCATTTCGTAGCTCGGCAACGGCAACGGCTGGTCGAGTTCGATCAGGCGCTTGGCTTCGCTCTCGTAGAAGTCGAACAACTCGAACAGCTTCTCGACGTTGGCGTGTTCGAAGTTGTAGGTCGACTGCTCGACTTCGTTCTGGTGGAACACGTCGCCGTAGGTCACTTTGCCCATCGGGCCGTCAGCCCAGACCAGGTCGTAGACCGAGTCCACGCCTTGCAGGTACATGGCCAGACGCTCGAGACCGTAGGTGATCTCGCCGGTCACCGGGTAGCACTCGATGCCGCCCGCTTGCTGGAAGTAGGTGAACTGCGTCACTTCCATGCCGTTGAGCCACACTTCCCAGCCCAGACCCCAGGCTCCGAGAGTCGGCGATTCCCAGTTGTCTTCGACGAAACGAATGTCGTGGACCAGCGGGTCCAGACCGACGTGCTTGAGGGAGCCCAGGTAGAGTTCCTGGAAGTTGTCCGGGTTCGGCTTCAGGACTACCTGGAACTGGTAGTAGTGCTGCAGGCGGTTCGGGTTTTCGCCGTAGCGGCCGTCAGTCGGGCGACGACTGGGCTGCACATAAGCGGCGTTCCAGGTTTCCGGGCCGATGGCACGCAGAAACGTGGCTGTGTGGAAAGTGCCGGCGCCTACTTCCATATCGTAGGGCTGAAGTACCACGCAACCTTGCTCGGCCCAGTATTGCTGGAGGGCGAGGATCAAGTCTTGGAAGGTACGCACGGCTGGCGTAGGCTGGCTCACGAAATTCACCTGTTTCTTGGGCTGCGATTTAAAGAGCGGGAGTATACCCGATTCGGTCCTGCGCACGCCCCCTGGAGCCTTATGCCACGCTGCTTTTGGTGTTCCGAAGATCCGCTGTACATGGCTTATCACGATCAGGAGTGGGGCGCGCCGCTTCGCGATGCGCAGGGATTGTTCGAGTTGCTTTTGCTCGAAGGGTTCCAGGCCGGCCTCTCATGGATCACCGTGCTGCGCAAACGCGAGCGTTATCGCGAGGTGCTGTTCGGCTTCGACGTCCAGCGCGTGGCGCAAATGAGCGATGCGGAAATCGATGAGCTGATGCTCGATCCGGGGATCATTCGCAATCGTCTCAAACTCAATGCTGCCCGGCGCAATGCCCAAGCCTGGCTGGCGTTGGAGGACCCGGTGGTGTTTCTCTGGTCTTTCGTTGGCGGTACGCCAGTGATCAATCATTTTAAGGATCGCAGCGAAGTGCCAGCGGTGACCCCGGTCGCCGTGGAAATGAGCAAAGGCTTGAAAAAGGCCGGATTCACGTTCGTCGGACCGACCATTTGTTATGCGCTGATGCAGGCCTCGGGCATGGTCATGGACCATACCCAGGATTGCGATCGCTACGCGACGTTGGCGAACGGCGGTTAGAATGACCGCCTCGCGCACAGCACAAGATCAGGAGTGACCTGTGGATAAGTTTAAAGGCGCCTTGCTGGTAGGCGCTCTGCGGTTGTTTGCCCTGCTTCCATGGCGGGCAGTGCAGGCAGTGGGTTCGGCGATTGGCTGGATGATGTGGAAAACCCCTAATCGTTCCCGTGACGTGGTGCGGATCAACCTGGCCAAGTGTTTTCCGGACATGGACCCGGCCGAACGCGAGCGCCTGGTTGGCCAGAGCCTGAAAGACATTGGTAAGTCCCTGACGGAAAGCGCCTGCGCTTGGATCTGGCCGGCTCAGCGCTCCATCGATCTGGTGCGTGAAGTCGAAGGTCTCGATGTTTTGAAGGACGCCCTGGCGTCGGGTAAAGGCGTGGTCGGCATCACCAGTCATCTGGGCAACTGGGAAGTGCTGAATCACTTCTATTGCAGCCAGTGCAAGCCGATTATTTTTTATCGCCCGCCAAAATTGAAGGCGGTGGATGATTTGCTGCGCAAGCAGCGGGTGCAACTGGGTAACCGCGTAGCGGCCTCCACCAAGGAAGGCATTCTCAGTGTCATCAAGGAAGTGCGCAAAGGTGGTGCAGTGGGTATTCCGGCTGACCCGGAACCGTCCGAATCTGCCGGAATCTTCGTGCCCTTCTTCGCCACCAAGGCCCTGACCAGCAAATTCGTGCCCAACATGTTGGCCGGGGGCAAAGCGGTCGGCGTGTTTCTGCATGCCCTGCGGCTGCCGGACGGCTCAGGCTATAAAGTGATTCTCGAAGCCGCGCCGGAGGCCATGTACAGCACAGACACCGAAACGTCTTGTGCCGCCATGAGCAAAGTGGTCGAGCGCTATGTAGCGGCTTATCCAAGCCAATACATGTGGAGCATGAAACGCTTCAAGAAGCGGCCGCCAGGTGAAGAACGGTGGTACTGACATAATTGGCACGCTCTGTGGATAACCTGTAGCAGCAATGCTTGCACGCGAAGACTTCATTAAATTCAACACGGGTGTTGGATGGCATATCGCCTCGCGGGCAAGCTGCTCCTACAAAAAAACTCAGTTATCCACAACCCGGTTAATAAGGGCGCAGAAGATGTCCGAACACCGCAAATCGTTTCGCATCAAGATCATTCACGACAGCTTCGGCGAATGCCTCGGCCAGACCCGCAATCTGTCGACCACGGGTGTCTACGTCAAGCATCCGCGCCTGTCGTCGTTGCCCAAAGGCGCGGTGGTTTATGGCCAGGTGCAGGGTTTACCCACAGGTGCGCCGCGAGTGCGCATGGAAGTGGTGCTGGTAGATGCCGATGGCATTGGCCTGCGCTATCTCTGATTACTGAGCCTGACGCTCAAGCTTCTTCAGAAACACCGTCATCTCCTTTTCCGCCTGCTTGTCGCCATGGGCGCGGGCGGCTTCGATGCCCTGTTCCCATGCCTGACGCGCAGCCGGAAAGTCCGCCAACGCCAGCCAGGCTTTGCCCAACAGCTTCCATGCCGCCGAATACTTTGAGTCGAATTCCACACAACGCTGGAAATGCTCGGCCGCCTTGGCGTTTTCGCCCAGATCCAGATAACCCTTGCCCAGGCCGAAGCGCAGCAAAGCGTTATCCACACCCTTGGCGAGCATCTTTTCCAGGGATTCGATCATGGTTAGCACCTCTTTATGCAGATCGTTCCCACGCAGAGCGTGGGAATGATCTGTTAGAAAAAGCTCAGCCCCACGTGAAACAGCTTCTCCACGTCGCGAATATGCTTTTTATCCACAAGGAACAGAATCACATGGTCGCCCGTTTCGATCACCGTGTCGTCATGGGCAATGATCACTTCTTCATCACGAATGATTGCCCCGATAGTCGTGCCCGGTGGCAGGCCGATGTTCTCGATGGCCTTGCCAATCACTTTGCTCGACTTTGCATCGCCATGGGCAATCGCCTCGATGGCTTCCGCCGCCCCCCGACGCAATGAATGCACGCTGACGATATCGCCGCGACGCACGTGGGCGAGCAAGGTGCCGATGGTGGCCAGCTGCGGGCTGATGGCGATGTCGATATCGCCGCCCTGGATCAGATCCACGTAGGCCGGGTTGTTGATGATGGTCATCACCTTCTTCGCACCCAGACGTTTAGCCAGTAGCGAAGACATGATGTTGGCTTCGTCGTCGTTGGTCAGGGCCAGGAAGAGATCTGCGTCTGCAATATTTTCTTCGAGCAGCAAATCGCGGTCCGAGGCGCTGCCCTGCAACACGACCGTGCTGTCCAGGGTGTCGGACAGATGGCGGCAGCGGGTCGGGTTCATCTCGATGATCTTGACCTGATAGCGGCTCTCGATGGCCTCGGCCAGACGCTCACCGATTTGCCCGCCACCGGCGATAACGATGCGCTTGTAGGTTTCATCAAGGCGGCGCATTTCGCTCATCACCGCGCGAATGTTCGCTTTGGCGGCAATGAAAAAAACTTCGTCATCCGCTTCGATCACGGTGTCGCCTTGGGGCAAAATCGGTCGGTCACGACGGAAAATCGCAGCGACGCGGGTTTCCACATTCGGCATGTGCTCACGCAGTTGCCGCAGTTGTTGACCCACCAAAGGTCCGCCGTAGTAAGCCTTCACGGCCACCAACTGCGCCTTGCCTTCAGCGAAGTCGATTACCTGCAACGCGCCCGGATGCTGGATCAGACGCTTGATGTAATTGGTGACCACTTGTTCCGGGCTGATCAGCACGTCCACCGGAATCGCTTCGTTGTCGAACAGTTCGGCGCGTGTGAGGTACGCGGCTTCACGGACACGGGCAATCTTGGTCGGCGTATGGAACAGGGTGTGGGCAACCTGGCAGGCCACCATGTTGGTTTCGTCGCTGTTGGTCACGGCCACCAGCATGTCGGCGTCGTCCGCGCCGGCCTGACGCAGCACCGTTGGCAGCGAGCCGCGGCCTTGCACGGTTCGAATGTCCAGCCGGTCACCGAGGTCACGCAGGCGTTCGCTATCGGTATCGACCACGGTGATGTCGTTGGCTTCGCTGGCCAAGTGTTCCGCCAGCGAACCGCCGACCTGCCCTGCGCCGAGGATGATGATTTTCATCCAGTCACTCCTTAAACCGGTTAACCGCGCGCGGCGGCGATCTTGATCAGCTTGGCGTAGTAGAAACCGTCGTGCCCACCTTGCTGCGCCAGCAATTGGCGACCATGGGGCTGCTTGATGCCGGCCGCTGTGGCGAGATCCAGCTCGCGGGCACCTGGTGTGCGAGCCAGGAAAGCCTCGATCACTTCGGTGTTCTCAGTGGGTAGCGTGGAGCAGGTGGCGTACAGAAGAATTCCGCCCACTTCCAGGGTGATCCACATGGCGTCCAGCAACTCGCCCTGAAGGACCGCCAATGCTGCGATGTCGTCGGGTTGGCGAGTCAGCTTGATGTCCGGGTGGCGACGGATTACGCCAGTCGCCGAGCACGGTGCGTCGAGCAGGATGCGCTGGAACGGCTTGCCGTCCCACCAGGTAGCCGTGTCACGGCCGTCGGCAGCGATCAGTTCCGCGCTCAGTCCCAGGCGTGCAAGGTTTTCCCGCACGCGCACCAGGCGCTTGGCTTCCAGGTCTACCGCCACAACTCCTGCAAGTGCAGGCTCGGCTTCAAGAATGTGGCAGGTCTTGCCCCCCGGTGCGCAGCAGGCGTCGAGTACTCGTTGGCCCGGGGCCAGATCCAGCAGATCGGCAGCCAGCTGTGCCGCTTCGTCCTGCACGCTGATCCAGCCTTCGGCGAAACCCGGAAGACTGCGCACGTCGGCCGCTGCGTCGAGGATGATGCCGTCCTGGCTGTATACGCACGCGCTGGCAGCAATGCCGGCGTCACTCAGCAAACCGAGATACGCGTCACGGGAGTGGTGGCGGCGGTTGACCCGCAGAATCATCGGTGGATGAGCGTTGTTCGCGGCACAAATCGCTTCCCATTGTTCAGGCCAGAACGCCTTGAGGGATTTTTGCAGCCAGCGCGGATGGGCGGTTCGCACTACCGGGTCGTGTTCCAGTTCAGCTAGCAACGCTTCACTTTCGCGTTGGGCGCGGCGCAGAACGGCGTTGAGCAAAGCCTTCGCCCACGGCTTTTTCAATTTGTCGGCGCAACCGACAGTTTCGCCGATGGCCGCGTGGGCCGGGACGCGGGTGTAAAGCAGTTGGTAGAGACCGACCAACAACAGCGCTTCGACATCGGCGTCTGCTGCCTTGAAGGGTTTCTGCAATAGCTTGGCTGCCAGTGCGGACAAACGCGGCTGCCAGCGAGCGGTTCCGAACGCCAGGTCCTGGGTGAAACCACGGTCGCGGTCTTCAACCTTGTCCATCTGCGTCGGCAGCGAACTGTTGAGCGAGGCTTTTCCGTTCAGAACAGCAGCCAGTGCCTTGGCGGCGGCCAGACGCGGGTTCATTGAGCGTCCGCCACTTGACCAAGCACCGTGCCGACGGCGAATTTCTCACGACGGCTGTTGAAGAAGTCGCTGAAGTTCAGCGCCTTGCCGCCGGGCAATTGCAGACGGGTCAGGCACAGCGCCTGTTCACCGCACGCGACGATCAAGCCATCTTTGCTGGCACCGAGAATTTCTCCGGGTGCGCCCTTCCCTTCGACGAGGCTTGCGGCCAGCACTTTCAGTGCTTCGCCATTGAGCGTGCTGTGGGTAATCGGCCACGGATTGAAGGCGCGAACCAGGCGCTCCAGCTCAACGGCTGGGCGGCTCCAATCGATGCGTGCTTCGTCCTTGTTCAGTTTGTGCGCGTAGGTGGCGAGGCTGTCGTCCTGCACTTCGCCGACCAGCGTACCGGCAGCGAGACCGGCAATCGCCTGCAGGACTGCCGGTGGGCCAAGTTCAGCCAGACGGTCGTGGAGACTGCCGCCCGTGTCCTGCGCCGTGATCGGTGTAATGGCTTTGAGCAGCATTGGCCCGGTATCGAGGCCCAGTTCCATGCGCATCACGGTCACGCCACTTTCGCTGTCGCCGGCTTCAACGGCACGCTGGATCGGTGCCGCTCCGCGCCAGCGCGGCAGCAAGGACGCGTGACTGTTGATACAACCCAGACGCGGAATATCCAGCACCACTTGCGGCAGGATCAAACCGTAGGCCACCACCACCAGCAAATCCGGCTTGAGCGCGGCCAGTTCTGCCTGAGCGTCTTCGTTGCGCAGGGTCGGTGGCTGCAACACCGGAATCTGGTTTTCCAGCGCGAGCTGCTTGACCGGGCTTGGCATCAGTTTTTGCCCACGGCCCGCCGGACGATCCGGCTGGGTGTAGACCGCAACGATCTCGTAGGGGCTGTCGAGCAGGGCCTTGAGGTGTTCGGCGGCGAATTCCGGGGTGCCGGCAAAGACGATGCGCAGTGGCTCAGTCATGGGAGCAATCTCTGAAAAGAAAAAGGCTTGCCGCAGCAAGCCTTTGAAAGGAGGGCATCAAGCGTTCTGGCGATGGAGCTTTTCCAGTTTCTTCTTGATTCGGTCGCGTTTGAGGTTGGACAGGTAATCAACGAACAATTTGCCATTGAGGTGGTCGCATTCGTGCTGGATGCACACGGCGAGCAGGCCTTCGGCAATCAGTTCGTATGGCTGGCCGTCGCGATCCAGGGCCTTGACCTTGACCTTCTGTGGGCGATCGACGTTTTCGTAGAAGCCTGGTACCGAGAGGCAACCCTCCTGATACTGCTCCATCTCGTCGGTCAGGGATTCGAACTCGGGGTTGATGAACACCCGGGGTTCCGTGCGGTCTTCGGAGAGGTCCATCACGACGATACGTTTGTGCACGTTGACCTGGGTCGCGGCGAGGCCGATGCCTGGCGCTTCATACATTGTTTCAAACATGTCGTCGACCAACTGACGCACTTCGTCGTCCACTACGGCCACAGGTTTGGCGATAGTGCGCAGGCGCGAGTCGGGAAATTCGAGGATGTCTAAAATGGCCATAAGCTTATTTGCTGCACGTGTGAGGTAAAGTCGGGTCGATGGCCTGGCGGGTCCGAAGATGCAGGCTACCGTTGTGAAGCGTAGCTCCCTTTTCTCTCAAGAGTCGGGAGCGAGCCACGAGGGCTCTGGCGTTTCACGCGAACGCACATAATAAAGGGATTCACCGCATGAGGAAATCACTACTCGCCCTGCTCCTTCTGGCCTCGGCCGGTTTGGCACATGGGCAAGTGCAACTCAGGGAAGGTTTTCCACAGCAATACACAGTGGTGGCTGGAGACACACTCTGGGACATATCGGGAAAATTCCTCCGTGAACCGTGGAAATGGCCAGAGCTGTGGCAGGCCAATCCCCAGATCGAAAACCCCAATCTTATTTATCCCGGCGATTCGCTTTCGCTGGTCTACGTCAACGGCCAGCCGCGCCTGACCCTCAATCGCGGGGCCTCCAGGGGCACCATCAAGTTGTCGCCGCGCATCCGCAGTTCGCCGGTGGCGGAGGCCATTCCGAGCATTCCACTGCAGTCGATCAACAGCTTCCTGCTCAGCAATCGCATCGTCGACAAGGCTGAAGACTTCGACAAGGCGCCCTACATCGTCGCTGGCGATGCGGAGCGCGTGCTCAGTGGCAACGGCGACCGGATTTTCGCTCGCGGCCATTTCGATCCGAACCAGCCGGTGTACGGCATCTTCCGTCAGGGCAAGGTCTACACCGATCCGGACAGCAAGGAATTTCTGGGCATTAACGCGGACGACATCGGCGGCGGCGAGATTGTGGCCACCGAGGGCGATGTCGCTACCCTCGCCGTGCAACGCACCACGCAGGAAATACGCCTCGGTGATCGATTGTTCAGCGGCGAAGAACGATCGATCAACTCGACGTTCATGCCCAGCTCGCCAAAAAGTGAAATCAACGGCTTGATCATCGATGTGCCACGCGGCGTCACGCAGATTGGCGCGATGGATGTGGTCACGCTCAACAAGGGTCAGCGCGATGGTCTGGCGGAAGGCAACGTCCTGGTGGTGATGAAAACCGGTGAAACCGTACGGGACCGGATCACGGGACAACCCTTGAAAATCCCTGATGAGCGTGCCGGTTTGCTTATGGTATTTCGCACCTACGACAAGCTTAGCTATGGATTGGTCCTGAATGCATCGCGCTCTTTGGCGGTGATGGACAAGGTGCGAAATCCTTAGCCTGCTCCACAAGTTACCAACAGAGTTATCCACAGCTTATTCCCGTTTTAACGGGGCTCATAACGATCAAGGATGATCCATGAAACTGCCAGCCGTGACACCAGTATCCCCGGCGGAACTGGAAGCCCGTTTACGCCTGCACCGTTTGCCTGAACTCGGTCCTGTGCGATTCAAGAAACTGCTCGAAGCCTTCGGTTCGGCGTCCAAAGCGCTTGGCGCGCCGGCGAGTGCCTGGAAGTCCCTGGGTTTGCCTTTTGCTTGTGCAGAGGCTCGTCGAGCCGTTGAAGTTCGTGACGGCGCCAGTCATGCATTGGCCTGGTTAGAGCGTCCGGGCCAGCATTTACTGATGTGGGACCAGCCTGACTACCCGGCGTTGCTGGCCGAAATCAGCGATGCGCCTCCTCTGCTGTTCGTGGCAGGTGATCCGGGCATTCTGGAAAAGCCTCAGTTGGCGATGGTGGGCAGCCGTCGTGCATCACGTCCGGGGATGGACACGGCCGCAGCGTTTTCTCGAAGCCTGGCCGGGGCCGGTTTTGTGATTACCAGTGGCCTGGCGTTGGGGATTGATGCCGCGGCGCACCAAGCGGCGGTCGATGTCGGTGGTCGAACGGTCGGGGTACTTGGCACGGGTCTTGAAAAGTTTTATCCACAGCGCAATCAACGCCTGGCGGATGCCATGATTGCGTCGGGCAGCGCGGTCGTTTCGGAGTTCCCGCTGGACGCCGGACCCACCGCCAGCAACTTCCCCCGGCGCAACCGAATCATCAGCGGTTTATCCCTCGGCGTGCTGGTGGTCGAGGCGAGTGTTGCCAGCGGTTCGTTGATCACCGCGAGACTGGCGGCGGAGCAAGGTCGCGAGGTGTATGCGATTCCAGGATCGATTCATCATCCCGGTGCCAAGGGATGTCACCAACTGATCCGCGACGGTGCGGTGCTGGTTGAAACCATTGAGCACATTCTTGAAGCGTTACGCGGCTGGCAACAATTGCCGTTATCTTCAGAGACACCGCCCGTGAGTCATCCATTGCTTATCCTGCTCCATGCGGCGCCGCACACCAGTGAGGCGCTATCCATCAGCAGCGGCTGGGCTTTGCCGAAAGTGCTGGCTGCTTTGACGGAGCTGGAAATGGATGGCAGGGCCGTTTGTGAAAGCGGGCGCTGGTTTGCGCGGGTGAGCTAGGTTTTACAGGGAAGAACGGTAAACTGCGCAGAGCCTTATTCCGGAGAGTTTTTCATGGTCAACAGTTGGCGTGTGCAACAAGCCGCGCAAGCCGTTCGCGCAGGAGCGGTCATTGCCTATCCAACCGAAGCGGTGTGGGGTCTGGGATGCGATCCGTGGGACCAACAAGCGGTACAGCGGCTCCTGATGATCAAGGGCCGGTCCATGGAAAAGGGACTGATTCTGGTGGCCGACAACATTCGGCAGTTCGACTTTCTTTTCGAAGACTTCCCAGAGCTGTGGATGGACCGCATGGCCAGCACTTGGCCGGGCCCTAATACCTGGCTGGTGCCGCATCAGAACCTGTTGCCCCAGTGGATTACCGGCGTGCATGAAACCGTGGCGCTGCGCGTCAGTGATCACCCGCAGGTCAGGGATTTGTGTTCGCTGGTCGGGCCGTTGGTGTCGACCTCGGCAAACCCGCAAGGCAGGCCGGCGGCGCGTACGCGGATTCGCGTCGAGCAGTATTTCCGTGGGCAGGTTGATCTGGTCCTGGGCGGAAACCTCGGCGGGCGCAAGAACCCGAGCGTCATTCGGGACCTGGCCACCGGGCATGTTGTGCGCCCGGATTGAGACCGAGTCATCGTTCATCGCTGGCAAGCCAGCTCCCACAGGATTTTGGTCGTCCACATAGCATGTTTACGACACTGAATCCGTGGGAGCTGGCTTGCCAGCGATGGCGTCTTCAAGGCAACAGAACAGTCGAACCCGTGGTACGCCGCGCTGACAACTCCGTCTGCGCCTTCGCCGCATCGGCCAAGGAATATTTCTGGCTGATATCCACTTTCAACTTCCCGCTGATGATCATCTCGAACAGCTCGTCCGCCATGCGCTGCAGGTTTTCGGCGTTGTTGGCATAAGTGGCGAGCGTGGGACGGGTCACGTACAGCGAACCCTTCGCCGACAAAATCCCCAGATTCACGCCGTCTACCGCGCCCGACGCATTGCCGAAACTCACCACCAGGCCGCGAGGCGCAGCGCTGTCGAGCGATGTCAGCCAGGTGTCCTTGCCAACACCGTCATACACCACCGGGACTTTTTTGCCGTCGGTCAATTCCAGCACGCGCTGCGCTACGTTTTCGTGGCTGTAATCAATGGTCGCCCAAGCGCCATTCGCCTTCGCCAAGGCGGCTTTTTCCGGGGAGCTGACGGTGCCGATCAACTTCACTCCCAAGGCTTTGGCCCACTGGCAGGCCAATGAACCCACACCACCCGCGGCAGCGTGGAAAAGAATGGTCTCGCCACTCTTGAGGTCATAGGTTTGGCGCAGCAGGTACTGGACGGTCAGTCCTTTAAGCATCACTCCGGCTGCCTGTTCGAAACTGATCGCATCAGGCAGGTGCACCAGATTGGCTTCCGGCAGTACGTGCAGATCGCTGTAAGCGCCCAATGGGCCGCTGCCGTAGGCCACTCGATCACCGACCTTGAAACGGGTGACTTCACTGCCGACTGCCTCGACCACCCCCGCGCCTTCTGCGCCCAGGCCCGATGGCAGGGCCGGCGGTGCATACAGCCCGCTGCGGAAATAGGTGTCAATGAAGTTCAAGCCGATGGCCTTGTTGGCCACGCGCACTTGCTGCGGGCCGGGTTCGGCGGGTTGGTAGTCGACGTACTCGAGCACTTCTGGTCCGCCGTGGGCGCGGAACTGGATACGTTTTGCCATCAGAACTCTCCTCAGGTCTTGGCTACGAGTGTTGTAGCGCAAAGCAGCCTATCGAACTCCCAACCTTGATCTTCGTCAACTGCGGTTGAACAGGGTGCGGTGTTATCCTACGCAGCAATTTGCCGCCGGCCATTAGTGCGCCGCGTAGCTTTGCCCGATTCAAGGTGATGACATGACGACCCGCACCGAGGCCGTAAAAGCCTATCTGCTCGACCTGCAAGACCGCATTTGCGCTGCTTTGGAAGCCGAAGACGGCGGTACGCACTTCGTCGAAGACGCCTGGACCCGGACGGCCGGCGGTGGCGGCCGTACCCGAGTGATTGAAAACGGGACGGTCATCGAAAAAGGCGGCGTTAACTTTTCCCACGTGTTTGGTAGCGGTCTCCCACCGTCTGCCAGCGCTCATCGACCAGAACTGGCCGGTCGTGGCTTCGAAGCGCTCGGCGTGTCCCTGGTGATCCACCCGCACAACCCGCATGTACCGACTTCCCACGCCAACGTGCGCTTTTTCATTGCTGAAAAAGAAGGAGAGGAGCCGGTCTGGTGGTTTGGTGGTGGCTTCGACCTGACTCCTTACTACGGCAATGAAGAAGACTGCGTGCACTGGCACCGCGTTGCCGAGCAGGCGTGTGCGCCGTTCGGCCCGGATGTTTATTCGCGCTACAAGGCGTGGTGCGACAGCTACTTCCACATCAAGCATCGCCATGAACCGCGCGGTATCGGCGGCCTGTTTTTCGATGATTTGAACGAATGGGATTTCGACACCAGCTTCGCCTTCATGCGCGCTATCGGTGACGCGTTCATCGACGCGTACCTGCCGATCGTTCAGCGCCGCAAGAACGATGCATTTACTGCCAGGCAGCGCGAGTTCCAGGAATTCCGTCGTGGCCGTTATGTCGAGTTCAACCTGGTCTACGACCGCGGCACGTTGTTTGGCCTGCAATCTGGGGGGCGTACCGAATCGATCCTCATGTCCCTGCCTCCGCAAGTGCGCTGGAGCTATGACTGGAAGGCCGAACCGGGTAGCGAAGAAGCACGCCTGACCGAGTACTTCCTGCAAGACCGCGATTGGTTGGCCAAGGCCTGAAGGAGCACTACCGATGGACCGTTACGTCGTATTCGGCAACCCGATTGGCCACAGCAAGTCGCCATTGATCCATCGTCTGTTCGCTGAACAAACCGCGCAGCAATTGGACTACAGCACCTCGCTGGCGCCGCTCGACGATTTTTCCGACTTTGCCCGGGCGTTTTTCCGTGAAGGTCGGGGTGCAAATGTCACGGTGCCCTTCAAGGAAGAGGCGTATCGCCTTGCTGACAGCCTGACCGAGCGGGCACAACGGGCCGGTGCGGTGAACACCCTGAGCAAACTGGCCGATGGCACGTTGCTGGGTGACAACACCGACGGCGCCGGGCTGGTGCGGGACCTGACGGTGAATGCCGGGTTCAGCCTCAAGGGCAAGCGCATTCTGTTGCTGGGCGCCGGTGGCGCGGTGCGTGGCGCGCTGGAGCCGTTGCTCGCTGAACAGCCTGCCTCTGTGATCATCGCCAACCGCACGGTGGAAAAAGCCGAGTTGCTAGCGGAGCTGTTTGACGATCTCGGACCGGTGTCGGCCAGTGGTTTTGATTGGTTGAAGGAATCGGTAGACCTCATCATCAACGCGACCTCCGCGAGCCTGTCAGGCGATGTCCCACCGATTGCCAGCAGCTTGATCGCGCCGGGCAAAACGGTGTGCTACGACATGATGTACGGCAAGGAACCGACTTCGTTCTGTCGCTGGGCCCAGGCGCATGGCGCGGCCGTGGCAATGGACGGGTTGGGGATGCTGGCAGAACAGGCGGCGGAAGCGTTCTACCTGTGGCGCGGCGTGCGCCCGGACACGGCGCCGGTGCTGGCTGAACTGCGCCGGCAATTGGCCGCGTAATTCCTGTAGGAGCAAGGCTTACCCGCGATTCAGGCGCCGGGGTGTACCTGGTACCCCACCTTAACGTTCATCGCGGGCAAGCCTTGCGACTACAGAAACGTTGTTTCAATCTTCAAACCGGATCGGGCATTTCTCCGCGCCCTCGAGCTTTCTCAATTCTTCCACCACCTGAGGCCGAGCCCGCCGCAGGGTCAGGCTGCGATTCTGTTTCAACAGGCGTCGCGCTTCCTGGTGGAGCATTTCGACGCCTGAGTAGTCGATGAAATTGATCTGCTGCGCCTCGATCACCACGCGCTCACCGTGCATGCGTTGCAAGCGCACCTGCAGGTAATGGCTGGCGCCAAAGAAGATCGAACCGCCCACGCGCAAAATATCTTCGTCGCCCTCACGCCAATGCTGCACCCGCGGTTGTGAGGTGCGCTTGAGGTAGAAAAACAGCGAAGCCAGCACCCCGGCGTAGATCGCCGTCTGCAATTCCAGCAGCAGCGTGGCGACACAGGTCAGCGCCATCACGACAAATTCGGCGCGACTGACCCGCAATAGCGCGCGAATGCCGCGATGGTCCACCAGCCCCCAGGCGATCAACAAAATGCTGCCGGCCATCGCTGGAATGGGAATGTGCGCGATCAGCGCCGCACCGAAAATCGCGAACAACGCCACCCACAACGCTGAAAACACGCCAGCCAATGGCGAGCAGGCGCCGGCTTCGTAGCTCAGGCCCGAGCGAGTAAACGAGCCGGCTGACAGTGATCCGGAAAAAAAAGCGCCGACGATGTTTGATAAACCCTGGGCGCGGACCTCTTGATTGGCATCAAGCAGTTGCTGCGATCGCGCCGACAGGGAGCGTGCGATCGACAAACTCGTCACCAGCCCAAGCATTCCAACCGCCACTGCGCTGGGCAGCAAGCGCAGGATCAGGTCCAGATCCAGTGGCACCGGACTGAACGGAGGCAGCCGTCCGACAAAGGCACTGACCAATTTCACATGACCGAACATCGACGGCCAAAGCCACACCAGCAGCCCGGCCAGTACCAGCGTGATCAGCAGCGTCGGCCAGCGTGGCAGCAGCCATTTCAAGAAGACGCCCACGACAACGGTCGCCAGGCCCAGGATCAGTGAGGCCCTGTCAAATTGGCCGAGGTGCTGGAGCAGCGTCATGAAACTGTCCAGCGCCGTGGCCTGACTGGGCAGGTCCAGCCCCAGTAAATTCGGCAACTGACCGATCGCAATCACCACCGCTGCCCCGAGCGTGAAGCCCAGTACCACGGAGTGGGAGACAAAATTCACCAGGGCGCCGAAACGCAGCAAGCCCAGCAGCCACTGAAAAATGCCGGCCAACAGCGTAAGCAGCAGGATAAGGGTGATGTAGTCCTGTGAAGCAGGAACGGCCAGAGGGCTGACACTCGCGTACAGAACAATGGAAATCGCTGCGGTGGGACCGCAGATCAAATGCCACGACGAACCCCAGAGACAGGCGATCAGGACCGGGATGATCGCCGCGTACAAGCCATACTCCGGTGGCAGACCGGCGATCAGGGCGTAGGCAATGGACTGCGGCAACGCGAGAATCGCACCGCTCAGGCCGACGACAAGGTCGCGCCCGACGCTGGCGCGGGTTTGTCTGGGCAACCAGCTTAAGAAGGGGAAGAGCGAATGGCGACTGGGGAAGGCCATGGGTCCTCTCGGTCAAGGTTTTGCGCAAGGGTAGCAGGCTCAACGCAATCATTGTGGCGAGGGCGCTCGTCGAATCGTCGCACCGTCCCGCTGGGTTCGCTGATCGTTCCCACACGGAGCGTGGGAACGATCAACGATCGGCGGCGGTTCAGAGTTTGGCTTTCACTGCCGGCAACGCGTCTTTACCATCGACCGTCTTCACGCCATCAAGCCATTTATCCAGCACTGCAGGATTAGCCTTGATCCAGGCTTTAGCGGCGTCCGCGTTGCTGACTTTCTTGTTCACCACCTCAGCCATGATGCTGTTCTCCATTTCCTGGGTGAAGCTCAGGTTGGTGAGCAACTTGCCAACATTCGGGCAGGCCTGTGCATAACCTTTTCGGGTCAATGTATAAACCGCGCCGGTATCGCCAAAGTATTTCTCGCCACCCTTGAGGTAATGCATCTTCAGCTGCACGTTCATAGGGTGCGGGGTCCAGCCGAGGAAGGTCACGAACTTCTGTTTCTTCACGGCACGCGACACTTCCGCCAGCATCGCCTGTTCGCTGGACTCAACCAGTTTCCATTGGCCCAGGTCGAAATCGTTTTTCTTGATGATGTCTTGCAAGGAGATGTTGGCCGGCGCGCCAGAGCCGATGCCGTAGATTTTTTTCTCGAACTTGTCGGCAAATTTGTTCAGGTCGGCGAAATTATGCACACCCGCATCCCAGACGTAATCCGGTACCGCGAGCGTGAACTCGGTTCCGTCCAGGTTCTTCGCTAATTGAGTGACATCGCCAGTGGCGACGAACTTGTCGTAAAACCCCTGCTGCGCGGGCATCCAGTTGCCCAAAAATACATCGACCTGGCCGTCCTTGAGTCCCCCAAACGTGATTGGCACCGCAAGCGTGTCGACTTTGGCCTTGTAGCCCATGCCGTCCAGCAAAAATCCGGTAATGGCGTTAGTCGCGGCGATGTCGCTCCAGCCAGGATCGGCCATTTTCACCGTATCGCAGCTTTGCTCGGCAAAAGCCGAAGCGCTGCCCAGCGCCAATAGCCCGACCGTCAGTACTGTGGATAACCTTTGCATGGACTTCCCCTTAACATTATTGGTTTTGGCAGGGTTGTGGATAACGTGCTTTGCGCTCCAGATCATCGAGGTCGATGTGGTTGCGCATGTACTGCTGACTGGCGTCCACCAGCGGCTGGTGATCCCAGCTCTTCAGCTTGCCGATAGTCAGCGCATCGGCAACAAACCGCCGACGCCGCTGACTCGCGAGCACCTGTTGGTGAATCGCCGGGATATTCCATTTGGCGCGTGCCTCGGCGAGAAATTCGGCGAACAGTGGCTGATGCTGCGGCGACTGACTGAGCTCTTCCTGTTCTCGTGGGTCGTTGTGTACATCGAAGAGTAGGCAAGGGTCGTCTTCGCTGTAGATGAATTTGTAAGCTCCCCGGCGAATCATCATCAACGGGCTGATGGTGCCCTCGGCCATGTACTCGCCGAACACTTCGTCATGACCACCCTGCCCCTTCAAGTGCGAAACCAGCGAGCGGCCATCCAGCGGCAATCCAGGCTCCAGCGAACCGCCAGCCAATTCGACAAAGGTTGGCAACAAATCGGCAGTGGAAACGGCTGCGCTGATCCTGCCCGCACCGAACTGCCCAGGCGAACTGATCAGCAGCGGCACACGGGCCGCCATTTCGAACCAATGCATTTTGTACCAGAGCCCACGCTCACCGAGCATGTCGCCATGGTCGCCGGAAAACACAATGATGGTGTCGTCAATCAAGCCCGTATCTTCGAGGGTTTGCAGGAGTTTGCCGACATTGCTGTCGATATAGCTGCAAGCTCCGAAATAAGCGCGACGTGCGTCACGAATCTTATCCACAGGCAGCGGCTTGTCCCACAGGTCGTAAACCTTGAGCAGTCGCTGTGAGTGTGGGTCCAGGTCGGACTGAGGCGGCGTTTCAGGAAGCGGGATGTCGGCGTCGTCGTACAGGTCCCAAAAGGCTTTTGGAATGGTGTACGGATCGTGTGGATGCGTCATGGAAACGGTCAGGCAGAAAGGCTGATCGCCATCCTCACGGATGTGGTCAAACAGATATTGCTGGGCCTTGAACACCACCTCTTCATCGAAATCCAGCTGATTGGTACGCACGCACGGCCCGGCCTGGAGCACCGATGCCATGTTGTGAAACCAGGTAGGTCGAACGTCCGGCTCGTCCCAGTTGACCGACCAGCCATAATCCGCGGGGTAAATGTCGCTCGTCAGTCGCTCTTCGTAGCCATGCAGTTGGTCGGGACCGCAGAAGTGCATTTTTCCTGACAGTGCCGTGCGGTAACCGAGGCGACGCAAATAGTGAGCATAAGTGGGCACATCGGCGGGGAAGTCTGCCGCGTTATCGTAGGCGCCGATCTTGCTTGGTAACTGGCCGCTGACCAGGGTAAAGCGCGACGGCGCGCACAATGGGCTATTGCAATAGGCGGCGTCGAACACCACGCCTTCGGCGGCGAGGCGACTGAGATTGGGTAATTTGATTGGCGAAGGACCGTAGAACGGCAACATTGGCGCGGCCATCTGATCGGCCATGATGAAAAGAATATTCTTGCGCTTCATGTGATCGCGGCATTCCATAGTGAATATTTATGCGAGAGTGCTGCGACCGAGCATGGGATCCATAGAGTGTGAGGTAAAGCCCATGCCAAGCAATGACTAGGATAAGCCCAGCTTATGTATGACGCCCTTGGTGATTTGTCCCTCGACCTGTTGCGTGCATTTGAAGCCGCCGCGCGTCAGCGCAGCTTCACGGCTGCCGCGGCGGAGATTGGCACTACGCAGCCGGCCATTAGCCAGCAGATCAAACGACTGGAGGATCAACTCGCCATTCGCTTGTTTGATCGTATCTATCGCGGCATCGAATTGACCGAGGCTGGCGCTATTCTGTTTGAGCAAGTTCAGCTCGGTTTGCAGAATATCGATGCAGGATTGAGTGCGATCAGCACACAGAATCAACACGAGGTACTGCAGGTCGCCACGGACTTTGCTTTCGCCGCCTATTGGTTGATGCCGCGACTGCACCGCTTCCACGCTGCGCATCCCAGCGTCGACGTCAGTCTCGTCACCAGTGAGCGCAGTCAGAACATGCTGCGTACGGATATCGATGTCGCCGTATTGTTCGGGGAAGGTCGGTTCAAGCAGGGTGAGAGTCATTGGCTGTTCAGCGAAGAAGTGTTCCCGGTGTGTAGCCCACTCTTATTGAAGGACCGACCTCTGCCCTTGCCCGTCCCCTCATTGCTTGAATTTCCGTTACTGCACTTGCGGGGTGAAAACGGCAGCAACTGGTTTGACTGGAGCGGCGTCTTTCGCGAGCTGGGGATCAGCTCGGCACCCGCGCCCGGGCAGCTGCGTTTCGACAACTACACCTTGCTCATTCAAGCGGCGATCGGCGGTCAGGGCGTCGCCATTGGCTGGCGCCACCTTGTGGATAACTTGCTCGCCCAGGGGTTGTTGTGCCGACCCATCGCCGAAACGGTTATTTCGCGGCTGGGCTATTACGTTGTCCTGCCCCAGCGCAAGCGGCGTGGGGTGTTGATTCGTCAGTTCGTGGATTGGTTGATGGCAGAGCAGGCAAATAGCGCGCAGTCGCTGAATGGGTTACCGCTGCCTTCGATTGCGGTGTGATCCTCTAATGTGTCGAAGCCGCAACGAAATTCACATGCTCACCCACGTGCAGGTTCAGATGCAGCTCATCGGCAATCCCCACCGCGACCCTGTTCAACCGTTCCAGTGGCTCGGCCAAACCGGGCTCCAGACTGCTGCTGACCTGGGTGAAATGTTCAATGGTCAACCCATGCACGCCGCGAGGCGCGTTGACCATCGTCCATTGCAATGAGCTGCTTTGCAGGGCTTCGCGAATTTCTTCAGCAGCGTGGCGTTGCAGGCGATCTTCTATTTCCGGATCGTCCAGCAATTCGAAATCGCCCACCAGGAACAGCCGGGGAATGTTTGATGCCTGCATGCCCTCGATCAACGCATCGACCGCCAGCACTTGCTCGACCGGTCCCGGTACGATGGTTTTTTCCACGTGCTCACTGTTGAACGGCAGCCCTGGTGCGTCTAAAAGACAGACCACCGCCGAGCTGCCTGCAACGCTCTGCTTGACCCGTTCGGCATCAAACAAGTCACCGCTCTTGGTGCGCAAGCCTGGTCGTGGCGCGAGCGCCGTCAGGTCGTCGAGTATGGCGATCACTTCGTGCTGGCGCCGCAGCATTTCAGCCATCAGCGCACTGCCCAGGCTACTCATGGCACCATAGAGCACCACTTTCACAACGGGGGTTTCGGCATTTTTCATGGCTGAGCTTCCTTGATTCCTACGTATATGGCGTGTGACCTGTGGGGATCGGTGAGGGTTCGACTGGGTTTTAGAGGTATTCAGATGCAAGGGATCAAGGGTTATCACGCCCATGTGTATTTCGACGCCAACAGCATCGATCAGGCGCGGGCCTTGTGTGAGCAGGCAGCGCAGTTGTTTCCGGTGAAGATGGGGCGCGTGCACGAGCGTCCGGTCGGGCCGCACCCTGACTGGAGCTGCCAATTGGCGTTCGAACCGCACTACATCGGCGATGTGTTGCCGTGGCTGGCGCTTAATCGCAAAGGGTTGGTGGTGTTCCTGCACCCGGACTCCGGTGACGATCTGCTGGATCACACGGAGCACGCGATCTGGATGGGCGAGGTCCGGCCGCTGAACCTGTCGGTGTTCTGATCAGAGCGTTTCTTCGGGCTCAGAGGGCAGGTGTTCGTCCAGGTGCAGCCACGGCAAACGGCTGTCGGTCCAGATGTGCCGCTCTGCCGGCGCCTGGTCCGGGTGATCGAGCGTGGCGATCGTAACGTCAATGCTCTCGGGGCTCAGGCGTGTCACCAATGCCAGTTGCGCCCCGCAGTTGCGGCAGAAATATCGCACACAGCTGGATGATGATTCGTACTGCGCGGGCGTCCCTTTCAGCCATTCGAAGGCTGATGCGGGCGTCGTGATCCAGGTGGTGACGATGCCGCCGCTGACCTTTCGACAGATTGAACAGTGGCAGTGGGCGATGTCGTGCAACGGCCCGCTGAACTGATAGCGCAATTGGCCGCAGTAGCAACCGCCGGTGTAAATTTCGTTCATGACATTCCTTCCTCTGAGTAGTTGGCGACGCCATCGCGAGCAGGCTCACTCCTACAGGGATCTCCAGCGACCATAAATCTGTGCGCTCTCGATGGTCGCGACGCGATCCGACTACATTCCTCTGCCCGACGACCGGTTGCACATCCGGTCAATGCGTTTACCAGCGAAAGCTGGGTGAAAGCTTTCACGATTAGGATCGCCCTACTCCCGGCAACAGACCGGTTGGCCACTGCCAGCGTTTTATCGCTCGCACGGTCCATTTAACAACAACAATGGTGATTCTGATGTCCTCTACTTCCCGCCGCTTCGCTGTCACTCCGCCCGTACGCCTCCTGCTTCCCGTTCTGCGCTGAGCCCTTGCGGTTCGCCCATTTCCCTTAGCCGCGCTACGCCTGGAGTATTCCCATGCTGACTTTCCTTGGCTTTGCCATGGTCATCACGTTCATGTTCCTGATCATGACCAAGCGCCTGTCCGCGCTGATCGCATTGATCATCATCCCGATTGTTTTTGCCCTGTTCGGTGGTTTTGCACCGAAGATCGGTCCGATGATGCTCGAAGGCATCACCAAGCTTGCGCCGACCGGCGTGATGCTGATGTTCGCCATTCTGTACTTCGCCCTGATGATCGACTCCGGCCTGTTCGATCCGGCCGTGCGCAAGATCCTCAAACTGGTCAAGGGCGACCCGCTGAAAGTTTCGGTCGGCACCGCCGTACTGGCGCTCGTCGTTTCCCTCGATGGTGACGGCGCGACCACTTACATGATCTGCGTCGCCGCCATGCTGCCGCTCTACAGCCGCATCGGCATGAGCCCGCGAATCATGGCCGGCCTGATCATCCTCGCCGGTGGCGTGATGAACATGACGCCTTGGGGCGGTCCGACCGCGCGTGCAGCCAGTGCGCTGCATGTCGACCCGTCCGATATTTTCGTACCGATGATTCCGGCGATGCTGGCGGGCGTCGTGGCAATCCTGGCGATTGCCTACTTCTACGGTAAACGCGAACGCGCTCGTCTGGGTGAATTGCACCTGGCTGGCGATGAAATCGACCACAGCGAGATCAGCGTTTCGCAGTTCCCGGATGCCCGTCGTCCGAAACTGATCTGGTTCAACGGCGCTTTGACGCTGGCCTTGATGTGCACCCTGATCGCCGGTCTGTTGCCGCTGCCGGTGCTGTTCATGGTGGCGTTCAGTATCGCGATGATCGTCAACTACCCGTGCCTGCAAATGCAGAAAGACCGCGTCGCCGCTCATGCCGGTAGCGTGTTGGCAGTGGTCGGTTTAATCTTCGCCGCTGGTATTTTCACCGGTATCCTGACGGGCACCGGCATGGTCGATGCGATGTCGAAAAGCCTGTTGGCGGTCATCCCGGATTTCCTCGGCCCGTACCTGGCTGTGATTACCGCGCTGGTGAGCATGCCGTTCACGTTTTTCATGTCGAACGATGCTTTTTATTACGGCGTGTTACCAGTACTTGCGGAAGCCGCGAGTCATTACGGTATAACCGCAGTCGAAATGGCACGTGCCTCGATCGTCGGTCAGCCCGTCCACTTGCTGAGCCCGTTGGTACCATCGACGTACTTGTTGGTGGCTCTGGCCGGGATCGACTTCGGTGACCATCAGCGCTTTACCCTGAAGTGGGCAGTGCTGGTGTGCATGTGCATACTGGTTGCAGCAGTGCTGATGGGGATTTTTCCGCTGTTCAGCACTCTATAAGCTCAAGATTCACCAAGACGGGTCCAGGCTTTGTTTGTTGAAGCCGGGGCCCTTCGTGGTTTAACACTCGCTCAAAGGAATACACATGGAATGGCTGACCAACCCTGAAATCTGGGTTGCCTTCTTTACCCTGACCGCCCTGGAAATTGTCCTGGGTATCGATAACATCATCATGATCTCGATCCTGGTCAGCCGCATGCCCAAGCACATGCAGCAGCGCACCCGGATCTTCGGTCTGGCGCTGGCGATGGTCACGCGAATCGCGTTGCTGCTGTCGATCACCTGGGTCATGCAACTTACCGCCGATCTGTTCGAGGTCCTCGGCCAGGGTATTTCCGGACGCGACCTGATTCTGTTCTTCGGTGGTCTGTTCCTGCTGTGGAAGAGCTCGCAAGAGATGTACCACGCGCTGGAAGGTGAAGACGAAACCAACGAAGAGCCAACAGGCAAAGGCGGCAACTTCCTGTATACGATCATCCAGATCGCGATCATCGACATCGTGTTCTCTCTGGACTCGGTGATTACTGCGGTCGGCATGGTTTCCCATGTGCCGGTCATGGTTGCGGCAATCGTCGTCGCCGTACTGGTGATGATGCTGGCTGCCGGCACCATCAGCTCGTTCATCGACAAGCACCCGTCGCTCAAGATGCTGGCGCTGTCGTTCCTGCTGATCGTCGGTACCGTGCTGATCGCTGAATCGTTCGACGTACATGTGCCAAAAGGCTACGTCTACTTCGCCATGGCGTTCTCGCTGGCCGTGGAAGCGATCAACATCAAGATGCGCACCGCGATTGCGAAAAAGAAGAAGCAGCAAGACCCGGTGAAACTGCGCAAGGACATTCCTGGCCAGTAACCCGCAGGTGTAGCAGCTGGCGAAGCCTGCGTCCGGCAGCTGCTACAGGTGATGATAAGAGGGGCCTTCGGGCTCCTTTTTCGTTTCTGCATCAAGCTGTTTTTATGACAGTTTTGTTTCAAACACCTCTTTAGCTATGCGATGCTGGCGCACAGACCGTTAGCCAACTACAGCTTAAGTACAGAACGTAGAAAGTCGCGCGGCACCGTCAACTTGCCCCTTTGGGGCGCTACCACCACAGGGGGCCCCTTATGCTCACCCTGCTCAATTTGTTATCTGCCGTGGCCTTGTTGATCTGGGGCACGCACATCGTCCGAACCGGCATTTTGCGGGTCTACGGTTCCAACCTGCGCCACGTCATTGGCCAGAACATGTCCAAGCGATGGCTGGCGTTCATTGCAGGGATCGTCGTGACCGCCATGGTTCAGAGCAGCAACGCAACGGCAATGCTGGTCACCTCGTTTGTCGGGCAAGGCCTGATGGCGCTGACTCCGGCTCTGGCCACCATGCTTGGGGCCGACGTCGGTACCGCGTTGATGGCGCGGGTGTTGACGCTTGATCTGTCCTGGCTGTCGCCGCTGCTGATTTTCCTCGGGGTCATCTTCTTTCTGTCGCGCAAGCAAACACGGCTTGGACAGATGGGCCGCGTCAGCATCGGGTTGGGGCTGATCATTCTGGCGCTGCAACTGATCGTCGAGTCCGCCGCGCCCATCACGCAGGCCCAGGGCGTGAAGGTGATTTTCGCGTCCCTGACCGGCGACATCCTGCTGGATGCTCTGGTCGGGGCGCTGTTCGCGATGGTGTCCTACTCCAGCCTCGCCGCGGTCCTGCTCACCGCCACCCTCGCCGGGGCTGGCGTGATCAGTTTGCCGGTGGCCATCGGCTTGGTGATTGGCGCCAACATCGGCAGTGGGGTGCTGGCCTTTCTCAGCACCAGCATGCAAAACGCCGCGGGTCGCCAGGTCGCGCTGGGCAGTCTGTTGTACAAACTGATCGGGCTGTTGCTGATCATTCCAGTGCTGGACCCGCTGGTGCACTGGATCGACAGCCTCGATTACAGCCCACAGGAAATGGTCATTGGCTTCCACCTGCTCTACAACACCGCGCGTTGCCTGATCCTGCTGCCCAGCGTTGGACCCATGGCCAGGCTGTGTGCCTGGTTGTTGCCAGAGCGGCCGGAAATAAACGGGATGGCCAAGCCGCGGCACCTTGACCCGACGGCGCTGGTCACGCCCGGCCTGGCGCTGGCCAATGCCGCGCGTGAAACCCTGCGCATTGGCGATTTGATCGACAACATGCTCGAAGCCATGCTCGACGTCCTGCACGGCAAACAGACCGCCGTGACCCAGGAAATGCGCCGTCTGACGGACGATGTCGAAGCGCTCTATAGCGCCATAAAACTGTATCTGGCGCAAATGCCCCGGGAAGATTTGAGCGATCAGGATAGTCGGCGCTGGGCAGAAATCATTGAGCTGGCAATCAACCTCAAACTCGCCAGCGACTTGATCGAACGCATGTTGCGCAAGGTTCAGCAGCAGAAAACCTCGCAGCGTCGGTCGTTTTCCGAGGTCGGCCTGGAAGAGTTGGCGGGATTGCACAGCCAGTTGATTGCCAACTTGCGCCTGGGGCTGTCCGTGTTCCTCAGTTCCGACAAGGAAAGCGCCCGTCAGTTACTGCGTGAGAAACGTCGTTTTCGCGCACAGGAACGGCGTTTGGCCCACGCCCATGTCAGCCGGTTGCAACGTAAGATCGTGCAGAGTATCGAGACCAGTTCACTGCATCTGGAATTGATTGCCGACATGAAACGCTTGAACTCATTGTTCTGCAGCAGTGCCTACGCTGTATTGGAAACGTCCGACACGGGCGCGTTGGTGGTGGACGATTTGGCTGACATCACGCATTCGCCTTGAACGTCTGGCAGAGTGGCTAGTCAGTAACATTGGTTCAACTTCAAGACTGCCATCGCGGGCAAGCCCACTCCCACAAGGTATTGGGGGCTGCCCCTACATCTTTGGTCGACCCGGTACCTGTGGGCGCGGGCTTGCCCGCGATTGTGGTCTGAAGGACGACACGGATCTCCAATCAGCCGTATGGAAGCTCGTTATGCGTTGCCTGTTATTCGTCTGCCTATTGCTTGGATCATTCCCTTCATTTGCCCTGGACCGCTTCCAGGTTGAGGGCTATACGCTGCCCAATGGTCTGCAATTGCTGCTCAAACCCGGCATTGACCGTGGGCATGTGGCAATCCGGCTGGTTGTTGGCGTCGGTCTGGATGACTTCGATTGCGCCGACAAGGAGCTGCCGCATTTGCTTGAGCATTTGCTGTTCAGCGGCATCGACGCCACCGGCGAAGGCGGTCTCGAAGAACGCATGCAGGCCCTGGGCGGTGAGTGGAACGCTTACACCAGCAATGCCGATACCACGTTCGTGATCGAAGCCCCGGCGAAAAACCAGCGCAAGGTACTCGACCTGCTGCTGGCGCTGCTGACCCAGACCCATTTCGACGACAACGCCGTCAATGCCGCCAAGCAAGTGGTCGAGCGTGAAGACGGCGGACATTATTCGCACCTGCAACGCTGGCTGGACCGGCAGGACCTGGGGCACACGGCGAGTAATCAGCTCGCCGTGGAACTGGGCCTCAAATGCCCCGAGCGTGCGGAAGTCGATCACCTGACCCGCGAGCAGCTCGAGCAGGTGCGCAAAGCCTGGTACGCGCCCAACAACATGACGTTGATCGTCGTTGGTGACCTTGACCGGTTGTTGCCGGCGTATCTGGAACGCTCATACGGCGAACTGGAAGCGGTTGATCCGACCGATCATCCACCTCTGCCGGAAATCAAGGCGACGGCAGCGCACGAGCGTACGTTGAGCAACGGCCTGGTTGGCAATGGCGCAAAACTTCACTGGCTGGTACCGGAGCCTGTGCTGGAGGATCAGCACGATGAGACCTTCGACTTGCTCAAGGACTATCTGGACTGGGCGCTCTATCGTCAGATGCGTCTGGCTCACAGTTTGTCTTACGGGCCCTCTGCCGAGCGCGAGGTGTTTGGCGGGGTTGGCTTCATGAGCTTGAACGCCGATCTTGAGCGAGATGACCTGTCGCAAGCCAAGCAGGTACTCGAGGAATTGAAGGCCGGGTTGCTCAAGGACGGGCTCAATGCCGAGACCTTCAATCGCCTCAAACAAGCCGCCATCGCGCGACAGACCTGGGCGGTACAAGGCAATAGCGCGTTGGCGGATTACTACTGGAGCGCATTGGGCGACTTTCAAGACGGTCGTTTCGCCAACCCGGCCAAGGAGCTGCAAGGCGTGACGCTGGAAGAGGCGAACAAGGCCATGCGTGAACTTATGCTGCAGCCGGGGTATCTACGGATTGAAACGCCGTTGATGAGTGATGATGAGCTGGTATGGGCGATTGCCGGGTTGTTGGGGTTGATCGTGCTCGTATTAGTGGCGTGGCGTTTACACCGAAAGGCACGACGGACCCTGTAGCAGCTGCCGAAGGCTGCGTTCGGCTGCATAGCAGTCGCAAATCCCGTCGGTCATTCATCTGGAGTACCGAGGTGACTGGTTGACGACTGCTGCGCAGCCGAACGCAGCCTTCGGCAGCTGCTACAGGGGATTTGTGTGAAATGCAGCCCCTCGCCACACCGCCCCTCCGGGCGGTAACCTGTCGAGGATTTTTCCTACGACTAGTGCGAACCGCCGAATGCCTACCCTGAACCTGTACGTCCAGCGCATCCTGGAATTGATGAAGCGCTACCCTGGGGTCATTGCGCTCGGTGGGTTTATCTCCGGGGTCGGCAGTTTCATCCTGGTTGATCGCCAGCAAGGCCTGGCCACCTGGATCACCATCATCATGGTGCTCAGCTGGATCTGGTTGATGCTGGAAAACAGCCTCACCAAGCTGTTCGCGAAACTGTTCAAGCGCGAAATTCCCCAGCCTTTGCTGCGTTACGCCACGCAGATGATTCACCAGGAAAGCCTGTTCTTCGTCTTGCCGTTTTTCTTCATCACCACCACCTGGAACAGTGGACAGTTTTTCTTCACCGGGTTGCTGTGCATTGCGGCACTGATTTCCATTATCGACCCGCTCTACTACAAATGGCTGGCACCCCGTCGCTGGGCGTTTCTGGCGCTGCATACGCTGACGTTGTTCGCGGCACTGCTCACCGCCCTCCCCGTCATCCTGCACCTGACCACCGCCCAGAGCTTCAAACTGGCACTGGGTATCGCGGTCGTGCTGTCTTTCCCGAGCCTGGCGTCGATCTTTCCGATCCGTACGGTGCGCAATGCACTGGCGATTCTGTGTATCACCGTGGGCATTGGTGGCGTGGGCTGGGTACTGCGCTCGTGGGTGCCGCCGGCAACGCTTTGGATGACCGATGTCGCCATCAGCACGCAACTGCAGGACCGCACCCCCGGCGACAGTCTTGATGAGGTCAGCGCAGAGCAGATACGTGGTGGCGGGCTATACGCCTACACCGCGATCAATGCGCCGCGTGGCCTGGACGAGCGGATTTATCACGTGTGGCAGTTCAACGGCAAAGAAGTTGACCGCATCCCGCTGGATATCCACGGTGGACGCAAGGAAGGCTATCGGGCCTGGACCCACAAACAGAACTTCCCCGGCAACCCGGCGGGTAACTGGCAAGTGCGTGTTCTGACCGAAGACGGCCAGGTCATCGGCGTGTTGCGTTTCAAGATCACGGACAGCACACCGATCAAAGAAAAGTAATACGCTTCGTGATATTACATAGCCCAGCCTCTCAGTCGAACAAGCATGGAGCTTATGACCAGCAGCACAACGGCCGGCAATGCCCAACTGGACACCTTTCACTCTCCTGCACAGTTGCGGGTTACGGGTGACTGGACGCTTGCCCATTACGCCGACCTCAAGGACCTGAGCGAAAAGATTCGCGGCCAATACGACGATAGCGCCCACATCGACCTTAATGGTCTTGGCGCGCTCGATACCGCTGGCGCTTCGCTGCTGGTGGAGTTGCTGGGGTCCGAGCGTCTCGGCCGCTCCGCCGAACATCCGGATTGCACATTGTCCGGCGCCGATCGCGCGTTGCTGCAAACCGTGTACTGCTCGATGACGGACTTCTGCGTACCGATCAAGGAACCGGAAATCAGCGTCGGCATTCAATTGCTGACCCGCATTGGTCGCGCAGTCGACACGGTCTGGCAGGACACCTTGCAGCTGTTGGGTTTTGTCGGCCTGATCCTCGAAACCGTCGCCCGCAGCCTGTTTCGGCCCAAACGCTGGCGCATCACGCCAATGATTGCGCACATCGAACAGACCGGCCTCGACGCTGCCCCCATCGTTGCCCTGCTGACCTTTCTGGTGGGCGCCGTTGTGGCGTTTCTCGGGGCAACGGTGCTGGCGAGCTTTGGCGCGACGGTCTTCACCGTGGACCTGGTGGCGTTTTCTTTCCTGCGCGAGTTTGGCGTCCTGCTGACCGCGATCCTGATGGCCGGCCGCACCGCCAGTGCGTTCACCGCTCAGATCGGTTCGATGAAGGCCAACGAAGAAATCGACGCCATCCGCACGTTGGGCCTGGACCCGATGGAGTTGCTGGTAGTGCCACGTGTCCTCGCCCTGCTGGTCGCGCTGCCGATGCTGACCTTTCTGGCGATGCTTTCGGGGATTATCGGCGGCGGCGTGGTGTGTGCCTTGTCGCTGGATATCTCGCCTGCGATGTTCCTGTCGCTGCTGCAATCGGACATCGGTGTTCAGCACTTTCTGGTGGGGATGGTCAAAGCGCCTATCTTCGCCTTCCTGATTGCGGCCATTGGCTGCCTTGAGGGCTTCAAGGTCAGTGGCAGCGCTGAGTCTGTTGGCGCGCACACCACGTCCAGCGTGGTCCAGTCGATTTTTGTGGTGATCGTTCTCGACGCAGTCGCCGCGCTGTTTTTCATGGAGATGGGCTGGTGAGTCGTCTACCCCGAGCGCCCTCCGAGGCCGTGATCGAAGTCCGTGACCTGTGCAATCGCTTTGGCAATCAGAGCGTGCACGAACATCTGGACCTGGACTTGTACAAGGGTGAAATCCTCGCCGTGGTGGGCGGTTCCGGGAGCGGCAAATCGGTGCTGCTGCGCAGTATTGTCGGCCTGCGCCAGCCCACTGAGGGCGTAGTCAAGGTGTTTGGTAAAAACCTCCCGACGTTATCTGAGCAAGAGCGCTCGATGGTCGAGCGGCGTTTCGGTGTGCTGTTTCAGAAAGGTGCCCTGTTTTCTTCGCTGACCGTGACCGAAAACGTCGCCCTGCCCCTCATCGAACACGCTGGCTTGAGTCGCGAAGATGCCGAGCACCTGGCTGCAGTGAAACTGGCATTGGCGGGCTTGCCATTGTCTGCGGCGGACAAGTACCCCGCCTCGCTCTCCGGCGGCATGATCAAGCGCGCTGCGCTGGCCCGGGCGCTGGCGCTGGACCCGGACATTCTGTTTCTCGACGAACCTACGGCCGGCCTCGACCCGATTGGCGCTGCGGCCTTCGATCAATTGATCCTGACCCTGCGCGACGCGTTGGGCCTGAGCGTATTTCTGGTCACCCACGACCTGGACACGCTCTACACCATCACTGACCGTGTGGCGGTGCTGGCGCAGAAAAAGGTACTGGTGGCCGATGCCATCGACAAGGTTTCGGAAACCGACGACGCGTGGATTCACGAATACTTCCATGGCCCTCGTGGCCGCGCGGCGCTGACTGCCGCTCAACAGCTCAACGAGGTCTGACATGGAAACCCGAGCCCATCATGTGTTGATCGGCCTGTTCACGGTAATTGTGGTGGCAGGCGCCCTGCTATTCGGCCTGTGGCTGGCCAAGTCCAGTGTCGACACGGAGTTCAAGGATTACGAAATCGTCTTCAACGAGGCGGTCAGCGGCCTGTCCAAAGGCAGCGCCGTGCAGTACAGCGGGATCAAGGTCGGCGATGTCGTGACGTTGCGCCTGGACCCGAAAGACCCGCGTCGGGTGCTGGCGCGCATCCGCTTGGGTGGCGAAACGCCGATCAAGGAAGACACCCGGGCCATACTGGCGCTGACCGGTATCACGGGCACCTCGATCATCCAGCTCAGCGGTGGCACGCCGCAGAGCCCGGCGCTCAAGGGCAAAGGCGGTGACCTGCCGACGATTGTGGCATCGCCCTCACCCATCGCCCGCCTGCTCAACGACAGCAACGACCTGATGGCCGGTGTGAATACGCTGATGCATAACGCCAATCTGATGTTCTCCACGGAGAACGTTGAACGCATCAGCAAGACCCTGGAGCATCTGGAGCAAACCACCGGCACCATTGCCGATCAACGTGGCGATATCCGTCAGGCCATGCAGCAACTGGCATCGGTTGGTAAGCAAGCGGGTGCCATGCTGGAACAGACCTCGGCGCTGATGCGTAACGCCAATGGTCTGCTCAATGATCAGGGCAAGCAGATGTTCGGCAGTGCCGAGCAGGCAATGAAGTCGCTGGAACAGAGCAGCGCGACCATCAACAAGCTGATCTCCAGCAATCAGGATTCCCTGAACAACGGCATGCAAGGCCTCAACGGGCTGGCGCCGGCTGTGCGTGAACTGCGTGACACGCTGACGTCGTTGCGCGCGATTTCCCAGCGCCTTGAGGCCAACCCCAGCGGTTATCTGCTGGGCAACGACAAGAACAAGGAGTTCACGCCATGAAGCTGAGCCACGTCGCCCTCCTCGCCAGCTTCGTGCTGCTCAATGCCTGTTCGATCCTGCCCAAGCCCGAACCGTTCGATGTCTATCGATTGCCGTCGGCCCAGAGCGGCGCCTCGGCCAGCGACGTTACGCCGCAACGCTGGTCGCTGCGCCTGGCCAAACCGCAGGCGAGCCAGGCGTTGAACAGCCCGAACATCGCGGTGATCCCCCAGGGTGATCTGCTCAGCAGCTACAAAGGTTCACGCTGGGCCGATCCGGCGCCGGTGCTGCTGCGCAATCGTCTGCTGGACGGTTTTCAGCGAGACGGTCGAATTCAGTTGTTGAGCACCGACGACAGCAATTTCCAGGCGGACCTGGAGCTGGGCGGCAACTTGCAGGCGTTCCAGACCGAATATCAAGGCACGGTCGCGAGCGTGGTCGTTCGGCTGGATGCGTTGCTGGTGCGGGGCTATGACCAGCGGATTCTCGCCAGCCGACGCTTCGAAGTGCGCCAGCCGTTGAGTGATGTGCAGGTGCCGTCGGTTGTTGCCGGTTTTGGCCAGGCCAGTGACCAGTTGACGACACAGGTGGTGAGTTGGGCGGTGGAGCAAGGGCAGAAAGTTGCGCCGCCTGCTCGAAACGTCGCAAGTCCTTTGTAGCCGCTGCCGAGGCACGAGGCTGCGTTGCGTGTCCGCAGGACCGCCCTCGGGAGCCGCTGCGCAGCCCGACGCAG
>NZ_WFGV02000030.1 GCF_010095445.2 Pseudomonas sp. TNT3
GTCTACGAAGGGCACCGTGCGACCTTGATTGTCGGTCAGGTAAACGAAGCTGCCACTGCGGCGCAGGCTTTGTTCCCAAGGCAACACCCAGCCCTTGCCGAGCACACTGTCGACGGTCAGGTCACTGCCGTAGAAGCGTGACCAGTCGATGGGCATCAGGCCTGGAAGGCTGAAATCAGTTTCGTCAGGGATGACCTTGCGGCCGGTGGTGGCATCGACAGGGTTGCCGACCAGACCGCCGACTGCACGCTCGATCGCCGGGCCTACGACGTAACGGCTGGCCACTTCACCGGCGACGAACCCGGCGGTGAATTTCAACACACAGGACATGCCGGATTTGAGGCAGGCCTGGGAAGCGTTCTTGATCAGTTGTGCGATACCGCCCGCCGCGCCAGCGACCGCCATCAGAATATCGACGGTAGTGCGCAGCCAGCCGGGAATCTCGTCATCTACTGGCAGGTAGCGGTGGGTGCCGCCGCCGATGAATACGTTATCCGAACCGCTGGAGATCGTTGCGCCGCAGGTGATCTTGTCGCCCTTTCGGGCCGCTGCAGTGCCATTGATGAAAACGTTGGTCGAACCCTCTGCGACCTGCACCGGACCGGGATGCTTGTCGCAGGCGCCAATGCTTTTTTCGACATGGGCAGCCTTGCGACTGTTAACAAATACGTTGTCCGACGCAATGACGATGGTCCCGGAGGGCGAGGAAAAACTACTGCCTATTTTCTCCCCCAGGAAAGTCAGCAGGCTACCTCCGACGCCTGCGGCCAGACCCGCCAAAAGCGCCACACCAAACCCACAGGTGAACGTCGCGATAGCGACCGTGGCAATCAATGCAATCCCGAGCGCGGCCCCTATCAGGAACCCGCCCAGGGCACTGGTGTGGCTTATTTCATCGCCAAACCTTGCGGCTTCGAACATGACCGTTACTCCTGTTCGCTGGAGTCGGTCTTGGTAGCGCCGGGCTGGCGAGGCTGGAAGCTGGCCAGCAGGTCGGCCCAGTTCTGATTCTGCTCACTGCTGAAGTCAGCCTGCGCCGTGGTGGAGAAGATGATTGCGCGGCCCGGCTCGATCAGGAATGCCGCCTGACGCTGATAGAACGGACGACCATCGGTCATGTAATACGCATCGATCTGGATGCCTTCAATCGGCGCAGTGCTGGAAAGCTCCACCGATTTTTTGCCCAGCAAGGTGTAGCCACGCAGTTTCGATGCGAGCATTTTTACCTGGCGGTCTACGTAGGCCTTGAGCTCCTCGGCCGGCAGGAGCATGTCCCTGGAGATGGTGATACTCAGCGGTGCAGGAATGCTCGCCCCCAGCACAAACATGTTTACCGTGCGGTCCTGAAAACCCTGCGGCAACGCGATGCTGCCTTCCTGCAATTCATAATCCATGTGATGTAAATTCCTGAAATCGAAAAAATTAGTTATCAGCGGGCCGTTAGGCCGTCGAGCATGCTGTCGAAATCAACCAGCCATAGACTCAGCGCAGGCTTGGTCGGATCAATCACGCACGAAATATTCAGCCATTGCACTTCGTCACGCCCGGCGACAGGAACGATGGCGCCCACCAGACGCCCATGGCGTTCGGCGTGACCGGTCTTGAAGTGAAAATCCACGCACTTGGCGGCATTGCCTGCCAGGCTGTACTCGCGCTGACGGATGATGCGCAGCCCCGGATAAATCGTGTGGAACGACTGCACGGAGCCGTCAAAAAGATTTTCAAGATTCTGGCCCTGCGCCACATCGCGACGATTGATCGTCAGGATGATTGGCTCGCCTTCGTGCTCGATGGTTGTCTGAATATCGCGGAAGTTGAAACCCGATGGAAATGCCAGATTGAACCCGCCGAAGTTGAAGCTGCTAGGCGTGTCTTGCAGGGCAACCACAGCTACAGGTTCTGCCTCGGCCTCTGCTTCAACTATCGGTGCATTCTGCTGTTCAAGACGAGCCGCTTCCTCCAGCGCAATGCGCTTGGCGGAAATTCGGTCGTAAAGGCTGGTTCTGGTCATTAGCACGATTCCCTAGTCATTGACCCGAACTTCGGAGCCGGTGATTTGGGTGGTGCCCGTGCTGGTTGTGGTGATCGCCTTGCCTTTGATCTCAATGCCGTCCGGAGTCAGCGTGATGCTGCTTTCTCCGACCTGCAAAATTATATGCTGCTTGGCATTCACCTGAATGAACTGGTTATCGACCTGAATCGTCAACGAGCCTTCCTGGACATTCATCACCGTGTCTTTCTTGATCGTTTCGGTGTGCGTGCCACCCACAGTGATCGTGCGATTGCTACCGACACTGTGGGTCTCATCGACCTCGATCTCGGTGTCCATGTTGCGCTCGGCGTGCATGATGACCTGCTCGGCGCCCGCCTTGTCTTCAAAGCGAAAGAAGTTCGCCGTGCCGCCATCGCCCTTCATCGACCGCGTCAAAAACCCGCTCTGCGTCTTGTTCGCCGGCAACGACCAGGGTGGTGTGTTCTTGCTGTTGTACAAACTGCCCATGATCAACGGCCGATCAGGATTGCCGTCGAGGAAGACCACGACGACTTCGTCGCCGACACGGGGAATGAGGATGCTGCCGAAGCCACCGCTGGCGCCGGATTGGGCGACGCGCACCCAGCACGAACTCTTGTCGTTGTGCTCGCCCTTGCGGTCCCAGTGGAACTGCACCTTCACGCGACCGAGTTCATCGGTGAAGATTTCTTCACCCGGCGGGCCGACGACGATGGCTGTTTGCGGGCCGGAGATGGTTGGCCGCGGGGTGGTGAGTTGCGGGCGGAAGACGATCTTTTTTCGCACGCAGGAGAAGGTGTTGTAGTAGCTCGCCTGATGGCCGTTGAGGTAGTTGTTGTGGCCTTCGCTTTCGACGCTCATCAACAGGAACTGGCGATCGTCGGGCGAGCCCTGATCGTGGTCGTAATGCTGCAGCAGTTCGAAGGTGTAGCCGGGTTTCATGGCGCGGCAATTACTGGCGCCATGAAAACTCTTGCCCTTGAGTTCCAGCGCTTCGACGCGAAGCCGCAGCAGCGCTTCACCTTCGTCATAGGTGCCGTGAGTGTACTGGCCGGGGAAGTCATAGATCTCGAAATCGTCGACGTCGCCCTGCTTGTTCAGGCTCTTCATGGCGACCGGCAGACGGTTGGTCGGCTGGCGATAATCGAAGGTCTGGACGGCGATTTTCCCGGACTGCAATTGGCGATTGCCACTCCATTGGGTAATGGCGTCAGCTGTCTCGGTCACCGAGGCGGTGTGAAAGCGGATTTGAGGTTGTTCTGGCAACGGCAGCAGCGTACTGGAGTCGTCGCAGATGATCATGATGTGACCTTCGGCAGTGTGCTCGAAGTAGTAGAACATCCCCTCTTCTTCCAGCAGGCGCTGGACGAAGTTGAAGTCGGTTTCGCGGTATTGGGTGATGTAGGTGTATTTTTTGAGCGGCTTGCTCAGGCGGAATTCATGCAGGGAAAACGCGGGGCATAACGCGAACACCTGGGTCACGACTTCTTCGACGGTGCAGCCCTGGAAGATGCGGGTGTCGAAACGGTTTTTCAGCATCGAGAACCAGGGATTCAGCGTCGCGGTGTAGCGCGCCATGCCGCCGTCGCTACCGAGGCTGGCGAAGCGGGTCAGGTAACCTGCCAGGTATCGCGGCCCGGCTTCAGCCAGTTCGATCTCCAGCAACACGTGCTGGCCCATCATCGACTTGAGCTCGACCTCGGAATCCTCGCACACCAACATCAACTCGAAGTTGTAGGCACGCGACAGACCTTCAGTCCCCTTGAAGGACTCAAGCAGTAACTGCTGGTCGGGATTGGCAAAATTCTTGAATTTGAACAGGCGCCGATTTTGCGGGGAAAGCATTGCGGCAAGGTCCATCAACATGTGTATCTCCTTGAAAGCAGTGAAGAACGCTACCGCCCTCGCCTGCCACTGCGCATAACGAATCTGACAGAGGGACGAAACCCGATCGCACTTCTCGGATGGGTTAACAACCCGCTGTCTATGAACTTGCGGACCTGAATACGTGAAACTTTGTATGAAACTGCCTACAAACTTTTCCCGCCATAAATCTGAAACACTTGAGCTATTTAGCCACCTGCTGCAAGTCTGGTACTGCGACCGCAATGCAGTGCGAAAGTGCCACTACCCCTGCAAAAATTGAGAAGACGATCACAATCCAAGCAGTAATAGGGTGTTTCGAAAGCGGCAAAGGAAACACCTTCACCCCGCATTGTGTCAACCCGGAAACGGAAATTGCCGGTGTTCTTCAGGCACCTGCGCATCCAGCGGGAAAGTTTGAAAATTATTTACCCGGCCATCTGACATGCAAGAAATGCCTGTATATCAAGGCGCAAAGAACATTTGCGCGACACACAATCTGCAGTGGTGCCTCATTGACATCATTGCCGAGAGTAACGTGAATAATAAAAATGGGATCCACATTGAATTTAATGACACGTATTGCAGTCTAGAGTGCGGCTAATGGCCAGCACTTTGACCCTGACATAAAGTCGATATCCGGCACTTCAACGTGGCGACAGGGAAGCTTCTCCCACCCAAGGACAGTGATGTGTAAATGGATCTTTTAGCGAATGTGCCCAGCTGGGCCGACGTCGAACGCAACCTCGATCAGAAATTCAGCGAACTGAACCAGGGCGTCAACGAGGGCTTGCAGAGCGCTCACGACAACTGGAACGGTTTCACCCGACGCGTCGGCAACGGCGCGAGCCAGGCCTATGGCTACATGGGCGGCCACCGCATCGATGCGGTGAACCGGGCATTCGCCCTCTCCTACCCGATCATCCAGATGGACCTCAAGCGCAAATGGGCCTCGATCGAAATCGAGCAGATCCTTCCTGTGCTGCTGCAACTGGTCAAAGAAGTGTCGATGATTCTGGGTGGCAGCGTTGCGGTCGGCACTATCGCCGGCGGTGCGGCGGGTGCCTTTGCGTTCGGGATTGGCGCAGCACCGGGAGCTGCTGCCGGGGCCGGTATCGGCTTGCAAGTCGGTAACCTGATTCTTATGGGACTGGGCTTGTCGGCCATCGCTGAGTATTTTTACGACGGCCTCCCCGCCTGCCTCTCCACGTTGCAGGAAGGCATTGCCACTGCATGGCACGCCGAAGAAGGCGTGAAGCCCGCGGGCCTGGACCCCAGCGGCGGCTCTGCGTCGTTGGTCCAGGAACGCACCGAACGCGCAGCGCGACAACTGGCCCGGGGCCAGGAGCAACTGGTGTTGCTGCTACTGACCGCCATCGTCACCTACCTGACACGCGGCCAGGTGAAAGCGGGCGTCGTGGGCAGCATGGAAAGCATCGCAACACGCAGCGCGAAGCTGCAGGCCGAGATATCGAACAAGCAATTGGCGGGCTGGCTGGCGCGCAATGAGCAGAAGTTGCTGGCTCAGGCTGAGTTGCAGGTGAAGGAGCCGACGCCACTGGCGAAGGCTGAACCGGAGACGATGCGTGAGTACTACGCCAAGCAGGATCCCGACTTCGTGTCCGTGGAAGACCAGATCAAGAAGGTCCAGACCTTCAAGACCAAGGGCTTGTCGAACGAGCAGATCGAAAGCTTCCTGAACACTACGGACGGGGAGAAACTGTTGGGCAAGCTGCAAGCCGCTGCGCCGGATGCCGACGCCACCACCATTTACTCCCGAGCGTTTGACCAGGTGGCATCAGGCTCGACGATTCCAGAAGTCCGGTTGATCAATTCGCCTCTGATCAAGATTGTGCCTGAAGGCCAGGGCGTTTCACCCTACTCGCCTTTCTTCACAACCCACGAGGAACTGCAGGCAGCCGCCAGTTCCGGGCGCACACTGGCCGACTCGTTCGGCTTGCCTTTGGGGAGCGAGGCACCCCGCTATTCCATCTTCGAGATGGCGCCTTTGAAGCCAACCGAGGTATTTGTCAGTAAAGTCGCCCCTACTACAGAATTGAGCGGCGCGATCCAGCGAACTGGCGAAGCCTTCCAATACCTGACACCTAACCGTGCCGAGTGGGGAGTGCCAAAATTGATCGGCACGACCTCCAACTAGAGCCCCGTATGAATATTGAACTACTGAAAGAAAAGACACAGAAGCTACGGGCAGCCATTGACGCGCTGAAAGCAAAAGACCCTGCCGCCGCAAAACTGGCCGTGGAGCTGGAACCGTTGCTGATCCTGGCGGAACGTGGCCAGATTCAGGCTCCAATGGAGTGGAGGGACATCCCCGGACGTTACCTGTTTACTGAAGAAGGCTTGCAGCAGTACGCCGATCTCGAGCATGCCTTCGCCGAGTTCAAAATCGAACTGACTGGCGGAGAATCACCGACGCTGCGTCGACTCAAGGCGCAGATGGAAGAGAAGAAGAACAGCGGTTTGAAGCCTGACTGACAACAGCGCGAACGCGTCACCAAGGAAGATCAGTCAGCATGTGCGGCTGTCAATTTTGCAGCCGCAACCACACATCAGGGAGAGATCAGTTTGAAGCAATCCTGTTTCCGCCATGGCCCTTTGGCCTTCATCGCTGCAATGATTTTCACGACGCCCCTGTACGCAGAGGATGCGGAAAAAATACTCGCCGAGGTTGTTAATCAGCAGCAGCAACAGTTACCGATCATGCTCGACTTAGCCACACGCATCGACAACATCACGTACGCAGATCGAACAGTCCATTATAAATTGACGCTGTCGGGCTACGAAGGTCGTCCTGGCGAGCAAGCTTATTATCAAAGCTATCTGGCCCAACAAATAAACAAATCCCTGTGCAGCCAAACCGCGTATTTGTTGGTTCTGGCTTTAGGCAACAAAATCACTTACCAATACAATAGCGCTGATTTAAAAAACATCGCCGAAGTCACGTTAGCACCGGGCGATTGCAAAAGTTAACGCATGCTTTAAACCCACCCGCACATCAACGATAACTGGCCATGCAAAATGATCGGTAATCAGGAAGTTACTTCTGAGTTGACCAAGGAGTTATGAGACACATTTTATCGAAAACCAAAATCCTTATGACCTCGCCCGAGTTGCCTGGAAGTCGTATCTTTGAGAGCACACCAGACTAGAGAGCAGCCATGATTGATTTGAGAAGCCCGGACGAAGCGCTCTCCAAATACACTGAGCGTTACGATCATCTCCTCCCTCTCCCTTCTCCTCAGCTGCGTCAGCGCATGGATTTCATGTTGCAGCCGGACGCCCCCAAGGTAACAAACGAGAAACCTGGCTGGCTGACTTCCAGGCCTTGCACCCTCACTGAAGAACAGGGGCTGGACCGTGCGAAGGGTTGCCTGCTAGGGCTCGCGATCGGCGATGCGGTAGGTACAACACTGGAGTTCTTGCCCCGTGATATCGAACATGTCAATGACATGGTGGGAGGTGGGCCCTTCAATCTGAAAAAGGGCGAGTGGACCGACGATACCAGCATGGCATTGGCCTTGGCGGACACTTACATAGCAAACAACAATTTCGACTTCCGTGACTTTTCACAACGGCTTTGTCGTTGGTACAAAAACGGCGAAAACAGTCATAACGGAAAGTGTTTCGATATTGGCAATGCCACTCGTGCTGCACTGGAAGGGTCACTGGCGCAGGGTGTTGATTGGTACGGTAATGACCATCCATCGACAGCTGGCAATGGGTCAATCATCCGGTTGGCACCCACCGCTATATTCCGGCGCCACACCTTGTCTGGCACCTGGCGGGAAAGCGCGGCACAGAGCCGATGCACCCACCGGGCCGTAGAGGCAGTGAATGGCTGCGAACTATTGGGTGCACAATTGCACCTGGCTCTCAACGGTGCGGACAAGGAAGAAGCCTTGTCGCCAATGCCAAGAGCCCTGTACCCCCGCCCGTTGATCATCAATGCAGGCGAGTACAAACAAAAAACCCGCGATCAAATCCGTTCCTCCGGCTACGTCATCGACACGCTGGAAGCGGCACTATGGGCGGTGTGGAACACGGATAACTTCAAGGATGCAATCCTGCTGGCTGCCAATCTGGCAGATGATGCGGACAGCGTGGCAGCTACCGCTGGCCAGATAGCCGGGGCGCTGTACGGGGTATCGGGAATGCCGGAAGAATGGGTCACGCAAGTCGCTTGGTCAGAGCATATCCAGGGCTTGGCCCAAAGATTATTCGAGATGGCTCCACTGCATGACGAAATGGACGCGGTAATTTTTGCCGGAGAACACATTTGAAATGTAAAGACATTTACGTAAACCGCGAAGAACTATTTTCCTTGGGAATCGATGAGACCTCCGGAAGGTTCTACGTTTCATTTCCCGTTAGCAACGGCATGATTGAATACGAGGAGTATTACGAAATAGATCACGCAAGCTTCGAGTTTTTTCAACAAAACAGTGATGCCGCGGTGGATTTCGTTATGAAATGCCGTCGCAGAGAACTGGACGAGTTGCTGATTGAGAAGCCTGGAAATAACAGAGGGTCGGCCATTTAACATTTAGATGGGAACAGATATCGATAATTAACGTTGACTGGACCGCTGAGGGCTTTCCCATGTTAAAGCTACTGCATCAATTAAAAGCTCTTTTTAGGCAAAAAAACGTTCTTCCCCCCGTCCCCACGGAGCAGGTTGTTGATGAAGTCCCCTTGACCGAAATGGCCAAGGAACCTTCCCAAGTGGAGAGGAACTTGTCCTGGATACCCATCAATTGTGAAACAAAGGTTTTTGTACCGCTGTCGCCGCCCGCTTGCCCAGACTTGACGCTTGTGGATGCCCTTCTGCTACAACGCTACAGGGTATTCGTCATAGCGAATGAGTCGCTCGGTTTGACCCCACAGAACACGATAAACCACGAAAACGCCGACCAACTGGCCGCTGACTTGTACAAGCAGTCAGAAAATCTTGGTTTTTGTCGAGGCACCGAATCCTCGTTTGAAATCTATTGGCTCATCCAATGTGCAGCCATTGTTTCCCTACTGACTCATGGGCCACAATCGGAACAGTTCCTTGGCTATAGAAAAGACGTTGCTCGAAGCTCTGACCAGGCAGGAAAACAGGCTCAAATGTTTGATGATTACGTGGCGTCACGTAGCTATCAAACCGCTGGAACCGGAAGCGAGCACTCCTCGAAACCACCAATAACGGCCCTGGATTACATCGACAACGCAATAGCAATCACCGCCCGGGGATACAACAAGTGCCCGCAATACCACCTCTACTCAAGCTCGTTGATCCAATTGCAATTCATCAAAAACGTGTTGCTGGGCATTGAAAAAGACAAAGCAAGACTGCATCAATTAACTCTCGGTGCCTGGGCGGGCAAAGAGTTTGAACCCAACGATCCTGAACTAGCCCGCGCACTGGGAATTGCCTTCTACATTGGCGATCAAATTGCCCGCGGTTTGAAGATTCAGCTGCCGAATGGAATGCCACCAGAAAGTCTTCCTCGCCCATAGCATTTTTTGCGACTTCATTGATAACGCTAGAGGCAAAAATGACCACCGAGACCCGGCATCGTGTTCAAAACGGAACCCTGTGGCTAGCGGATCAACCTATCCACCTTCCTCATCCCGTCATAGAGACCCTTCAACACAAGGACAGGCTCTTGATTCTGGTTGATCCCGCACCCGATGTGATTTTCAACAGAAACGTCTTCGCACTGTCGATACACGGCGAACTGCTCTGGCAAATCGAAGAAAGCCCCCATGGCACGCAAGTCGATAAGCCGTACGTGAATCTCTACTGCGACAAAAACGGGACAGTAATCGCCGGTAACTGGAATGGCGTCAGCTACTGATCAATGGTGGTAGTGGCTGTTGGATTCGTTGCAGGTTTGGCAGTGCAGCGGGCGATGGTTAAATTCGGGGTAGATAATGTGATTGGCAACGCGTTAAAGATCGAGTACTCATAATGATTGACTCAGATAAGCTCAAAAAATTTACGTGGTTTTTATTCGGTTTTTTTGCTTTATTGTTCGCCTTTGGTCCTTCCGGTTTTAGGTATTTTTGGCCTGTTTATTTCGTGGTGTCTTTATCTGCACTTATGTGGACCTTGTATCTTGTCTATGCGTGCGAAAAATTTACTCTGTATATGACTTCGATACTAATTACGGTCGTAAGCATCTTCTGTTTGTTCGCCTCCACCTCGGCCTATTTGGTTGCTGCCAGGTTCTGGGGTAAGACAAGTATTGCTGCCCTTATGATGTGGCCTGTTCCAGTAGGGATCGTGACATTGACGTATTTGGTCCTGGCAAATGGCAAATCGTCATTTCATCCATTCGAATATGATGGAATCAAGGTGCAGCCACGCCCGCAAAACAAGCAAAAAACATCGGCCGCATATAGCCCTCTTTTGGTGGCCGGCGCAACCACCTTGGCGGCAAGTATTTTTACTAAAACAGCCGGCTTCCTCACTACCGGTATGGTTGTCCTGTTTGGGATGCTAGCTGTTTCCGTCACAATATTATTCTACGCACGCCACATAATCAGAGGCCTGCGCACCCTCCGCATCCAAGAAAAAACCATGCCCATCCCCTACACCTTCATGCAAATCGACGAAATTCGCGAAGCGCGCAGTCGTTGGTGGTTGAGCAGATTGTTCAAGTGGGTCGCTTCCTGTCGCAAGCAGTCGGGTCCCTGATTTTCGATGATCACTACGTGCAGGCCGCTCAAGCCTGATGACGTGTTACCGGGACGCCATCAAGGGCTTTTCGGAAGACCACTGGCCTGGGGTAGAGATAAACTTTTTCGACTTTAGCGTCGGTTCGCATCATGTGCTGGCTCCGGAGGGCATCGGTAGCACAGCACCCGGGATCATCTGGCCGCTATGAATGTGGGGATCATTGAGCGGTTAAGATCAATCTGCTCAACGGCACCGTAAGGGTTGCTGCCTTTGACAAATAAAGCGCGGCTGACCGAGCTTTACTTCATTTACGTCGGTAGTCATCGCCAGTAACAGATTGCGAAATAATGTTTTTTAGTGCAATTACTCGATATAGCCATCACTTTCAACGGCCATTCTTCAAACTAAAAATCCCACCTAACGACCGGGATTATCCAAATTAGGTGAACCGCTTCACCTTTTTCGAAATTAATTTCAATTAAAAATTGGATCCACGCCCCTCCTCAAACCCTTGAAGTTGCTGGGTTTCAGACCCGTCTGTAAGACAGAACCACCGACTAATGGCAACCGGACATCATTGCGGCATGTATCAAAAACGAGAAAAAATCCGCTCCCTCGTGAACTTTTGTATGCCAATTGTTGCCATACACCACGTTGCTGGCTAATCGACACTGATATGCCAGCATTCAAAGAAATTATTCCTGGCAGTGCGATAAATGATGTCAAAAGCATCAGGGTTCGCACTGTGTAAACAGGTGTTCAACCGAGAAATAAGTGGCTCTTCACGCTCCCGGATAACCCGGGTAGCAATCGTGAAAGGTTCAAGGACGATAAATACCGATGACTCAAGCGTTTGACGTTGAAGCACTGATCAAATTGCGAGGCCAGACCCGGGCTATTTCCGACGCGCTCAAGACGCAGGCTTCGGATTACCTGTCGACGCTGGCATTGCTGATCCGTCCGCAGTCGTTTTTCGGTGAGTACCTGCAAGGCGCGCAACGCAGCAGCGGGCGTGAGACCCAGCACCATTTCAAAGAGCTCAAGGAACTGTACGACCGCATCGGTTCGGCCTCGCCGTTCCAGCTGGTCAATGAGCTTGAAGTCCCCCTCAACCTGATCAGTACGACGCCGGAATTATTCCCGCTGGAGTACGACAAGGTGCTGTCGCAAAGCGGTCAATCCATTCGCATCACCAGCCCTGTGCGCTGGGTGGTCGGGTTCAGTTCGTTTGACCTGGCCCGCTTTCGCACCGTCATCAAAGACCCCAATCGCAGCAGCGCCGAGCTGTACCGTTTCGTCGTGCACTACCTGGTGCTGTTCTACTGCCTGAGCAAGTCACCGGGGCTCAGCCGATTGCTGGAAGGCCTGCGTTTTCCCGTCAGTTTCGAACGGTTGAAAGACTTTGGTGACCTGCCCTTTTGCGTGATCAGCTCGCCCGTACGGGCCCAGCTGCCTGATGACGCGGTGATCCGCAGCAGCACCCAGATCGCCGGCAATACCAGCTTCGAAGAGCTGGTAGGCCACGAGAATATTTTGGAAATGAACGATGAAATCCGTCAGCGCCTTCTGCTGACGATCGAAGGAATGTAACGCGCCAGGCCGACTGTTGAGCCTAGACGCAAATGACTTGCAGCGAATTTGTTCGCACCAGGAGATGACGATGGCGAAGAAGGAAAGTACCCAGCACAAACTCGATCGCGTTCGCGCGCCTCGGGTCCATATCACTTACGACGTGGATATCGGTGACGCTCAGGAAAAGAAAGAGCTGCCCTTTGTCGTCGGTGTGCTGGGCGATTTCTCCGGCAACCCGCTGGAGCCGCTGCCGAAGCTCAAGGACCGCAAGTTCATCTTCATCGACCGCGATAACTTCAACGGTGTGCTCAAGGGCATCAAGCCACGCCTGACTTACCGGGTCGACAACACCCTGGCCAAGAACGGCACGCAGCTGGGCATCGAGCTCAACTTCAATGCCCTCGAAGACTTCGAGCCGCAGAACGTGGTCAAGCAGGTCGAGCCGCTGCGCAAACTGCTGGAAGTGCGCAACAAGCTGGCTGACCTGCGCAACAAGATGGGCGGCAACGACAAGCTCGAAGAGCTGCTCATGGATGTGCTGCAGAACACCGAGAAGTTGAAAACGCTGGGCAAGGAATTCGGCCGCGAAGCCGCGGTTCCAGCCACCGATGGCAAACAGTAGGAGCCTGAAGATGAACGACAAGCAAACCGTGACTCAACAGGACAGCGAATTGGTTGAAGTGGAAAACTTCGCCCCGCAATCCTCCCTGCTCGACAGCATCATTTCGGAAAGCCGCGTGGCCCGCTCCGAGACCGAGCGCACCCGTACCCGCGACTTGATCGGTGAACTGGTCGGCCAGGTGCTGGAAGGCGAAATGACGCCGAGCAAGGACCTGATTGCCGTGCTTGACGCGCGCATCGCCGAAATCGACGCGATGCTCTCCGAGCAGATGAACGAAATCATGCATGCCCGCGAATTCCAGCAACTGGAAGCGTCGTGGCGCGGCCTGAAGTATCAGGTGGACCAGACTGAAACCAGTACCACGCTGAAGATTCAACTGCTCAACGCCTCGAAGAAAGATCTGGTGCGCGACCTCAAGGCCGCCTCCGAATTCGACCAGAGCGCCCTGTTCAAGAAGATCTACGAAGAAGAATACGGCACCTTCGGTGGTGCACCGTTCGGCATGCTGCTGGGTGACTACGAGTTCAATCGCAGCCCGGAAGACATGTACCTGCTGGAAGAGATTTCCCATGTTGCCGCAGCAGCCCACGCACCGTTCATCTCGGCGGCCTCGCCCGAGCTGTTCGGCTGGGATTCGTTTACCGACATGTCCGGCCCACGGGACCTGGCAAAGATTTTCGACACCGTCGAATACGCCAAGTGGAAGTCGTTCCGCGCTTCCGAAGATTCCCGTTACGTCGGTTTGACCTTGCCGCACGTGCTGGGTCGTCTGCCGTATGGCCCGGATACCACGCCGGTCGAAGAATTCAACTTCGTTGAAAGCGTCGACGGTCGCGACCACAACAAATACCTGTGGATGAACGCCGCCTACGCCCTGGGCACCCGGGTCACCGACGCGTTCTCCCGTTATGGCTGGTGTGTCGCGATTCGCGGTGTCGAGGGTGGCGGTCTGGTTGAAGGCCTGCCGACTCACACGTTCAAGACCGACGACGGCGAAATCGCCCTCAAATGCCCGACCGAAATCGCCATCACCGACCGCCGTGAAAAAGAGCTGTCGGACCTCGGCTTTATCCCGCTGGTGCACTGCAAAGGCACCGACTATGCCGCGTTCTTCGGCACCCAGTCGACGCAAAAGCAGAAGCATTACAACACCGACATCGCCAACGCCAACGCCCGTCTCTCGGCGCAGTTGCAGTACATCTTCGCCACCTCGCGTATCGCTCACTACATGAAGGCGATCATGCGCGACAAGATCGGCAGCTTCGCTTCGCGCAAAGACGTGGAGATGTTCCTCAACAAGTGGCTGTCGAGCTATGTGTTGCTGGACGACACCGCCAGCCAGGAAGCGAAAGCCAAGTTCCCGTTGCGCGAAGCACGGGCCGAAGTGTTCGAGGTTCCGGGCAAGCCAGGCGTGTACAAGGCCGTGACCTACCTGCGTCCGCACTATCAACTGGATGAGCTGACCGCTTCGTTGCGTCTGGTTGCCGAATTGCCGCAATCGACTCGCGGCTGATCGACATCATTGCCAAGGAGGCAAGATGAGTAGTCAACACAAGCTGTTGCCATCGTTGCTGGATCGATTGCTGGACGATCATCCACATCAGTCCATGGAAGCCTCATCGCAACGCTTGTGTTCGCTGGCCGATTACAAGGCCAGCATCGTTCGTGACCTAGAGGTGCTGGTGAACACTCGCCAGTCCCTGGTTGCCAACGAGCTGGAGGGTTTCGTCAATCTGAACGGAACCATCCTTGACTACGGCATGCCGGATTTCACCAGTCGCAGTGTGCTGGATCCGCAGGATCGCCTGCTGATTCAACGCCAGCTGGAGAAGGCGATCTCCGTCGGCGACCGACGCTTTCGCAGCGTCAAGGTCCAACTGCTCGCACAACAAACCGGCCAACGCATGCTGACCTTCCGCGTGGACGCAGTACTGCGCCTGCAGGACATCACCCGCCAGGTTTCCTTCGACGCGGTGCTGCAGGTCAACACCCAGGAATACAAAGTGCAGAACCTCAACTGATGCTCGACGATCTGCTCCCCTATTACGAAAAGGAACTGTCGCACCTGCGCTTCTTAGGGCAGGAGTTTGCGAGTCAGTACCCGAAGATTGCTTCGCGGTTGCTCATCGAGGGCGATAACTGCGAAGACCCGCACACCGAGCGCTTGATCGAAGCGTTCTCGTTCCTGTCCGCCCGCGTGCATAAAAAACTCGATGACGAGCTGCCTGAAATCGTCGAGTCGTTTCTCGAAGTGCTGTACCCGCATTACCTGCGCCCTACCCCGTCGATGTCGATTGTCGAGTTCAACCTGGGCAAGCAGGAAAAAGTCACCGAAGCCTTCCGCGTGGCCCGACACACCGAACTCAGCGCCAACCCGATTGATGGCGTGGTGTGCAAATTCCGCACCTGCTACCCGGTTGAACTGTGGCCGGTAGCGGTGCAACAAGCCTCGTTCATCGAGATGGAGCGTTCGGCGTTCAACGGCCACAGCGCTGACCTGGTCGCACGTTTGCGTATCGGCCTGACCGCCACGTCTGATGTGATGTTCGGCAAGATGGAGCTGGACCGCCTGCGATTTTTCCTCGACGGCGAAAGCACCCTGATGCTGCAGCTCTACGAGTTGCTGTTCAACAATCTGGCCAAAGCCACGTTGAGCTTCGAAGATCAGGGCCGCACCCGCGAAATCACGTTGCCGGCGAATGCTTTGAAAGCCGTGGGTTACGGGCTGGACGAAGGTCTGGTGGATTACTCGGAGCGCTCGTTTCTGGGTTACCGCCTGCTGCACGAATATTTCACCTTCCCCGACAAGTTCATGTTCTTCGACCTGTCAGGGTTTGCGCGCCTGCTGGCGGGCCAGAATCTCGAGAAAATCGAGATCAACTTCTACTTTTCCGACTACGACCTGAGTGATCGCCTGGCGCGTCTGACGCAGAACATCGGTCGCAACAACTTCAAGCTCAACTGCACCCCGATCATCAACCTGTTCCGCCAGCAGGCCGAGCCGATCAAGCTGACCCACGCCCAGCACGAGTACGCGGTGACGCCCGACGTGCGCCTGCAAAGCTCGGCGGAAGTGGTGTCCATTGATCGCGTGCGTCGGGTGTGCAAAGTCGGCGGCATCGACCAGGTCGCCACCTGTCATCCGTTCTTCGAACCGCGAGGCGACCAGGGTCCCGGCCAAAGCTTCTGGATTGCCCGGCGTCGCCCGGTACAGACCCGGCAGCGCGATGGCTCGAACATGTTTATCCGGGTCGTCGATCGCGAGCTGGAACTGCTGGATTCCAGCAATGACACCTTGAGCATCCGCCTGACCTGCAGCAATCGTGACTTGCCCCTGATGCTGCCGTTCGGCGGCGAGCGCGGCGATTTCAGTATTCCAGGCAACTCGGTCATCAGCGACATCCGCTGCTTGCGCAAACCCACCGCCACCGCTCGCGTGCCGCTGGGCAACGGGGTGATCTGGCGGTTGATCTCGCACCTGTCGCTCAACCACATGTCGCTGGTGTCCCGCGGTCGCGACGTGCTGCTGGAGCTGCTGTCGCTCTACAACTACCGCAACGTTTCGGCGATCCGCAAACAGATCAACGGCATTGTCTCGGTCACCAGCGAACCGGTGGTGGCACGTATCGGTCACCCGCGCCCGAACTTCGTGCGCGGTGTCGGCATCACCCTGAATTTCGATGAAAGCCAGTACACCGGCAGCGGTGTATTTTTGTTCGGCATGGTGCTGGACCACTTCTTTGGCCAGTACTGCAGCATGAACAGCTTTACCCAATTAACCCTTCGCACCTTGCAGCGCGAAAAGAGAGTCGTCCAATGGCCACCTCGAACCGGCGATCAACCCCTGGTCTGATCGACCAGGCACGGGCTGAGCCGCACCGATTCGAATTTTTCCAATTGGTGCGATTGCTCCGCCTGCATTACAGCAGAACCGGGCGCATGGACCTGGACACCCGACCGCACGAAGACCCTTTGCGTTTTCGCTCACAGCTGTCCCTGAACTTCCCTGCCAGCGAAGTCAGCGACTTGCAGTTCGAGCGTGAAGGCAAGGTGTCGGCGGCAGGTCTGCCGCTGTCCGAGGTGCAAGTCACGTTCATGGGACTGGTCGGGCCGTCGGGTGTGCTGCCGCGCCCGTACACCGAACTGCTGATTGAAAGGCACGTCCAGTACCGGGACGACGCGGCCCATGCGTTCCTCGATATTTTCTCCCATCGCATGACCACGCTGTTTTACGAAGCGTGGCAAAAATACAAGTTCTACATCGAGTACGAACGCAACGGCACCTCGGATTTCGATCGCTACCTGCTCAACCTCGTGGGCTTCGGTCCCGAGGCGCAGAAGCAGAAATTCGACAAGCAAGGCTCGCCCCTGCGTCGCGAATTGTTCAGCTACTTTTCCGGTCTGTTCGCGCAGAAGCCACGCAATGCGATGAACCTCGAAGCAATGCTGAGCTTTTATTTTTCGCTGCCGTTCAAGGTCAAGCCGTTTGCCGGTCGCTGGTTGAAACTCGATGCCAGCCAATGCACGCAACTGGGTCGCAAGAACGCGGTGCTCGGACAAAGCGCTGTCGCCGGAAACCGTGTCTGGGACTACCAGTCCTGCGTACGCATCGAGACGGCCCCGCTGGACCTGGCCGACTACCAACGCTTCCAGCCCGGCACCGTGGACTACCAGAAGCTGGTGGAACTGGTGCGGTTCTACGTCGGCGCCGAACTGGACTTCCAGTTGGCACCCAAGCTCAAACCCGAAGCAGTACCCGCGGCCCGCCTCGGTCGCCAGGGCAACGTGTCACTGGGCTGGCTCGGCTGGCTCAAACGCCCTGGCGTCGACGTGGAACCCTCCCGTTGCGCCCTCTTCCACATTCCTTTTGATGGGGTCTCCCTGTGAACCTGAAGTCCCTGTTTGCCAAACTGAACGACACCAGCCGCACCGCGACAGAAAGTGCGGCGGCCCTGTGTCTCTCGGAACAGCATTACGACGTCGAAATCGAGCACCTGTTGTTGCAGTTGCTGGACAGCAACGACAACGACCTGCCGGTCATCCTGCGTCACTACGACGTGGTGCCCGATCGCCTGCAGGCGCAGCTGGTAACGGCGCTGGGGACCTTCAAAAAGGGCAATACCCGAACGCCTGCACTGTCGCCGCACATCACGCGCATGATCGAGCAGGCCTGGGTACTGGCCTCCATCGAATTCGGCCAGGGGCAGATTCGCACCGGCTATCTGTTGCAGGCTTTGCTCGATGACGACGAGTTGCGCCGGGTGGTGATCGCCTCCGCGCCGGAGCTGGAAAAAATCAATGCCGACGATCTGCGCGTAAACCTTGGCGCGCTGGTCGAAGGCAGCGCCGAATCGCAACAGGCCAAACCCCTGGCCGGTGCAGACGTCAGCACCCGCAGCACGGTCAAAGGCAACGGCAAGACCCCGGCCCTCGATCAATACACCGTCAACCTGACGCAAAGCGCTCGCGAAGGCCGGATTGACCCGGTGCTGGGCCGTGAGTTCGAAGTCCGGCAGATGGTCGACATCCTGACACGCCGCCGCCAGAACAACCCGATCCTGACCGGTGAAGCCGGCGTCGGTAAAACCGCCGTGGTGGAAGGCCTGGCGCTGCGCATCATTCAAGGTGATGTGCCGTCGGTACTCAAAGACGTCGCCATTCATACCCTGGACCTCGGCTTGCTGCAGGCCGGTGCCGGTGTGAAAGGCGAGTTTGAGAATCGTCTCAAATCCGTCATCGAAGAAACCAAACGCAGTCTGCATCCGATCATCCTGTTCATCGACGAGGCGCACACCTTGATCGGGTCCGGTGGTCAGGCCGGACAGAACGACGCCGCCAATCTGCTCAAGCCAGCCCTGGCTCGGGGTGAACTGCGCACCATCGCCGCGACGACCTGGGCCGAATACAAAAAGTACTTCGAGAAAGACGCTGCACTCGCCCGCCGCTTCCAGGTGGTGAAGGTCGAAGAGCCGGACGAAGACAAGGCGATCCACATGCTGCGCGGCCTGCTGGCCAAGATGCAGGATCACCACAAGGTCACGGTAATGGACGAAGCGCTGGTGCAAGCCGTGCGGTTGTCCAATCGCTACATCACCGGCCGTCAACTGCCTGACAAAGCCGTGAGCGTTCTGGACACGGCCTGCGCGCGAGTCGCCCTGGGCCAGTCTGCACAACCGGGCCCCCTCGAAGACTGCAAGCGGCAGATCGACAACCTGCAAGCCGAGATCACCGTACTGGAACAGGAAGCCGCCAAAGGCAGCGACCATGCCCGCCGCCTGGCCACCCTGCACACCGAGTTGCAGGCACAGCAGCAGACCCGCGACGCACTGGAACAACAGTGGCAGCGCGAGCTGGAACTGGTGGAAAAACTCGGTGCCCTCAGCCACCCGGACAACAAGACACCCGATGCCCGGGAGATTGCCGCGGTGCGTGCCGAACTGGCCAGCGTCCAGGGTGAACAGCCGCTGGTGCATGCCCTGGTAGACGGCGGAACCATTGGCGAAGTGATTTCCGGCTGGACCGGTATCCCGTTGGGCAAAATGCTGCGCGACGAGATCGAAACCGTCCAGCGCCTGCCTGCCCTGCTGGGCGAACGCGTGCTCGGCCAGGATCACGCGCTGCATGAAATCGGCAAGCGCATCAAGATCTCCCGGGCCCGCATGGAAGACCCGAACAAACCCATCGGCGTGTTCCTGTTGCTCGGCCCGAGCGGCGTCGGCAAGACCGAAACCGCCCTGGCCTTGGCCGACACCCTGTACGGGGGCGAGCGTAACGTCATCACCATCAACATGTCCGAGTACCAGGAAGCCCACACGGTCTCGAGCCTCAAGGGGTCGCCTCCGGGTTACATCGGCTATGGCGAAGGCGGCGTGTTGACCGAAGCGGTACGGCGCAAGCCCTACAGCGTGGTGCTGCTGGATGAAGTGGAAAAAGCCCACCCGGACGTGCTCGAGCTGTTTTTCCAGGTGTTCGACAAAGGTGTGCTGGATGACGGTGAAGGTCGCGAGATCAACTTCCGCAACACCGTGATCATCCTCACGTCCAACACCGGCACTGATCGCATCATGCAGTGGTGCCTGAACGCCGAGCAGCAACCGACGCCGGAAGACATCGTCGAAGGCCTGCGCGACGAGCTGAACCAGGTGTTCAAACCCGCGTTCCTCGGTCGCCTGACCATCGTCCCCTACTACCCGGTCAAGGACGCCATTCTGGAGCGCATCGTTGCGCTCAAGCTGGAGCGCATTCGCAAGCGTTTCGAGCGCAATCATCAAGCGGTTCTGAGCTACGACGAGGCGCTGGTCAAAGCCATCGCTTCGCGCTGCACGGAAGTCGACAGCGGCGCCCGCAACATCGACAACATTTTGTCCAAGACCCTGATGCCGGAACTGGCTCAACGGGTCCTGGAACGGATGGCGCAGGACAAGCCGATTCAAAGTCTGAAGATCGAGTTGGGCAGCGACGGCGATTTCGCCTACAGCCTGTGCTGAACGAGCATTTAAAGGTAACCCTCATGGATAACCAACAAGCAAGGAAGCGCTCTGCGCAACCCGTATTTGGCAAATGCCTGATCGCCGCAGCCATGATGATGGTGCTGACGGCCTGTGGCGTCACCGACCGTGTCGGCAAGCGCGTGGACGACACGTGGGCCGGCGACATGCTGTTCGACGATAACGAAAAGGTCATCCTGACGTCCGACGGCGGCAATCAGCTCAATCCCGACGAAACCGGCAAGCCGCTGTCCGTGGTGATTCGCGTGTACCAGCTCAGTTCCCTGGAACGCTTTTCGTCCACCGACGCCGACTCCCTGTGGGACGACCCGCAAAAAGCCCTCGGCAATACCTTGATCGAGAACCGCGAAATCACCTTGCTGCCCGGCATGGGTCAAGTCGACCGCTGGCCGTTGAACAAGGCCGCGAGCTATGTCGGCGTCGCCGCGTTTTTCCGCTCGGATGAAGACAGTCGCTGGAAGGTCGCGTTTGACGCCAACTCCCTGCGCAAAGAAGGCATCTGGTTCTCCGCCGATGGCCTGCGGGTGCTGGTGGACAACAACACGGTCACGGCCGTGGCTGGCGTCGACGTCTTGAACAAACCCAAGACCGCCGAACAACTCGCCCAGGCCTCCACTGCGCCGGAAGAAAACACCTTGACCCAACGCCTTCAGGACGCGGCCCTGCAGCAAGCGGAAGACACAGCGACCAGCTCCGCGAAGAAAGCGACCGAATCAAAATTAAACTCTCTATTGGATGGCGTTCATGAGTAAGCAGAGCCGGGTGATGTGGTCGGAAGGCATGTTCCTTTTGCCGCAGCATTTCCAATACCAGGATGAGTTCCACCAGCATCAGTTGGCGGAGTCGACACTGCGCAGCACGCCGTTTCATTGGGGCGTGCAGATGCTCCAGGTTGACGAAGAAGCCCTCGCGACCGGCTCCCTGCAGCTCAAGCGACTGAAGCTGGTGTTCCCGGACGGCAGCCTGTTCGACGCGCCGCAGCATGATCCGCTGCCGGCCGCCCGTGACTTGAAAGACCTGCTCAAAGGCAACGACCTGAAGGTCTACGCCGCGCTGAAACTGCCTGAGCCCTTCGGCATGAACTACGTTGAAGACGGTCAGGAACAGAAGAGCGCGCGCCGTTTTCGCAAGCAGTTCGACACCCTGCCGGACTTGAACGAAGGCGACCTGGAAAACGAAATCACCAGCCTGCGCCTGAACGTCGTGATGCTGATCGACGGCGACAACCTGGACGGTTACAGCTACTGCCCGATCGCCCGCCTGTCGCGCAACAACATCGGCGGCTTCAACCTCGATGCGCACTTCGTGCACCCCACGCTGCACGTCGGTACCCATGAAACGCTGATCGGCCTGGGCAAACGCCTGCTCGGCGCCCTGCAATCCAAAAGCAAGGCACTGTCGGGCCGTCGTCGTGAACGGGCGGATCAGATTGCCGAATTTGGCTCCAGCGACGTGACATTGTTCTGGCTGCTGAACACGGTCAACCGGGCTCACCCGAGCCTCGCGCACCTGCTCGCTCACCCTCGCCTGCACCCCGAGCGCCTGTACCTGTTTCTGGCGGAACTGGCCGGTGGATTGCTGACGTTCTCGCTGGATACGCAACTCAACGATATCCCCGAGTACGACCACCACGACCCGGCGGCCTCGCTGGTCAAGCTCGATGAAATGATCCGGGTGCTGCTCGACAACGTCGTGCCCAACCAGTGCGTGGTGATCAACCTGACCCAGACCAAGCCTTCGTACTGGCAGGGCCAATTGCTCGACCCGCGCCTGGCCGAGGCGGATTTCTATATTTCCGTGCACGCCGACATGCCTGGCTCCAGCCTGCTGGAACTGGTGCCGCGCGCGTTCAAGGTGGGTTCGCCGGAAGACATCGAGGTCGTGGTCAACAGTGCCATGCCGGGGGTCACGCTCAATCACTCGACCCGCCTGCCCAATGCGATTCCGGTGCGACTGGACAATCACTACTTCTCCATCGAGCCCCATGGCCGCGTGTACGAACGAATGATGAGTGCCCAGGCCATCTCTTTTTACGCACCCAGCGCCTTTACCAATCTCAAGCTTGAACTGATGGCGGTACTCAAATGACTGAAGCCGTAATGCAAGGCGCCGTGACGGCCGCAACCGAAAAACCGGGTTTGAAAGACCTGGTGCAAGACTTCATCAGCATGGCGCTGATCGTACGCAAGGGCCGACAGGTGACGTCGGTCACGGCCTTCGAGGCAAGCGTCGACAACTTCTTCTCGAACCTGGAACGCGAAGCCCGCAGCGCCAACTACAGCGTTGAACAGGTCAAGGACACCCAATACGCCTTGTGCGCGTTCCTCGACGAGAGCGTGTTGCGTTCCGGCGACAACGAACTGCGGCGCCACTTCGAACTGCAGCCGTTGCAGTTCCGTTACTTCGGCGTGCACCTGGCGGGTGAAGGCTTTTTCGAAAAAATCGATTCGCTGCGCAGCGACGTCAAAAAGAACCTCGACGTGCTCGAGGTGTATCACCTGTGCCTGGCGCTGGGTTTCGAAGGCAAGTTCAGCCTCGGTCAGAAAGACCAGTTGCGCTACCTGGCCAATACCCTGGGTCAGGACATCGCCCGTTATAAAAAAACGCCCAAAGCGCTTTCACCTGACTGGGCCTTGCCCGATCAGGTCTCGCAGATGCTGCGACACGAAGTACCCGTTTGGCTCTACCTGGCGCTCATTGCGCTGGTCTGCGTGGGTGTTTACCTGACGCTGGACTGGCTGTTGGCCAAGGACGTAGCCGCACTGTCCGAACAAATCAGCCAGCTGTTCAGTGCCTGATCCCAGGTCAGGTAATCGAGTCAGGAAGACATGAAGACATTATTGCGTTTGTTAAAAAGTTTTTGGTTCGTGATCCCGGTCTTGTGGCTGGCGAGCCTGGCCGTCTGCTGGTTCGTGGCGCCGCACGTGAGCGGTTTGCGTGGCTATACGCTGGAAGCGATGGCGATCATCAGTGCGTTCTACCTGCTGATCATTGTGCTGCGTCAGTACAAGCGAATCCGGGCTGAACACAACCTTGAGAACCTGGTGCAGATCGAGGTCGATCGCTCGCTCAAGTCCACCGGCGAGTTCCGCGATCAGCAAGTGCTGCGCGAACGCCTCAAGCACGCCATCGCGATGCTGCGTACCGATCGCTCGGCCGGTGGCGGTGGTGCTTCCGCCCTGTCCGACCTGCCGTGGTACCTGGTCATCGGCATGTCCGGTGCCGGCAAGACCTCGTTGCTGACCCGTTCCGGCCTGTCCGCGAGCATCGCCAACAGTGCCAACGACACCCAAAGCGGCACGCAACATTGCGACTGGTACTTCAGCCCCGAGGCCGTGATGATCGATACGGCCGGTCGGTATCTGCGCGACGACCAGTCCGCCAGCGAGTTCGCCGCCTTCCTGAAGATGCTGAAAAAGCAACGCAGCAAAGCGGCGGTCAACGGTCTGGTGCTGGTAGTGAGCCTGCCGGAATTGCTCGCGGCCAGCGCTGACGAACGTAACGCGCTGGCGGCACAGCTGGTGTCGCGCATCGAGGAATACACCGATTGCCTGGACGCCAATCCACCGATCTACCTGATGCTGAGCAAGACCGACCAGTTGCCGGGCTTCAGCCAGGCCTTCGAAGGCCTGGACCTGAATGAACGCCAGCAACCGCTGGGCATGACGTTCGGCTTGTCGGAGATCCGCAACCAGGGCCTTCGCCCGGTGCTGGATGCCAAGCTGGCCAACCTGCACAGCCATATCCGCCGTCACGTCGACGCGCAGATGATTGCGTTGGGCGCGGACGCCAACAGTGCGCTGCTGAACTTCCCGAACTATTTCTCCGAACTGTCTGTGGTGCTGGAGCAATTCCTCCAGCACTTCGCCGACACCCGGCATGCCGGCTCGCCCCTGCTGTTGCGCGGCCTGTATTTCACCAGCGCACTGCAAACCGATCAGCAACTGAGCCAGGTCTATGAAGACGACCTCGCCGAGTCGTTTGCCCTGCAGCCGGAAACCGCCCTGGATAACGACAGCAGCGGCAAGAAGATCAGCGACCGCAGCTACTTCATTACCGATACGTTCCGCCGGGTGATTTTTCCGGACCGCGACCTGACGCTGTACCAGTCACGCTTCGGCCGAAACAAGTCCCTGAGCCCTGTCGTGTTGGGTGTAGCGCTGCTGGCGGGCCTGGCGTTCATCGGCTGGCAAGCCCTGTCGTTCCAGAACAACCGTCAATGGCTGGCCTCGTTGCGCGATCAGTTGAACGAATTGCAGCAATCCCCGGACCGGGCGCAATTGCTCGCCTCGGGACAAGGGCTGGAATTGCTCCGTGATCAACTTGCCGTCATCGAAAAGCACCGCGCCAAAGGCGTGCCGCTGCAACTGAGTGCAGGTCTTTATCGGGGTGACGACATCTACCTCGTCGCCCAGAACGCTTATTTGCAGCAACTGCGCACCCAGGCACTGGAGCCCGTCACGCTGCAACTTCAATTGCAGATGCGTGCCTTCAATGAGTTCGCAAAAACCATGGACCCGCAGAACAGCTTTGCGGCAGCACCGGCCAAGACGGGCAGTCCGTCCGCCAAAGCTCGCGTCCAGGGCCTGAAACTGCCGACCCGTTTGAGCAGCGTTCCACGCAGCACCGGTGAAGTCACCAGCCGTTTGAGCGGTGCGGCCAAAGGTGCGGCGAACAAAGCGCGCGGTGATGCCATGACCGCACTGCGCAACCCGGCCACCGCCAGTGACGCGGCCGATCTGTCGGCGACCACGGGCGGGCTGTCGTTGTCCGAGGAAATGCTGGGCCGACTGGACGAACGCCAGGTCGCATCGATCATCGAGTCCTACAACGCCCTCAAGCTGTACCTGATGCTGACCCAACCCGATGCGCATCCGGAGCCTGAGTTCGTCGGCGCCGCATTGCCGGCGGCCTGGGCCAATACCGCCAGCGAGCAGAATCCTGTCAGCGCTGAAGTTATTCAGGACAACGTGCCGGTCTACGTGCAACTGCTGAAGAATGGTCAGGCCCCGACTTTGCCACGCAACGAGCAACTGATCAGCGAAACCCGCAGCAGCTTGAAGTCGTTCATGATCTCCAGCTCCTTGGTGGACCGTGAATACCTGCGCCTGCAACTGGAATCCAGCCGCCAGTTTCCGGCGCTTGGCCTCAGCGACCTGGTGCCCCTGCCAGGACGTCAACTGCTGTACGGCACCGAAGCCGTGCCGGCGATTTTCACCCGTCAGGGCTGGGAACAGTTCGTGAAGCCGGAGCTGATCAAGCTGGTGTCAGGGAACCTGCGCAACGAATCGGACTGGGTACTCGATGGTGAAGGTGGCGACAGCCTGGTGCAAAAAGCCAACTTCATCCGCGAATTCATGACGCGCTACAAGCGAGACTACACCCAAGCCTGGTACACCTTGATCGACAGTGTCGGCGTGCGTCACTTCACTGACATGGCCAACGCGACCCAGCAACTGTCGCTGCTCAGCGACGTACAGAACTCGCCGGTGAAAATCCTGCTGGCCGCCGTCAACGACAACACCCAGTGGGATGTGCCGGCGCCGCGGGAAACACAACAAACCGGGATCAAGCGCGATGACGGTTTCTGGGGCAAGGTCACGGGCATTTTCGACGGCCCGGACGCTGCGCCAAATGCGCTGATCTCGCCGCTGCCAGCGGTGGATGACGGCAGCCTGGCCAAGCGTTTCGAGCCGGTGTCCCGGGTCTTCGCCGTGCAGAACGCCGAGGGCGCGGACAGCACCATCATGGATCGCTACCTGGCGGCGCTGCGCAAACTCAAGGTGCGGATGAACAACATCCAGCGCTCGCAGGACGTCGGTAAAAGCAGCAAGCAGTTGATCAGCGAGACCCTGGAAGGTCAGCCGAGCGAAGTCACCAGCGTGCGCAACTATGTCGAGACCACCGTCGACACTAGCCAGGGCGGCTTGTCGTCCTCGCTGCAAAGCCTGTTCAGCCTGCCGATCCAGTTCACCTGGGAAACCCTGCGCGACCCGGCCGGCGAGCAGATCGCCAAGGCCTGGGCGCAACAGATCGCCAAGCCCTGGGAACAGGTCATGGCACACCGTTTCCCGATTGCAGCCGGCAGCCGCAATGAAGCCTCGGTCAAGGATCTGCAGCGTTTCGTCGACCCGGAGTCCGGCTTGCTGCCGAACTTCAAGCGCAACGAAATCGGCAACCTTTCCGGTGGTGAAGGCCTGGGCATGAGCAGCGCGAGCAAATCGACGCCGCTGGTCAACCCGAACATGGTCAACAGCATCGACAAGGCCAGCTCCCTGGGTCAGGTGATCGCCAGCTTGTCGGACCGTGAAAACGGCTTCGAGATCATGCTGGAACCGTCGGCTTACTTCACCGACATCATCTTTACCCTCGATGGTCAGGTGCAGCATTACCGCAACGGCAAGACCAGCTGGAGTCGCTTCTCCTGGCCGGGCACCACCACCGCACCCGGCGCCCGCATGGACGTGGTCACGCTGACCGGCGAACGCATCACCGTGTTCGATTATCCGGGCCGCTGGGGTCTGTTGCGCATGAACGACAGTGCCCGCGTCAGTGACCTGGACGGTATCCAGCAGCGCTTCAGCTGGAACACCGCCAGCGGTCAGGTCAGCCTCGCCGTGCGCAACTATGGCGGGGTCAAGCTGACCGACCTGGCCAACGTCAAGGCGTTGAGTTCACTCAATGCGTCCGGCGGGCGGGTCCAGTGAGCATGCTCGCCTTGAATCAGGGACGCGGCCAATGATTGGCTGCTTCGGCAAGGTGCCCGCGAGCCCGGACTTCGTCAGCCTGCACGGCGCATCTGACGACGTCTGCGAGTTCGATGCGTGGCTGCAAGGTGCCTTGGCGTCCCTGCAGCGTCACGAGGATTGGCGAGCGCTGTTCGACGGTTTGCCGCTGTGTTTTTTCTGCTACCGCGCACGCAGTGGCAACTGGTTGCTGGGCGGGTTGATCAGTTCCAGGGACTCCAGCCAGCGACGCTATCCGTTCTTCATTTTCCAGACGGTAAAAGCCAGCGACGCCGAGCCGTTCGTCAATCCCTTCACCCTGGGCGAACTGTTCAGCGGGCAGATCAAGCCGTTACTGCACATGGCCGCCCAAGGGGAAAGCACCTCGGTCCTGTTCGAACGCATCAAGGCCTTGCGCCCGTTGCAACTCCAGGACTTCGAATTGTTCCGGCGCGTGCACGCAAAATTCCTCGTGAACTTCAACCTTCGCGACATCGCAACCGCGCTTGAAAGCTCGTACCCGGAGTTCGTCACCAATGCCGTGCTCACTCGTTTGCAAGCCTTGAAACGACCTCTGCAACACGGCTCACCAATCGGCATGGCCCTGCCGTTGCCGGCGGAAAGAGGTTTGAAAAACCCCACGGCGGATTTGTGGGTGACCTGGCTGACGCGCATGACACCCGGAAACGCGGTGCCGCAGATCAGCCTGCTGGCCGACGACTTCATGCGCCCAAGACTCATCTGCTTTGCATCACGTACGACCAGCGACGCCTATCGCGTGCTGACCGGTATCGGTGAGCGCTCGCAAAGCTACGACGTACTGGCGTCTTTCGACGCGTTTGACGAGCACCACCCGGTACACGCTTTTCCCGAAATCGACCGCCCCCTTGATGACGTCATCGACCGTTTTGTCGATGCCCTGGATTCGAAGTCTGTATGAACAAGATCAAGTATTACTTCTTGCGTTATCAACCCTACATTCTGGGGGTCGCCTTTTTCCTCACGATCTTTGTGGTGTGGGGCATCGGCCGGGCCTTTGACTTCAGCTCGCTGAACAGCCTGCTGACGGGCATCGGTGTGTTCCTGGCGCTTTCTTCGGGCTACGTGCTGCTGATGTATCGCGGGGTGTCCCGACACCACAACCTCGAAGGCCTGCTGCGCGATGACGCCGACCAGGCTGTGCTCAACGCCAGCCCGGCGGACCGCGAGGAAGTCAGCCTGCTGCGCGAGCGTCTGCTGCAAAGCATCGAGCGTCTGCACAGCAACAAGCCGCGTGGCAGCAATCCCAAGGATGCGTTGTACGCCCTGCCCTGGTACCTGGTGATCGGCCAGCCGGCTGCTGGCAAAAGTACGATGCTCTATCAGTCGGGCCTGAACTTCCCTTATGCAGAACGCGAAGGCGCTCGCGTGGCCGGGTTGGGTGGGACACGCAATTGCGACTGGTTTTTCAGTTCCGAAGCCGTCCTGCTGGACACCGCCGGGCGCTACATGAACAACCAGGAAGAAGCCGGTAAATGGCGGGCATTCCTCCAGCTGCTGCGCCAACACCGCCAACGTCGCCCGCTCAATGGCCTGATCGTCACCGTCAGCATCCACGACATCCTGCAAGCGTCCCTTGACGATCAGGAACGCATTGCCAAACGCCTGCGAGAACGCATTCAGGAGACCCATGCGCTGCTGGAAGTGCGGCTGCCGGTGTACCTGGTGTTCACCAAGTGCGACCTGGTACCGGGTTTTGCCCCCTTCTACCGCCAACTGGATGACGTCGCCCGTGGCGAAGTCATGGGCAAGACGTTTGCCCATAAAGGTTATGAGCAGGCCGATTGGGGCCAGCAATTCGGCGTGGCCATGGATGAGCTGGTTGCCTATTGGCAGCAGGTGGCGAGCCAGCAATTGGTGACGCAGGACATCCAGATCACCCGTCAGGATTCAGCGGTCTATCGCTTCCCGCTGGAGCTGGCAGCCCTGAAGCCAAGGCTGCAGTTGTTTGTCGACGCCCTGTTGCGCGCCAACCCGTATCAAAAAGCAGAACTGCTGCGCGGCTTCTATTTCACCAGTGCACTGGACGCCGACCGACCTGAACTGGGTGGGCATGCACGCCAGGTTACCGAGCGTTTCTCGCTGGAAAGTGATCTGGAGACTGTCAGCGGCGATGCGCAACCGCGTCCGCTGTTCATCAACAGCCTGTTCAGAAAAGTCATCATCCCCGATCAGCATCTGGTGGCGCTGTACACCACCAACCACCGCGAACGTCGGCGCAAGGCCGCCTGGATTGGTGGCGCCGGCCTGGTCGCGACGTTGCTGTGCGGCCTGTTGGGCTGGTCCTATGTGAACAACCGCAACACCGTGCAGAGCATCTCCACGGAGCTGGCCCAGGCGGCGACTGCCGACGCCGCGACAACCGGGCAATACACCGAGTGGCAAACCCTGGATCGCATGCGTTTCTGGACCGCTCATTACTACGCGCAACACCACAGTGAAGGCGTGCCGCTGCGCATGCGCCTGGGGCTGTACCAGGGTTACAAAGTCGAGCCTCTGGTGCGCAGTCAGTATTTCGATCGCCTGGAAAGCGTGATGCTCAAGCCAACGGCCGACAACCTGACCCGCTCGTTGTACCTGCTGACCACCCTCAAGGTGTATCAGCGCAACACCAATCAACTGTTGCCCGTGACCGGCATCGACAGCGTAGAGCCCAAGGCGCTGCCTGACGACAACCGGGCGCAATCCATTGCAGCCTTCGGCAAGACCACGCTGGACACCTACGTCATGCTCTCCCGAGCCCAGCGCGAGAAGGCTGACCCGGCGTTCCTGAAGGCAAAAATCCCGGACTACTGGTACCCGGCGATCGCCCGCCAGACCGGCAAGACCATCGGTGCTTCCAACGGCACTGAAAGCGCCACTCAGGATTACGAATTTGCCAGTCGGCAGATCAATTTCTACAGCGATCAGATCCACGAAGAAGACGTGCCGCGGATTCTCGATAACGCCTTCCTGACGTCCAGCTCGCGTAACTACATCAACAGCCTGCTGACCCAGTCGTTGCGTTCCATTGAGACCATCACGCTTGAGTCGGACACGCTGTTCGCCTTTGGCCGTGCCGATTTCCAAAGCCTGAAAACCGCGGGCCAGAGCCAGCTGAGCGCCATCGCCGGCAAGCTGTTGAGCACGCCGGACATTGGCAAGATCATCATCGCCGGCCACGCCGATCAACTGGGGGACCCGCAAATCAACCAGCAGGTTTCCAAACAACGTGCGCAAACCATCAAGACGTACCTGGTGGGCAAAGGCGTTCCTGGTGAGTTGGTCGAAGCGGTCGGTGAAGGCAGCACCAAGCCCTTGGTCAAGTGCGATATGCAGCAATCAAGAGCCCAACTTATCGAGTGCCTGGAACCTAACCGGCGCGTGGAAATCGAAGTGCGGGCAGTCAACTGACACTGCCCCGCTTGCTGAAGAAAAACCGCTGCCCGGGCTGTCTCGATCTGAGGCCCGGTCAACGGCAAGACACCTCTCTTGATTGTTTTCAAAGAGGTTAAAACGAAGGGTTGTGCACTGCTCGCAGGCACACCGTTTAAATGTAGGTAAGGAGAAATTAGAAATGGCATTTGACGCATACATCCAGATCGACGGCATTCCTGGCGAAGTACTGGACGACAAGCACAAGGACTGGATCGAAGTGCTGGGCTACGAGTTCGGCGCCACCCAGGCCACCTCTGCGACAGCAAGTTCTTCGGGCGGTGCTTCTTCGGAACGCGTTGTCCTGAGCAACTTCACCATCCGCAAAGCGGCCGACAAAGCGACTGCCAAGCTGTTCGAAGCATGCTGCAAAGGCACTCACATCGCCAAGATCCAGCTGAACGTGAACCGCGCCGGTGGCGACAAGGTCACCTACCTGACCTACAACCTGGAAGAAGTGGTCGTAGCTTCGGTCAACACCGTTGCCGGCGGTAGCCAGGGCGGTAAGGACGAAGCGGAAAGCGATCTGCCGATTGAAGAAATCAGCTTCAACTTCGCGCGCATCAAAACCACCTACACCCAACAGAGCCGTGCCGATGGCCAGGGCGGCGGCAACGTCACCGGTGGCTGGGATCGCACAGCCAATAAGGTTTTCGCTTAAGTCTGCAGTAATGGCGGGCCGCGCACGCGGCCCGCGTTTAGCACCGTGCCTGTTTCTGGGCGCGGTGTTCTTTTATTTTGATCAGAGTTCCCTATGTCTGAATTTCTCAACGACCTTTCGCTGGCCGAACTGACAGCGCCCATCAATGAGGGGAGCGGTGAAGACCTGAGCTTTTCCACCTTGTTCGATCAGGTGAAAGAAGCGCGTCGAGCAGACCCCGACTACCTCACCCAGGGCGATTGGCAAACCGACCTCAAATCTTCGGATTGGGATCTGACCATCTCCCTGGCTGCACAAGGCCTGGCTCGACAGAGCAAAGACCTGATGCTCGTGGCCTGGCTCAGCGAGGGCCTGGCGCACAAATACCACTTCGTGGGTATCACCTTCGGCCTGACCCTGGCCGAACGCATTCTTGAAGCCTTCTGGGCGGACTTGTACCCGTCCCTTGAAGACGGTGTCGATGAACGCGCCGCTCGCCTGGCGTGGATGAAAACGTCCCTGGCCGACGTCGTCGGCGGATTGCCCATCACCCAGGGCCAGCTGTTCGGCTTGCTTCGTTATGACGAATCCAGGCATGTCGAGAACCTGGCACTGCAAAACCCCCAGGCCATGCGTGCCGCCATTGATGAAGGCAAAATCAACGCCGAAGTCTTCCAGCGCTCGGTGGTGCTCACCGATTCGGATCATCTGCGCCTGAAGGCCGGCGAGATTGGCGCCAGCCTGAAGGCTTGCCAACAGTTGCAGATCACCGCTGATCGACTGTTCGGTGCCGACGCGCCGAGCTTTGCTTCGCTGTCTGACGTTCTGTCCCGCGCAGGCCAACTGGCCGAGAAGCTGCTCAAGGACCGGGGGATCGAACTGCATCCCGCCCCAGTCGCTCCCGCTCAGGCCCTCGCGCAAAGCGCTGCCGACCAACCTGCAGGTGTTGCAATGACCCAGATTCAACACGACGTCTCGACCGCCCCGCTACGCACCACCCCGCTGACCCGTGACGAAGCGTTCACCCAGCTCGCGGGCATTGCCCAGTTCTTCAAACAAACCGAACCGCAGAGCCCTGTCCCCTACCTGATCGAACGCGCGATCAAATGGGGCAACATGCCGCTGGAAGGTTGGTTGAATGACGTGATCAAGGACAGCAACGTGGTGGACAGCATTCGCGACGTACTCGGCACCAAAGAATCGAAAGGCTGAGTCACCGCCACTGCATCCATCGCCGGCCCCCTCAGGGAGTGAGCCGGTGGGAGCCGAGCTTGCTCGCGATAGCGTCCGTCCAGCTACTACCTCCACCGCCTGACACATCGCCATCGCGGGCAAGCCCGGCTCCCACAGTTGATCGGTGGTGAACACAGTTGCCAGGTTCGCTGAAGATCCCTGTGGGAGCGGGCTTGCCCGCGATAGCGTCCGTCCAGCCACTACCTCCACCGCCTGACACATCGCCATCGCGGGCAAGCCCGGCTCCCACAGTTGATCGGTGGTGAACACAGTCGCCAGGTTCGCTAGAGATCCCCGTGGGAGCCGAGCTTGCTCGCGATAGCGTCCGTTTAGTCACCCACTCCATTACCTGACACCCCTCCCGCAATCCCCCGCTGATCCCCCCATACAAACCATCCGACCAGAAACTCACTCGAGGGACTTGTGCTTCCAGTATTATGGTATACCATCAGACGCACAGACACTCTTACACCACACGGAGCAGCTCATGAGTTTCGAAATCCGCAAGATCGTCAGCTACGTCGAAGAAACCTTCATTGAAGGCGGCAAGACCACCGATAAGCCCGTGACCATGGTCGGCCTGGCCGTTGTCATGAAAAACCCTTGGGTGGGCAATGGTTTTGTCGAAGACCTCAAACCGCAGATCCGCGAGAACTGCTCGGACCTCGGCGCCCTGATGGTTGAACGCCTGGTCGGCATCATTGGCGGCGCGGACAAAATCGAAGCGTATGGCAAGGCCGCAGTGGTCGGCGCTGACGGCGAGATCGAACACGCCTCCGCCGTCATCCATACCCTGCGCTTCGGTAACCACTACCGCGAAGCCGTGAAAGCCAAGAGCTACCTCAGCTTCACCAACAAGCGTGGCGGTCCGGGCACGTCCATTCAAATCCCGATGATGCACAAGGACGACGAAGGTCTGCGTTCGCACTACATCACCCTGGAAATGAAGATCGAAGATGCACCGCGCGCCGACGAAATCGTCGTGGTCCTGGGTTGCGCCGATGGTGGCCGCCTGCATCCGCGCATTGGTAACCGTTACATCGATCTGGAAGAACTGGCCGCTGAAAACGCCCAGTAATCAAGATCGGTAAAAACAACAAAAAGGCATGCAGGAGCGCTCCATGATTCGGCTCACCGCTGAACGCACCCCGGCTGGCACCAGTTACCTGGCGACCGGCCAAGGCCAGCCCGTGGTCTTGATCCACGGCGTGGGCCTGAATAAAGAAATGTGGGGCGGCCAGGTCGTTGGCCTCGCCACGAAATACCGTGTGATTGCCTACGACATGCTCGGCCATGGTGCCAGCCCGCGTCCGGAAAGCGGCACGCCTTTGCTCGGTTACGCCGATCAACTGCTGGAGCTGCTTGATCACCTGCAATTGCCCCAGGCGACGGTGATCGGTTTCTCCATGGGCGGACTGGTGGCGCGGGCGTTTGCCCTGCACTACCCGGATCGACTGCAAGGTCTGGTGGTGCTCAACAGCGTGTTCAATCGAAGCCCAGAACAGCGCGCCGGCGTCATTGCGCGCACCGCTCAAGCAGCTGAGCACGGCCCGGATGCCAACGCCGAAGCCGCCCTGTCACGCTGGTTCAGTCGTGAGTATCAGGCGGCCAATCCGGCGCAGATCGCGGCCTTGCGCCAAACCCTGGCGGACAACGATCCGCAGGGTTACCTGACCACCTATGAGCTGTTTGCCACCCAGGACATGTACCGCGCCGACGACCTGAGCAACATCCAGGTGCCGACGCTGATCGCCACCGGTGAGCTGGACCCCGGCTCGACGCCGGAAATGGCCCGGCAACTGGCTGAGCGAATTCCCGGCGCGACGGTTGCCGTACTCGCTGAACAGCGGCATATGATGCCCGTAGAATCGCCGCGCCTGGTCAACCAGCTGTTGCTGGAGTTTCTCGACACGGCGCACTCCCGACAAAATCAAATAAAGGGGATCGTTGCATGACACTCGCACGCTTCCAGATGTGCATCGGCGGTGAATGGGTCGATGCCCTGTCCGGCAAGACTTTCGAAAGCCTGAACCCGGCGCTGGCCCAACCCTGGGCTGAACTGCCCGATGCCGACGAAGCCGATGTCGAGCGCGCCGTACAGGCTGCGCAGACCGCCTTCGACAGCCCGGCCTGGCGTGGTTTGACCGCCACCGCTCGCGGCAAATTGTTGCGTCGCCTGGGCGATCTGATCGCCGAGAACAAGGAACAACTGGCGCAGCTGGAAAGCCGCGACAACGGCAAGCTGATCCGCGAAACCCGCGGCCAGGTCAGCTACCTGCCAGAGTTCTTCCACTACACCGCCGGCCTTGCGGACAAGCTCGAAGGCGGCACCCTGCCTCTCGACAAGCCGGACCTGTTTGCCTACACCGTGCACGAAGCCATGGGCGTGGTTGCTGCGATCATTCCGTGGAACAGCCCGCTGTACCTGACCGCGATCAAACTGGCCCCGGCCCTGGCCGCTGGCAATACCATTGTGATCAAGCCTTCGGAGCATGCCTCGGCGACGATTCTCGAGCTGGCACGCCTGGCGCTCGAAGCCGGCATTCCACCGGGTGTGGTCAACGTCGTCACCGGCTACGGGCCAAGCACCGGAGCCGCACTCACCCGCCATCCGCTGGTGCGCAAGATTGCCTTCACCGGCGGCGCCGCCACGGCACGGCATGTGGTGCGCAGCAGCGCCGAGAATTTTGCCAAGCTGTCCCTGGAACTGGGTGGCAAATCACCCAACATCATCTTTGCCGACGCCGACCTCGACAGCGCGATCAACGGCGCCATCGCGGGGATTTACGCCGCGTCCGGCCAGAGCTGCGTTTCGGGCTCACGCCTGCTGGTCCAGGATGAAATCTACGACGAGTTCGTCGAGCGCCTGGTCGAACGGGCCAAGCGCATCCGCATCGGTAACCCGCAGGAAGATTCCAGCGAAATGGGTCCGATGGCCACCGCCCAGCAACTGGCCGTGGTGGAAGGTCTGGTGGCTGATGCCATCGCCGAAGGTGCGCGCCTGCGTACAGGCGGCAAGCGTCCGCAGAATCTGGGCGACGGCTGGTTCTACGAACCGACGTTGTTCGAATGCGACACCAACTCCATGAAGATCATGCAGGAAGAAGTCTTCGGCCCGGTGGCGTCGGTCATCCGGTTCAAGGACGAAGCCGAAGCCCTGGCAATCGCCAACGACTCGCAATTCGGCCTCGCCGCCGGCATCTGGACCCGCGACCTGGGCCGTGCCCATCGCCTGGCCCGGGATGTGCGTTCGGGGATCATCTGGGTCAACACATACCGCGCGGTCTCGGCCATGGCGCCGATCGGCGGCTTCAAGAACAGCGGCTATGGACGCGAGAGCGGCATCGACTCGGTGCTGGCCTACACCGAACTGAAAACGGTGTGGATCAACCTCTCCCAGGCACCGATGCCTGACCCCTTCGTGATGCGCTAGGAGACCACTGACATGATCGAACCCGGCATTTACAAAGACGTGATGAGCTCCTTCCCTTCCGGAGTCACGGTGGTCACCACCCTGGACCCGGACGGCGGCATCGTCGGCATCACCGCCAGCGCCTTCAGTGCGCTGTCGATTGATCCTGCACTGGTGCTGTTCTGCCCTAACTACGCCTCGGACACCTACCCGATCCTGCGTGACAGCAAGCAGTTCGCGATTCACCTGCTGTCCGCTGATCAGACCGCCGAAGCCTATGCGTTTGCCAGCAAAGGCAAGGAAAAGGCAAAGGGGATCGAATGGCATTTGAGCGCGCTGGGCAATCCCCTGCTGGGCAAAGCGACGGCGATTATCGAGTGCGAACTGTGGCGTGAATACGATGGCGGCGATCACGCGATTATCGTTGGCGCGGTGAAGAACCTGATCCTGCCCGAGCAGCCGGTCACGCCGATGATCTACCACAAAGGCAAGCTGGGCCCCCTGCCCGCGCTGGCCTGATGCACTTTTTTGTGTAGGAGCGAGCTTGCTCGCGATGGTCGTGAACGATAACGCTGTCAACCTGACACTCAGTGGCGTTCTCGGGCTTTTCGCGAGCAAGCTCGCTCCTACAGATACCGCCCACTTTTTAGGAGCCGGCATGCGCCCAGCATCCTCACCACTGTTCCGCCAACAGGCCTACATCGACGGCCAATGGCTGGATGCGCCTGACGGTGCCGTTCAGGACATATTCAATCCGGCGAACGGCGAGCTGATCGGCCGCGTACCCAACCTCGGTGCCGAACACGCGCGCCTGGCCATCGCCTCCGCCAACAAAGCCTGGCCGGTCTGGCGTGCGTTGACCGCCAAGGAACGCAGCAACATCCTCAAGCGCTGGCATGCCTTGATGCTTGAACATGCCGATGAACTGGCAGCCATTCTCACCCTCGAACAAGGCAAGCCACTGGCCGAAGCCAAGGGCGAAATCCTCTATGCTGCGAGCTTTATCGAGTGGTTTGCCGAAGAAGCCAAACGCATCTACGGCGACACCATCCCGAGCCATAAAGGCGATGCGCGCATCGTGGTGACCAAGGAGCCTATCGGCGTCGTCGCGGCCATCACCCCCTGGAATTTTCCGACGGCAATGATCACCCGCAAGGCCGGCCCCGCGCTGGCAGCCGGCTGTCCCTGCATCGTCAAACCGGCACCGGAGACGCCTTTCTCGGCATTGGCCATGGCCGCGCTGGCGGAACAGGCCGGTATTCCTCCGGGCATTTTCAACGTCATCACCGGCGACGCCGTGACCATCGGTGGCGAGCTGACCGCCAGCCCTTTGGTGCGCAAACTGTCGTTCACCGGATCCACCGCCATTGGGAAGTTGCTGATGGCCCAGTGCGCGCCGACGTTGAAAAAAGTATCGCTGGAACTGGGCGGCAACGCGCCGTTCATTGTCTTCGACGACGCCGACCTGGAGCGCGCCGTGGAAGGGGCGCTGATCGCCAAATTCCGCAACGCCGGCCAGACCTGCGTCTGCGTCAATCGCTTTCTCGTGCAGGCCGGCATCCACGATGCATTTGTCGCTCGATTGGCTGAGCGGGTGAAGCAATTCACGGTCGGCAACGGCTTCGACAGCGGCATCACCCAAGGCCCATTGATCAACGAGCGTGCCGTGGCAAAGGTCGAGGACCATGTGCAAGACGCGCTCGCCCAGGGCGCACAGTTGCTCTGTGGCGGTGAACGGCATGCGCTGGGTCACGGCTTTTTCCAGCCGACCGTGCTGGCCGGTATTACCCCGTCGATGAAGGTGGCCCAGGAAGAAACCTTTGGCCCCTTGGCGGCCGTGTTCCGTTTCGATACTGAAGCCCAGGCAATCCATATGGCCAACGACACCGAGTTCGGCCTGGCCGCCTACTGTTACACCCGCGACCTCGGCCGCGCGTGGCGCATGAGCGAGGCGCTGGAGTACGGGATGGTCGGCATCAACGAAGGGCTGATCTCCACCGAGGTGGCACCCTTTGGCGGCATCAAGTCCTCGGGGCTGGGCCGCGAAGGCTCCAAGTACGGCATCGAAGATTATCTGGAACTCAAATACACCCTGATGGGCGGCCTCTAAATCAATATCTGTAGGAACTGTGGAGCTGTGTAGGAGCTGTCGAGTGCAACGAGGCTGCGATCTTTTGATCTCGTCTTTTGAAAATCAAAATCAAAAGATCGCAGCCTTCGGCAGCTCCTACTGGAATAACGCGGGAGACAATGAAATGAGCAACGAGAAGTACGAAAAAGGCCTGAAAATCCGCACCCAGGTGCTGGGCGACGCCTACGTGAATCGCTCCATCGAAAACGCCGACGACTTCACCCGCCCTCTGCAAGAGATGGTCACCGAGTATTGCTGGGGCCACGTCTGGGGCCGTGAGGGTTTGTCGCTTAAAGAACGCAGCATGATAAACTTGGCAATGATTTCGGCCCTCAACCGGCCGCATGAACTCAAGCTGCATGTACGCGGCGCCTTGCGTAACGGGCTGAGTCGTGAACAAATACGCGAAATTTTGCTTCAGGTCGGTATTTATTGCGGTGTACCCGCCGCCGTAGACAGTTTCCGGCTTGCCCGCGAAGCGTTCGCCGAAGCCGATGCCGAGGCCTCCAGTTAACCCTTGGCTGTTTGATCTGACCGGAGCACGGGTGATCGTTTTGATCCAGGTGCTCTTTTTGCATGGACAGCCACACTCAGAGCGGACCCCATGAAACGCCTGCCACTCGACGACAGCTTCAAGGTCAATCGCAACCCCGTTACCCTGCGCGAAATCGTGCTGGATAAACTGCGAAGCGCCATCATGAACTTCCAGCTCCTGCCGGGAGACCGTCTGGTCGAGCGTGATCTGTGCGATCGCTTGGGCGTGAGCCGCACGTCAGTACGTGAAGCCTTGCGTCACCTCGAATCCGAAGGCCTGGTGGAATTCGCCGATGCCAAGGGGCCGCGGGTCGCCATCATTACCCTCTCCGACGCTGGCGATATCTACGAGCTGCGCTGCGTACTCGAAGGCCTGATCGTGCAGTTGTTCACCCTGCGTGCCAAGGCCAAGGACATCAAGGCCCTGGAAAAAGCCCTGGAGGAAAACCGCAAGGCCCTCAAGGACGGCGAGCTGCAAACCGTGATCGATTCGGTGCAGGGTTTCTACGACGTCCTGCTCGAAGGCTCGGGCAACCATGTCGCGGCTACCCAGCTGCGCCAGTTGCAGGCGCGTATCAGCTACCTTCGGGCGACTTCGGTGTCCCAGGAAAACCGTCGTGGTGCGAGCAACCAGGAAATGGAGCGCATGGTCGAAGCGATCAAAAGCGGCGATCCACTGGCCGCGCACCAAGCCTGCGTCGACCACGTCCGCGCAGCTGCCAGCGTTGCCCTGGATTACCTCAAGCGCAAGCAGGAAGAAACCGGCGAGATGCCGGTCATCACCCTGCCGATCGCGCTCAAAGAACCGCGCATAGGTCGCTGATCATGTTCAGCCCGAGCTTTTGCCCAAAGTGCGGCGGCAATGACCTAAGGTCACAGCTGCCGCCGGGTGATACGCACGAGCGCCTGATGTGCAGCGGTTGCGGCTACATCCACTACATCAATCCGAAAATCATCGCTGGCTGCATCATCGAGCAGGACGGCAAGTACCTGCTCTGTCAGCGCGCCATTCCCCCACGTCCAGGCACCTGGACGTTGCCAGCGGGCTTCATGGAAGGCGGCGAGACCACCGAGCAGGCGGCGTTGCGCGAGGTGTGGGAGGAAAGCGGTGTACGCGCGGAAATTCTCTCGCCGTACTCGATCTTCAGCGTGCCGAAGATCAGCGAGGTGTACATCATCTTCCGCGCCATCGCCCTGGAGATTACCGGGCAATACGGGCCGGAAACCCTCGACTACAAATTCTTCGCGCCCGAGGACATTCCTTGGGAAAGCATCTACTACCCCGCAATCCGGCAGATTCTCGAGCGCTATATCGAGGAGCGCCAGGCCGGGGTATACGGCATCTATATCGGTAACGACGATACCGGGAAGATCCATTTTATCCGCTAACGGCTTTGCCGTGGATTGAGTGCCCTGCTCGACTCAGCGACAGATGCGATCCCTGTAGGAGCTGCCGAAGGCTGCGATCTTTTGATCTTGGCTCTGGGCGGAATTGCTGCCGCCGAAGATCAAGGTCAAGAGATCGCAGCCTTCGGCAGCTCCTACAGGGGTTGCGAACGCTGTCAGAGCGGCGCGATGCCCTCGACGATGATCACTTCGGCTCTCGCCACGCCCTCACGGTGCCCACGCGCCGCCTGATACTCGTCGGAGCGATAACACGCCACCGCCTGTTCATAAGAATCGAATTCAATTACCACGCTGCGCTGCGGCGTCGGCCGTCCTTCCATCGACTCGCTGCGCCCGCCCCTGGCCAGCATTCGCCCGCCATACAACGCAAACGCCGCCGGCGCCCGCCGGGTGTATTCGCCGTATTGAACGGGGTCGGTGATGTCTACGTGAGCAATCCAGTACGCCTTCATAGTGACCTCTCAGATAATTTTGTATTATGGTATACCATCTTACACATTCACCCAATACTGAGATCCCCGACATGGCCTTCAACAGCATCGAAGAAATCATCGAAGACTACCGCCAGGGCAAGATGGTACTGCTGGTCGACGACGAAGATCGTGAAAACGAAGGCGACCTGTTGTTGGCCGCCGATTGTTGCACCCCGGAAGCCATCAGCTTCATGGCCCGTGAAGCGCGCGGCCTGATCTGCCTGACCCTCACCGACGAGCACTGCCAGCGCCTGGGACTGGAACAGATGGTGCCCAGCAACGGCAGCGTCTTCAGCACAGCGTTCACTGTTTCCATTGAAGCCGCCGTGGGCGTGACCACCGGCATTTCTGCCGCTGACCGGGCACGCACCGTGGCTGCGGCCGTCGCGACAAATGCCGGGGCCACAGACCTGGTGCAACCCGGCCACATCTTCCCATTGCGCGCCAAGGAAGGTGGCGTACTGACCCGCGCCGGTCACACCGAGGCCGGCTGTGACCTTGCGCGCCTGGCAGGTTTTACCCCGGCGTCCGTGATTGTCGAAGTGATGAACGACGACGGCACCATGGCCCGCCGTCCCGACCTGGAAGTGTTCGCGCGCAAGCACGGGATCAAGATCGGCACCATCGCCGACCTGATCCACTACCGCCTCAGCACCGAACACACGGTAGTGCGCATCGGTGAACGTGAATTGCCCACCGTGCACGGCACGTTCCGCCTGATCACCTTTGAAGACCGGATCGAAGGCGGTGTTCACATGGCCATGGTGATGGGCAAATTACAGCGCGATGAGCCGACGCTGGTGCGCGTGCATGTGATCGATCCCCTGCGTGATCTGGTGGGCGCCGAGTACAGCGGCCCGCCCAACTGGACCCTGTGGGCCGCGCTGCAGCGTGTGGCGCAGGAAGGCTGCGGTGTCGTGGTGGTGCTGGCCAATCATGAGTCGTCCCAGGCACTGCTGGAACGGGTGCCGCAACTGACCCAGGCACCGCGCCAGTTCAACCGTTCGCAATCGCGGATCTATTCTGAAGTAGGCACCGGGGCGCAAATTCTGCAGGACCTCGGGGTGGGCAAGCTGCGGCACCTTGGACCGCCGCTCAAATACGCGGGTTTGACCGGGTATGACCTTGAAGTGGTGGAGAGCATTCCGTTCACGGAGTGAAATCCATCACTGACGCGACCCATGACCTGTAGCAGCCGGACGCAGGCTTCGCCAGCTGCTACAGGGTTGCTTTGGAATGGAGACAAAACCCTACTCAAGCAGATAGCCGGTAAGGCAAAGTGCTTGCACAAAGTTTGGAATACCATAATATGATATTCCATAGACCGGACGACCATGACTGACCGTACGGACCTACTGCTCCCGATAGGCGGGCATAAAAAGCCCCGCTCATAAACACAACAATGAGGGCGTAAAAATGGTGTTGAACAAACGTGCAACCGCAGTTCTTTTTGCGGGACTGCTGAGCGTGACCAGCCAGGCGCTGATGGCTGCCGAGAGCGTCAACTTCGTCAGCTGGGGCGGTAGCACTCAGGATGCGCAGAAGCAGGCCTGGGCCGACCCGTTCAGCAAGGCCAGCGGCATCACAGTGGTCCAGGACGGCCCTACCGACTACGGCAAACTCAAAGCCATGGTCGAAAGCGGTAATGTGCAGTGGGACGTGGTCGATGTCGAAGCCGACTTCGCGTTACGCGCCGCCGCCGAAGGCCTGCTCGAACCCCTCGATTTCAAGGTCATCCAGCGCGACAAGATCGACCCACGCTTTGTCTCCGATTACGGCGTCGGCTCGTTCTTCTTCTCCTTCGTCCTCGGCTACAACGAAGGCAAACTCGGCGCCAACAAACCCCAGGACTGGTCCGCCCTGTTCGACACCAAGACCTACCCCGGCAAGCGCGCCCTGTACAAATGGCCAAGCCCGGGCGTACTCGAACTGGCCCTGCTGGCCGATGGCGTCGCCGCCGACAAGCTCTACCCGCTGGACCTGGATCGCGCCTTCAAAAAACTCGACACCATCAAGAAAGACATCGTCTGGTGGGGCGGCGGCGCACAGTCGCAACAGCTACTCGCCTCCGGTGAAGCCAGCATGGGTCAGTTCTGGAACGGCCGAATCCACGCGCTTCAAGAAGACGGCGCACCTGTAGGCGTAAGCTGGAAACAGAACCTGGTCATGGCCGACATTCTGGTCATCCCCAAAGGCTCGAAAAACAAGGATGCGGCGATGAAGTTTCTGGCCAACGCCAGCAGCGCCAAAGGCCAGGCGGACTTCTCCAACCTGACGGCCTACGCGCCGGTCAACGTCGACAGCGTGGCGCGCCTGGATTCGGTGCTGGCGCCTAACTTGCCGACTGCCTACGCAAAGGATCAGATCACTCTTGATTTCGCGTACTGGGCCAAAAACGGTCCGGCCATCGCGACACGGTGGAACGAATGGCTGGTCAAATAAAAATGGTGGCAACCGCAGCCCGTCAACCCGCGCCAGTCGGGAGCGCTCAAAGCGCCTCCGACAAGGCCGCCGCGATGACGCAAACCCTGACGCTGGCGCAGCGTTGGCGTGGCGCCAGTAACCTGGTGCCCGCCCTGCTGTTCCTCGGTCTGTTCTTTCTGGCACCGCTGATCGGCCTGTTACTACGTGGCGTGCTGGAACCGACGCCAGGCCTTGGCAACTACGAGCAGCTGTTTGCCAACTCGGCGTATGCGCGGGTGCTACTCAACACCTTCTCGGTCGCGGGCCTGGTCACCCTGTTCAGCCTGCTGCTGGGTTTTCCACTGGCCTGGGCGATTACCCTGGTGCCGCGTGGCTGGGGCCGCTGGATTCTCAACATCGTGCTGCTGTCGATGTGGACCAGCCTGCTCGCCCGGACCTATTCGTGGCTGGTACTGCTCCAGGCTTCAGGGGTGATCAACAAAGCGCTGATGGCGATGGGCATCATCGATCAACCACTGGAAATGGTGCACAACCTGACCGGCGTGGTGATCGGCATGAGCTACATCATGATCCCGTTCATCGTGCTGCCGCTGCAGGCCACCATGCAGGCCATCGACCCGATGATCCTGCAAGCGGGATCGATCTGCGGCGCGAGCCCCTGGACCAACTTCTTCCGGGTGTTCCTGCCGCTCTGCCGGCCAGGATTGTTCTCGGGCGGCCTGATGGTGTTCGTGATGTCCCTCGGTTACTACGTCACCCCGGCATTGCTGGGCGGTGCGCAGAACATGATGCTGCCCGAGTTCATCATTCAGCAGGTGCAGTCGTTCCTCAACTGGGGTCTGGCCAGCGCCGGCGCCGCGTTGCTGATCGTCATTACGCTGGTGTTGTTCTACTTCTACCTGAAGCTCCAGCCGGAATCCCCGGTTGGCGCCAGTAACGCGAGGTAAGCCGTCATGCTGCTGACTCCCAACGCGATGAGCCGACGCATGCGTTTCGGCTTGTACTTCACGACGGGTCTGATCGCACTGTTCCTGCTGCTGCCGATCGTGTTCATCGTGCTGCTGTCCTTCGGCTCCTCCCAGTGGCTGGTGTTTCCGCCACCGGGCTGGACGCTGAAATGGTACGGCCAGTTCTTCTCCAACGCCGACTGGATGAACGCGGCACTGGCGAGCCTCAAGGTGGCGGTGTTGACTACGTTCTTCGCCGTAGCGCTGGGCTTGCCGACCGCATTTGCGTTGGTGCGCGGACGCTTTCCCGGCCGGGAAATGCTCTATGGCCTGTTCACCCTGCCGATGATCGTGCCGCTGGTGATCATCGCTGTGGCGGTATACGCGCTGTTCCTCAAACTGGGCTACACCGGGACGATGTTTGCGTTCGTGGTCAGCCACGTGATCGTGGCCTTGCCCTTCACCATCATCTCGATCATCAACTCGTTGAAGCTGTTTGATCAGTCGATCGAAGATGCTGCGGTGATCTGTGGCGCCTCCCGCTTGCAGGCGGTGTTCAAGGTGACGTTCCCGGCGATTCGCCCGGGCATGGTCGCCGGAGCACTGTTCGCGTTTCTTGTTTCCTGGGACGAAGTGGTGCTGAGCGTGATGATGGCCAGCCCGACTCTGCAAACCCTTCCCGTCAAAATGTGGACCACCCTGCGCCAGGACCTGACACCCGTGATCGCCGTCGCCTCGACGCTGCTGATCGGCCTGTCGGTACTGGTCATGGTCATCGCCGCTGCCGTTCGCCGGCGCAATGAAATCAGCGCCTGAGCGCGAGGAGTACGACATGAGTGCCGTGATCAAAGACACCGCGCAGCAAAACGACAAACCCTTGGTCAGCTTGCGCAACCTGAACAAGTACTACGGTGATTTTGCCGCCGTGGACGACATCTCGCTGGACATCAAGGACGGCGAATTCCTGACCTTCCTCGGCTCCAGCGGCTCGGGCAAAAGCACCACGCTGTCGATGCTCGCCGGCTTCGAAACCCCGAGCAGCGGCGAGATCCTGGTCAATGGCCAGTCCCTGGTCAACGTACCGCCGCACAAGCGCGACATCGGCATGGTGTTCCAGCGTTACTCGCTGTTCCCGCATCTGTCGGTGCGCGACAACATCGCCTTCCCGTTGGCCATCCGCAAATTGGCCACTGCAGAACGCGAGCGCCGGGTCGATGCGATGCTCAAGCTGGTGCAACTGGAACAGTTCGCCCATCGCCGCCCTTCGCAACTGTCCGGCGGCCAGCAGCAACGCGTCGCCATCGCCCGGGCACTCGTTTATGAACCGCGCATCCTGTTGATGGACGAACCCCTGGGTGCACTGGACAAGAAACTGCGTGAAGATTTGCAGGATGAACTTCGTCAGCTGCATCGGCGTCTGGGCATCACCATCGTTTACGTGACCCACGATCAGGAAGAGGCGATGCGCCTGTCTCAGCGCATCGCGATTTTCAGTCACGGTAGGATCGTCGGTCTGGGCAGTGGGTATGACCTTTATCAGAATCCGCCAAACGCATTTGTCGCGTCGTTCCTGGGCAATTCAAACTTCCTCAAGCTCAAGGCTCAAGGGAATGCGGTGGCAACGTTTGAAGGCCAGGCGCTGTCGATTCGACTGACCGCAGGGTTGCAGAGCGATCAGGATGTATTGCTGATGGTACGTCCGGAAAAAGCCCTGGCGTTGAGCGTCGATCAAGCCATTCGCGAGCCGCTGGCGGCAGGCTGGAACGAGGTCTCGGCCAAGGTGGTGGAGGTGCTTTTCCTGGGTGAGAGCCAGACGTGCAGTGTGGTGACTTCAGGCGGTACGTCGATGACGGTGAAAGCGCTGTCTGCTGCAGGGATGCCGCTCAAGTCGGGTGATCCGGTGCAGGTTCGCTGGGCGACGGCGGATGCCTGTGTTTATACCGAGTGGGCCGAGAGTGATTTGAACAAGGCTGCCGGCGCGCATTGATTCTGTATTGGGGCTGGTTATGCAGCCTGCTTGAACAAGTGTCACCCTCGGGTCGCTACAACGTCGGGTTGTAGCGGCCTTTTTTTGTGGGTGTGATTCTGGGTGAGTTTTGGAGTGGTGGTGGCACACTCCGGCACTGCTCCGCGGCTCGCCGCGCTGGGCCAGCGTGGTTTAACGGAGCGCCTGAGATCAAAATCAAAAGCAAAGCGAGGCGGCCTGACAGCCGACCTGACGCTTGAAGCCTGCGCGTTTCCCTGTGGGAGCAGAGCTTGCTCGCGATGGAGGTTAACGAATACACGATGTCATTGGAAAACGTCGCCATGTAGGAGCTGTCGAGTGAAACGAGGCTGCGATCTTTTGATCTTGCCTTTTAAATAATCAAAGTCAAAAGATCGCAGCCTCGTTTCACTCGACAGCTCCTACAGGGAAACACGCAACCCTCAAGCGTCAGGTCGGCTGTCAGGCCGCCTCGCTTTGGCTTTTGATCTGCTTTTGATTTTCTTGCCCCATCGGAAGGCCGAGCGCAGGTTCTGCGCAGTGGGCAACCCGGCATGAATGCCGGGTTAGCCGCGCACGGCCATGGATGGCCGATCGCGGCGGGCCCACGGAGCAGGACCGGAGCGAGGGTATGCCGAGCCCAGGCGAGGCACCGGACGAAAGGGGCAAGAGCGTTTGGTTACTTGGCGCTCTTCCAAGTGACTCGCCGTAAGGGCGAAACCAATAGCCGCCGTGACCGCAGGAATGGATATGTACACCAGCAAGAATCTCACCGCCGATCAGGCCGCCATCGCCGGCAGGCCAGCTCCTACAGTTTGATTCGGGTGCATCAGGAAGATATCGATCGGCTTTGAGGCCGCCATCGCGAGCAAGCTCGGCTCCCACAGGTGACCGCGTGAGCCTCCAGAGTCAGGTCGGCTTTCAGGCCGCCTCGTTTTGGCTTTTGATCTGCTTTTGATCTTCTTGCCCCATGGGAAGGCCGAGCGCAGGTTCTGCGCAGTGGGTAACCCGGCATGGATGCCGGGTTAGCCGCGCACGGCCATGGATGGCCGATCGCGGCGGGCCCACGGAACAGGACCGGAGCGAGGGAATGCCGAGCCCAGGCGAGGCACCGTACGAAAGGGGCAAGAGCGCTTGGTTACTTGGGGCTTTTCCAAGTGACTCGCCGTAAGGGCGAAACCAATAGCCGCCGTGACCGCAGGAATGGATATGTACACCAGCAAGAATCTCACCGCCGATCAGGCCGCCATCGCGAGCAAGCCCGCTCCCACAGTTTGATTTGGGTACACCCGCCAGAAATGAGCGACTGTCGCGCCGCCATCGCGAGCAAGCTTTGCTCCTACAGAAGATCGGCGCGAACCAGCCACAAACAAAAATGCCCGGCAATGAGCCGGGCACTTCAGACAAACACGCTGCAAAAAATCAGTCGGTATACCCCAATCGCGCCGCCTTGGTAGCTTGGGTCTGCCCCCGCGTCGCCAGGCAGTAATACAGCGGACACGTCACCACCAACCCCACCAGCCAAGACAGATCCGCGCCCTCTACCCAGTTGGCATAAGGCCCGACGTACAACGACGTGTTGGCAAACGGCAGCTGCACGATAATCCCGATGAAATACGCCACGATCGCATGCAGGTTGAAACGCCCGTAGACCCCACCGTCCGCGCGGAAAATCGACGCAATGTCGTAGCACCCACGCTTGATCAGGTAGAAATCAATCAGGTTGATCGACGCCCAAGGCACCAGCACCAGCAACAGCGCCAGAATCAACCCGATAAACTGCGAAATGAAATCCGCCGAAGCCCCCAGCGCCACCACGCAGCATCCCGCCAGCACCACACTCGACAGCACCACACGCACCTTGACGGTCGGCGTCCATTGACTGGCAAAGGTCTGGATCGACGTGATGATCGACAGCACCGCGCCATACAGATTCAAGGCGTTATGACTGATGATATTGAGCAGAAACAGCACCATCAGAATCGGTCCCAGCCACCCGGTGGACTGCTTCACCGCAGACATCGCCTCCGTGCCTTCAGGCGTCGCCAGTACTGCGACCGCACCAAAGGAAAACGACAGGATCGTGCCCAGCGTCGCGCCCAGGTAGGTTGCAAAGAACGGCCGCGCAATGCCGATATCTGCCGGCAGGTAACGCGAGTAGTCCGACACATACGGCGAGAAACTGATCTGCCAGATGATCCCCAGCGATACCGTCGCCAGCCAGCCGGACAGGTTGAAACTGCCGCGGGTGAAGAAATCCACCGGCAGGTCATGAGCGAAGATATAAATGAAACCGGCGAGCAACGCACCGCCCATGACCCACGTCCCGATGCGGTTAAGGGTATGGATAAAGCGATACCCGATCACCCCGATCGCGGTGGCGGCCAGGGCTCCGATGAGGATGCTCGCGGACACGGGAACCGAGGGGGCAATGCCGACAATCGACTTGCCAGCCAGCACGATGTTGGAGATGAAAAAGCCGATGTAGATGATCGCCGCAAAGAACACGATCAGCAGTGCGCCGTATCGGCCGAACTGGCCACGGCTCTGGACCATTTGCGGAATCCCCATGCGCGGCCCCTGGGCCGACGCGAGGGCGATCACCAGGCCGCCGATCATGTGCCCGAGGGCAATGGCCAGCAAACCCCAGAACAGGTCGAGGTGGAACACTTGAACCACCATGGCGCCCGTCACGATGGGCAGAGGCGCAATGTTGGTGCTGAACCATAGGGTGAAAAGGTCGCGGGCCTTCCCATGGCGTTCCGCGAGTGGGACGTAATCGACCGTGTGATTCTCGATCAGGGGGTCTTGCCGGGACATCTGGGACATGGGAATGAACTCAAGTTTGTCTGATCTTATATTTGTATGAAGCCAAACCGGGGGTGCTCTTCGGCAACCCCTCAGATGCGAACCATATTATGGTATTCCAACATTTTAACAAGACTGATCCGGTCGTTAAGCGCCCCACTGATCTGGTAAAAAGCACGGCGTGACGCATCGCAAATCCTCTGAAAGCCCCGTATACATTGAACTTAACGCCACCAACCTACGTTTATCGGGTCATGGAAAAAGCCCTTGCAAACTATGTATTACGGTATACCATCAGACCTACAAACTCATAAAAACTGCTCCACCGCCAGAGGACCGTCCCATGATCGATGCCGCCATCTACAAACAAGTGATGGGTTCGTTTCCGTCCGGGGTCACTGTGATCACCACGCTGGATGACGACGGACAAATCGTCGGACTGACTGCCAGCGCGTTCAGCTCGCTGTCCATGGACCCGGCCCTGGTACTGTTCTGCCCCAACTACAGCTCTGACTCCTACCCGGTCCTGATCAAGAACAAGCGCTTCGCCATTCACGTCCTGTCCGGCGGCCAGCAAAGCGAAGCCTATGCGTTTGCGCGCAAAGGCAAGGACAAGGCACAGGGCATCGAATGGACGTTAAGCGCACTGGGCAATCCGATTCTGGCCAATGCCACGGCAGTGATCGAATGCGAGTTGTGGCGTGAATATGAAGGGGGCGATCACGCGATCATGGTGGGCGCGGTGAAAAACCTCATCGTGCCTCAGCAGAATGCCGGCCCGCTGGTGTATTGCCACGGCAAGATGGGCGCCCTGCCGGTTCTTGCGTGAGTTCTTGTGACAAGGGAGCTTGTCGAATCGTCCCGTTCGGCTGCGAAGCCGTCGTGACGCCTTGCGGCCGCGTTGCGACCTGGCGGGAGCAAATTCCCCCGCCACAGGATTACTGCCGGGCCGGAACAATTTGGCACAAATTACGTATTATGGTATACCAATAATCATCAGGCCCGCAGTCGACAGGCCGCCAACAAAAGATCCGAGGTAAGCGTCATGAAGTTTTCCCTTTTCGTGCACATGGAACGTTGGGACGAAAGCGTCAGCCACCGCCAATTGTTCGAAGACTTGACCGAACTGACCCTGATGGCCGAAGCCGGTGGTTTCAGCACCGTCTGGATTGGCGAGCACCACGCCATGGAATACACCATCTCGCCAAGCCCGATGCCGCTGCTGGCGTATCTGGCGGCCAAGACCACCACCATTCATCTCGGCGCAGGCACCATCATCGCGCCGTTCTGGCACCCGTTGCGGGTAGCCGGTGAATGCGCATTGCTGGACGTCATCAGCAATGGACGCATGGAGGTGGGCCTGGCACGCGGCGCTTACCAGGTTGAGTTCGACCGCATGGCCGGCGGCATGCCCGCCTCCTCCGGCGGCCAGGCGCTGCGCGAGATGGTTCCAGTGGTGCGTGCGCTGTGGCAAGGCGACTACGCCCACGACGGCGACATCTGGAAATTCCCGATGTCCACCAGCGTGCCCAAGCCCATCCAGAAGCCTAATCCGCCGATGTGGATCGCCGCTCGCGACCCGGACTCGCACAACTTCGCCGTGGCCAACGGTTGCAACGTGATGGTCACACCGTTGATGAAGGGCGATGAAGAAGTGCTCGACCTGAAGAACAAGTTCCAGGCCGCGCTGGACAACAATCCGGATGTGCCGCGCCCGCAACTGATGGTGCTGCGTCACACACACGTGCACACCGCCGATGATCCTGAAGGTTGGAAAGTCGGGGCCAAGGCGATCTCGCGTTTCTACCGCACCTTCGATGCCTGGTTCGGCAACAAGACCGTGCCGGTCAACGGTTTCCTGGAGCCAAGTCCTGAAGAAAAATTCGCCGGGCGCCCCGAGTTCGAACTGGAAAGCCTGCACAAGACCGCGATGATCGGCACGGCCGAAGAAATCATCCCGCGCATCAAATACTACGAAGAACTGGGCGTCGACGAGTTCAGCTTCTGGTGCGATAACAGCCTGCCCCACGCGGAAAAGAAAAAATCCCTGGAGTTGTTTATCAAACACGTCGTGCCGGCGTTCCGCTGAGTCCCCACCCTGCCCTTCGGACGCGAGCCGATGTGTATATCAATGTGCAGACCGATGTGCAGGGTCCTTCCCATGAACAGTGATCGTCTCCCGTCACTTGCCCTTCCCTCCGGCGCCGAGCAGGCCTATCTGCGCGGCGAATGGACCGCTTCGCACATCCATCTCAAACGTCTGCGCGCCAGTGTCTCGGCCAAGCAGAATGGCTTCTGGCAAATAGTTCACTGAGCTCACCCGAACAGCCTTTCACGCACCCGTCTGCCGCGAACGCGAGACGCGGCGGGTGCATTGTGTTTCGCTCATGATCAGGTTTGCCCAATGAACAATAACAACGCGCTGTTGATCATCGACATGCAGCAAGAGGACGGCTTCGTCCTGGAAAACTTCGAGTCGGTTGTGAGCAATACCGCCGACCTGCTCGATACCTCCCGCCGTCAGCGGATTCCGGTTATTTATTCCCGCCACATCAATCAGGCCGACGGCTCCGACATGCCGCGCGGCGAACCCCGTGCGGGCGATGGTGGTCCTGCGGGTTATCGCGCCGGAACCCCGAGTGTCGACATCATCGAACGCCTCGCTCCCCGCGCCGACGAACAGGTGGTGGACAAAGGCCGCTACAGTGCCTTCCACCGCACCGATCTGGATGCCCGACTCAAGGCGCTGGGCGTCGACACGCTGATCGTCAGCGGCGTATTGACCGATGTTTGCGTACTGAGCAGCGTGTTCGATGCCTTTGCCCTGGGGTATCAGGTTCGCCTGGTGAGCGACGCCTGCACCACGACCACCCTGGCAGGACATTATGCGGCGTTGTTGATCATGGCCAACTGGGTGTATGCCCTGGAAATCCTGACCTGTGCCCAGTGCCTGCGCGCCATGGACCAGCACGATTACTTGAGCCTGATTGCCGAACACCCGGACCAGTTCGCCCATCAGCCTCATGAGTTCGCAAGCGCCATCGCCCGCCTCCACACCCACCTCGACCGGACTCAGGAGTAATCGCCATGCAAGTCGAAAAAAGAAGCATCGATTTCATCCCGTCGTCCGAGCGTCATGGCCAACCGGGCTCACTGTTTTTCATCTGGTTCGGCGCCAACATGAACATCACCACCATCGCTTCCGGCGTGCTGCCGGTGGTGATGGGGCTCAACCTGTTCTGGAGCGCACTGGCGATCATCGTCGGATCGCTGCTGGGGGCGATTTTCATGGCCTCGCATTCTGCTCAAGGACCGAAACTGGGCATTCCGCAGATGATCCAGAGCCGCGCGCAATTCGGCGTGCTGGGGGCAGTGCTGCCGCTGCTGTTCGTGATGCTGATCTACCTGGGCTTCTTCGTCAGCAATACATTGCTGGCGGCCCAGGCACTGGAGTCCGTCAGCCCGTTACCGGCGACCGGCAACATCTACCTGATCGGCACGCTGTGTTTTGTCGTCGCCCTGTATGGCTATCGACTGATCCATCGACTGCAAAAGCTGCTGTCGTTGCTGTCACTGCTGGTGTTCGCCGCCGCCACGCTGTTTGCATTGCAGCTGCAGATCCCGAGCGAACAATGGCTGCCGACCGGTTTTGTGCTCTCGAAATTTCTGGTGGCGGTGAGCATCGCGGTCACCTGGCAGCTGTCGTACGCGCCGTATGTGGCGGACTATTCCCGCTACCTGCCTGAACACACCTCGAGCGCCAAAGTGTTCTGGTACAGCTATGCCGGTACGGTCAGTGGCGGTGCGTGGATGATGATTCTCGGTGCGATCCTGAGCGTCGGCATCGGCGACTTTTCCAGCAACGTGGGGGGGAATGTTGCCGGGTTGTTCGGCAGCGGCGCGGTGCTGTTGTTCGCGTTCATCCTTTACGGCCAGGTTTCGATCAACGTGTTCAACCTGTACGGCGCCTTCATGTCGACCGTTACCGTCATCGAGCCCTTTGCCCGACTCAAAGTCACGCCTCGGGTGCGGGGTCTGTTCATGCTGGTGATCAGCCTGGTGGCGACGGCCCTGTGCACCATCAGTCAGGACGATTTCATCAACTTCTTCCTCAACTTCATCTTCTTCATGAGCTACTTCCTGATCCCGTGGACCGCTATCAATCTGGTGGACTACTACTGCCTGCGCAAAGGTCAGTACCGCATCGATGACATCTTCGACATGAACGGCATCTACGGGCGCATCAACTGGATTGCCTGCGGCAGTTTCCTGCTGGCCATTGCTCTGGAAATTCCGTTCATGAACACCACATTGTATGTCGGCCCGATCGCCACGGCACTGGATGGCGTGGACCTGGCATGGATCGTCGGGTTGCTGGTGCCGGCGCTGAGCTACTACGGGTTGATGAAGTTGGGTAACAAACATCGACCTGTACTGGAGCAAGCCTCGCGGTAATCCAAGTCGCGCATCCGAAAAGAAAGGGAACTGGCGATGGGCCAGCAAGGTCGTAGTGGCTTCGCCTGGAGAATCGGATGCGCGCCCTGCATTTTCAAATCACTTACCGCTTGAACGACGCCCGACAGGTGTTCGTCCAGCCCGACTCATACATGACCGATGCCGATGCCTGGTATTACGCCTGCCTGCACGCGGGTGTGGGCCTTGTGTACGGGGACGATGATGCGCAGGAGGATTTTGCGGCGCTGCGCCTGCACGCCGAAAAGTCCGGGGTAACCCAGGTCAAATGGGAAGCATTGCCGTGAGTGACTTGCTCGATATTCAAGGTTTCTTCCCGAGTATCTTGTGGGAGCGCATCCACGAGAAAAGCGGTGGGCCAAATTTCGGGCAAAAAAAATCCCAGGCAGCTGATGGACGCCTGGGACTTAAAAATGCATAAACCGTGGTGGTGAACGCGGGGCGAATATTACTGAATATTTCCCCATGTAACAATATGTTTTGATTAACCATAAAGTTACTAAGGTTTATAAGTCCTTATATATCCACACATTTTTTAAGGATGCCACTACATGAACCAACGGTATTCCCGCGCGCTGATTTCCTCCATGAACGCCAAATGATCCTGGCGTTTGTTCTCGCAATACACGTCCACAAATTCCGCGCCCAACCCTTCGCGAACGGGCGCATAGCCTTGCATGGCTTGCACCGCTTCGAGCATTTGGGTCGGGAAACCAATGCCGCTGTTGCGATCTTCGTTCAGTGGTGTGATCGGTTCCTGGCCGGCTTCCAGCCCTTGCTCCAAGCCGACCAAAATGGCTGCCAACACCAGATAAGGGTTGGCATCGGCTCCCGACAAACGGTGCTCAATGCGCAGGTTTTTCAGGTCTGAATCAGGCACCCGCAAACAGGCATCCCGATCTTCAAAACCCCAACTGGCTCGAGTGGCGGTGTTGACCGTGCCGCTCAAACGACGCATGGCGTTGTGATTAGGCGCGAAGATCGGCATGCAGTGAGGCAACACCTCAAGACAGCCGGCAACAGCATGCCGCAGGGGTTGCTGATCATTGGCCGCCAGCAGGTTGTTCCCGGCTTCGTCGTAAAGACTCACGTGCACATGCATGCCGCTGCCGGGGTGCTGCACATAGGGCTTGGCCATGAAACTGGCGCGGTAATGGTGCTTGAGGGCCACGCCTCGGCTGCTTCGGCAGAACAACGCCGCCCAGTCCGCCGCACGCAGGCCATCGTCAAGGTGACCGAAGTTGATCTCGAATTGCCCCGGCCCCAACTCCGCCGTGATCACCGTGGTCTCGATGCCTTGCTCGCGTGCGGTCTCGACCATGTCGTCCAGTACCGTTGAAAAGCGCGACAGCCGCTCGATGTGCATGTTCGGCTGATCATCGGCATCGTCGGTCAGCGGATCACGGGGGAACTGCGGCAGGCCGTCACGCAGCTGACGGTCGAACAGATAGAACTCCAGCTCGAACGCGACCACCGGAAAGATCCCTTTGCGGTTCAGCCGTTGCAGCACCTGCGCCAGGACTTCACGGGGTTCGAACTCGATCGGATTGGCAGTGCCGTCCGAGGTAATCAGCATCTGCCCCAGCGGTTGCTTTTCCCAACTCACCAGTTTCAGTGTTCCAGGCACCAGTCGACGCGCGGCGTCCGGGTCACCGTCGTTGAAGCAGTAATCGCCGATTTTGAACAGCCCACCCTGAGTGCCCAGCAGCACGCAGTTCTGCGGCAGTTTCAACACGCTGCCGGCGGCTACTTTTTCGAGCATCTCGATCGGGTAGCGCTTGCCGTAAAAATGCCCGGGGATGTCCAGGGCGATCAGATCAACGTATCGCACATCCGGAAAACGCTGGCGAAACGCACGCACTTCAGCAACCAGATCAGAGCAGACAGCATCCATCGTAATGTTCCTTGTTGTTATCAGGTGTAAACCCAGAGCACGCGGGTAAGTTGGTCGGTGAGATTGCCGTAACGACAGTGGGTATGACTGGCCAGCTGGAAGCTGTCACCGGTGCGCAACGTGACCGGTTGATCGTCATCCAGCCACAGCGTCAGCTCGCCTTCGAGGACATAACCGCCCTGCTCCGAGCTGTCGTTCATGTGCCGGTCACCACTGCTGGCACCCGCCTCGAGCCGGCTTTCGAGCATCGAGAAGGACGCCCGCATTTTCGGCGAGACGAGGATGTCGGTGATGCCGTCTGCGTAGTACAACGTGCGGCGTTCGTCCGGACGGGTCACCCACGGCAGGGCCATGGGTTTGGGCAGGCTGTAGAAATAGGTGGTCGGCACGCCGAGGGTTTCGCTGATGGCGGTCAAGTCGGCCACCGTGGGCCGGGACAAGCCGCGCTCGACCTGAGAAAGGAAGCCGACCGAACGGCCGATTTTGTCCGCCAGCTCCTTGAGCGTGTACTTTTTGTGTTTGCGCAGGTCCTGGATCAGGATCGCCAGCGCCGATATTTCTTCTTGCATGTCCATCTAGATAGCTTCCAGAAATAGTGCGGTTCAGAGGCTGTCGCGCAGGCGATACCAGGCTTTGCCAATGGCTTCCAGAGGAGCGGCCATGTACTTGCCGCCGGGGAAGCGGTCGTTGACCAGCCCCTGATACAACGCGAGTTCATCCGGTTGACCGAGGATCGCATCAGACACCGCGCGAGCCCCGGCCAGGGTCGGGAGTACGCCGTGCCCGGAGTAACCTTGCATCCAGTACAGATCGCCGCGTCGACCGATGTCCGGCGTGCGCTTGAGGGTGAGGTCGATGTGCCCGCCCCAGGCGAATTCCAGACCGACACCCTGGAGTTGAGGAAACACGCGTTCCAGATACGGCCGGGTCGCAGCGGCGATGTCCTTGGGCATACCGCCAAGGTAGGTGCAGCCACCGCCGAACAGCAGCCGGTTATCCGGCGTACGGCGGAAATAATCGAGCACGAACTGGTTGTCGGTCACGCACACATTGCGCGGCAGCAGCGTGATGGCCAGCTCTTCCGAGAGCGGTTCAGTGGCCACCTGATAGGTACCGACTGGCAGCACACAACTCGACAGCTGGGGATCCAGTTGATCGAGGTAGGCATTGCACGCCAGCACCAGCACATCCGCGCGAATGCACCCGCGCTCGGTGTCGACGGAATAGCGTCCGTTTTCTTCGCGATAGCTCGTCGCTTTGCTGAGTTCGTGAATGCGTCCACCGGCGCGTTCAATGGCAGCCGCCAGGCCGAGGGCGAGTTTCAGTGGATTGAGGTGCCCGCCTTCCGGATCGAACAGCCCGGCCTGATAGCGATCACTGGCCACCCATTGCGGCAACTGCTCCTTGGCAATGAACTGCAATCCATCGTGGCCCCACTTGTGGCTGGCCTCGTGTTGCCACTCCGTCAGCAGACTGACTCGTCGCGGCATCACTGATGTCCAGAGGTGGCCGGGACGATAATCACAATCGAAATAATGGCGACCCGGCAAGTCACGCAATTCCCGAGCAGCCCAGCGCATACCGTCCCACAAGCGCCGCGCGCGTTCGAGACCCAGCGCGGCTTCCAGGGGCGGCATGTCACAGGACCACCCGAGAATCGCCTGCCCGCCATTGCGTCCAGACGCCGCCCAGGCGACCCGACTGGCTTCCAGCACCGTCACCCGCTTACCGGCCAACGCCAGGCGCAGCGCCGTGTGCAGACCGCTGAAGCCAGCGCCGATGATCAGTACTTCGGTGTCGCGCTCGCCTTCCAGAGGGGTGCGATCAATCAGACGGTCAGCGCAAGTGTGGGCGTAATAGCTGTCGACGTGCTGATCGGATTGCTGAAACATGCGGGCCTCATGAAATTTTATTATTCAAATTTCATGAAAAAATACACGGGATATTTCATAACGGCAAGGTGATGTTGATTATTTTGAACGCTAAACACCTCCGATAGAGGAAATGCAGTTTACTTAAGCGCAACATTGTTTCCTGTGGCGAGGGAGCTTGCTCCCGTTGGCCGCGAAGCGGCCCTCTGAAACAAGGACTGCTGCGCAGCCCAGCGGGAGCAAGCTCCCTCGCCACGGGATTTCATTCGCTTCGAAAATTCTTAGTGAACAGCATTAGAGGGGGCGACATCTCTCAGGCAAAGCCTCAAGCAATCGGAATCAACGGATCCGCCGCCGCCCAAGCGCTTTCACGATTTGCCGCCGGCGGGTAGATCCACTGGGTGTTGATCTGGGTTTTCAGCGCCTTGCCTTCCTGCCTGACCAACTTCACCTGGCGATCCCAGCCCTCGGTGTACACCGCGCCCCAGGCACCCAGGTCCAGGCAGGTCACGTACTTGGGTTGGCGGTAAGGGGTCGGATCAACGCCGAGGATCTGCGCGGCCACGTTGTTACCGGCATGACGGCCCAAAACGATCGCGTGCTGGCAGGTCATCATCGCGTGGTTGCCGATGTCATCGGAGGCGGCATAGGCCACGTCACCGGTGGCGAAGATGTCGTCCTGGCCAATGACTTTCAAATGGCTGTCCACATGCAGACGACCCAGCGCGTCGCGCTCACCGGGCACTTGTTCGGTCAGTGAGCTGGCGCGCACGCCGGTGGTCCAGATCACGGTTTTAGCGTCGATCCGCTGGCCGTCGGCCAAGGTCACGCCGTTTTCATCGACAGACACCACCGACGACTTCAAACGCCATTCAACGCCCACTTCGGCGCTGGCCAAAGCAATCGAAACGCTGATCTCGGCCCCCATCGACGCGCCGATTTTTTCACCACGATCAACGATGATCACTTCGATGTCTGCAGCGTCGCCGAGGATGGCGCGCAGTCGAGCGGGCATTTCGGTTGCGGTTTCAATACCGGTAAAACCACCACCGGCGACCACGACGGTATTGCGCGCCTTGCTCTGCGGCAGTTGCTTCAAGGATTTGAGATGGTTTTCCAGGCGGACGGCTTCTTCGATCTGGTCGACATCAAACGCATGCTCGACCGCACCCGCCGTGTTTGGCACGGCGAGACGGCTGCCAGTGGCCAGAACGAGTTTGTCGTAGCTGCATACCTGCTGGGTGCCTGAATCATCGCGGTAACCCACCTGTTTGCTCTGCACATCGATTGTCTCGGCAGCGCCCTTGATGAACTTGACGCCAACCGCATCGAACAGCTCGCCAAGCGGCGCGGCCAGTTGATGTGCATTCGGTTCGTAGAATCGCGGACGCACGCGCAGCTCGGCCTGCGGGGCCAGCACGGTGACTTCAACGTCGTCATGACCGTGAATGTCGAACAGGCGCGTGGCGCTCAACGCCGTCCACATGCCACCGAAACCTGCGCCGATTACCAGAATGTGCTGTTTCATCGTTATCTCCAGGGAAAAACCGCGTGTTGAAATTGTTAAAGGTTCCGCTGGCTAGTGTGTGCCGCCGACCGGACAACTACGACTATATTAATCCTAGTTATTAAGAGCAATCGGTATTTTTTGATGGTTACCATCATCCGTATCGATTGTTTTTTCGCATGCAAATGGCTAAATCGCGGATTTGCGGTGATTGTCCTGCTCCCGGTCGGCTGCTAATATTGGCGACAACATTAGTCGGAGATCAAAATGTCTCTTTACAGCGCAGGCGTTGAGTACGGCATTCATTGCCTGATTTTTCTGGTAGGCAATCGCGGAGATACCCGCGAGGCGAGCGTGCGCGATCTCGCCGAGTTGCAAGGCGTGCCGTTGGACTACCTGGCGAAAATCTTCACCAAACTGGCCAAGGCGAAATTGGTGGTCGCCACTGAAGGCGTACGCGGTGGGTTCAAGCTGGCCCGGCCTTCGGACGAAATCAGCCTGCTCGACATCGTCAACGCCATTGACGGTCGCAAGCTGATTTTCGATTGCCGGGAGATTCGCGGGCGTTGCGCCCTGTTCGAAGGGACTGTGCCCGAGTGGGCCCTCGATGGTCCCTGCTCGGTTCACGGCGCGATGATGAATGCGCAAAAACGCATGGAAGAGGCGTTGTCTCAGCAGACCATTCTTGATCTCGCCAGAAAGGTCGGACGCAAGGCTCCAGCGGAATTTGGTGAGCAGGTGGACCACTGGATGAATGAACGTCGCGAGAAAAAAAGCAACGTGAACCCGCAAGCCATCCCGGTGAACGACATCACTGACTAAGCCTCAGAGACAATCGCGCACCGCCTGGCGCAGTGCTCCCGATTTCGCCCACGGTGGCCCCTGGTACAACGAAACCCGGCTGCCGTCCTTCGACTTCACGATGTCCAGAATCTCGTCGGCCGTAATGATGCCCGGCGCATTGATTCTGTAGCCGTTGGAAATCGAGGTCTGTTTAGTGTTCGAGACTTCTTTCTGCCACAACGGCAGCACGCACGCCGCGTATTCCTTGGGCGGTTTCTCACTGTACTTGCTGACATTCGGCTCCCCTGGCACTACGGAAGCGGGCAACGAGCAACCCGCCAGCGACACCAGCATGACTCCCGCAATAAGCATCCGCATGACACTTCCTTTTCCTGAAAAGGAAAATGTAGCGTGTCGTGGTGCAGACATCCATTCGCTCAGACAATCTTAATCAGCTGGTTTGTTATCGGAAGGTTCCGTGGCATTCGGATAGGACCTCTCGTTGAGGTACTTCATCCAACGCTCATAGGCGTCATGTTGCCGCTGCGTGACCCTTTCCCATTCCGGGCCGTTGAGCTGATGAGCCGAAATCAGCATCATCATTTCCGTAGTGGCCGCGTCCAGCTCGACGATCAGCTCATGGGCGTGGAACCTGAAATCATCGGTGGTCGTCATTGAAGTGGCCTCGCCCTTGCGAATAGTCGCTATTCCAATACGACATCCAGCCTTTTCGTTCGCATTAATGTTCCCGACCAACGGCAGCGCCTCAAGGGATAACGGCATCGCCCTGCCCCACCTCTGATTTGGGTCTAGTCTTTCGTAACGGAGAATTTATTGCAGGAGGTCAGCATGTGGCTCAACGAATCGGAACAGCAACTTCGGCGGGATCTGCAGGGCGTCGCTTCGGATCTGCGATGGTCGGCGGTCGAGTTGCTGCGTATTGCAGAACAACTGCGCATGGCCGGCAATGACGTGGACGCGGAGGCGGCCAAGCGACTGTGCGAGTTGTTTCAGGGGGACGAAGCACGACTGGCGGGGTATGCCGAAGAGGTGAAGGCCAAGACCATTACTCGTAACAAAGCGGCTTAAGCGCCGAACAGTTTTGATGTGAAGAGGGAGCTTTCGTGTCGAGGGAGTATATGTGGCAAAGAAGTATGTGTGGCGAGGGAGTTTACTCCCGCTGGGCTGCGAAGCGGCCCCAGAAGATGGGACTGCTGCGCAGTCCAGCGGGAGTAAACTCCCTCGCCACATTAATGCTTCTATTAGCTACTGATTGTTTGCAGGCCGAGACGATCGCGCGCGATACGCAGGCAACGCTGCCGCAAACGCCAACGCTTCTTCTCGGCTGGGAAACGCGCCAAGCCGGTCACTTTTGGTGCATACGCGCCACGGGCCGTTGTTAACGCTGAGTACGTCGTAACCATTCATGTGCATTTTGTTCAACATCGGAACGCTCATGTACACCTCCATTCAGGCAGGAATATCCAGGGTTGACGTGCCTACCTTACACCTGACTGCCGCCAAGGTGCCGACCAGACGTCGCGGCAAATAAGATTGCACTTTCGGCACAATCGCCAACTCCAAAGCTCAGACCGCCGGTTTCGATCAGGCGCATTTGTTGCAGTTTTATGACTGTCTTGTGACTGCCGGCCTATGGAAACTACACATGAAAGTACGCGCGACTGTCATCTGCGAGCAGGACCGGCACGTCCTGCTGGTGCGTAAATCCCGATGTCGCTGGACCTTGCCCGGCGGAAAAGTCGAGCGCAACGAAACCGTTGCGGCCGCCGCCGTTCGCGAGCTTCAGGAGGAAACCGGGCTTGGGGTGGACGACATGCTCTACCTGATGGAACTGGAATCCGGCGACACCCTTCACCACGTCTACGAAGCATCGGTGGTGAATTACGACGCCGCACGCCCTTTGAATGAGATCGTCGACTGCGTCTGGCATCCGCTGGACGCGGTCAACAACCTCAACACAAACGACGCCACGCTACGAATCGTCAACGCGTTCAGGCGCCGCTTGTAGGCACCGATTCGATCCGGATCAGCCTTGATCGCCGCCGCCCACTGGCATGACCATGCCGGTGATGTAAGACGCGTCGTCGCTGGCCAGAAACAGAATGGCGCTGGCCTGCTCATCCAGTGTTCCGTAGCGCTTCATCAGACTGCTGTCGAGGGTTTGATCGACAATCTGCTGATACCACACCTTCTCTTCTGCGCTTTGTTCAGCGCTATTGCGCGGTATTACCCGTGGCGGCGCTTCGGTGCCACCGGGAGCCGTGGCGTTGACTCGTACACCGCGGCCAGCCGTTTCAAACGCCAGGCAGGCAGTCAGTGCATTGACCCCGCCCTTCGCCGCGCCGTAGGGCACACGGTTGACGCTGCGCGTGGCGATGGAGGACACGTTGACGATCGCACCACTGCCTTGCTCCAGCATGAACGGCAGCGCGGCATGGCAGCACCACAGCGTCGGAAACAGCGAGCGGCGGACTTCGGCCTCGATCTGCGACGGCTCGTAGTGCTCGAAAGGCTTGGCCCATATAGTGCCGCCGACGTTGTTGATGAGGATGTCGAGTCGACCAAACCGCTCGACCGCCGCCTGCATGACACGGCTGCATTCGGTGTATTGCTCGAGGTCGGCGGTCAGCGCGAGGCTGTCCTGGCCTAATTGCTGTTGCAACTCGAACACCAATTCGGAGCGGTCAACCAGGATCAAGCGTGCCCCTTGCTCCGCCATGCGCTCAGCGACGCGCCGGCCGATGCCTTGGGCCGCACCGGTGATCAGCGCGACTTTTTCGTGAAATCTGTTCATACCTACCTCTTTGCACAAATCGGTATCAGGCGCCCGTGTAGCAGCTGGCGAAGCCTGCGTTCGGCTGCGCAGCAGTCGTAAAAACTACATGCGAGGTTTCCGTGACACACCGCGTCGCTTGGTTTCACGACTGCTTCGCAGCCGAACGCAGGCTTCGCCAGCTGCTACAGGTGGTGCGTGTTCGGCGATGTAATTATTCAGGCCGCGCTGGCGGCGAATTTCTCGTAGTAGAAATTCGCCGGGGCAATGCCTTGATCGCGGATGAACTGGCTGACCGCTTCGACCATCGGCGGCGGGCCGCACAGGTAGACGTCCACGTCACCGTCGTTCAAATGCCGCGGTTCGATGTGCTGGGTCACGTAACCCTTCAACGGGTGCTGACTGTCAGGGCTGGCGACGCAGGCACTGAAGCTGAAATTCGGGATGCGTGCGGCGAAGGCTTCCAGGCGATCGAGTTCCACCAGATCGAAATCATGCGTCACCCCATAGATCAGGTGCAGCGGATGCTCACTGCCCTGCTCGGCAATCTTTTCCAGCATGGCGGTAAAGGGCGCCAAGCCGGTGCCACCGGCCAACAGTAACAACGGACGGCGGATATCGCGCAGGTAAAAACTGCCCAACGGCCCGGCCAGGCTCATGCTGTCGCCGGCCTTGGCCATGCCGGTGAGGAAGCTGCTCATCAAGCCGCCAGGCACGTTGCGAATCAGGAAACTGACTTCACCGTCGCGCTGCAACGAGCTGAAGGAATAGGCCCGCGTCTGCTCGCTGCCGGGAATCGCGAGGTTCACATACTGCCCTGGCAGGAACGCCAGCTTGCTCAGCGCCTCGCCCTTGATCGACAGCGCGATGGTGCTGTCGGACAACTGGCGCACCGCGCTGATGGTGCCGTCGTAACGGGCCTGGCGCGTACGGCAGACATCCGAAGACGTTGGCACGCGTACCACGCAATCGCTCTGCGCACGCATCTGGCAGGTCAGCACAAACCCTTGCTCGGCCTCATCGGCACTGAGAGCGTCTTCGATGTATTCCTCGCCGAGGTCATAGCGCCCGGCTTCGGCAAAACACTTGCAGGTGCCGCAAGCGCCGTCGCGGCAGTCCAGCGGAATGTTGATGCCTTGGCGGTAGGCTGCATCCGCCACGGTTTCATGGGGACTGGCGTCGATGAAACGAGTGACGCCGTCTTCGAAATTCAATGCAATGGAATGCGTCATGACGGTTGCCTCACAGGTGGTAAACATCGATGACCTGGCGAACGTAGTCATTCTTCAGGATCACTTTCTTGGCCTTGATCAGCGGGTTTTCACCGCGCACATCGAGGGTGTAGAAACTGCTGCCGAAATAGCTGTCGACGGTCTTGTAGCGAAAACTCAGGGTGTGCCAGTTGAAGCGCACCTTGCAGACCCCGTCGGCCTGTTCAAGCAGCTCGATGTTGCTGATGTTGTGGGAGGTGCGCGTGTCCGGAATGCTCGCGCTGGAACGCTCGGTCTTGATGCGGAATACGCGATCTTCAAGCCCCGTGCGGTTGCCGTACCAGATCAGTGAGATCTCCCGTTGCGGGTCTTCGGTCAGCTCGTCGTTGTCGTCCCACGAAGGCATCCAGAATGTCGCGTCCGGTGCGTACATCTCCAGCCATTCATCCCACTGGCGGTCGTCGAGGTAGCGCGCTTCGCGGTAGAGAAAATCCCGCACGGCGTCATAGGTGGCGATCATCACACTTCCTCCACGGCAATCAGCGCGGACTGCTCGACGGCCAAGGCCTTGAGCATGGTCTGCTGCCAGTATTTGTGCTGCAGCACGAACAGCCCTTCGTCTTCGGTGCGCACGCCGCTGAGCAGCGGATGCAGGTCGATTTCCTTCGCGGCTTCGTCGGCCCCTTCAATCCAGTGCTCAGCCCCCCGGGACATGTCGTTCCAGGTGGTGACGCTGCCTTGGTAGCTGGTCTGGCAGGACCGGAACTCTTCCAGATCGTCCGGCGTGGCCATGCCACTGACGTTGAAGAAATCTTCGTACTGACGAATTCGGCTCGACCGCGCGTGATCGCTTTCGCCTTTGGGGGCGATGCAATAGATGGTGATTTCCGTGCGGTTGACCGAAATCGGCCGGGCGATGCGAATCTGCGAGCTGAACTGGTCCATCAGGTACACGTTCGGGTACAGGCACAGGTTGCGCGAGTTCTCGATCATCCAGTCGGCACGGGCTTTACCAAAATCATTGGCCAACTCGTCGCGGCGCTCGTACAGCGGGCGGTCCTCGGGATTGGACCAGCGAGTCCAGAGCAGCATGTGCCCCTTGTCGAACGAATAGAAACCACCGCCCTGTTTGGCCCAGGTGCCGGCGCTCATGGTCGGGTTGCTGTCACCGGCCTCGCGCTGCTTGCGCTGGTTCTGCGTGGCCGCGTAGTTCCAGTGCACGGAGCTGACGTGATAGCCATCGGCGCCGTTTTCGGCGGTGAGCTTCCAGTTGCCTTCGTAGATGTAGCTGGAGGAACCGCGCAGCACTTCAAGGCCATCGGCGGACTGGTCGACGATCATGTCGATGATTTTCGCTGACTCGCCCAGGTGCTCCACCAGCGGCACCACGTCGGTCTTGAGGCTGCCGAACAGGAAGCCGCGATAGGACTCGAAACGGGCGACTTTGGTCAGGTCGTGGGAGCCTTCGCAGTTGAAACTCGCCGGGTAGCCTGCCGCTGCCGGGTCTTTAACCTTGAGCAGCTTGCCGGAGGTGTTGAAGGTCCAGCCGTGGAACGGGCAGGTGTAGGAGCTCTTGTTGCCGGACTTGTGCCGGCAAAGCGTCGCACCACGGTGGCTGCAGGCATTGATGAACGCGTTGAGTTCACCGTCCTTGTTGCGCGCGATAAAGATCGACTGGCGCCCCATGGTGGTGGTGTAGAAATCGTTCTTGTTGGGGATCTGGCTTTCGTGGGCGAGGTACAGCCAGTTGCCTTCGAAGATGTGTTCCATCTCCAGGTCGAACAAGCGCGGGTCGGTAAACATCTCGCGCTTGCAGCGATAGATGCCTTGCTCTGGATTGTCTTCAAGCAAGGAGTGAAGGTATTCGGGTCGCAGGGTCATGGCCGCCGCCTCCATTGTTTTTGTTCAGGCAGGGCCATGCTAGGTCGGGGGGTTGAGGCGGACTATCCGAAGGGTGCAGACCTGTATCCGTTTTGTGCAATACAGAAACCGGCGCCGCCCCCTGTAGCAGCTGCCGAGCCCGCGAGGCTGCGTTCGGATGCGCAGCATTCGCCTGCCATTTTGCGAGCGCTGCGCACTCGAACGCAGCCTCGCGGGCTCGGCAGCTGCTACAGGTTTTGTGTTGTAGTTACATCAATGCCGACGCTTGAGGGTATCGGAAGGCAGTTCGCCGAACTGTTGGCGGTAGCTGCTGGAGAACCTTCCCAGGTGCAGGAAGCCGTAATCCATCGCCACTTCCGTGACGTTGCGCACGTTGCAGGTGGGGTCGCTCAGGCAGGCGTTGATACGTTCCAGACGTTTCTGGCGGATGTAGCTTTTCGGCGTGGTGCCGGCGTTGCGCTCGAACAATCCGTACAACGAACGCAGGCTGATGTGCGCCTGGCGTGCCAGTTCTTCGCTGTCGATGTCGTGCTTGAGATTGCGCGCAATGTAGTCGGCAATCGCCTCGAACGTTGCCGACGGCGAACCCGGGTTGACGCGGCTGACATTGGTTTTCATCAAACTCAGCATCTTGCTGACTATGATCTGCGCGTAATGCTCCTGCACCTTGGGGATTTGCTCAGTGGCCTCGGCTTCCTGGCAAATCATCGCCAGCAGCCCCACAAAACCTTCCAGCTCGTTGAGCTGATAGCAATTCTCCAGAAACCGCACGCCCTGGTCCGGATAATGCCAACGCTGTTCGTTGCACACGGATTCGAGCAGCAATGCCGGGACTTTGAGAATGAATTTTTCGCAATCGTCGGAATAGGTCAGGTCCACCGGATCGTCGGGGTTGATCAACAACAGTTCACCAGGCGCGAAATAATGCTCCTCGCCATGCCCCCGCCAGAGGCAATGACCACCGAGTAACACCTGCAAGTGATAAATGCTGTCCAGCGCACCCGACGTCACCCGCACAGGGGCGCCATAGCTGATGCGGCAGAGGTCGAGGCTGGCGAATTTACGATGATCGAGACTGGCCAGCGGACGCCCCGCGCGAGGCATCAGAATGTGGTGATTACCGACATGCTGATTGACGTAACCCGACACCGCATAAGGATCGGCGTGGTCGAATACTCTGCTGCGCTGACTCAACAGCTGCGCGTGCATCATCGGGGCACTCTCGTTGTTGTTTTAGGTTGCGTCGGGTCATTCTAGAACAGTGTCCACGACAGGTAACCGCCTCCCCTGTAGGAGCCGAGCTTGCTCGCGATGGCGCTGTATCAGTTTAAATCTCTTCAACTGACACACCGCCATCGCGAGCAAGCTCGGCTCCTACAGGGTTGGTTCAAATCCTGAGTCAATCCTCCAGTGCGCGGACCCGCTCAGGGCGCTGTTGCTCGTCCGGTTGGGCGGACGACTGCAGGGTGAAGTCGAATTCGATTTCGGCAAACCGACCGCTCACGCCATGCGCCGCTGCACGTGCCTGATCTTCACTGAAGGTGATTTTTGCGATCAGCTCATCACGGGTGGCATAAGCGAAATCGTCGTGCAGGTACTCATCGCCATCCAGGTTGATCTGGGTGGTCAGGTGGCGATGATCCGGCGCGGAAATGAAGAAGTGAATGTGCGCCGGCCGCTGACCATGACGCCCCAGCTGATCGAGCAGTTGCTGGGTCGGACCATCCGGCGGGCAGCCATAGCCCGACGGCACGATGCTGCGAAAGCGATAACGACCCTCGGCGTCAGTGACGATGCGCCGGCGCAGGTTGAATTCCGATTGGGTGGTATCGAAGTACGAGTAGGTGCCGCCGGTATTGGCGTGCCAGACGTCCACGACCGCGCCGGCCAGCGGTTCGCCCGCGGTGTTGAGCACCTGGCCCTGCATGAACAGCGTCACACCCGGATCCACGCCATCATCGAGCCGCGCTTCGAAGTCCGAGAGCGGTGCACCGGCCACATACAACGGCCCTTCGATGGTCCGTGGCGTGCCGCCAGCCTTGCCGGCCGCCTCGTCTTCGGCGTCCATCAGCAGGTCGAGGTAATGCTCCAGCCCAAGCCCTGCCACTACCAGTCCGGCCTCTTGGCGCGCGCCCAACACGTTGAGGTAGTTGACGGCTTTCCAGAACTCTTCCGGCGTCACGGCCAGGTCTTCGATGATGTTCACGGAGTCACGCAGGATGCGATAAACCAGGGCTTTGACACGCGGGCTGCCGGCGTCGTTTTGCAGGCCACTGGCTTCTTCGAGAAATTTCTGGGCAGCGGCAGTGTGGGAAATCTTGACGTTCATGGTGGTTCCTCATCTTGTAATTATTAGCGTAGCGAACTGAGCAGGCTGGGCTCAGCGGTCATCCTCGCGAATCGACGAAGGATGCCGGCACATCGCGGTGACTTCGATCGCCATGTACGGGTAAAGCGGCAATTGCATCAGCAGGTCATGCAGCTCCTGAACGCTGTCGACGTCGAACACGCTGTAATTGGCATAGAGCCCGGCGATGCGCCACAGGTGACGCCACTTGCCCTGCTCTTGCAGGCGCTGGGAGAAAGCCTTTTCGTCAGCCTTCAGACGGGCGGCCACTTCAGGGTTCATGTCGACCGGCAGGTTCACGGTCATTTTTACGTGGAACAGCATGATGCACTCCTCAGACGTGATGCAGAACGGTGGATGACTTGTCGCGACGGTAAAACGCCAGGCGCTCTTCATCCAGACTCAGGCCCAGGCCCGGTGTTTTTGGCACGTGCAGCTCGAAATCGCGGTAGACCAGCGGCTCGCTGAGGATGTCCTCGGTCAGCAGCAACGGCCCGAACAATTCGGTATCCCAGGCCAGCTTGTTCAACGTGATGAAGGCATGGGCCGACGCCATGGTGCCGATACCGCCTTCGAGCATGGTTCCGCCGTACAGGCCGATACCCGCCGCTTCGGCGATGGCGGCGGTCTTCAGCACCGCGCGAGGGCCGCCGTTCTTGGCGATCTTCAAGGCGAAAATCGACGCCGCGCCTTCGCGGGCCAGGTTGAACGCATCCTCCACGCATTCGATGGATTCATCGGCCATGATCGGCGCCGGGCTCACGGCATTCAGCCGCACCATGCCGGAGCGGTTATTGCGCGAGATCGGTTGCTCGATCAGATCGATACCATTCGTGCCCAGAATCCGGCAGGCGCGCACAGCAACAGCTTCGTCCCAGGCCTGATTGACATCGACCCTGACGCTTGCGCGGTCACCCAGGGCTTTCTTGATGGCGATGACGTGAGCGAGGTCGCGATTGACTTCGCCGGCACCGATTTTCAGCTTGAAGATCCGATGGCGGCGCAGGTCGAGCATCTTTTCCGCTTCGGCGATGTCCTTGTCGGTATCGCCGCTGGCCAGGGTCCAGGCCACTGGCAGCGCATCCCGCACACGACCGCCCAACAGCTCGCTCACCGGCAGGCCGAGGCGTTTGCCCTGGGCATCGAGCAAGGCGGTTTCGATGCCTGACTTGGCGAAGGTGTTGCCACGAATGCTGCGCTCCAGCCGCAACATCGCGGCGTTCACGTTGGCGCTGTCCTGGCCGAGCAACAGCGGCGCGAAGTGGCGATCGATGTTGGTCTTGATGCTGTCGGGGCTTTCATTGCCGTAGGCCAGCCCACCGATGGTGGTGGATTCACCGATGCCTTCGATGCCATCGGCACAGCGAACACGAATGATCACCAGTGTCTGGTTCTGCATGGTGTGCATCGCCAGCTTGTGCGGGCGGATGGTCGGCAGATCGACGATGATCGTCTCGATCGATTCAATGGCTGTCGCAAGCATTTCAATACCCGTCAGGTTCTTAAAGTTCTGGAACCGATTCTCGTACGGCTTTTTTCGGGAAGCCAATATAGAATTGGTCTGACTTGATACCTTTAAGGTATGCAAACGACAGGCTTATGGAGGTCCCATGGAACTGCGTCACCTGCGCTATTTTCAGGTGCTGGCTCACACCCTTAATTTCACCCGCGCTGCAGAACTGCTGCACATCGCGCAACCGCCCCTGAGCCGACAGATCCAACAGCTGGAAGACGAACTCGGTGTGCTGTTGCTGGAACGTGGCCGACCGCTGAAGCTGACCGATGCCGGGCGGTTTTTCCATGAACACTCCAGCGCCCTGCTCGAGCAACTGGGCAACGTGTGCGACAACACCCGGCGGATCGGCCTGGGCGAAAAGACCTGGTTGGGTATCGGTTTCGCGCCTTCGACCCTGTATGGCGTGCTGCCGGATCTGATCCGCCGCTTGCGCAGCGGCGAGCCGCTGGAGCTGGAACTGGGGTTGTCGGAAATGACCACGCTGCAACAGGTGCAAGCGCTCAAGGCCGGACGCATCGACATCGGCTTCGGACGGATTCGTATTGATGATCCGGCCATCCTCCAGACCGTGCTGACCGAAGACCGCCTGGTCGCCGCCCTGCCCGCCGGCCATCCTTTACTGGGCGCGCCGATCAGCCTTCGCGAACTGGCCAAAGAACCCTTCGTGCTGTACCCGGTCAACCCACGGCCCAGCTACGCCGACCATGTGATCGCCCTGTTCGAATCCTATGGGGTGAGCATTCATGTGGCGCAATGGACCAACGAGCTGCAAACGGCTATCGGCCTGGTGGGGGCTGGAATTGGCGTGACGCTGGTACCGGCGTCGGTGCAGTTGCTGCACCGCGATGACATCGGTTTCACCCCACTGCTGGAAGACAACGCGACGTCGCCGATCATCCTCAGCCAACGGGTCGGGGATGTATCACCGGGGTTGAGGCATTGTTTGCGGATGATTGAGGAATTGTCGCCTTCTGAACTGTAGGACCTGTTGAACCTGTTGATCCTGTTGATCCTGTTGATCCTGTTGATCCTGTAGGACCTGTAGGAGCTGTCGAGTGAAACGAGGCTGCGATCTTTTGATTTTAAAAAGGCAAGATCAAAAGATCGCAGCCTCGTTTCACTCGACAGCTCCTACAGGTGTACGGGCATGCGTTCGTAGAGGTCCCGAAAACCCACCTTCACCCGGCAAACGCCCGGCGTCCGGCGTTCATCTCCGAGCGTAACTCGCCCACCAGCTCGGAGATTGCGCGGACGCTGGTCAGTTGCTCTGTCGACACACCGCAGATCAACAGTTCAACCTGCCCGGTGTCGGGTTCAAACACTTCAATACGCAGCAATCCGCCGCTCTCCGTGCATTCGCAGGACAACGGGGTAAAACCACACTCCACAATGTTGCAAAGGACTGAAATGGGAACCATGGCTGGCGTCTCGGGCGGCAGTGGGACGGATGAACTTAATGAGAATAGATGCCCTTGGCCAATCCTGCGCCAGTAAAAAGTGATACGTGCCTCTCATTTCCAGGCATTGATCAGTGGCGATCCCCGTCCCATATCCAGTTCCAGAGGCCCGGTAGCTGCACCGCCTGGGAGCTGTCGGTGACGGTGCGCGCCGTCGCAGCCCGTTGCAGCTCGGCCTTATCGTCGTAAAAGGGTTTCTGCGCCAGTTTCAGCCCGGTGGTGTTGGCGCTGTCGATGAGGATTTGCAGGTACTCGCGGGCGTGCCGGGCGGTGTAGCGGTTCAGGTCGTGGAAGGTCACGACGACCGGAATCACCCCATCCACCGTCGGCAGTTCGCCGAGTGCGATGCGTTCGCGCACCACTGACAGCTGCCGAAGCATGTTGGCCCGCCGTCGCGGACTGGCGTTAAAGCCCCAGATTTTGCCGTCATTGGCACTCAGGTCCGTCAGCAGCACCTGCAAGCCATGGCGTTGATAGGCCGCGAACGTGCGCTTGTCGTAATTCCAGAACGGCGGGCGCACCAGCGTCGGTGGCGTGCCGGTGATCGCCGCGATGTCGGCGGTGCCGTTGCTGAGCGATTGCTCCAACTCGACGTCATCGAGCGAGCGATGATTGCTATGCCCAGGCGTGGCCGTATGGAATCCCAGGATTTGACCTTCGGCCTGCTCGCGGCGCATGACCTCACGCCCGATCTCACTGCCCCCCGCCCGAGAAGCCCGGGTCTGGACGAAAAACACTGCTTTGATGTTCGGCTGCACCGGATTGCTCGCGAGGCTATCAAGCACGGTCATGCTCGGGTTCCAGAAACTCGAGGCACTGGGACCGTCGTCAAAGGTCAGCAGAAAACGAATCGGTGCTTGCCCGCGCAGACGTTGTTCGGTCTGCGGGGTCATTTCGATGGGGGCGGCGATGCAACCGGCAAGCCCGGTGACGATGGCGATTGCAGCGAGAACCTTGAACAGCTGTTTCATGTTTTGCCTTGGCAGACCCTTGCGGTCACGTTTGATGGCAAAAACCCTTCGCCCGTTTATCCATTATCGGCCCGCAGTTCGCTGCTGGCCGAGGTTGGATAAGGTACACAGTGTTTGGTTCCAGCGCTGCCTGGCCGTCAGTTATTGGGTTCTGGTTCAGGTTGGCCTTCTTTGCCCACAGGTCGGCGTGTGGCGAGGGGATTTATCCCCTCGCCACAGGATCCTGCTCGTCTGACGATCGCTAAGTGAACAGCATCAGACCCAGGCACCGACCTTGTTCAGGCCCACCAGAAAATCGGCATGGAACGCCTGAGGCTTCGACCGAGGCGCGGACGTTGTAGTAATTCTGATCACCGACGTGCAGGACGACGGGCTCAGCCGCGTAGGCGATCGGCGCGGCAAACAATGCGCTGGCCAGCAGGCAGCGCACGAAACGGGACAGGTTAATCGGAGTGTAGGAGCTGTCGAGTGAAACGAGGCTGCGATCTTTTGATCTTCAACCTCCTCCCCCTACCCCACCAGATCAATCAACTGCTCACGCTGCGCCCCCGTCAGCATCGGCCCGAATCCCGCCCCGGCATTATCGGCCATGTAACGCGGGTTCCCGGTGCCCGGTATGACGCAGGTCACCGCCGAGTGCGAGAGCAAAAACTTCAGCGCCAGCTGCGGCCAGCTATTCACCTGCACCTGTGCTGCCCACCCCGGCAGCGGTTTGCCTTTGAGTCGGGCGATCAAGCCTCCGCCGCCAAACGGTCGATTGCACATCACCGCCACACCCCGTTCGCGGCAAAGCGGCAGGATGCGCTTCTCGACCCCGCGATCATCCAGCGCGTAATTGATTTGCAGGAAATCCAGCGCTTCGGCCTTGAGCACCGCCTCCACTTCGTCATACGCCGACGCCGTGTAATGGGTGATACCGATGTAGCGAATGCGCCCTTCTTCCTTCCATTGCCGCAACGTCGGCAGGTGGGTTTTCCAGTCCAGCAGATTATGAATCTGCATCAAATCGATCCGGTCGGTTTGCAGCAACCGGAACGACTGCTCCATCTGCGCGATGCCCTCCTCACGTCCGCGCGTCCAGACCTTGGTGGCCAGAAATGCCGGCGAGCGCGGTTCATGGATCGACAGCAATTCGCCGGTGGTCTGCTCGGCACGGCCATACATCGGCGAGCTGTCGATTAGCGTCCCGCCCTTCTCGAACAACGCGTTGAGCACGGCGGGCAACTGTTTGTAGGCCGGGTCTGCAGGGGCAACATCGAAACCGCGATAAGTGCCCAGCCCTACGATGGGCAGCGGCTCGGCGCTGGAAGGAATGGCTCGGGTCTGCATGTTCTTGCCTCCTGTTGCGGTCGGCGGCGAGGGTTGCGCCGTGGCGTGATCGAACGTGAGGACCGCCGAGACACCGGCAGCCAGCGTGAGTAATCGGCGACGCGTAATGCCGTCAGTGTGGTTCATCGTAATGCCCTTCCACCTGTGTGCCAGCCGCCCGCTGCTCTTGCCGCCTGGCCAGCCAGAAACATAAACCGCCCCACAACCCGGCAAACGGCACGATCACCACCGCCACCAGACCAAATCCGGCGCCCAATGCGCTCAACCCGGCGGACAGCCAGCCGCTGGCAGCATCACCCCCGCGATAGACCAGGGTTTCGATCACATTCTTGGCCTTGTACTTCTCTTCGCGGCTGACCACCGTCCACAACACTTCTCGCGCCGGCCGCACCACGGCAAATTCCACCGACCGACGCAGCCCTTGAGCCAGGGCGACGGTCGCCGGCACCGGCGCCAGGGCCATGGCGGCGAACGCCACAATCGTGGCCAGTGGCAGTGCCGCCAGTGCGCCGCCCACGCCGATCAACCGTATCAGGGGCGCCGTCAACACGAGCTGGAAGAGCAAGGTCAACGCCGAGACGATCAGATCAACGATAGCGAAAAATTGCGTCCGGCTCGCTACATCAGCGTAGCTGCCAGCGACGATCCGGCCCTGTTCGAAATACAACAACGTCGCCGCACTGGTGTGCAGCAACATGAACAGCACCAGCCCCATCAGGTATCGCGAACGCAGGATCAGGGTGACGCCCGCCAGCATGCCACCGCCCAGGCGCCGATCATCCAGCGACTGTTTGCCGGACTGTGAAGCGGTGCGGGCCAGCAAAGCCCGGTAGCAACGCACCGCGATTTCCAGCAGCAAGGCCGCCGCGAGCGTGAGGGCCACCGGTCCGAGACGGGTGGCCATGGTCGCGGCCAGCAACGGCCCGATGAAGGTCCCGAGTGTGCCACCGGCGGCAATGAAGCCGAACAGCCTGCGCCCTTGTTCATTGGAAAAGCGGTCGACCAACACGCTCCAGAAAATCGTCACGATGAACAGGTTGTAGATACTGATCCACACGAAGAACACACGCCCGACGGTCACCGGCGCGACGCGATTGGCGATCAGCACACCGAACACCAGCATCGACAGCGCAATCAGCCGGTAGATCAGCGGCACGAATCGTGTGGCCGGCAGCCGCGAAACCAGTGCGCCGTAGAGCGGAACCATCAGCAACATGACCACAAAGGTCGCGGTGAACAGCCACTGCAACTGGTCGGCGCCCCCCTCCAGCCCCAACGCATCGCGCAGCGGCCGTACCAGGTAATAACTGGCAAGGACGCAAAAGTGAAAGGCAAAACCCAGCATCAGCGCGGTTTTTTCAGCGGGCTGAACAGTGAGCCATTTAAAGGTGACGGGCATCGATCCCCTCCTCTTTGCACTGCCAGGATCGGCGCGCCTCACGACCGGTCGACTACACTCTGACGGCGATCACGCGGTCGCCACCTTCAATCCCAGAGCCGTCAATGCCGCCACCTAACGTTAGCCGAATGCCGCGAGTCCTGATGTTCATTGCCGTTATCGTTGTCGCGTTGTACCTGGCGCTGTGTGTCGGGCTGTGGGTGTTTCAGCGCGCGCTGATCTACTTTCCGCAGCCTCGGTCCGTCGAGACGCCGCTGTTAACGGTCTCGGACGCGGGCACGCAGGTGCTGGTTTCCCTGCGAGCGCACGACGGGCCCAATGCATTGATCTATTTCGGCGGGAATGCCGAGGACGTGTCTCGCAACATGCCCTCGTTTGCCCAGGCCTTTCCTGATCACGCCCTTTATTTTCTCAATTACAGAGGTTACGGCGGCAGCACTGGCTCGCCGTCGGAAGACGCCATTGCGCGTGATGCCGTGGCCTTGTTCGACAAGGTGTACGCCGAGCACCCGCACATTGCGCTGGTGGGCCGCAGCCTGGGTTCGGGCGTGGCCATACGCCTTGCAAGCCAGCGCCCGGCGGCACGCCTGGTGCTGATTACGCCGTATAACAGTCTTGAAGAAATTGCCGCGCGCCAGTTTCCGATATTCCCGGTGAAGTGGCTGTTGCGGGACCGGTTTGAATCCTGGCGCTACGCCGCGCGCATCAACATACCGACGTTGTTGATCGCAGCCGGGCAGGACGAGGTCATACTGGATTCGAGCACGCAGCGTTTATACGAGCATTTCGCCAAGGGTGTGGCGGTGTTGGAGGTGATCCCGGAGGTGGGACACAATTCGATTTCCGACAGCCCTGAGTACCTCAGGTTGCTGGGCGAGGGGCTGTAAAGCCAATGGCCTGATTCGACGGCCTTTGCCTGGCTCGACGCGCCCCCGCCCCCACCGAAATTGATCCGGGTGTAGCCGTCTTACTTCACGATTTCTACCAGCGCCGGGCCTTTCTTGACGATGTAGGTCGCCAGTTCTGATCCCGTATTCGCCCCCACATTCTTCGCCACATGCGCGACCCCTGCCGGGATGTACAGCGAATCACCGGTCTTTAGCGTCACCGGTGGCTGCCCTTCCAGCTGATACTCGAATGTACCGTCCAGAACGTAGGCCACTTCAACACCTGGGTGGGCGTGTTTGGGCGATACCACGCCCGGTTCAAAATCCACCCGTACCTGGATCACTTCACGTTCTGGAACGTCGAGGTCACGGTGCAGCAGATCTGTTCGGTGCAGGCCGGTCTGCCAGCTTTTCGCCGCCGGCACACTTTGGTCAACGCCGATGGGAGCCTCTTGAGCCTGGGCAAAACCGGTGAAAGCGACAAATGTTGCAGCGGCAACGGCCAGGCCAAGCGAGCCAGCGGTTTTAGGGAAGTCGAAACGGAACATTGCGGTTCTCCAGTCAGTGCAGCCAGTCAGTGCACGATAAATGCCGCGGTTGCGGTGACCTCATTCAAAGGCCGGCATGTATCGCGCACGTGTCAGGAGCGCTACGGAGTTGTATACGAAGTTGGCTGCATGGGGGATTGATACGTGCTGATACACGCAGCCATGGCGAATCAGGATCGCTCGGACACTTCCCGCCAGCGTCGCGCCTGGATAAGCAAGGCCGGTGCAAAATGCAGCAACACCATGCGCACCAGGTGATGAGAGAGAATGAACACCACGTTCAGGCCGCCACTGAACGCGACGATGGTGATGGTCTCGATGGCGCCCGGCATGTACGCCAGCCATGCCGTAAGCGGGTCGCTGCCGAGGATTTTCCCGGCCAAAGCGGCGAATGCCGCAGCCACCAGCAACATCAAGACCACGCCGATCAGTCCAGCCCTGCCGTGCCGCACGAGATCCTTGAAGCTGATGTCCTGGAACTTCGAGCCGATCAACACGCCGAGCAGGACCGACGCGAAATCGACACTCCATTGCGGCATGTGGAACGTCTGCAGATAACCCACCTTGATGAACACACCGGTGAGGACGATGGCCGTCAGCATGAACGGTGCCGGGACGCCAAATCGCAACAACAGGCGACCCAACAAAAGGCACAGCACGATCAGTGACGCCAGTGTCAGCACGGTGCTCAAGACCCAAGGGCTGCTTTCAGCAGCGGTCAGGCCAGGTGTGCCGGGAATGCAAAAGCTCACCAGCACCGTGATGGACAACAGCCGGACCAGATGCACCACGATCACCTTGCTGGACGCCCGCTCGGACTCCAGCAAATCAAACACCGCAGCCAGCGCCCCCGGATAGACCGCCAGCAGCGAGTCTTTGACGTTCCAGCCAGTGACTTTGTACAACCACAACCCGGCGATGCCGACCTGAACGGCCAGGCACAGGAGTAACAGGCCAAGGCTGGGCAACAGCGACGCGACGGCCTGGTTATCCCACGCCTGAAACATCAACCCGGTCGCAATCCCCAGGACGATTTGCACGAAGCCAAGGCTGAAGCGCAGCGTGGGAGAAAAACCCGACTGGCTGACGATGATCGCGGTTGAGAGTATCGAGCCCAGCAAGAGCCCATGGGGCACACCCACAGACTGCAGCGCGGTGCCGACCGCGATGGCCAACAGCAAACACAAAAGCGTTTTCATGAATCGTCCTTAATTCCAGCGTTGGCCTGCAATTTGGATCCAATCGATAGTCCTGCCCGCACTTTTTCCCACTGAACAACTGGCAGCGTCAAGCAAAAACACATGTAGCAGCTGCCGAGGCACGAGGCTGCGTCGGGCTGCGCAGCGGCCCCCGAGGGCGGTCCTGCGGACACGCAACGCAGCCTCGTGCCTCGGCAGCTGCTACAGGGGAATTAACAGGATTCAGAATCGGGTGACACCTTCAATCG
>NZ_WFGV02000031.1 GCF_010095445.2 Pseudomonas sp. TNT3
AGGGTCAGGCCGCCGACCAGCAGGTCTACGCCAGCCCCTGCTGCCGCTCCGGCTGCGATGCCACCGCCCACGCGCACACCCAACTGCTTGAGGGTTTCGGGGTTGAACAAGTCATCGCCCCAACGGCCATCGAGCAGCGGCAAATCACTGGCCGCCGCGTCCTGCGGGCGAAAGGCGTAGAGCTTGAGGAGCGCCTCGACGCAACGTTGCTCACGTTGGCGTACTGCTTTGCGCAGTTCGCTGATCGCCTGTTGTTCCTGCTCGGGCTCACTGACCACACTGCGTCGGCAGGCGGCGCAATCGATCAACAATTCGGCAATCAACCGCGCTGCACTTTGCTGACGGGCCAGGCGCTGAGCCTGCTGATCGGCGATCAATCGCTCGAGCTGGGGGCGAGCATTTTCCAGCAGCAGCGCGAGGCTTTCATACAGTCGACGTTCGCCATCCTCCGGCGGCGCGACACTGTCGAAGCGCACCAGGGCGTGCAATCCAAGGCGCGCCAACGCTTCACGCCAGTCCGGTTCGCGATGATTGGCGCTGCTGACAAAGTTCAGCACTGGCAGCAACGGTTTGCCGCAGCTGGCCAGTACTTCCAGTTCGTCGCGGTACTTGGACAGCACCGGCTCGCGGGCGTCGATCACGTAGAGGCCAGCGTCGCAGGTGAGCAGTTGGCGCAATACTTTGGCTTCCTGTTCGAAACGCTGCCGGGCTTCGCTGCCTTCCAGGAAACGGGCCAGTCGCGCGGGGCCGTCGAGGCGTTCGCCGGGGCGTTCAATGCGCTCCAGAAAATCGAGCAGGGCGATGGCGTCTTCCAGCCCGGGGGTGTCGAAAAGGTCGAGCAGCGGCTCGCCATCCACCGACAGGCGTGCGCCTTCGACATGCCGTGTAGTGCTTGGTCGATGGGAGACTTCACCGAATCCGACATCGCGGGTCAGGGTGCGCAGTAACGAGGTTTTACCAACGTTGGTGTGGCCCACGACTGCCAATTTCAAAGGTTTAGTCACGACCGTTCTCCAACCAGTTCATCGGCGCGCTGTCGGCGTACGGCAGCTCCAGCTGATGCAGCGCGGTGTGCCAGTCGCCCAGGCGCTCGGCATCCAGTGCTTCACCGGGCGGCGCCTGCAACAACCAGACGCGCGTCTCGCTGGCATTGCGCGCGAGTTCGGCGATCAGCGCCAGGCTGCCACGATCCGGCGAGCGCCGAGGGTCGCACGCAATGGCCAGGCGCGCGGGTGGAAAACGGCTCAGTTGTTCAAGAAGTTTGTGGCGCGATTCACGACTGTCGAGGACGCCCGCGTCGCTGACATTCTTCGGCAGTGGTGGCGGCCACGGGCGCTGATCATCCAGCTCAATGGCGACCAACAGCGCACCGTCGCTTTGCAGGTCGCTGACGCCGCTTTCCACACGATGCAAATGCTCGGGCGCGGCATCGCTGATGCCCAAACGCTCGCTGGTGGGCATCAACCTTTCGCGCAGTTGAGCGTAACCGGGGAGGTTCAGATCGAGGCGTAATTTTGCCTGACCGGTTTTCCAGCGCCACAGGCAGAACAACGCCAGTAACAGGCGCGGCAACACGCCATAAACCACCAGCACACCGACCAGCCATGTGGCCCAGGCCTGGCGCGCGCTTTCGATGTTCAGTGCCGCATCGCCGCTGGCGCGAATCATGTCCACTGTTGGAATAGTGAAGCCGAACAAGGCAGGCAGGGCGCCAAGGGTGCGGGTCATGGCGACAAAAGTGTCGGCGCTGAGCAGGGTGGTTTCCCAGACGAAGCCGTAACGCCGGGTCGCCATCAATGTCAGCAACATCACCAGCGCACTGAGCATCGCCAGTGACCACAAGCCGTTGACCAGCACGCCGATCGCCCAGCGATTGAGTTTCTGCCGTTGCAGTAACAGCAGCAGGGCAGGTGCAAGTTGTGCGGCTTTAGCGTCGCGGGCAAGTTTTTCACTGAGCCATAACCACAAGCGCCCGAGGCTGGCACCGTGTTCACCGGCAAACACCAGGCCCAGCGCCCAGCTCAGCAACAAAATCAGATTCAGCCCGAGCAGGCTGCCCAGGGCCCAGAACACATTGACCGGGGTTTGCCCGTCGCCCAGTGCTGCAAACGCCAGCCCGGCGCCGCTGATCACGGCCAGTACGGCGAGAACAATCAGCGCCAATCGTGCGCCTTGCAGCCAATGCTTGAGGGCGTTGGCCAGTCCATCGCGTTCAGCCAGCCACAGGGCCCGGCGTTGAATCCGTGCCGGCAAGTCGCCGCCAGCACTGCGGGCCAGTCGATTGGCTTCCAGATCATCCAGAGGACCGGCGTGTTCTTCGCGCAGACGAATGGTTTCCGTCAGCCAGAGGTTATTCAGTTCAGTCACGCGGCATCCCGTCGCTTCATTGAACGGTGAGCATAACCGCTGTGGCGCTTATCGGGGTATGGGACGCTCTGGTATCCTCGCCGGCATGACTAAATCACTCCCCCTCAGCCTGATCGCAGCCCTCGGTGAAAACCGCGTGATCGGCGTCGACAACAGCATGCCCTGGCACTTGCCGGGGGACTTCAAATACTTCAAGGCCACCACCCTGGGCAAGCCGATCATCATGGGTCGCAAGACCTGGGATTCCCTGGGTCGTCCACTGCCGGGACGATTGAACATCGTGGTCAGCCGTCAGACTGATCTGCAGCTGGAGGGCGCGGAGGTATATCCGTCGCTTGAGGCGGCCGTCGTACGCGCAGAAGAATGGGCCAGAGAGCAGGGCGTCGATGAGGTGATGTTGATTGGCGGGGCGCAGTTGTATGCACAGGGGTTGGCGCAGGCTGATCGGCTGTATCTGACGCGAGTGGCGCTGAGCCCGGAAGGGGATGCGTGGTTTCCGGAATTCGATTTGGAGCAGTGGAAACTGGTGTCCAATAGCGAAAATCCGGCGGTGGACGATAAGCCGGCGTACAACTTCGAAGTCTGGGAAAAAGCCTGATCTGTGGCGAGGGGATTTAGCGAAACGTCGCACCGCCCCGTTGGGTTGCGCAGCGACCCCATTATTTTGGGGCTGCTGCGCAACCCAACGGGGATAAATCCCCTCGCCACGAAGTTATGTTTAAGCCTGCACCAACTCCGAATGCTCATCCGCATCCAGCAGTGCTTTGTCCGTCTGCTGCATCACCTGGCTGGTAATCGCACCGGCCGCAATCGACCCGCTGACGTTCAATGCCGTACGACCCATGTCGATCAGTGGCTCAACCGAAATCAGCAACGCCACCAGTGACACTGGCAAGCCCATCGCCGGCAGCACGATCAGCGCGGCGAACGTTGCGCCACCTCCGACACCCGCCACACCGGCCGAGCTCAGCGTCACAATCGCCACCAGCGTCGCGATCCACAGCGGATCCAGCGGGTTAATGCCCACGGTCGGTGCAACCATCACCGCCAACATCGCCGGGTATAGACCGGCACAACCGTTCTGGCCGATGGTCGCGCCGAACGAAGCGGCAAAACTGGCGATGGCGTGTGGAATGCCCAGGCGGCTGGTCTGCGCTTCGATGCTCAGGGGAATGGTCGCGGCGCTGGAGCGGCTGGTGAAGGCAAACGTCAGCACCGGCCAGATCTTGCGGAAGAAGCGCAGCGGGTTGATCCCGGCTGCCGAAACCAGCAGGCCATGCACCACAAACATCAGGCCCAGGCCGATGTAGGACACCACCACGAAACTGCCGAGCTTGATGATGTCTTGCAGGTTCGAACCGGCGACCACTTTGGTCATCAGCGCCAACACGCCATACGGCGTCAGCTTCATCACCAGACGTACCAGACGCATCACCCAGGCTTGCAGGGTGTCGATGGCGTTGATCACTTTCTGACCTTTCTCGACGTCATCCTTCAACAACTGCAGCGCAGCGACGCCAAGGAATGCGGCGAAAATCACCACGCTGATGATCGATGTCGGCTTGGCGCGCGCCAGGTCGGCGAACGGGTTCTGCGGGATGAACGACAGCAGCAACTGCGGCACATTCAGGTCCGCGACCTTGCCCGCGTAGTCGGTCTGAATGGTTTGCAGACGGGCGATTTCCTGCGTGCCAGCCACCAGACCTTCTGCGGTCAGGCCGAACAGGTTGGTCAGGCCGATACCGATCAACGCGGCGATGGCGGTGGTGAACAGCAGCTTGCCGATGGTCAGGAAGCTGATCTTGCCCAGCGACGACGCGTTGTGCAGACGGGCCACAGCACTGAGGATCGAGGCGAACACCAGCGGGATGACGATCATTTGCAGCAGCTGCACGTATCCGTTGCCCACCAGATCGAACCAGCCGATCGAGGCTTTCAGCACCGGGTTGCCGGCACCGTAAATGCTGTGCAAAGCCACACCAAACGCCACGCCCAGTACCAGCGCGAGTAGGACTTTTTTGGCCAGGCTCCATGTAGTGTGGCGGGTTTGTGCCAGGCCAAAGAGCAGGGCGAGGAACACCAGCAGATTGAGGATCAGCGGCAGATTCATTGAGACTCCGATAAAGACTTGTGCCAGCAGCCTTCCGGGGCAGCTGCGAACCGGCAAGCCTAACAGCTTGAAAACTAATGATTTAATACCAAAAACGTATGGCAACTGTCGTTTTTGGAATAAGCGCGCGTCGCTCTCAGGGATGCATCTGGCGCAATGGGTGCGGTAACGGTCGCTGACAGACGAGGACCGTCATATTTATTTGTTAGCGTCGGTTTCTTTTACTCAGGGAGAACTGTCGATGAAGCTCGCACCGAAATTTCTACTCGCCGCACTCTGCCTTGGCCTCGCCGGCCAGGCATTCGCCACGGATTTGAAGCATTGGCCCGCCGATCAGGCCAAGGCGCTGGACGCCATGATTGCCGCCAACGCCAACAAAGGTAATTACGCGGTGTTCGACATGGACAACACCAGTTACCGCTACGACCTCGAAGAATCGTTGCTGCCGTACATGGAAAACAAGGGCCTGATCACCCGTGAAAAGCTTGATCCTTCCCTGAAACTGATCCCGTTCAAAGACACGGCTGACCACAAGGAAAGCCTGTTCAGTTACTACTACCGCCTCTGCGAACTCGACGACATGGTGTGCTACCCATGGGTCGCGCAAGTGTTCTCGGGTTTCACGCTCAAAGAGCTCAAAGGCTATGTCGATGAATTGATGGCGTCCGGCAAACCGGTGCCGGCGACTTACTTCGAAGGCGATGTCGTCAAGAAAATGGACGTCAACCCGCCGAAAATCTTCACCGGTCAGCAAGAGCTCTACAACAAGCTGATGGAGAACGGTATCGAGGTCTACGTCATGACCGCCGCCTCCGAAGAACTGGTGCGCATGGTCGCTTCCGACCCGCAGTACGGTTACAACGTCAAACCGCAGAACGTGATCGGCGTGAGCTTGCTGCTCAAGGACACCAAGACCGGCGAATTGACCACGGCGCGCAAGCAGATCACGGCAGGCAAGTATGACGAGAAGGCCAACCTGGGCCTTGAGCTGACCCCGTACCTGTGGACCCCGGCGACCTGGATGGCCGGCAAGCAGGCGGCGATCCTGACCTACATCGATGAATGGAAAAAACCGGTGCTCGTTGGCGGCGATACCCCGACCAGCGACGGTTACATGCTGTTCCACAGCGTCGACGTGGCTAAGGGCGGCATTCACTTGTGGGTCAACCGCAAAGACAAATACATGACCCAGATTAACGGCATGATGGCCAAGCACGCAGCGGCGCAGGCCAAGGAAGGGTTGCCGGTGACGGCAGACAAGAATTGGGTGATCGTGAAGCCTGAAGAAATCCAGTAAGCACCGACAAAACCAGTGTAGGAGTGAGCCTGCTCGCGATAGCAGTGTGTCATTCACATTTATGTTGCCTGACACTCCGCTATCGCGAGCAGGCTCACTCCTACAGTAGATCTCCAGCATTTGGGGGGAGCGCAAGCAAAAAAATACCCCGCACTTGGCGGGGCATTTTTTGTTCGACGGTTAAGCCTTACAGCCCGTCAAGCATCGCCTTGTTACGCACAGCGCCCTTGTCGGCACTGGTCGCCAGCAGGGCGTAGGCCTTGAGAGCGGTGGTCACTTTACGTGGACGCTTCTCGACCGGTTTCCAGCCTTTCTGGTCCTGTTCGGCACGGCGGCCGGCCATTTCTTCGTCGCTGATCATCAGGTTGATCGAACGGTTCGGAATGTCGATCAGCACCTTGTCGCCATCCTGCACCAGACCAATCGCGCCGCCAGCAGCGGCTTCCGGCGAAGCGTGGCCGATGGACAGGCCCGAGGTGCCGCCAGAGAAGCGACCGTCGGTGAGCAGGGCACAGGCTTTGCCCAGGCCTTTGGATTTCAGGTAGGACGTCGGGTACAGCATTTCCTGCATGCCCGGGCCGCCTTTCGGGCCTTCGTAACGGATGATCACGATGTCGCCGGCCTTCACTTCATCTGCGAGGATGCCGCGTACCGCGCTGTCCTGGCTTTCGAAGATCTTCGCGTTGCCTTCGAACACGTGGATCGACTCGTCGACGCCGGCGGTTTTCACGACACAACCGTCCAGCGCAATGTTGCCGTAGAGAACGGCCAGGCCGCCTTCTTTCGAGTAAGCATGCTCGACGCTACGGATGCAGCCGTTTTCACGGTCGTCATCCAGGGTTTCCCAACGGGTCGACTGGCTGAACGCGGTTTGCGTCGGGATGCCCGCCGGACCGGCCTTGAAGAAGTGGTGCACGGCTTCGTCGTCGGTCTGGGTGATGTCCCACTTGGCAATGCCTTCGGCCAGGGTCTTGCTGTGCACGGTCGGCAGGTCGGTGTGCAGCAGACCGCCACGGGCCAGCGAGCCGAGGATGCTGAAGATCCCGCCGGCACGGTGCACGTCTTCCATGTGGTACTTCTGGATGTTCGGCGCGACTTTGCACAGTTGAGGCACGTGGCGGGAGAGACGGTCGATATCGCGCAGGTCGAAATCGATCTCGGCTTCCTGGGCCGCAGCCAGCAAGTGCAGGATGGTGTTGGTGGAACCGCCCATGGCGATGTCCAGGGTCATGGCGTTTTCGAACGCCTTGAAGTTGGCGATGTTGCGCGGCAACACCGACTCATCGTTCTCGGTGTAGTAGCGCTTGCACAGCTCGACGATGGTGCGGCCGGCCTGCAGGAACAGCTGTTCGCGGTCGCTGTGGGTAGCAAGAGTCGAACCGTTGCCCGGCAATGCCAGGCCCAGGGCTTCAACCAGGCAGTTCATCGAGTTGGCGGTGAACATGCCGGAGCACGAACCGCAGGTCGGGCAGGCGCTGCGCTCGTACTCAGCGACTTTCTCGTCAGAAGCGCTGGAGTCGGCGGCGATCACCATGGCGTCGACGAGGTCGAGGCCGTGAGAAGCGAGTTTGGTCTTGCCGGCTTCCATCGGGCCGCCGGAAACGAAAATCACCGGGATGTTCAGGCGCAGGGACGCCATCAGCATGCCAGGGGTGATCTTGTCGCAGTTGGAGATGCAGACGATGGCGTCGGCGCAGTGGGCGTTGACCATGTACTCGACGGAGTCGGCGATGATCTCGCGGCTCGGCAGCGAATACAGCATGCCGTCGTGGCCCATGGCGATGCCGTCATCCACGGCGATGGTGTTGAATTCTTTTGCCACACCGCCAGCGCGTTCGATCTCGCGGGCGACCAGTTGGCCCAGGTCCTTGAGGTGAACGTGGCCCGGTACGAACTGGGTGAAGGAGTTGGCAATGGCTATGATCGGCTTTTTGAAGTCGTCATCTTTCATCCCCGTGGCGCGCCACAGTGCGCGGGCGCCGGCCATGTTGCGGCCGTGGGTGGATGTTTTCGAGCGGTAATCAGGCATGAAGCACTCCGGGCGGCTAATCAGGTATCAAAAGGGAAGTGAGCTTCTATTGACGTCTGGAACACTCAGAAATGGCCGTGTGTCCGGAAGTTGCCGATAACTTTGCGGGATCGCCGCGCGCTTCAGCTTGAGCTCATAAACCCGCCGGGGGATGACTGGCGATGAATGTGGCGATTCTACACGGCTGGCAGCGGGAGGGAATGCCTCCACGCATTTGCAGACGCACGGGTAGGAGCGAGCTTGCTCGCGAAAAACGTCAACGATACCGCGGTGTTCCTTGTTACTCGCGTTGCATTTTTGTTCTTCGCGAGCAAGCTCGCTCCTACAACGGGGGCGGTCAGATCCAGATGGCATCCCATAGCGGATAATCGCCGATGTGGTCGACCAGCCCCGCGCGCAACGGATTGGCGATGATGTATCGAGCCATGATCTTCAAGTCTTCGTCACGACGCAGGGCGCGGTCGAAGTAACCCTTTTGCCATACGGGTTCTGACCGGCCTCGAGCTTGATTGATGAGTCGGGCACTGCGGGATTTGATTACTTGCATGAGCCTTGGCAAATCTCCGTTATGGAGTTCAACCAGCCAGTGAATATGATCAGGCATGATCACCCAAGCTAAAGCCGTTGCGTCGCCGGCTTCATGAACTCTTCTGAGTTCACGCACGACCAGGCGGCCCGAGCGCCAATCCTTGAAGATCGGTTGTCGTTCATGGGTTACGGCTGTCAGTAGATAGATGCGACCAGATTCTGAGTAGCGGCCGGTACGTAAACGATGGGCGTTTTGGTCGCTGGACATTCCGTTGTCCTCTTCTGTGATTGGAAGAGAAAACGATAGCCGTAACGGAGAGAGAATTTGTGGTGACAGGGATTCTTAATGTGTCGTAAAGCAACTGTAGGAGCGAGCTTGCTCGCGAAAAACGTCAACGATAACACGGGTGTTTCTGGTTTTTCGCGGTGTCTGTTTGTTCTTCGCGAGCAAGCTCGCTCCTACAGTGGTTTGTGTTGTTAGCTATTCGGCAACAACCGGCAAGTAATGCTCTTGATGTAGCGCGTTTCAGCAATCGCCGGGTGAACCGGATGATCCGGGCCCTGGCCGCCACGTTCCAGCATCTGGATATTGCGGTCCAGGTGGCGGGCGCTGGTCAGCAGGATGTTCTGCAGATCGTCTTCCGGCAGGTGCATCGAGCACGAAGCGCTGACCAGGATGCCGTCTTTGCTGAGCAGGCGCATGGCTTGCTCGTTCAGGCGACGGTAGGCGCCTTCGCCGTTTTTCATGTCTTTCTTGCGTTTGATGAACGCCGGCGGATCGGCCACGATCACATCGAAGCGTTCTTCGCTGGCTTTCAGTTCTTTCAGGGCTTCGAAAACGTCGCCTTCGATGCAGGTCATTTTTTCGGCGAAACCGTTCAGGGCGGCGTTACGCTCGACACCGTCAAGGGCGAAGGCCGAAGCGTCGACGCAGAACACTTCGCTGGCGCCGAACGCGGCAGCTTGTACGCCCCAGCCGCCGATGTAGCTGTACAGGTCGAGTACGCGTTTGCCTTTGGCGTACGGCGCCAGGCGAGCGCGGTTCATGCGGTGGTCATAGAACCAGCCGGTTTTCTGGCCCTGAATGACCGGCGCTTCGAATTTCACGCCGTTCTCTTCCAGCGCAACCCACTCCGGCACCAGGCCGAAAACGGTTTCGACGTAGCGGTTGAGGCCTTCGGCATCGCGTGCAGCGGAGTCGTTCTTGAACAGGATGCCGCTTGGCTTGAGCACTTGGGTCAATGCTGCGATCACGTCTTCTTTATGGGCTTCCATGGTCGCCGAGGCGATCTGGACGACCAGGATGTCGCCGAAACGGTCGACCACCAGGCCCGGCAGCAGGTCGGAATCGCCGTACACCAGGCGATAGAACGGCTTGTCGAACAGGCGATCACGCAGGGACAGGGCAACGTTCAGGCGGTGCACCAGCAGTGATTTGTCCAGCGGCAACTTGATGTCGCGCGACAGCAGACGGGCGCAGATCAGGTTGTTCGGGCTCATGGCAACGATGCCCAACGGCTTGCCGCCGGCGGCTTCGAGGATCGCCTGATCGCCGGCCTTGAAGCCGTGCAACGGGGTGGCGGCCACGTCGATTTCGTTGCTGTAGACCCACAGGTGGCCGTTTCGCAGGCGACGGTCGGCGTTGGCTTTGAGGCGCAGGCTAGGCAGGGACATGACGTCGCTCCGGAAAAAAGAGCGGGAGTATAGCGTGTTGTACAGCGCCTCGGTTCCACTGATAGACCTGTGGCGAGGGAGCTTGTCGAATCGTCGCACCGTCCCGCTGGGCTGCGTAGCAGTCCCTCTTTTGGGGCCGCTTCGCGACCCAGCGGGAGCAAGCTCCCTCGCCACAGTTACAGTACCGGATTAAGTGAACTGCATTCACCTCGCCACAGGGGTTTATGCCGAATTCAAGATATGGCAGACAACGCGCCGATCAACTCCCGGTTAAACGCCGGAATATCATCCGGCTGACGGCTGCTGATGAGATTGCCGTCCTTGACCACCTCCTTGTCCACCCAGTTCGCGCCGGCGTTCACCAGATCATCCTTGAGTGTCTTGTAGCTGGTCATGGTCTTGCCGTTGACCAATCCGGCCGATATCAGCAACCAGCCGCCATGACAGATCACGGCAATGGGCTTGCCGGCCGACGTTCCGGTCTTGACTAGGTGTTGGGCGTCCTGGTCGATACGGATGGTGTCGGAGTTCTGCACGCCGCCCGGCAGAACGACGGCGTCGTACTGATCGATGCTGGTGGCCTTGAAGGTACCGTCAACCTTGAAGTCGTCCGCGGGTTTGTCGTGATTCCAGCCTTTGACCTGGCCTTCCTCGGCCGACAGGATATCGACCTGAGCCCCGGCCTCTTCCAAAGCCTTCTTCGGCCCGGTGAGCTCGACCTGCTCAAAACCATCGGTCACCAGAATTGCGACACGTTTGCCATTCAGGGAATTGGACATGAATACAGCTCCTGACGTGAGTAAGTGGATGCCCGAGGGCATTACTCAGTCCGAAGCCTGCGCCTGAATGAAAGTTCCTCCGATGTGCCCGCTGGTGTGTCGGATCCAACTTCATAAAGGTTAGAATCGCCGCCTGTCCAAGAGCGTGTACTTATGTCCCAAGAGCTGACCACCGAACAAATTCAACAGACCCTGCAAGGCATCAGCGTGCCGGCCCAGCCGCAGATCATGGTGGATTTGCAGATGGAGCAGTACATGCCGGACCCGGACCTGGAGGTGATCGCCAAGCTGATCTCCCAGGATCCCGGCCTCTCCGGCTCCCTGTTGAAAATCGTCAACTCGCCTTATTACGGTCTTTCCAACAAGATCGCCTCGATCCAGCGCGCAGTGAACCTGCTGGGCAGCCGGTCTGTCATCAACCTGATCAACGCCATGTCGATCAAGGGCGAGATGAACGATGACACCATCGTGACGTTGAACCGTTTCTGGGATACCGCTCAGGACGTGGCGATGACCTGTCTGACCCTCGCCAAACGCATCGGTGGCCAGGCCGGTGACGAGGCCTATGCGCTGGGTTTGTTCCACGATTGTGGCGTGCCGCTGATGCTTCAGCGCTTCCCTGACTACATGAGCGTTCTGGAAAAGGCCTACGCCAATGCCAGCTCGGAATGCCGGGTAGTGGACACCGAGAACAGCCTGTTCAATACCAACCATGCAGTTGTCGGTTACTACACGGCCAAATCCTGGCGTTTGCCGGAACACGTCAGCCACGCCATCGCCAACCACCACAACGCCCTGGCGATTTTCAGTGACGAGTCCTCACGCAACAGTCAGCTGAAAAATCTGTTGGCGATTCTGAAAATGGCCGAGCATATTTGCGCGTCCTACCGAGTGCTGGGCAATCAAAAGATTGACCATGAGTGGAACAGCATCAGCCATCTGGTGCTCGATTATGTCGGCCTCTCGGACTACGACTTCGAAACCCTCAAACAAACGATTCGCGACCTCGGCAATCACCGCTGAGTATTGAACCTCCTCTGATCCAGAGCCTGATTCGAGAGCGCCATGCCTGAACTGCCGGAAGTCGAAACCACCCGCCGCGGGATTGCCCCGCACCTGGAAGGACAGCGTGTCAGTCGGGTCATTGTGCGTGATCGCCGGCTGCGTTGGCCGATTCCCGAAGACCTGGATGTTCGGCTGTCCGGCCAGCGCATCGTGCTGGTGGAGCGCCGTGCCAAATACCTGCTGATCAATGCCGAAGTCGGCACCTTGATCAGCCATTTGGGCATGTCCGGGAATCTGCGCCTGGTGGAAGCCGGTTCGCCGGCGGCCAAGCATGAGCATGTGGACATCGAGCTGGAGTCCGGTCTGGCGCTGCGTTACACCGATCCACGGCGCTTTGGTGCAATGCTCTGGAGTCTTGATCCGCTCAATCACGAACTGCTGATTCGCCTGGGGCCGGAGCCGTTGACCGACTTTTTCGACGGCGAGCGTTTGTTTCAGCAGTCCCGCGGGCGTTCGATGGCCGTGAAACCGTTCATCATGGATAACGCGGTGGTGGTGGGCGTGGGCAATATCTACGCGACCGAGGCACTGTTCGCTGCCGGTATCGACCCGCGGCGCGAGGCCAAGAGCATTTCCCGGGCGCGCTATTTGAAACTCGCGATCGAGATCAAGCGCATCCTCATCCATGCCATCGAACGTGGCGGCACGACGTTGCGGGACTTCATCGGCGGTGACGGTCAGCCCGGCTATTTTCAGCAAGAACTGTTCGTCTACGGCCGAGCGGGCGAGCACTGCAAAGTCTGCGGGACCGGGCTGCGGGACGTGAAGCTGGGTCAGCGCGCCAGCGTCTTTTGCCCACGCTGCCAGACCTGAAAACGTCAACGGTCTATAGTCACAGTTCTCACTGCCTAGCCGAAGGACCGTGCCATGAATTCGTTTCGAACCCTTGCCGTCGTTTTACTGCTGAGCATCGCCGCGCCGGTGCTGGCGGACAGTAGCGGCAGCGGTGATCCCCGTTACACCATCCAGAACCCCCCGGCTTACGCCATGATCGGTGACTTGCTGATCGCCCGGCCTTTGCTGGTTGTGGCGACGGTCATCGGTGCAGGAGCGTTTGTGCTGTCGTTGCCGTTCACCGCGCTGGGTGGCGGGATTGGCGATGCGGGGCAGGCGCTGGTGGTTGATCCGGCGAAGGCGGCGTTTGTGCGGTGTCTGGGGTGTATCGGGGAGGGGTTCGAGCAGCGGGAGTGACTTCAGTTACCTCAGCGGTGTACCTGATGGCCCCATCGCGAGCAGGCTCACTCCTACACTTGATCTGCGTCGTCCGCGAGACCCCTGTGGGAGCGAGCCTGCTCGCGGTGGCGTCAGGACAGACGCCGTAATGTTCAGGCCTTACCGGTAATTACCCGATACTTCTCCATCAACTGTTCTTCAGTCTCCGGATGCGCCTCATCCAGTGGAATGCAATCCACCGGGCAGACTTGCTGGCATTGAGGTTCGTCGTAGTGGCCGACGCACTGCGTGCACAGGTTCGGATCGATCACATAGATCTCTTCGCCTTGGGAAATGGCGGCGTTCGGGCACTCGGGTTCGCAGACGTCGCAGTTGATGCAATCGTCGGTGATGATCAGGGACATGCTAACTCCAGCCAGGGCGGACAGCCCGGGCGCTATAAACCAATGCGCGCAATTGTGCCGCATTGGCGCCCGTAGTGCACGCGGGCGCCGCTTGAGCGGTTGTTACTTCTTGAAGCGTTCGGTCAGGGCATCCGCGACAGCGGGGTGCACAAACTTGGTGATGTCGCCACCGAGCGCTGCGATTTCACGGACCAGCGTCGAGGAAATAAACGAATAACGCTCGGACGGTGTAAGGAAAAGACTTTCCACATCCGGAGCCAGTTGGCGGTTCATGTTGGCCAGCTGGAACTCGTATTCGAAGTCCGACACCGCGCGCAAACCACGCAGGAAGACGTTGGCGTTCTTCTCTTTGGCAAAATGCGCCAAGAGCGTCGAAAAGCCGACAACTTCAACGTTCGGCAGATGTTTGGTGACCTCGCGGGCCAGCTCCACACGTTGTTCCAGGGGAAACAACGGGTTTTTCTTCGGGCTGGCAGCGACGGCAATGATCACGTGATCGAACAGGCGCGAGGCGCGTTCGACCAGATCGCCATGGCCCTTGGTAATAGGGTCGAAGGTACCTGGGTACAACACTCGGTTCATCGCGTCGTCCTGGCGGGAGTCCGTTGGGGAGTCGGATGGTATCGCAGCATTCCCGGTCGGCCAAGTCGCCTGTTCGGTAAGAAAGCACTATAGACGATGGGAATATTCCTCGTTTTCATGGGTTTTTTAAACGATCCGCCAATGAAGTCGCCAATTGCGCCGTCAACCCGTAGACCGACAACTGCGGGTTTGCGCCAATGCTGGTGGGGAATAGCGAACCGTCATGGATCGACAGATTGCTGATCTGGTGATGACGACCCAGGCTGTCGGTCACGGCGTTTTTCGGGTCTTCGCCCATGGCGCAACCGCCCATCACATGGGCGCTGCCCAATCGCGTGCGATACAGCTCAAGGCTCAAGCTGTCGATCAGCGTGCGCGCTTCGGCCAGGGTTTTCACGTAACGAGCGTCGGCGTGCATGGGCATGACGGCCTTGGCGCCACCGGCAAACTGGATCTCGGCCATGCTATGGAATGCCCGGCGTAACCCGTCCCAGGCATAGGCTGAAACCTGGTAGTCGAGCACCGGCGTGTCGTCACCGCGCAGTTCGACGCTGCCCCCGGGGCTGTCCGGGTGAAAGCCATCGCGCAGCAGTGCGAGCATGGCGTGGGTGTGCGGCAGGTTTTCCATGTGTTGCGCGCTTTCCTTGCCCAAGCCACCGAGCAGGGTGGCGGCCAGCGCCGGGTGCAATGGCGGTACTTCGAGTTTGTAGGACATCTTGCCGGTGGCGCCGTCCGGCCACTGGAAATGGTCGGAGTAAATTGACTGCGGCGCGCCGTAGAACGGGTTGATCACCTCGTCAAACAACCCGGCGGACATGTTGACCAGATGCAGGAAGGTGCGTTTGCCCAAACGCTTGTGGGGATCGGGTGCGTCTGAGCGCAGCAGTAGGGCGGGGCTGTTGATTCCGCCGCCGGCCAACACGTAATGCCGGGCCTTGACCGTGATGGTTTTGCCGGTTGGCGCAACGCAACGATCATCCATCGCGACGCACGTGAGGCCGGTGACTTTGCCATCCTTGATCGACAGTTTCTCTGCGCGGGCGAGATACAGCAGTTCCCCACCTTTTTCGAGGGTCGCGGGAATGGTCGTCACCAGCATCGATTGTTTGGCATTGGTGGGGCAGCCCATGCCGCAGTAACCGAGGTTCCAGCAGCCACGCACATTCCGCGGGATCACATGCCAGGCGTAGCCAAGTTTTTCGCAGCCTTTGCGTATCACGTCATTGTTGGCGTTGGGTGGCACCATCCACGGGGCAACCCCCAGGCGCTGCTCCATTTTTTCAAACCACGGGGCCATCTCGGCCGGGCTATGGCCTTTGACGTCGTGTTCCTTGGCCCAGTGGTCGAGCGTCGGGGCAGGGGTGCGGAAACTCGATGTCCAGTTGATCAGCGTGGTGCCACCGACTGCGCGGCCCTGAAGGATGGTGATGGCGCCGTCCTTGCTCATGCGACCGATACCTTCCTGATAAAGGCTGGTGTAGGCCTGGTCTTCGAGCATTTTGAAGTCGCTGCTGGTCTTGAGCGGGCCTTCTTCGATGAGCAATACCTTGTAGCCTGCAGCGCTGAGGATTTCTGCGGTGGTGCCGCCGCCCGCGCCGCTGCCGATGATCGCCACGTCGGCTTCGAGGGTCAGGTCCTGGGTCAGTTGCGCGCCGTTGTAGGTTTTCCAGCCGCGGGCCAGGCCTTCACGGAACGGATCGGGTACGGGCATGTTCAGGTTCTCGTTATTATTTTAAGTTCGGTGGTGTGGCGGCATTCCGACGATGGGGGCGCCACGGTTTCAAACGGCAGGCGGCCCCGGATACCCACAATGCGCCCAGGATTCCCGCCGGCTGTACCAGGCCATCATCACCAATTGCAGCAGCGAGCTGTGCCCCATGCGCAACAGGCTTAAAGAACTGTTTTCCCAGCGATGGAGAAACTGCCGAATCTCATCTGCGCTGGCGTTTTCCCAACTTCCCCAGATCCCGGTCAGCGGTCCGCGAGTGACCGACATTCCGAGCACATCGAACAGCTGCTGCGTCAGCTTGAGCATTTCCGGCGACAGGTGATTGAGGCTGTTATCCAGGGTCTTGAGGGTGCCTTCGACGGCGGCCGGCATTTTCTCGGCCGCCACCGCGCCGTCGATCATCACCGGGATCAGCGCCCGTAAAAACAGCAGGTCACCGCGACGTAACAAAGCGAAACCGCTGGCTGGGGTGCTGGAGGAGCAGCCGCTGAGGCTCGCACCCAATCCAGCCGTGGCCAGAAAGGCGCTGGCGCCCAGGCTGAATTTAAGCAGCCCGCGTCGTGACAGGGCGGGTGTATCGGAAAGGCTGGGGCTCATTGTTTTTATTACCCGGCGGTGATGATCGTTAGCGAATAAACAATTTCTGGATCAGTTTCTGAATGGCTTTTCCGTACGGCGGATAAATCAGCTTCGCCGCGTTGAAGCGCTGTTTGATCAGCACGCCCTTGGCTTTGCTGAAGGTCAGGAAACCCTCATGGCCGTGGTAATGCCCCATCCCGGAAGCGCCAATCCCGCCGAACGGCATATCGTCCTGGGCGACATGCAGCAACGTGTCGTTCAAGCAGACACCGCCGGAATGGGTTTCGTGGAGCACGCGATTCTGTTCGCGCTTGTTGTAGCCGAAGTAGTAAAGCGCCAGTGGGCGCGGGCGCTGGTTGATGTAGGCAAAGGCTTCATCAAGATCGGTGTAAGGCACAACCGGCAGCAACGGACCGAAGATCTCGTCCTGCATCACGGTCATGTCGTCGCTGACGTTAAGCAGCAAGCTATGACTCATGCGGCGTGCCTGACCCTGGTCGAACAACGGAATCAGCAGCGCACCCTTGCTGGTGGCATCGCTGATGTAGCCGTTGAGCCTGGCCAGCTGTCGGTCATTGATAATCGCGGTGTAGTCCGGGTTGTCGGTCAGTGTCGGATAGAACCCACGCACTGCCTGACGATAAGCTTCGACGAACGCTCCGACGCGCGCTTCCGGTACCAATACGTAGTCCGGGGCCACGCAGGTTTGTCCGGCATTGAGGGTTTTGCCGAAAGCGATGCGTTCCGCAGCGTCCTTGAGCGGGACGTCGTGGGAAACGATAGCCGGGGATTTGCCGCCCAGTTCCAGGGTCACGGGCGTCAGGTTTTCCGCCGCCGCACGCATCACATGTTTGCCGATGCTGGTGGAACCAGTGAACAACAGGTGATCAAAAGGTAGCCGGGAGAACGCCACGCCGACGTCAGCCTCGCCCAGCACAACACCCACCAGATCCTGTGGAAAGATCCGGCCCAGCAGTTCCTTGAGCAGTAATCCGGTGGCGGGTGTCGATTCGCTCAGCTTGAGCATCACCCGATTGCCTGCCGACAGCGCCCCCGCCAGCGGCCCGATAGCCAGATACAGCGGGTAGTTCCACGGCACGATCACACCGACCACACCCAGCGGTTGATAAACGACTTTGGCCGATGCGGGCTGAAAGGCAACCCCGACTTTTCGCCGCGAGGCTTTCATCCAGCCTTTGAGGTGCTGGCTGGCGTAATGAATGCCATGCAGGCTTGGCATCAGTTCGGCGAGCAGGGTTTCATCGGCGCTGCGGTGGCTGAAGTCCTGGCTGATGGCGTCGATCAGTGCCTGGCGTTCGTCGCTCAACAGGTCCCGCAGTGCTTTGAGCCATTGCTGGCGCTGGGCTGCCGGCGGCATCGGGTTGGCTGCGTAGGCGGCGCGCTGAGCGTCGAACAGGGTTCGAAGTTCATCCAGCGGCTGCTGTAAGTCTTGCAGGTAAGCGATGTCAGCGGTCATGGCCAGCTCCGGATTTTTATTGTACTGAAACACTTTTTAGAGTCTATGCTCTATAAAGTCAAATGACATCCTGGCGCAGCTTTGTTTTATCCCATCGTGGATAGGTCGTAAGATGCCCTTCATCGCACTCTGAATTTAAGCTCAAGCCATGGCCCCTCGAATAAAAACCAGCGAGCGCATCGTGCAGAACAGCCTGGAGCTGTTCAATCAGCAAGGCGAACGCAGCATCAGCACCAATCACATTGCCGCCCACATGGAGATCTCTCCGGGCAACCTGTACTACCACTTTCCTAACAAGCAGGCGATTATCGCCGTGCTGTTCAGCGAGTATGAAAGCCTGGTGGACAGCTTCCTGCGCCCGCCTCAGGGCCGTGCTTCGACGGTGGAAGACAAGCGCTTCTATCTGAAGGAACTGCTCGCGGCGATGTGGCGCTACCGGTTTCTACACCGCGACCTCGAGCACTTGCTCGACAGCGATCCGGAACTGGCCGCCCGTTATCGGCGCTTTTCCCAGCGCTGCCTGATTTACGGCACGCACATCTACGCCGCCTTCGTCGACGCCGGCATCCTGCGCATGGACAAGGTGCAGATCGAATCCCTGACCCTGAATGCCTGGATCATCCTCACGTCGTGGGTGCGTTTTCTGTGCACCACGCGGGAAAACTCCAATCACTTGAGCGAGCAAGCCATCAAGCGTGGCGTGTATCAGGTGCTGGTGCTTGAAGCCGGTTTTGTCACGGATGAGGCGCGCGACGCGGTCAACGCGTTGTATGAGGAGTTTTACGTGCCGCTGGGTCAGGCGCTGGAAGAAGTGCAACCGGAATCAGAACCGCTTTAATCACAGGAGCCTGTTATGCCTATCGCGCAGTTGATCAGCCCGCAAGCGTTGGACCTGAAAAAGGAGCAGCCGGGGCTGGTGATCCTGGATTGCCGTTTCGCCCTTGAAGACCCCGATTACGGTCAGCGCAGCTATGCCGAAGGGCATATTGCCGGGTCGAGTTTTGCCGACCTGGAACGTGATTTGAGTGGGACGGTGGTCAAAGGCGTGACCGGGCGCCATCCGTTGCCGGAGCCTGAAGACCTGATCGAACGGCTGCAATCCTTCGGCATCAATGCCGACAGCGACGTGGTTTTGTACGACGACGGCCCCGGCGCTTTTGCGGCACGCGCCTGGTGGTTGCTGGCCTGGCTGGGCAAACGTGACGGTGTGTTCATTCTGGATGGCGGGCTAAAGGCCTGGCACGCAGCGGGTCTGCCGTTGAGCCTGGATGCCTGCAATAACAAGCGCGGTACCTTCACTGGAGCGCCGGACGATTCGCTGACCCTGACCGCCGAAGAGCTTCAACAGCGTCTTGGCCAGCCATCACTGACGTTGCTCGATGCCCGCGCGTTGCCGCGATTCAAAGGTGAGGTGGAGCCGATCGATCCGGTCGCAGGGCATATTCCTGGCGCGCAGTGTGCGGCGTTCACCGACAACCTGGACAGCGACGGGCGTTTCCTGCCGGCCGATCAGCTCAAGCAGCGATTCGCCGCGAAGCTCGGTGAGCGCTCGCCGGCGGAATTGGTGGCGTATTGCGGTTCTGGCGTGACGGCTTGCCATAACCTGTTTGCGTTGAGCCTGGCGGGATATCCGTTGGGTGCGTTGTATGCAGGGTCGTGGAGCGAGTGGATCAACGAGCCTGCGCGAGGCATTGCGAAAGGCGAGTGACAGATCAAAAGATCGCAGCCTCGTTCCACTCGACAGCTCCTACAGGGTTATGCGCCCACCTGTAGGAGCTGTCGAGTGGAACGAGGCTGCGATCTTTTAATGGTTGGCCAACCACTGCGGGATGCGTCTTTCCAGGTAGTAACCCGGCCGCCGGAACGTGCCATCCACAAAGCCGACATGCCCACCTTTGGCCTGCAATTCGAATTCAGTGCATGCGGACAATTCGTCCGCTTGCGGCAGGCTGTGCGGGAACACAAAGGGGTCGTCGGCCGCCTGAATGATCAACGTCGGTGTGCGGATCTCGCTCAGGAAATATCGGCTTGAAGCACGGCGATAGTAATCCTCGGCATCAACGAAACCATGTAGTGGCGCGGTCACCCGACCGTCGAAATCCCAGAAGGTGCGCATGTTTTCCAGCGAACCAAGGGCCGCTAACGCTGCGATGCCATCCTCCCGGCCATCATGCTGAAACTGGCGCTGCTTGTTCTTGATGTAGCCGACCATCTCGCGCATGAAGTGCGCCTGATAGACCTTTGAGAATCCCTGGCCGATACGGTCGGCGCACTGATCCAGACGAAAAGGCACGGACACCGCCACCGCGCCGAGCAGCCCGCTTTCACTGCCCGTCTCACCCAGATGCTTGAGCAGGACATTACCGCCCAACGAGTAACCCACCGCGTACAAGGGGGCCAGCGGCCGTTTGGCTCGCAGGTGCTTGATGGCTTCGGCCAGGTCTTCGCTGGCGCCGGAGTGATAGCTGCGCGGTAGCAGATTCGGTTCGCCCGAGCAGCCTCGCCAGTTCAGCGCCACGCTCGCCCACCCTTGGGCCGCCAGCGCTTTTTGCACGCCGGCCACGTACGGCGAGTTCGATGAACCGGTCAGACCGTGCAGCACCAATACCAACGGCGCATCGGCACTGTGCGGGCCGTGCCAGTCCAGGTCGAGGAAGTCACCATCCTCGAGCCACAGGCGCTCACGCTCCCGAGTGATGTGTGTGGTTTTGCGCCATAGCGGTCCCCACAAGGTCTGCAGGTGCGGGTTGCCAAGGCCGAAGGCGGGGGAAAAGCGTTCTGAAGAAGGGGGCACAATTGTTCTCGATGCAGCGGTGCGCGCCTTGAGCAAGGTGCGCACCTTTTTCAGGCCAGTCGATTAACCGGCGATCTCTGCCATACGTTGCCACAACGCGTAGTACACCCGCCCGGATTTTTGCTCCCGGTGGAGGCGCCAGTTACCGGGCAGGCCCAGGGCAGAAGGCGCATTTTCGCTTTCGGTGTAGATCCAGGCTTCATTGGCCAGCCATTGGCGCTCTTCCAGCAGCGTGCAGACGGTTGGCAGCAGATTCTGGTTGAACGGCGGATCCAGGAATACCAGGTCGTATTCAACCGCGGTCTGGGTTTCCAGATAGCGTAAGGCATCGGCCGTCTGGATCTGGCCAGTGGTGCAGCGCAGGGTGCCCAGGTGTTCCTTGATGCTCGCTACCGCGATGTTGCTGGCGTCCAGGGCCTGGCCCATCGCTGCGCCACGGGACAACGCTTCGAGAAACAGCGCGCCACTGCCGGCGAACGGATCAAACACTTTGGCGCCAGCGACATAGGGCGCGAGCCAGTTGAACAGGGTTTCACGCACCCGGTCAGGCGTCGGACGCAAGCCCGGCGCATCGGGGAAGCTCAGCTTGCGGCTGCCCCATTCCCCGCCAATGATACGAAGTTGGTTCACACCGTTGTGCACGTTGTGTACGGGTTTTTTAGCACGAGTGGCCATTAATGCTCCGGAACCCCGAGCGGTTGCTCGGCAGGTTTATCAGATGGGGCCGGTAACGGCTTTTGCGGCACGGTCGGGCCAGCGCTGACGATGACCAGTTTGTCCGTGCTCAAGTGTTTGTTCAGTGCAGCTTTGACCTGTTCCACCGTCAGGCTCTGGGACTCGCGCATGAAGTCATCCAGGTAGTTCAACGGCAGGTTGTAGAAGCCCATTGCACCCAGTTGCCCGACGATATCGGCGTTGCTGGCGGTGGACAGCGGGAAGCTGCCCGCCAGTTCACGCTTGGCGTCGTCGAGTTCTTTTTCGGTAGGACCGGTTTTAAGGTAGTCGGCGAGCACGTCCTGTACCAGTTTCAGCGTGCCTTCGCTCATCTCGGCGCGGGTCTGCAGGTTGATCATGAACGGGCCGCGCGCCTGCATCGGGGTGAAGCCCGAATAGACACCGTAAGCCAGGCCGCGCTTCTCGCGCACTTCGCTCATCAGTCGGGTGCCGAAGCCACCGCCGCCGAGGATCTGGTTGCCCATGGACAGTGCGGCATAGTCCGGATCGTCCCGGTCGATGCCCAGTTGCGCGAGCATCAGGTTGGTCTGTTTGGACGGGAATTCGATATGACCAACGCTGGCCTTCGGATCAGCTGGTTGCGGGATTTTTGCCAGGGCCGGGCCTTTTGGCAGCGCGCTGGAAACCTGCGAAGCAATGGCCTCGGCTTCCGCGCGGGACAGGTCCCCCACCAATGCGATCACGACGTTGCCGGCGGCATAGGCTTTCTCATGAAACGCCTTGAGCTGCGCCAGCGTGATAGCCGGTATGGATTTCGCCGTGCCGTCGCTGGAGTGCGCGTAAGGGTGATCGCCGTACAGGCGATTCATCAGCTCCAGGCTCGCCAGTTTGCCGGGGTTCTGTTTCTGATATTCGAAGCCGGCGAGCATCTGGTTCTTGATGCGCGCGAAGGAGTCGGCCGGAAAGGTCGGTTGACCCGCGACTTCGGAGAACAGTTTCAGCGCAGGCTCTCGTTTATCCGCCGCGCTAAGGCTGCGTAGCGAAAGGAGCGCCATGTCCTTGAACGCGCCGTTGCTAAAATCTGCACCCAAGCCTTCGAAGCCCTGGGCGATGGCGCCGACATCCTTGCCCGCAACACCTTCGTTAAGCATCGCGTTGGTCAGCAACGCCAGGCCCGGTGCGTTGCCGTCCTGGCTGCTGCCGGCGGCGAAGATCAGACGCATGTCGAACATCGGCAGCTCGCGGGCTTCGACGAACATCACCTTGGCGCCTTCCGCCGTGTTCCAGGTTTGCACGTTGAGTGTGCGATGACTTGGGGCTTTGCCGTCGAGTTCGGCCAGCGATTGCAGCTTTTGGCTGGATTTGGCTTTGTCGAGGGCTTCGCTGGCGGTCGACTCGTCGGGCCGGAACAGGTAGGCGACGGCGGACCCGATCAGGGCGACAACGATCAAGCCGATCAGGGCTACGCGTGGTTTTTTACGCTCACTCATGAGTCGTCTCCAATGGCAGTACATGGGCGACGCTGAGACGTTCGCGTGTGAAGTACAACTTGGCGGCGTTCTGGATATCTTGCGGGGTCACGCTTTCCAGGTCGGCGAGTTCCGTGTCCATCAGCTTCCAGGACAGGCCCACGGTCTCCAATTGACCGATGGCAGTGGCCTGGCTGGTGATCGAGTCGCGCTCGTAGACCAGGCCGGCGATAACTTGAGCGCGCACGCGTTCCAGTTCTTCGGCAGTCGGCGCGGTGGTTTTCAACTGTTCGAGCAGTTTCCACAAGCCGGCTTCGGCTTGGGCGATGGTTTTGTTTTTCTGAGTGTTGGGCGTTGCCGACAGGGTGAACAGGCTGTCGCCACGGGTATAGGCGTCGTAGCTCGACGCGCCACCGGACACAAGCTCTTCGCCGCGTTCCAGCTGAGTCGGGATGCGTCCGCTGTAGCCGCCATCGAGCAGGGCTGAAATCAGGCGCAAGGCGTTTACCGAGCGTTTGTCTTCAGCAGTAGCGATGCTCGGTACGTTGAAGCCCAGCATCAGGCTCGGCAATTGAGTCTGCACGTGCAGGGTGATCTGCCGTTCGCCAGGCTCTGCCAACTCAAGCGGGATTTTAGCGGGCGGCACGTCGCGCTTGGCGATCGGGCCGAAATAGCGCTGGGCCAGGGTTTTCACTTCGTCCGGGGTCACGTCGCCGACCACCACAAGGGTGGCATTGTTCGGCACGTACCAGGATTGATACCAGTGGCGCAGTTCTTCGACTTTCATGCGGTCCAGGTCAGCCATCCAGCCGATGGTCGGCGTGTGGTAACCGCTGGCCGGATAGGCCATGGCCTTGAAGCGCTCGTACGCCTTGGACATCGGCTTGTCGTCGGTGCGCAGGCGGCGTTCTTCTTTAATGACCTCGATTTCGCGGGCGAACTCGTCAGCCGGCAGGCGCAGGCTGGCCATGCGGTCGGCTTCGAGCTCAAACGCCACGCCCAGACGGTCACGGGCCAGTACCTGGTAGTACGCGGTGAAGTCGTCGCTGGTGAAGGCATTCTCTTCGGCACCGAGGTCGCGCAGGATCAGCGACGCTTCGCCGGGGCCGACTTTTTCGCTGCCCTTGAACATCATGTGTTCCAAGGCGTGGGACAAACCGGTCTGGCCTGGGGTCTCGTAGCTGGAGCCGACCTTGTACCAGACCTGGGAAACCACGACTGGGGCACGATGGTCTTCGCGCACAACGACCTTCAGGCCGTTATCAAGGGTGAATTCGTGGGTGGGTTGCGGGTCGGCAGCCAAGGCTGAAAGTGGCAGACAAACTGTGCTGAGCAGCAGGCCTGCAGCGCGGCGGGCTAGAGCATTCATTCGTTTTTAAACCTGTTGGGCTGCCCGCTTGGTCTTAGCGTCAGCGGGCGAGAGGGTGCTAGGATACTGATCCGTTTTACTGGCGGCCACGCCTATAAGGCCTTTGATCGGTCAGCAGGTTGTTTGGGTTTGCGGCGTGAACTTTGAGTTTGTCAGCTAAACTCTGCGTTTTCGCCGACGATGCCGTTCCAGTCCTTCGTATTAGTCGACCTTTGAGGTGCCGTTGGCACCTCGACAAAATGTTGCGCGTGAACAAGCTGGATCAATCGCAGTCTGTTCTGCATCGAATATTTATTTGCCGGGGCGCCCTTAGGCGCGTCGCTACCGTGAGATAGCCGTCCTCCATGTTTGGTTCCAACGACGACAAGAAGACCCCAGCTGCGGCTGGTGAGAAGAAAAGCCTGTTCGGATGGCTGCGCAAAAAGCCGCAGGAACCCGTCGTCGAACAGCCACAGCCCACTCCTGAGCCAACGCCTGCGCCTTTAATAGAAGAAGAGCCCGCGCCGATTTTCCTGCCGATAGCCGAGCCGGTACTTCAGCCAGTGGTTGAGGCTGAGCCGGAAGTGGTGGCTCAGCCATCGAAGCCAGCTGCCGAGCCGTGGCTGACGCTGCCAGTGGCGGAAGAGCCGGTGGCGCTGGTCGAGGATGATGTGGCGCCGCACGTGACGCCACCGATCCCTGCGCCAACTTCATTTACGCCTGAGCCTGTCCAGGCGCCAGTGATTGAGCCAATCGTCGAGCCTGTTTTGGTTGTGGCCGAGCCTGCGCCTGTTGCCCCGGAACCTGTCATCCCTGCGTTCGTTGCGCCCGCCGCTCCGGTGGTTCAAGCGCCTGAGCCTGCGCCGATCGTTGCTCCGGTTCCTGCTCCTGCTGTTGAAGTGCCTGTCGTACCGGTCGAAGCCCCAGCTGAACCTGCGCGCACTGAAGAAACCAAAGCCGGTTTCTTCGCCCGCCTCAAGCAAGGCCTGTCGAAGACCAGCGCCAGTATCGGCGAGGGGATGGCCAGCCTGTTCCTGGGCAAGAAAATCATCGATGACGAGTTGCTCGAAGACATCGAAACCCGTTTGCTGACCGCTGATGTCGGCGTGGAAGCCACCTCGGTGATCATCCAGCGCCTGACCCAAAAGGTTGCGCGCAAAGAACTGGCTGATGCCGATGCGCTGTACAAATCCCTTCAGGCTGAACTGGCTGCAATGCTGAAGCCTGTCGAACAGCCGCTGAAAATTGCCTCGCAGAATAAGCCGTTCGTGATTCTGGTTGTCGGCGTCAATGGCGCCGGCAAGACCACCACCATCGGCAAACTCGCCAAGAAACTGCAGCTGGAAGGCAAGAAAGTCATGCTCGCCGCAGGCGACACCTTCCGTGCGGCGGCGGTCGAGCAGTTGCAGGTCTGGGGTGAGCGCAACAAGATTCCGGTCATCGCCCAGCACACCGGTGCCGATTCCGCTTCGGTTATCTTCGATGCCGTGCAGGCCGCCAAGGCTCGTGGCATCGACGTGCTGATCGCGGATACCGCCGGTCGTCTGCACACCAAAGACAATCTGATGGAAGAGCTGAAAAAGGTTCGTCGGGTGATCAGCAAGCTCGACGCTGACGCGCCCCACGAGGTGCTGTTGGTCCTCGACGCGGGCACGGGTCAGAACGCGATCAGCCAGGCTAAACAGTTCAACCAGACCGTTGAATTGACCGGTCTGGCACTGACCAAACTCGATGGCACCGCCAAAGGCGGGGTGATTTTTGCCCTGGCCAAGCAGTTTGGTTTACCGATTCGCTACATCGGCGTCGGTGAAGGCATCGACGATTTGCGTACTTTTGAAGCAGAACCCTTTGTCCAGGCACTGTTTGCCGAGCGGGAGCGTTCATGATTCGTTTCGAACAGGTCGGTAAGCGCTACCCGAACGGTCACGTCGGCTTGCATGAGCTGAGCTTTCGAGTTCGTCGGGGTGAATTCTTGTTTGTAACCGGGCATTCCGGCGCCGGTAAAAGCACGCTGTTGCGCCTGTTGCTGGCCATGGAGCGTCCGACCACAGGTAAATTGCTGCTGGCCGGGCAAGATCTGGCCACCATCAGCAATGCGCAGATTCCATTCCTGCGGCGGCAGATTGGGGTGGTGTTCCAGAATCACCAGTTGCTGTTCGATCGCACGGTGTTCAACAACGTCGCGTTGCCATTGCAGATCCTGGGCCTGTCCAAGGCCGAGATCGTCAAGCGTGTGGATTCGGCTCTGGAGCGCGTGGCGCTGTCGGACAAGACCGACCTGTATCCGGGTGACCTGTCTACCGGCCAACAGCAGCGGGTGGGCATCGCCCGGGCCATTGTTCACCGTCCGGCCTTGCTGCTGGCGGACGAACCCACCGGTAACCTCGACCCGCGTCTGGCGGCCGAGATTATGGGCGTGTTCGAAGACATCAACCGCCTGGGTACCAGCGTGTTGATCGCCAGTCACGACCTGGCACTGATCGCCCGCATGCGTCATCGCATGCTGACCCTGCAGCGTGGCCGGTTGATCGGCGACGGGGAGGCCGGCGTATGAGTGCGACACGCACCCCCAAGGTTTCCGAGCGCGTTGCCCCGAAGGCCGCCGACCCGCAGCCGCAGAAGAAAAAACGTAACGATGATGATGGTCCGGATTTCGCGACATTGTTTCGTGCCTGGGTCGAGAGCCACCGTGCCAGCTTGCTGGACAGCTTGCGTCGATTGGGCAAGCAACCGATCGGCAGCTTCTTTACGTGCATGGTGATGGCGGTTGCCCTCAGCTTGCCCATGGGCCTGTCACTTTTGCTAAACAACGTGGAGCGGCTGGGCGGGTCCTGGCAGCGTGCAGCGCAGATTTCCCTGTACCTGCAACTCGACGCCAGCCCGACCGAGGGTGAAGCGCTGCGCGAGCAGATCAAGGGCATGCCCGGTGTCGCGGAGGCCGAATACGTTGGCCGTGATCAGGCGCTGGAAGAGTTCCAGCAGCAGTCCGGTCTGGGTGACGCGCTCAAGGAGCTACCGGAAAACCCCTTGCCGGGCGTGGTTCTGGTGACGCCCAACGAAGTCGACAAGCCCGCGCTTGAAGCATTGAGACAAAAACTTTCCGAGTTGCCGAAGGTACAGCAGGCGCAACTTGATCTAGTCTGGGTCGAACGTTTGGCGGCGATTCTCAAGCTGGGTGACCGATTTGTCTTCGGCCTGACCGTGCTTCTGGTTTCTGCATTACTTTTGGTGATAGGCAATACCATTCGTCTTCATATTGAAAACCGCCGCACAGAGATAGAAGTGATTAAACTCGTCGGCGGCACTGACAGTTATGTGCGCAGGCCTTTTCTGTATATGGGTGCGTTGTATGGCTTCGGTGCGGGGATTTTTTCATGGGGCGTTCTGGCGTTCGGCCTGGACTGGCTGAACGATGCCGTCGTCGGTCTGGCCGGTTTGTACGGCAGTAATTTTGCGCTGGCGGGAGTGCCAGTAGCCGACGGTCTGTCTCTCTTGCTTGGCGCTGTGCTGTTGGGGTATATCGGTGCATGGATTGCAGTCGCACGCCACCTGCGGGAGCTTGCGCCGAAGTAATATCATTTTGCTCGTATTGACCTTTCAGCGTTTATGGGAACTTGTTCTTCGGTTTCCGGTCAATTTTCGCAGTGCTGAACTGCACGAGTTTGTAAGTCGGAGGTTTTTTCGTATGACCAATTCTTTGCAACCTGCATATGCTCTAGTCCCAGGCGCGAACCTGGAAGCCTATGTGCACACGGTGAACAGCATTCCATTGCTGACGCCGGAGCAGGAGCGTGAACTGGCCGAGAGTCTCTATTATGAGCAGGATTTGGGGGCGGCTCGGCAGATGGTGCTCGCCCACCTGCGTTTTGTTGTGCATATCGCCCGTAGCTATTCCGGCTACGGTCTGGCTCAGGCTGACCTGATCCAGGAAGGCAACGTCGGCTTGATGAAAGCCGTGAAGCGCTTCAACCCGGAAATGGGCGTGCGCCTGGTGTCCTTTGCCGTGCACTGGATCAAGGCGGAAATCCACGAGTTCATCCTGCGCAACTGGCGCATTGTGAAAGTGGCGACCACCAAGGCTCAGCGCAAGCTGTTCTTCAACCTGCGCAGCCAGAAGAAGCGTCTGGCCTGGCTGAACAACGAGGAAGTCCACCGTGTGGCGGAAAGCCTTGGCGTAGAGCCGCGGGAAGTGCGTGAGATGGAAAGTCGCCTGACCGGCCACGACATGGCATTCGACCCGGCGGCGGAAGCGGACGACGACAGTGCTTTCCAATCGCCGGCCAACTACCTGGAAGACCACCGGTACGATCCGGCTCGTCAACTGGAAGATGCCGACTGGAGCGACAACTCCAACCATAACCTGCACGAAGCGCTGGAAGTGCTGGACGACCGTAGCCGTGACATCCTCTATCAGCGCTGGTTGGCTGAAGAGAAAGCCACGCTGCACGACCTCGCGCAGAAGTACAACGTGTCGGCCGAGCGTATTCGTCAGCTTGAGAAAAGCGCGATGAACAAGCTCAAATTGTCGATTGCTGCCTAACCGGCGAACCGGCAATAAAAAACGCCCCGATCATTGATCGGGGCGTTTTTTTACCTGCTCAAGCCCTGATCCCTGTAGGAGCGAGCTCGCTCGCGAAAAACCAAAGGGCGCCGCTGGGTTTCTGGGTTTACGGGTTTTCGTTCACGACCATCGCGAGCAAGCTCGCTCCTACAGGGGAAAGCTGGCGTGTTACTGCGCCCAAGGCGCCCGACGGGAATCGTTCAGCCCCACCAGGTAGCTATCGCCCCCCAGCTGGCTCATCTGCTGCCGAATCCAGCCTGCCCGCCGCGCAACATAGTTAGTTGGATGGCTCGCGCTCCACACCCGAGGATTTGGCAACACGGCAGCCAGCAAGCTAGATTGCTGGCGGCTGAGGCCTTTGGCGCTGACGCCAAAATGATGCCTGGCTGCGGCTTCCGCACCAAACACGCCCTCATCCCATTCGACGCTGTTCAGGTAAACCTCAAGAATCCGCTGCTTGGGCCAGAGCACTTCGATCAAGCCGGTAAACCAGGCTTCGAGCCCTTTACGCAGCCAGCTGCGGCCAGACCACAGGAACAGATTTTTCGACACCTGCTGACTCAAGGTGCTGGCACCGCGAATAGACCCGCCAAGCTCGTTATGGGCAAGGGCTTTCTGGATCGCGCCAAAATCAAACCCCCAGTGTTCCGGGAATTTCTGGTCTTCACCGGCAATGACCGCCACTTTCAGGTCATCGGAGATTTCATCCCAGGGTTTCCAGGTGCGCTGCAGGTCGATGGGTTCGCCGTCGAACCAGGATTCGACCTTGCGCTCGACCATCAAAGCCGTTCCGGGGGGCGGCACGACGCGAAAGATCAGCACCAGCAATACGCTGCCGCCCGCGAACCAGAGTACGGCCTTGGTAAATCGTCGTAGAAATAAACGCAGCATAGAGATGGCTTGGCCGAACCCATTGAGCGGGCCATTATACAGACCCTGTTGATCGAGAATGACTGGAGTTCTTCATGCTGCGTGGCTTTCTGATGCTGGCCGCTTTTTTCGGCTTCACCGGTGTCGCCCTGGGGGCGTTTGCGGCCCATGGCCTGAAAAACCGGCTGACGCCCGAGTACCTGGCGATTTTCCACACCGGTGTCACCTATCAACTGGTGCACACCTTGGCGTTGCTGGGCGTGGCTTTGCTGGCCACACAGATTCCAGGTCGCTTGATCACCTGGGCAGGCGCCTCGTTCTGCATCGGCATTCTGCTGTTTTCCGGCAGCCTGTACCTGTTGACCATGACGGGCGTCAGCAAGCTAGGAATCATCACGCCGTTTGGTGGCCTGGCCTTCCTGGTCGGCTGGTTCTGCCTCGGGCTCGCTGCCTGGAGGTTGAGCTGATCCGGGACATTGCCAATGAGCCTGAACCGGACCCGCAGGAGCCACCGCAGGCTCGGGCCGCACTCGGACGATCTTCCGATCTTTAAAGAACAGGATCAAAAGATCGCAGTCAGCGGTAGGTCCAACAGGGGGGAGCATTTCAAGACGAATGGCTTGGGTCGCCAAGTCTGATCGGGCTAGAATGCCTGCCCCTAAAAATGATGGCGGCATTCAGTATGCGCATTCAGTTGAACGGCGAATCCCTTGACCTGCCCGACGGTGAAACCGTTGCGGCCCTGCTGACCCGTCTGGAATTGACCGGACGCCGGGTGGCGGTCGAACTCAATCTGGACATCGTCCCGCGCAGCCAGCATGAACAGACCACGCTCAACGACGGCGATTCAGTCGAAGTGGTACACGCCATCGGCGGCGGCTAGTCACCGGGTCCGCAAGGGCACAGAATTTCGCAAGAACCTCACCCCAACAGAGGATTTCCCATGAGCAACGTTCGTAGCGACAAGCCCTTCGTCCTGGCCGGTCGTACTTACCAGTCGCGTTTGCTGGTAGGCACCGGTAAGTACCGCGACATGGAAGAAACCCGTCTGGCCATCGAGGCCTCGGGTGCCGAAATCGTCACCTTCGCCGTGCGTCGCACCAACCTTGGCCAGAATCCGGGTGAACCGAACCTGCTCGAAGTCCTTTCGCCGGATCGCTACACCTTCCTGCCTAATACTGCCGGTTGCTTCGACGCTACCGAGGCTGTGCGCACTTGCCGCCTGGCCCGTGAGCTGCTCGGCGGGCACAACCTGGTGAAACTGGAAGTGCTGGCGGACCAGAAAACCCTGTTCCCCAACGTGATCGAAACCCTCAAGGCCGCCGAAGTGCTGGTCAAGGAAGGCTTCGACGTGATGGTCTACACCAGCGATGACCCGATCATTGCCCGTCAACTGGCGGAAATCGGCGTTATCGCGGTCATGCCGCTGGCCGGCCTGATCGGCACGGGCCTGGGAATCTGCAACCCGTACAACCTGCAGATCATCCTCGAAGAAGCCAGGATTCCCGTGTTGGTGGATGCGGGTGTGGGTACCGCCTCGGACGCCACCATCGCCATGGAACTGGGTTGTGAAGCGGTGCTGATGAACTCGGCCATCGCCCATGCCCAGCAGCCGATCATGATGGCTGAAGCCATGAAACACGCCATCGTCGCGGGCCGTCTGGCCTACCTCGCTGGTCGCATGCCGAAAAAACTCTATGCCAGCGCCTCTTCGCCGCTGGATGGTCTGATCAAGTAAGAGCCATTGATGACTGAATCGAACGACACGCCTATCCAGCCGGAAGAAGGCGACGAGCGCCAACACCGCCGCATCAAGAGTTTCGTGATGCGCGCCGGTCGCATGACTGAAGGCCAGCAGAAAGGTCTGGAGCAAGGCACACCGCTGTTCGTGCTGCCGCTGGCCGATGCCCCGGTGGACTTCGATCAGGTGTTTGGGCGCTCTGCACCACGCTCGCTGGAAATCGGTTTCGGCATGGGCCATTCGCTGCTGGAAATGGCCGCAGCCTCGCCGGAACAGGATTTCATTGGCGTGGAGGTTCACCGTCCGGGTGTCGGTGCGCTGCTCAATGGCGTCCTGACTCAGGGACTGACCAACCTGCGGGTCTACGATTGCGATGCGATCGAAGTACTCACCCAGTGCGTGGCGGACAACAGCCTCGATCGCCTGATGCTGTTTTTCCCGGACCCGTGGCACAAGAGCCGTCACCATAAGCGTCGTATCGTTCAGGCGTCTTTCGCCGAACTGGTACGCAGCAAGTTGAAGGTTGGCGGTGTGCTGCACATGGCCACGGATTGGGAACCGTACGCCGAGTACATGCTGGAAGTGATGAACGTTGCACCGGGTTATCGCAACCTGGCAGAAGACGGCAAATGCGTCCCGCGTCCGACCGAGCGCCCGATCACCAAGTTCGAACGCCGCGGCGAACGCCTTGGGCATGGCGTTTGGGATTTGAAGTTCGAAAAACAATCGTAGGAGCGAGCTTGCTCGCGAAAAACATAAAAACAACGCGGGGCTCCAGATGCCCCGCGTTTTCGTTAACGATCATCGCGAGCAAGCTCGCTCCTACAGTGTCTTGCGATGTTGGGAATCAGCGTCGGTCGGCGACCACACCGATAAGCACCAACACCACCACCAACACCGGTGCCAGGCTGTAGTTGTTGAACTGGCTCAGGCCTTTGACGATCCACGGCGTGGCGTAGATCAATGCCGCGCCGCTGCCGACCATGCACAGCAACGCCATCATCGGCACGCGCAGGGCGCCGGCGACGCTGCCCAGGCGTTGTTCAACCCAGCCTTTGAAATCCGCACCGAACAACACCAGCAAACAGCCCACCAGCGCCAGGGCGATTTCCGAGAGGTTGCTACGGCTCCAGCGAGACACCGTGGCAAGCAGGTCGAGTATCAAATCCATTCGTTGTCCCTTAAGTCTGAAATCAGCTCAGAAATTTCTGCAGCAGGTCATTGAGAAATAGCTGGCCGCGCTCGGTGGCCGCCAGGCGTGACGGTTCGACCTGCAACAAGCCACTTTGTTCTGCCTCGAGCCGGCCTTCGGCAAGGCTTTCCACGGACAAACCCGTACGTTCCGGATACAGCCGCGATTCCACGCCCTCGGTCAGGCGCAAGGCATTCATCAGGAACTCGAATGGCAGCTCGTCATTGGTCAGCGCTTTTTCCCCTGCCTTGAAGCTTTTGGCCGGGTTGAGGTAGTCCTTCGGCAAGCGGGTCTTCCAGGTACGAACGATGCGACCGTCCGGATGGCTGAGCTTGCCATGGGCGCCGGCACCGATGCCGATGAAGTCGCCAAAACTCCAGTAATTGAGGTTATGCCGCGCTGCACGGCCGGGTTGCGCATAGGCCGAGACTTCGTATTGCGCGTAACCGTGCTCGGCCAACAGTGCCTGACCGGCTTCCTGGATGTCCCACAACGTGTCGTCTTCCGGCAGCGTCGGCGGCTGGTTCCAGAACACCGTATTGGGTTCCAAGGTCAGCTGATACCAGGACAGGTGAGTGGGTTTCAAGGCAATGGCGGTACGCAGGTCGGCCAGCGCATCGTCCAGGGACTGATCGGGGAGCCCGTGCATCAAGTCCAGGTTGAAGTTGTCGAACCCGGCCTGACGCGCCATGCCAGCGGCTCGTACCGCTTCATCACCGTTGTGAATCCGCCCCAGAGCCTTGAGTTTTTCTTCCTGAAAACTTTGGATGCCGATCGACAGGCGATTGATACCGAGAGCCCGATACGCCACGAATTTGTCCTGCTCGAACGTGCCCGGGTTGGCTTCCAGGGTTATTTCGATGTCGCTGGCAAACGGAATCCGTTGCTCGACACCTTCAAGCAAACGGCCCAACGCCTCGGCGCTGAACAGGCTCGGCGTGCCGCCACCGAAGAAGATCGAACTCAGTTCACGGCCATAGACGGCGTGCAGGTCCTGATCGAGGTCGGCCAGCAGTGCGTCGACGTATTCCTGCTCCGGCAGCACTGGGCTCGCGGTGTGGGAGTTGAAGTCGCAGTAAGGGCATTTGCGCACACACCACGGGATGTGGATGTACAGCGCCAGGGGCGGCAGCACGGGGAGTGCGGCCCGAGGCGATTGCGCGGCGCCGCCGAAGATCAGCGGCGACGCGGATGATTCATGGGTCATATCAGGCCTAGACGCTGGCGCAGCAGATCCATTGCACGGGCGCGGTGGCTGATGAGGTTCTTTTCGCTCGGGCTCAGCTCGGCGCTGGAGCAATCACGCGATGGCACCCAGAACAGCGGGTCATAGCCAAACCCGTGCGCACCGCTGGCGGCGCGCAGGATACGGCCATGCCACAGGCCTTCGCAGAGGATCGGCAGCGGATCATCCGCATGACGCACCAACGCCAGCACGCAGACGAATTGCGCACCGCGTTCGGCGTCAGGCACGTCTTTCATGGCGTCGAGCAGCTTGGCGTTGTTCGCCGCATCGCCCTGTCCGTCAGCGTAACGCGCCGAATAGATACCCGGCGCACCGCCAAGGAAATCCACCGCCAGGCCCGAATCATCGGCCAGCGACGGCAGACCGGAGATGCGCGCGGCATTGCGGGCCTTGAGAATGGCGTTCTCGACGAACGACAGCCCGGTTTCATCAGGCTCGACAGTGCTGAACTCGCCAATCGAGCGCAATTGCACCGACTCGCCGAGCATGGCCTGGAGTTCCTTGAGTTTGCCGGCGTTGTGGCTGGCCAATACGAGTTGCGTGAAGTTCATCATTCGCCGGGGAAAAGCTCTTGGTTGAAATTGATGGTGTGGATTTTATCGCCGTTCTGCACCTTGATTTCGAAAGTGCGAATTTCCTGCTGATCCACCGGGTATTGCGCGATGTAGTAGACCGCACCCTGCTCGGTAATCTGCTTGAATTTCAGCGGAACGCTTTGGCTGGTGAGGTCTTTGACCGTCCCGTTGACCTGGGCAATGAGCGGCTTGCCGTCCTTGATCACCGACACGTTGATCACACCCTGGTTCTTGCTGCGCACCAGCTCGGCCGCTTTGGCGATGTCCGGCGTCAGGAAGGTGGAGTTGAAGGTGTTGTAGTGCACCGTCACGTCGCCAAAGGTTTCCTGACGGTCGCCCTTGATGACGTCGGCGGCCATGGCAGTCACGCTCAGGCAGGCAGTAAGTAAAAACAGTGCTAGACGACTCATGTTCGTTCTCCTGGAAATGTCGTGTTTCAGACCGCGATCTTATGGTCTTGCAGCCCCGGGCTGCTGACGCGGTAGATACCGATTTCACCTAATAGATTAGGCCATAGCTTACTGGCCCACCCGTGGCGATGCTGTTGATCCACGGCAAGTCGATCAATGACCTTGGCTTCACGTTCGCGACACAGCTCTTCAAAGTCACCGAAGGTGCAGAAGTGGATGTTCGGCGTGTTGTACCAGGTGTACGGCAGGAAGTCGGAAACCGGCATCCGGCCCTTGCTGGCCAGGTACCAGCGGCAGCGCCAGTGGCCAAAGTTCGGGAAGGTGATGATGCACTGGCGACCCACGCGCAGCATTTCGTCGAGGATTCGGTCCGGGTAATGCACCGCTTGCAGCGCCTGCGTCATGACCACGATATCGAAGCTGTTGCTGGCAAAGTTGCCCAGGCCCTTGTCCAGGTCCTGCTCGATGACATTGATGCCCTTGGCCACGCACTCGGCAATGTTGTCCGGGTCGTTTTCCAGGCCATAGCCGGTGACTTGCTTGTTGTCGCGCAGCCAGGTCAGCAATTCGCCATCACCGCAGCCGAGGTCGAGCACGCGGCTGCCGGCGGGAATCCATTCCTGGATGATTTCCAGATCGGCTCTCATGGCTTTCTCACAATTTGATTCGATTCATGTAGTTGCTGAACGCCTGCAAATAACGCGGGATCGGAATCAGGAAGGCGTCATGGCCTTGCGGAGCGTCGATCTCGAGGTAGCACACGTCTTTCTTGGCCGCCATCAGGGCGTCCACCAGTTCCCGCGAGCGGGCAGGGGAGAAGCGCCAGTCGGTGGTGAATGACATCACGCAGAACTTGGCCTGTGCGTTGGCGAAGGTTTTTGCCAGGTCGTCGTCAAAGTTTGCGGCCGGATCGAAGTAGTCCAGGGCCTTGGTCATCAGCAGGTAGGTGTTGGCGTCGAAACGCCCGGAGAACTCTTCACCCTGATAACGCAGGTAGCTTTCGACCTGGAACTCGACGCTGTGGAAGTCGTAGTTGAGCTTTTCGCTCTTCAGGCCCCGGCCGAATTTCTCGCCCATGGAGTCATCGGATAAGTAGGTGATGTGTCCGACCATGCGCGCGAGCATCAAGCCACGCTTGGGGATGACACCCGCTTCCTGGAACGAACCGCCGTGGAACTCGGGGTCGGTGAGGATCGCCTGGCGGGCTACCTCGTTGAAGGCAATGTTCTGCGCTGACAACTTTGGAGCCGAGGCGATGGCCAGGCAATGACGAATGCGTTCGGGGTAGGTGATGCTCCATTGCATCGCCTGCATGCCGCCCAGGCTGCCACCGATCACGGCCGCCCATTGGCCGATGCCGAGCCGGTCGGCCAGGCGTGCCTGGCTGTGCACCCAGTCTTCCACGGTCAGTACCGGGAAATCGGCGCCGAACGGTTTCCCGGTGTCCGGGTTGATGCTGCTCGGGCCGGTAGAGCCATTGCAACCGCCAAGGTTATTGAGGCTGACCACGAAGAACTTATTGGTGTCGATCGGCTTTCCGGGGCCGATGCAGCTGTCCCACCAACCGGGTTTACGGTCGTCGGGGCTGTGGAAGCCGGCGGCGTGATGGTGGCCAGACAAGGCGTGACAGATCAGCACGGCGTTGCTCGCCGTGGCGTTCAGCGTGCCGTAGGTTTCGTAGATCAGGTCATAAGCCGGGAGCGAACGGCCGCAGGCCAGGGCCAGGGCTTCGCTGAAGTGCGCCACTTGCGGCGTCACCAGACCAACAGAATCGGGGGGAAAGGCAGTTGGCATCGACCCTGCTCTCGTTGAAATGAGGCGTAAGTCTAAAGACCGGTGGGGTTAGCGGCAAGCAAAGGGCGGGCCTGATTTCATTCAGTCAGACCGAGGCGCAGCCATCGCGAGCAGGCTCACTCCCACATTGGAATGTATTCCCCTGTGGAAGCAGCCTGACTCCCCTTTGGAATGCATTCCAATGTGGGAGTGAGCCTGCTCGCGATGAATATGCCTCGGTGAGCCTGCGTGTTACATCAGCAGGCGCAGGATTTCCGGCATCATCGTCATGGCCGCGAGGTTGTTGATCACCAGCATGTCGATCAACTTGAGCACCATGAAGGCCAGGATCGGCGAGATATCCAGGCCACCCAGGTTCGGCAGGATCTTGCGGAACGGCGCCAGGGCCGGCTCGCAGATCTGATTGACCAGTTCGGCGCCAGGGTTATGGCTGCCAGGTGCGACCCAGGACAGGATCACGCTGATGATCAGGGCGAAGAAGAAAATCTTCAGGAACAGCGCGGTGACGCCAATCAGCGACCAGATCACCAGTTGCAGCGGGTTGCCAGTGGTGCCGTAGGTCAGCAGCAGCGTCAGGGCCATCAGTGCCAGTTGCACCAGGATCGCCAACACCAGCGAAGACATGTCCAGCCCGAACATGCTCGGGATGATCCGGCGCAGCGGCTTGAGCAGCGGCTGGGTGGCTTTCACTGTGAATTGGCAGAGCGGGTTGTAGAAGTTCGCACGCACCAGTTGCAGCACGAAGCGCAGCAGCACGATCAGCAGGTACAGACTGCCGAGGGTTTGCAGCACGTAGACCGCTGCAGTGTTCAATCCAATCATGTAAGGCTCCTTATTGACCCAGTTGTTCGGCCATTTCGGCCGAGCGGTGCGCAGCGGCGCCAAGTGCTTTTTCTACCAGGGCTTCGAAACCGCCGGCCTGGAACGATTTGATGGCGGCTTCGGTAGTGCCCGCAGGCGACGTGACGCGACGACGCAATTCAGCAGCATCGACATCGCTGGCGACAGCCATGTGAGCAGCGCCCAGCGCGGTCTGCAGGGTCAGTTGCGCGGCGATCTCAGCTGGCAGGCCGAGTTTCACGCCTGCGGCGGTCATGGCTTCTATCAGCAGGAAGAAGTAAGCCGGGCCCGAACCGGACACTGCGGTTACCGCGTCCAGCTGCTGCTCTTCGTTCAGCCACAGAGCAATGCCGACGGCAGAGAGCAGTTCTTGCGCTTGCTCGCGTTGCTCGGCAGTGACTTGCCCGGTGGCAAACAAACCACTCACGCCCTGGCGCAACAGCGCCGGGGTGTTGGGCATGCAACGTACGATTGGTTGGTCGCCAAGCCAGTTGTTCATGCTGGCGCAGGTGATGCCGGCAGCAATCGAGACCACCAGTTGATTGGGCTTGAGGCTCGGACGAATAGCCTCGCACACGGCCTTCATCGCCTGGGGCTTGACCGCCAGTACGACGACGTCCGCGCCTTGAATGGCGTCTGCGTTGTCCGCGAATACTTCAATGCCGTGCTCGGCGTTCACACGAGCGCGGGTTTCGGCGCCCGGATCGCTGGCGCGGATCTGCGTGGCATCCAGACCTTTGGCACGCAGGCCGCCGATCAGGCTGGCGGCCATGTTTCCGGCACCGATAAAGGCAATACGAGTCTTGCTCATGTCAGGTCCTTATATAGAGGGGAATCAACCACGTTGTGGCTGGCTATAGTCGCGAGCGCCAAACAGGGCTGTACCGATGCGAACCCAGGTGGCGCCCATGGTAACGGCGGACTCGAGGTCATGGCTCATGCCCATGGACAGCGTGTCGAGCGGCAAGCCCAGGCTGTCTTGCAGGCTTTTGTTCAGGTCCCGCACGGCCGCAAAAGCTGCGTCCTGGGCGGTGCGGTCTTCAGTCGGTTCGGGAATCGCCATCAACCCGCGCAACGTGATCCGTGGCAGCTCGCTGATGGCCTTGGCCAGGGCCGGAAGGTCTTCCGGTGTGCAGCCAGACTTGCTGGCCTCACCGCTGACGTTGACCTGAATGCAGATATTGAGTGGAGGCAAATCGGCAGGACGTTGTTCGGACAAGCGTTGTGCGATTTTCAAACGATCCACAGAGTGCACCCAGGCGAAGTGCTCGGCGATAGCGCGAGTCTTGTTCGATTGAATGGGGCCGATGAAGTGCCAGATCAAGGGCAGGTCGGCCAATTCGAGCTGTTTGCCCAAGGCTTCCTGCAAGTAGTTCTCGCCAAAGTCGCGGAGCCCGGCGGCATACGCTTCGCGCAAGGCTTCGGCGGGCTTGGTTTTGCTCACGGCCAGCAGCTGAACGCTGTGCTCATCGCGTTGCGCGGCCTGTGCAGCAGCGTGGATGCGTGAACTAACCTGAGCGATGTTGTCTGCTATCGTGGACATTCAAGAGGCGCCAGGGTCTGTGGTTTGGCGGCATTCTACTGGAATTGAGGAGCGCTATGGATATCACTGAGCTGCTGGCCTTCAGCGCGAAACAGGGCGCGTCCGACTTGCACCTGTCTGCCGGGTTGCCACCGATGATTCGCGTCGACGGCGATGTGCGGCGCATCAATTTGCCTGCACTGGACCACAAGCAGGTGCAGGAGCTGATCTACGCGATCATGAACGACACCCAGCGCGTGGACTTCGAGAAGCATCTGGAAACCGACTTTTCCTTCGAAGCACCCGGCGTAGCACGCTTCCGGGTCAATGCCTTCAACCAGAATCGCGGTGCAGGCGCCGTGTTCCGGACCATTCCTTCCAAGGTGTTGAGCATGGAAGACCTGGGCATGGGCGAGGTGTTTCGCAAGATTACCGAGGCGCCTCGTGGCCTGGTGCTGGTGACCGGCCCGACAGGCTCCGGCAAGTCCACGACCCTGGCGGCAATGATCGATCACCTGAACAATCATCGCCACCACCACATCCTCACCATCGAAGACCCTATCGAATTCGTCCACGAATCACGCAAATGCCTGATCAATCAGCGTGAAGTCCACCGTGATACCCGCAGTTTCGCCACCGCCCTGCGTTCGGCACTGCGCGAAGACCCGGATGTGATTCTGGTGGGCGAAATGCGCGACCTGGAAACCATTCGCCTGGCGCTGACCGCCGCCGAGACCGGTCACCTGGTCTTTGGCACGTTGCACACGACGTCGGCGGCGAAAACCATCGACCGCGTGGTGGACGTTTTTCCGGGGGATGAGAAGTCGATGGTGCGGTCCATGCTGTCCGAGTCATTGCTGGCGGTGGTGTCGCAGACATTGGTCAAGAAGATGGGCGGGGGGCGGATCGCGGCGCATGAAATCATGTTGGGGACATCGGCGATCCGTAACCTGATCCGCGAAGACAAGGTGGCGCAGATGTACTCGTCGATTCAGACCGGCGGGAATCTGGGGATGCAGACGCTGGATATGTGCTTGAAGGAGCTGGTGACCAAGGGCTTGATCAGTCGCGAGCATGCGCGGGAGAAAGCGCGGTCGCCGGATAATTTCTGAGAATTGGAATTCGGGACTGTGGCGAGGGAGTTTACTCCCGCTGGGCTGCGAAGCGGCCCCAAAAACAGGCCTGCTGCGCAGTCCAGCGGGAGTAAACTCCCTCGCCACAAATACCCGCTTCGGATCAGCGCTGAACCACCTGAAGACCGCTTTTCTCTTTCGGCAGAACCCGCTTGGCAACCACGTAGTGCTTTTCCCAATACGGCTTGTTCAGCGTATCGATGCTCACCGACTTGCCACGACGAGGTGCGTGGATGAAGCGGTCGTTGCCCAGGTAGATGGCAACGTGATTGACCCGACGACTCTTGATGTTGAAGAAAATCAGGTCGCCTGGCTTCAGATCCTTGCGATCGACTTTCTCGCCATGACCACTGGCCATGGCGTTTGAAGTACGTGGCAGGTCAAAAGTGGCATCGTTAAATGCGTATTTCACCAGGCCGCTGCAATCGAACCCTTTACTTGGGCTGCTGCCGCCCCAACGATAAGGTGTACCGAGGACGTTGACGGCACGGCTCAGCACATTGCTGCTTTCCTTGCTCGCCATCGGCGGAACCAGGCTGCTTTTGCTGGTCAGTTGCGGTGCGCGGTTGGCGGTTTTCTTGTTTTTGCTCGAAGGAGCAGAAACATGGGATTTTGGGGTGTAACCATTAACGTTTGGAAGACGTTGCTCACGATTGGTGGCGTGGGCGGCCAGTGGCATTAACAGGCAAATGGTTAGCCATGTCTTGAAAAATGGACGCATTAGGCAAGGCTCATATAGGTGAACGCGCAACTTTATAACAGCTTTTTTGTCCTTTTTTGGCCCGTTGGTCGATTCAACCTGGGGGCAACGGAACCAAATAAGCGGCAAATTGACGCGATTGTCGGACAGAAGTCTGGTGTTATAAGGCTTTGGCGGGAGTGAAGGTATCACTTGCCATACGTCGGCCACCTGTAAAAAAGTCACAAAGATTTAAAGAATATTTATCTATCGTGTGATTCGAGGTCATTCATGAACACCTATCAACACCCCGTTCCACATCAAGACACCCACAGCAAAGTGATCGGATACCTGCTGTGGATTTTGGGTTTCACCGGGGCTCACCGCTTCTATTACGGCAAGCCGGTGACCGGGACGATCTGGTTTTTTACTTTCGGTTTGCTGGGTATCGGCTGGCTGATCGATTTGTTCCTGATTCCAGCCATGGACCGTGAGGCAGACCTGCGTTTCACCGCTGGGCCAATCGAATACAACGTGGCGTGGATTCTGCTGACGTTCCTGGGTGTGTTCGGTGTGCACCGGATGTATCAGGGGAAGTGGATCAGCGGGTTGCTGTACCTGGTGACGGGCGGGTTGTTCTTCCTGGGGGTTTTGTATGACTTCTGGACGCTGAATGATCAGGTGTCGATTCGCAATGCGCAGAACAGAGGCGCTTTCCAGTAAGCCATCGCCAGCAGGCTGGCTCCCACAGGGGATATGTGTGGTTCACAGATCCCCTGGCTCTAACAGGGGATTTGTGTTGCTCACAGATCCCTAGGCTCCCACAGGGGGTTTGTGTGGTTCACAGATCCCCTGGCTCTAACAAAGGATTTGTGTGGTTCACAGATCCAGTGTGGGAGCTAGCCTGCTAGCGATTGGGGCAACCCGGTATCAAGCCTGATGGCTGATTCGCCCATCCACCAGGGTGTAACGCACAACACTCGGCAAGCTGTGCCCAATGAACGGGCAGTTATCGCCCTTGGACAGCCAGGTCTCGCCCGCAACGGTCGAGGCCGCCGGGTCGAACAGCACAATGTCTGCTGCCCCGCCCACCACCAACTTGCCCGCAGGCAAACGCAATGCCTCGGCCGGTCCGGCGCTCAAGCGTGCCAGCAACGTTGGCAGATCCAGCAAACCATCCTCTACCAGCGTCATCGCCAGCGGCAGCAGCAGTTCAACGCTGCTGATACCCGGCTCGGTGGCGCCGAACGGTGCCAGTTTGGCGTCTCGCTCGTGGGGCTGGTGATGGCTGGAAATCGCCGAAATCACCCCTGACTTCACCGCGTCACGCAGGCCATCACGGTCGGCGCGTGTGCGCAGCGGTGGCTGGACGTGATAGAGGCTGCTGAAATCGATCAGCGCTTCATCGGTCAGGATCAACTGGTACAAGGCGACATCGGCGGTCACCGGCAGTCCGCGCGCCTGGGCTTGAGCGATCAGGGCCACGCCGCGAGCGCTGGTGAGCTGGCTGAAGTGCGCGCGCACGCCGCTTTGCTCGACCAGCAGAAGATCCCGGGCCAGGGCCACGGTCTCTGCTGTTTCCGGAATACCCGGCAAGCCGAGGAAGCTGGCGGTCGGGCCTTCATGGGCCAGGCCGCCTTCAGCCAGGTCATGGTCCTGAGAGTTGAAGATCACCGTCAGGTCGAACGTTGCCGCGTATTCCAGCGCCCGGCACAGGGTGCGGGTGTTGCGGAAGCTGTCCAGGCCGTTGCCGAAGGCGACGCAACCGGCATCGCGCAGTGCCACGAGCTCCGCAAGCTGTTCGCCCTCCAGGCCTTTGCTCAGAGCGCCGATTGGAAAGACTTTGGCGTTGCCAGCCTCACGAGCGCGGTCGAGGATCAGTTCGGCGACTGCCGAGGTGTCCAGCACCGGCTTGGTTTTCGGAGGGCAGCACAGGCTGGTCACGCCGCCAGCTGCAGCGGCGCGGGTTTCGCTGACAATCGAACCTTTGCGGCTATAGCCCGGTTCGCGCAGGGCGACGTTCAGGTCGACGAGACCCGGGGCGGCCACCAGGCCTTGTGCATCGATGGTGTCGACCGCGACGAAACCGGCAGGCGCGGCGCCAATGGCGACGATTTTGCAGGCTTCAACGTGGATATCAGTCACTTGATCCAGACCACTGACTGGATCGATCACGCGTGCGCCGAGAATGCTGAGCTTCACTGGGCGTTCTCCTGCTCGAATTGGCCTTGTTCGAATTGACGTTGCGCTGTCTGTCCGCTCATGGCCATCGACAACACGGCCATACGAATGGCGATCCCGTAGGTCACCTGATTGAGAATCACCGAGTGCGGACCATCGGCCACCGCTGACTCGATTTCCACCCCGCGGTTGATCGGCCCCGGGTGCATGACGATGCAATCCGGCTTGGCCCCGGCCAGGCGTGCGGTGGTCAGGCCGAACAAGCGGTAGAACTCGCCTTCGCTTGGCAGCAGGCCGCCGGTCATGCGTTCGCGCTGCAGGCGCAGCATGATCACCACATCGACGTCCTTGAGCCCTTCGGTCATGTCGGTGTAGACCTTCACGCCGTATTGCTCGACGCCAATCGGCAGCAGGGTTTTCGGCGCGATCACGCGGATGTCCGGGCAACCCAGGGTTTTCAGCGCCAGCATGTTCGAGCGCGCAACCCGCGAGTGCAGGATGTCGCCGACGATGGCTACCGAGAGATTTTCGAAACCGCCCTTGTGTCGGCGGATCGTCAGCATGTCGAGCATGCCCTGGGTCGGGTGGGCGTGACGGCCGTCGCCGCCGTTGATGATTGCCACTTGCGGGCAGACATGCTCGGCGATGAAGTGCGCCGCGCCGGAATCACCGTGACGCACGACAAACATGTCGGCGGCCATGGCCTCCAGGTTGCGCAAGGTATCCAGCAGGGTTTCGCCCTTGCTCGCCGACGATGTGGACACGTTCAGGGTGATCACGTCCGCCGACAGCCGCTGAGCGGCCAGTTCGAAGGTGGTGCGGGTGCGGGTAGAGTTCTCGAAGAACACGTTGCAGACGGTCTTGCCGCGCAGCAACGGGACTTTCTTCACCGCCCGGGCGCCGACTTCAAGGAACGAGTCGGCGGTGTCGAGGATTTCCGTCAGAAGCTCGCGGCGCAAACCGTCGAGCGAGAGGAAGTGGCGCAGCTGGCCCTGATCATTGAGCTGCAGCGGGCGCTTGGTGTCTAGAGGCGTCATCGCGAGGGGACTCTCAATAGGGCGAATTAAAGGGCGAGGTCTTGCAGTTCAAGCACAAGCGGCGACGGGCCGGACAGCTTCACCCGTTCGTGGGCGGCCAGTGACAACGTCGCGCCAACCACATTCGGGCGGATCGGCAGCTCGCCGGCGTCCAGGTCCAGCAGGCAAACCAGGGTCACGCTGGCTGGACGGCCGTAGTCAAACAGTTCGTTCATCGCGGCGCGGATGGTGCGGCCACTCATCAGTACGTCGTCGATCAGCACCAGGTCCTGGCCTTCGATCTCGAAGGGCAGCTCGGACGGCCGTACTTGTGGGTGCAGGCCGTTCTGGCTGAAGTCATCGCGGTAGAAGGAAACATCCAGGGTGCCGAGGGGCGAATCGCTGCCCAGCTCTTCAAGCAGCGCCTGAGCGACCCAGATGCCGCCCGTGCGAATGCCGATGTAACGGGGTTCGCTGATGCCGCGGTGTTCCAGGTGCGCCTTCAGACGGATCGCCATCTGGCTGATCAGTTCGGCGGGATTGGGCAGGCTCATGGTTGCTCCTTCTTGGGCCCGAGCCGGGTGTGCGTCATGTCATGGCTCGGGTTGTAGCTAAGAGAGACGGGCTAACGGCTCTTCAGGATTGGGTGCGATCAGGATTCGAACAGGGCGCTGTTTTCGTCGAGCCAGCCTTGCAGCAACAGGGCGGCGGCGATGGCGTCGACCGGGTTGTCGCGGTAACTGCCTTTTTGGCCGCCGCGATCACGCCGTTCGCCCTTGGCTTCAAACGTCGTCAGGCGTTCATCGTGGGTATAAAAGGGCAGGTTGTAGCGGCCGTTCAGGCGGCGGGCGAATTTTTCCGCTCGCAAGCACATGTCGCTTGGCGTGCCATCCATGTTTAAGGGCAAGCCGACCACCACAGCGTCAGGCTTCCACTCCTTGATCAAGGCTTCGACCTGATTCCAGTCGGGAATACCGTTTTGCGCCTTGAGGGTACACAGCTCGCGAGCCTGGCCGGTAATCACCTGGCCGACCGCAACGCCGATCTGTTTGGTGCCGTAGTCGAAACCCAGAATCAACCGCAGGGCCATCAGGCGTGCCCCGCCTGGCTGGTCAGCAAACTCAGATTGATGCCCAGGTGCCTGGCCGCTGCTTCAAGGCGCAGTTCACTGCTGGTGTTGAACAGAATGTCGGCATTGAACGGGCAGGTCAGCCAGGCGTTGTCGGCCAGTTCGGCCTCAAGCTGCCCGGCTTCCCAGCCGGCGTAACCCAGGGCAATCACGCTTTTCGCAGGTCCGACACCGTCGGCGATGGCGAAGAGCACGTCCTGGGAGGTCGACAGGGACAGCTCGCCTTCCAGATCAACGGTCGCCTGGTAGCTCTGTCCTGATGGATGCAGGACGAATCCGCGATCGGTTTGCACCGGGCCGCCAATGAAAATCGGTACGTGGCGGCAGAGCGCTGGCGGTTCGATGTCTGGGCGCAATTGCTCGAGAATCTCCGCCAGGTTCAGGTCTTGCGGACGGTTGACCACCAGCCCCATGGCACCACTGGCCGTGTGCTCGACGATGTAGGTCAAGGTATGGGCAAAGTTCGGGTCGGCCATGTGCGGCATGGCGATCAGGAAGTGATGCTTGAGGTAGCTGGGGCTGACGTTTTTCATGAGCGCTAGTGTGGCGTTGGAGGGGCGAACTGACAAGCTGGGGATGCCGCAATTTGGCAGCCAACACCTCTCGAATGTGGGAGTGGGCGTTTGTGGCGAGGGGATTTATCCCCGTTGGGTCGCGCAGCGACCCCAAGCTTGCAACTCCGTTGGATCTGACAAAACGCATGCAATAGCTTTACGACTGCTGCGCAGCCGAACGGGGCGCTGCGACGTTTCGCTAAATCCCCTCGCCACACAAACCCGCTCCCACAAGGGATTTGTGGGTGTCAATTACTGGACAACCTATCCCCGCGCGCAAACTTCCACGTCCGAATGATCTCCAGCCGGTCGATGTCCGACAAATCACCGCTGAACGGTGAAAACGGCGCTGCCAGCCGCACGATGCGCTGGGCTGCCTGATCCAGCAATGGTTGCCCGGAGGATTCCAGCACCAGCACTTCATACAGCGAGCCATCGCGGTTGATCGAGACCATCAGGCGCAAATTGCCGTAGATCTGCTTGCGGCGTGCTTCGTCCGGGTAATTGAGGTTGCCGATACGCTCGACCTTCTTGCGCCATTCGTCCTTATACCAGGCACCTTTGTCGCGCATGGTCGAGGCGGCGCTCAAGCGATGGATGCGTGGCCGCTTGGCGTACAGCTGTTGTTCGTTGGCCAGTTCCGCTTCCAGGCTGGCAATGTCGCTGGACAGCTGCTCAGTGTCGAACGTCGGCGCAGCCACCTTGGGTTTGGTGTCTGTCTTGGGGGCTTCGGTTTTGGTCGGGGCTTTTTTCGGCTTCGGTGCGACGGTTGTCACGGCAGCCTTGGGCGGCGCTTCCTGGGCTTCAGGCTGGGCGGCCGGCGGAGGCGTGACTTTCTGCACTTTATTGTCCTGGAATGGCGCGACCTCAGTGGTCTTGGGGATGGCCTTCTTGTCCAGGGTGCCGCTGCCTTGCTGATTGTCCTGCGCGAGGAAATCGGCTTTCTCAGGCTTCTTTTCGCTTTTGAAGGTGGCGAGGGTGATTTCCAGGGTTTTGCTGATCTGCTTGGGTTCGACCATGGTGAACCCGACGCCCAACAGCAAGGCCAGGTGAATCAGCGCCGCGAGAAACAGGGTAAATCCGAGGCGATCGGCCGGGCGCACACCACGGTGGGCGAGTTCGGCGGGCAGATCGGACGGAAGAGTCATAACTAGAAAACCAACATCGCGTTTTTCACAGGCCGCGCATGATAACGCAATGTTGGTGATTTCCTGGCTGTTCTATATCAACGAGCCTTGAGCTTCTGATCGATGGCATCCATCAGCAGGCCGCCGATATCGGTGCCGAATGCATTGTCGATCTCGCGAATGCAGGTCGGGCTGGTGACGTTGATTTCGGTGAGGTGTTCGCCGATCACGTCGAGGCCGACGAACAGCAGGCCTTTTTCCCGCAGGGTCGGGCCGACTTGCGCAGCGATCCAGCGGTCTTTTTCACTCAGCGGGCGGGCTTCGCCACGACCACCGGCGGCCAGGTTGCCACGGGTTTCACCGGCGGCCGGGATACGCGCCAGGCAATAATCAACCGGCTCGCCGTCGATCATCAGGATGCGCTTGTCGCCATCCTTGATTGCCGGCAGGTAAGCCTGGCCCATGATCTGCTGGGTGCCCAGTGCCGTCAGGGTTTCCAGGATCACCGAGAGGTTTGGATCACCGGCGCGGTGACGGAAGATCGAGGTGCCGCCCATGCCGTCCAGCGGCTTGAGGATCACATCGCCGTGCTTGGCGGCGAATTCACGCAACACATCGGCGCGACGGCTGACGACGGTCGGCGGTGTGCACTGCGGGAACAGCGTGGCGAACAGTTTTTCGTTGCAGTCACGCAGGCTCTGCGGCTTGTTGACCACCAGCACGCCTGCGCGCTCGGCTTGTTCGAGCAAGTACGTGGAGTACACGAACTCCATGTCGAACGGCGGATCCTTGCGCATCAGGATCACATCCAGATCGCTCAGCAACGCGTCAGTCTCGGCTTCCAGCTCGAACCACTTTTCAGGGTTGGCGAAGACTTTCAGAGGCCGCATCCGCGCCCGCGCTTCGCCTTCTGCCTGATACAAATCGCGCTGTTCCATATAGAACAGTTCCCAGCCGCGCTTCTGTGCGGCCAGCAGCATGGCCAGCGAGCTATCCTTCTTATAGGAAATGCCGGCAATAGGATCCATGACAATCCCGACGCGAACGCTCATGGGTTTTTCCTCGAAATTTGGGGGGCCAAAGGACCGTATAAAAGTGGCGTCAGAGTGGCGCTGAGTGTGTTCCCGGTCAAGGAAAAACCACTGCGCAGGCTGGCCGATAGATTGGTATTGGAGACTGTGCTAAAAAGACTGCCAAGCAGTACTGGCCCTTGAGTATCAAGGGTTTCGAGCCTCCGGTGGACCGGAAACGGACAATTTGATTCGCAAAGGCGACGGTAGAGCAACTATGGATCAGCATTCCAGCGCCTTGAAGGTCATGGTGATCGACGATTCGAAGACGATTCGCCGCACCGCCGAAACGTTGCTGAAAAACGTGGGCTGCGAGGTCATCACGGCCATCGACGGTTTCGATGCGCTCGCCAAGATTGCCGACAACCATCCTGGCATCATCTTCGTCGACATCATGATGCCGCGTCTGGATGGTTATCAGACCTGCGCTTTAATCAAGAACAACAGTGCATTCAAGTCCACGCCAGTGATTATGCTGTCGTCGAAGGATGGCCTGTTTGACAAGGCAAAGGGGCGCATCGTCGGCTCCGACCAGTTTCTGACCAAGCCTTTCAGCAAGGAAGAACTGCTGAACGCGATCCAGGCCCATGTACCGGGTTTCGCCGCCGTTTTGCCGCAGTAGGACACGCACAGTGACGCTCGGCCAACGGGCCTGGCGTCGACAAGAATGGGGAAAACCATGGCACGTATTCTGATCGTCGATGATTCGCCGACCGAAATGTACAAACTGACCGGCATGCTGGAAAAGCACGGTCATGAAGTGTTGAAAGCCGAGAACGGCGCCGACGGCGTAGCCCTCGCTCGTCAGGAAAAACCCGACGCCGTGCTGATGGACATCGTCATGCCCGGCCTCAACGGTTTCCAGGCAACCCGTCAGCTGACCAAGGATCCGGAAACCGGGCACATCCCGGTCATCATCATTACCACCAAGGATCAGGAAACCGACAAAGTCTGGGGCACACGCCAGGGCGCCAAGGACTACCTGACCAAACCGGTCGACGAAGACACCCTGATCAAGACCCTGAACAGCGTGCTGGCCGGTTGATCTGACCGCCATGACCGAATCACTGACTGCCTTCGAATTGCTGCTGCAGATCGATCAGCGTTGTCGGCTGCTGGTAGCGGACTTGCCGTCCCAGCCAACCCGGCAGGACAGCTGGAGCGGTATCGGCTTCCGCCTGGGCGAGCACTGGTATGTCGCGCCCATGAGGGAAGTCAGCGAAGTTCTGCCCGAGCCGCGGCTCACTCAGTTGCCAGGGGTGAAACCGTGGGTGAAGGGTGTCGCTAACCTGCGCGGCCGACTGCTGCCGGTCATGGATGTGTGCGGCTTCTTCGGTGATGAATTGTCGGCGGTGCGCAAGCAACGACGCGTGTTGGTGATCGAGCACAGCGATGTGTTTGCGGGGTTGATGGTTGATGAGGTTTTCGGCTTGCAGCACTTTGCCCAGGACAGCCTGGAGCCGACAGGTTTCATCAACGGACCGATCGCACCGTTCATCAAAGGCAGGTTTCAGCGCGAGCAGAACTGGCAAGTATTCAGCCCGTTTGCGCTGGTGCAGTCGCAAGGTTTCATGAACGTAGCGCTGTAAACACGACCGCCTTATGTAGCAGCTGCCGAAGGCTGCGTTCGAGGGCAAGCCCTCGCAAAATCGGGCAGTGTGGTTTTCAGATACACCGTGACGCGAACGTTTACGACCGCTGCGCGGTCGGACGCAGGCTTCGCCAGCTGCTACAAGGGGCCGCGTAGGTGTTGAGGATCGGCGGCGATAGAGAATTCAGCTGTTCAGGCGAGGACCGATGACAAAAGCAAAAACAGGCAAGTCAATGGAAGGGTCGCGCAGCCGCTCGCAGATCATCGTGCTGTTCATCGCGCTGATCATCTTCATCATGCTGCTCTTCGCCAACTTTGCTTACCTCAACACCCAAGCCACGTACGACAAACAGTACATCGGCCACGCCGGTGAACTGCGCGTGCTATCCCAGCGCATTGCCAAAAACGCCACCGAAGCCGCCGCCGGCAAGTCCGCCGCATTCAAGCTGCTCAGCGATGCACGCAATGACTTTGCCCAGCGCTGGAGTTACCTGAAAAAAGGCGACCCCTCCACCGGACTGCCGCCGGCGCCGTCCACCGTGCGCCCGGAAATGCGCGCCGTGCAGCTGGATTGGGAGCGCCTGCTGAAAAACACCGACACCATTCTCTCCAGCGAACAGACCGTATTGTCGCTGCATCAAGTCGCGGCGACGTTGGCCGAAACCGTGCCGCAATTGCAGGTCGAGTACGAAAAAGTCGTCGAGATTCTTCTACAGCGCGGTGCACCGGCCGCCCAGGTCGCGATGGCTCAACGTCAATCGCTGCTGGCCGAGCGTATTTTGGGCGCGGTGAATACCGTACTGGCCGGCGATGAAAGTTCGCAGCAAGCCGCCGACATCTTCGGACGTGACGCAGCGCGATTCGGCCAAGTGCTCAACGGCATGCTTCAGGGCAATCCGGCGCTGAAAGTCAGCCAGGTCGAAGACCGCGATGCGCGAGCGCGTCTGATCGAGATTTCCGAGCTGTTTGAGTTTGTCTCGGGCTCTGTCGATGAAATCCTCGAAACCTCACCGGAGCTGTTCAAGGTCCGTGAGTCCGCCACCAACATTTTCAGCCTGTCGCAAACCCTGCTCGACGAAGCTTCACACCTGGCCACCGGTTTTGAGAACCTGGCCGGCGGGCGCACCACCGACACCATCGGCGGCTACGTACTGGGGCTGCTGGCTCTGGCGTCGATCATCCTCATCGGCATGGTGATGGTGCGTGAAACCAATCGTCAGCTGCGGGAAACGGCCGAGAAGAACGAGCGCAACCAGACCGCGATCATGCGCCTGCTCGACGAAATCGAAGACCTGGCTGACGGTGACCTCACGGTGACGGCCTCGGTGACGGAAGACTTCACCGGCTCCATCGCTGACTCGATCAACTATTCCGTGGACCAGCTGCGGGACCTGGTCGCCACCATCAACCTGACGGCCGGCCAGGTCGCGGCTGCCGTGCAGGAAACCCAGGCCACCGCCATGCATCTGGCGCAGGCGTCGGAGCATCAGGCCCAGCAGATTTCCGAAGCGTCCACGGCCATCAATGACATGGCGCAGTCCATCGACCAGGTATCAGCCAACGCCGCGGAATCTTCGGCGGTGGCCGAGCGTTCGGTGGAAATCGCCAACAAGGGCAACGAGGTGGTGCACAACACTATCCACGGCATGGACAACATCCGTGAACAAATTCAGGACACCGCCAAACGCATCAAGCGCCTGGGCGAGTCTTCGCAGGAAATCGGCGATATCGTCAGTCTGATCGATGACATTGCCGATCAGACCAACATCCTCGCCTTGAACGCAGCCATCCAGGCGTCGATGGCCGGTGACGCCGGACGCGGTTTTGCGGTGGTCGCCGATGAAGTGCAGCGCCTCGCCGAGCGTTCCTCCGCCGCGACACGGCAGATCGAAACCCTGGTGCGGGCGATTCAGACCGACACCAACGAAGCGGTCATCTCCATGGAGCAGACCACCACCGAAGTGGTGCGCGGAGCACGCCTGGCGCACGATGCCGGCGTGGCCCTGGAAGAAATCGAAGGCGTTTCGAAAACCCTCGCGGCGCTGATCCAGAGTATTTCCAACGCCGCCCAGCAGCAGACGTCTTCGGCCGGACAGATTTCCCTGACGATGAACGTAATCCAGCAAATCACCTCGCAGACCTCGTCAGGTTCCACCGCTACCGCCGAGAGCATCGGCAACCTGGCGAAAATGGCCAGTCAGCTGCGGCGCTCGGTGTCCGGTTTCACCTTGCCGGCGGCCAAATCGCAAGCAGCGGATAAAGTGTGAAGCGCCAACAGGCGTATGCTTTTTTTTGAGAGGGGCAGTGAGCGGAGTGGTTATGGGTGATCGGCACGACTATGTGGCCCTCGAGTGGGTCAAGGGTGAGATTGCCGAAACGCTGAGGCAGGCGGCTCTTCACCTGGAAAGCATGGCCATCGACGAGGAGCAGACAACGCCTGCGCTCGGTGAATGCCTGGCGTGCATCCATCAGGTCCATGGCGTGCTGCAGATGGTCGAGTTCTACGGCGCGGCGTTGCTCGCCGAAGAGATGGAACAGCTGACCCTGGCGCTGTTGCAGAACCGCGTCAGCCATCGTGATGAAGCGATCCACCTGCTGTTGCAAGCCCTCGGGCAGTTGCCGATCTACCTCGATCGGGTACAAGGCGCACGGCGGGACCTGCCGCTGGTGGTGCTGCCTCTGATCAATGATTTGCGTAGCGCGCGTGGCGAGAGCCTGCTGTCAGAAACCAGTCTGTTCAGCCCGCAACTGCCGGACTTGCCCGCGCTGGACGAAGAAGAACTCGCGCTTCTGGAGCCGGCGGAATTACCCAACGTATTACGCAAGTTGCGGCAGATGCTGCAGATGGCGCTGGTCGGTTTGCTACGCGAGCAGGAGGACGATACTCACCTTGGCTACCTGGCCAAGGTCTTTGCGCGCCTGGAAGGCATCTGTGGCGATGCGCCGCTGAGCCCTTTGTGGCAAGTGGCTTCGGCGTTGGTCGAAGGCATGCGCGGCGGTGCCATTGCTAACAGTCCGGCATTGCGCAGCCTGTTCAAGGACGCGGACAAAGAACTCAAGCGCCTGCTCGAACAGGGCATGCGCGGCATCAACCAACCAGCGCCTCCAGAGTTGCTCAAGAGTTTGCTGTTCTACATTGCCAAAGCCGACCACCCCACCGGGCAGATGCTGACCATGAAAGATCGCTACTCACTGGACGACGCATTGCCTGACAGCGCAATGGTCGACGAAGAACGCGCCCGGTTGGCCGGCCCCGACCGCGATGCCATGCGTTCGGTGCTGGCGGCGCTCTGCGAAGAACTGGTGCGGGTGAAAGAGCGCCTGGACCTGTTCGTCCGCAGCGACCGCCAGCACACGTCGGACCTCGAAAGCCTGCTGTCGCCCCTGCGACAAATCGCCGATACCCTGGCGGTGCTGGGATTTGGCCAGCCGCGCAAGGTCATCATCGATCAACTGGCGGTAGTACTGAGCCTCGTTCAAGGCCAGCGCGAACCCAGCGATGCCGTTCTCATGGACGTCGCCGGTGCCTTGCTCTACGTCGAAGCCAACCTGTCCGGCATGGTCGGCACCGTTGAGCCGGAAAGCCAGGAAGACAGCCGCCTGCCGACCACCGACCTGACCCAGATCCACCAGATCGTCATCAGGGAGGCGCGCATCTGCCTGCAACAGGCCAAGGACATGATCGTCGACTACATCGACGCCGACTGGGACCGCCAGCACTTGCAGCCATTGCCGGCCTTGCTGACACAGGTGCGTGGGGCGCTGGCGATGATTCCATTGAGCCGCGCAGCCAGCCTGATCGAATCCTGCAATCACTTCATTCGCGAGCACTTGTTGCTGGACCCGGACCAGCCCGGCTGGCAGGAACTGGACAGCCTCGCCGACGTTATCACCAGCATCGAATATTACCTGGAGCGTCTCAGTGATGACCCGGAGGCTCCGGGGGAGCACCTGCTCGACGTGGCGCAAAAAGGCCTGGCTGCCCTGGGTTTCTTCCCCAACGAGCGGCATGTGCCGGTGCTGGAAGATGTGCTGAGCCCCAGCGAAGCGCAGGTGATGCAGGAACAGCAGGCGCTGGAAGATCCAGACGTGGTCCAGACCTTGGCCGATGTATTGGCCAGTCCCGTTTCCACCGTGAATCCCCCCGCCCTGAACACGCCTGGCAGTCTGCTCCCGCCACCCGCGGACGAAGAGCCGGTAGACGATGAATTGCGTGAAGTGTTCCTCGAAGAAGCTGAAGAAGTTCTGGATACCCTTCGCGAATATTTGCCGCGCTGGACCGCCACACCCGAGAGCACATCGGCCCTGAGTGAATTACGCCGGGCCTTTCACACCTTGAAAGGCAGTGGCCGGATGGTCCGGGCATTGGTGTTGGGCGAGCTGGCCTGGGCGGTAGAGAACCTGCTCAATCGCGTGCTCGAACACAGCGTCAAACCCGGGCCTGCGGTGAATCAGCTGCTGGATGATGTGATGCAATTGCTGCCGGAACTGGTGGCTGAATTTGCGAGCAACACCCAGCGCCAACGTAATGATGTCGACCAATTGGCCGCCCGAGCGCATGCCCTGGCCAAAGGCGTTGAACCGCTGCTGGACGAGGACGTGCAAGACGTCGCCGCGCTCGATCCCCTGCTGCTGGAGATCTTCCGCAACGAAGCCGAAACCCATCTGGCCAGCCTCAACCGATTCCTCGAACAAGCCGCCGAGCATGTGCCGTTGCAGGCCAGCGACGACTTGCAGCGCGCCTTGCATACCCTCAAGGGCAGCGCCTCGATGGCCGGCGTTTTGCCGATTGCCGAACTGGCGGCGCCGCTGGATCAACTGGCTCGCGAGTACAAGGCGCATCTGTTAGCGCTGGACCTGGACGAAGTCGAGTTGTTGCTGGAGGCCGAAGGCTTGTTCCGGCTCGGATTGCGCCAGCTGAAAATCGATCCACTGGCTGACATTCCCGGTGCGCGTACCTTGATCGAAAGAACCCAGGCACTGCTGGCCGAGCGTCTGGAAACCCTTTTGAATGCACCGCATACCCGGATGCGCATCAAGCGTGATCCGCAACTGATCAACAACTTCCTCGCCCAAGGCATGGACATCCTGCTGGACGCTGAAAGCCTGTTGCAACGCTGGCAGCAACATCCGGGCGAGCGCCAGGAACTCAGTGCACTACTGGATGAATTGACCACCCTTGGCGAAGGCGCGCACCTGGCTGATCTGCACCCGGTGGATGAACTCTGCGAAGCCTTGCTCGACCTGTATGGCGCGGTGGAAGAAAGCAGTCTGGCAGTCAGCGACCGGTTTTTTCACGAAGCGCAAAGTGCCCATGAAGCGTTGATCAACATGCTCGACGAACTGGCGGCGGGCCAGGAAGTCAGCCCTCAACCGGAGCGAGTGCGAGCCTTGCGCGGCTTGCTCGATGAGAGTCTTGATCCCTCGGCGATGGGCCTGATTCGCAGCGACGGCAGCCGCACCTTGAGCATCCGTGAACTGGGCAGTGCCACCGCCGAACTGGCGAAGACCGAATCTCCTGCCGAGCGCGACGATGCAATCGTGTCGATCTTTCTTGAGGAAGCGGTCGATATTCTCGAGAGCGCCGGGCAGGCCTTGCAACGCTGGTTGAGTGATCCGGACAACGCCGCGCCGCTGCTGTCTCTGCAGCGTGATCTGCACACCCTCGAAGGCGGTGCGCGGATGGCCGGAATCGAGCCGGTGGGCGATCTGGCCCATGAGCTGGAAGGCCTTTACCAAGGGTTGGCAGACCGCCGTTACAGCCACAACGACGTGTTGGCGCAGCTGCTTGAGCACAGCCATGACCGCCTCGCACAGCTGCTTGAGCAGTTGCACAGTCACACGCCGTTGGACAATCCGGATGAGCTGATCGAGGCCATCCGTGAGTACCGCCAGCACAATGTCGCCAGTGCGGAAGTCGCGCAAACAACACCCGTCAGCGATTCCCCGGGCCATGATCCCGAGTTGCTCGATATCTTCCTGGAAGAAGGTTTCGACATCATCGAAAACTCCGGCGCCGCGTTGGTGCGCTGGCAGGCGGAACCGTCGAACCGCCAGGAAGTGGAAACCCTGCTGCGGGATTTGCACACCCTCAAGGGCGGGGCACGGATGGTGGAAATCGCACCCATCGGCGACCTGGCCCATGAGCTGGAAACCCTTTACGAAGGCTTGTCCGCGGGTGTGTTGCAACCGACCGGGGCGTTGTTCGCCCTGTTGCAAAGCAGCCATGACCGACTGGCCCAAATGCTCGACGCGGCCCGCGCTGGCCAACCCTTGCCGCCGGCCGACCGGCTGATTGATGCGATCAGGAATTTCAGTCATCCGGCAGTACCTGACGTCGCGGTGGTCGCACCCGCCGCGCTCAAGCCCGAACCGCCGATCCTGCAGCCCGATATCGGCGCGGACATGGTCAAGGTCTCGGCGGAACTGCTCGACGATCTGGTCAACCTGGCGGGTGAAACGTCGATATTCCGTGGCCGCATCGAGCAACAGGTCAACGATGCCCGCGTGGCCCTGAGCGAGATGGAAACCACCATCGAGCGGATGCGCGATCAGCTGCGTCGGCTCGATACGGAAACCCAGGGACGCATCCTCAGCCGGCAGCAGGTCGAAGCCGAACGCCTGGGTTACGAGGAATTCGATCCGCTGGAAATGGACCGCCATTCGCAACTGCAGCAACTCTCACGCGCGTTGTTCGAATCCGCCTCCGACTTGCTCGATCTCAAGGAAACACTCGACCGGCGCAATCAGGACGCGCAGAACCTGCTGCAACAGCAGGGCCGCATCAATACCGAATTGCAGGAAGGCCTGATGCGTACGCGCATGGTGCCGTTCGAGCGAATGTTGCCGCGGTTGAAACGCATCGTCCGCCAGGTCTCCAGTGAGTTGGGCAAGGACGTGGAATTCATCGTCGGCAACGCTGAAGGCGAGATGGACCGCAACGTGCTCGAACGCATGGCGGCACCCTTGGAACACATGCTGCGCAACGCGGTGGACCATGGGCTGGAATCCACCGAAGCACGCATTGCGGCGGGTAAGCCGGCTCAAGGCATGATCACCCTGGACCTGTCGCGAGAGGGTGGCGACATCATTTTCGACATCCGCGACGACGGCGCCGGCGTGCCGCTGGACGCCGTGCGCCGCAAAGCGATCAAGCGGGGTTTGCTGGCGCCCGACAGCGATATCAGTGACCGCGACGTGCTGCAATTCATCCTGCAACCGGGGTTCTCGACAGCGGAAAAAATCACCCAGATTTCCGGGCGTGGCGTGGGCATGGACGTGGTCCATGAAGAGGTGCGGCAACTGGGCGGCAGCATGAGCATCGACTCCCGGCCGGGGCAGGGCGTGCATTTTCGGATTCGCCTGCCCTTCACGGTGTCGGTCAACCGGGCATTGATGGTGCAGTGCGGTGAGGATCAATACGCGATCCCGCTGAACACTATCGACGGCATTGTTCGCGTGCTGCCCAACGAACTCGAAGGGCATTACCGGCTGGATCCGCCGACTTATAAATACGCCGGACAGCACTATGAATTGTGCTACCTGGGTGAGCTGCTCAAAACCAGCTCTCGCCCGAAACTGTTGGGCCAGAGCCTGCCATTACCGGTGTTGCTGGTGCAGTGCAACGAGCGTCACATCGCTGTGCAGGTCGATGCCATGGCCGGGACTCGTGAGATCGTGGTCAAAAGCCTCGGTCCGCAATTTGCGGCCGTGAAAGGCTTGTCGGGGGCGACCATTCTGGGTGATGGCCGGGTGGTGCTGATTCTTGATCTGCTGGCGCCGCTGCGCGCCATGCAGGCCCGTGTCCCGCAGGCCAATGACGATGCGGAAGTCGAACCGCACAAGCCATTGCTGGTGCTGGTGGTCGACGACTCGGTCACGGTGCGCAAGGTGACGAGTCGCCTGCTCGAACGCCACGGCATGAACGTGCTCACGGCCAAGGACGGTGTCGACGCCATGCTCCTGCTCGAAGAACACCTGCCTGACCTGATGCTGCTGGACATCGAAATGCCGCGCATGGACGGTTTCGAGGTGGCCGCACAGATTCGTGCCGACGAACGTTTGCAGCACCTGCCCATCATCATGATCACCTCCCGCACCGGCCAGAAACACCGCGACCGTGCCATGGCCATCGGCGTCAATGACTACCTGGGCAAGCCGTATCAGGAATCGGTGTTGCTCGACAGCATCGCCTTGTGGAGCAAACCCCATGCTTGAACACCGCACCAGCAACCTCACCGGACTGCTGCTGCCCCTGGCAGATCGCAACCTGATCCTGCCCAACGTCGCGGTCGCCGAGCTGATCGACTATCAGCCCGGTGCTTTCGATCTGGATACACCACCGTGGTACCTGGGGCGAGTGACGTGGCGGGATCGGCACATTCCATTGCTCAGTTTCGAAGCGGCGTGTGGAAGCAAAATCGTTATCGGGGACCGTGCGCGGATCGTCATCCTCAACGCACTGGGTGGGCGGCCGGAGCTGCGGTTCATCGCACTGCTGGTACAAGGGATTCCCAGGTCCTGCAAGCTGGACAGTCAGCTGAGCTATGTGGATGTGCCGTTGTGCGCGCTGGAAATGGCGGCGGTGCAGGTGGGGGATCAGGTGGCGAAGGTGCCGGATTTGCTGGCGCTGGAAGAACTGCTAGTGAGTGCGGGTCTGGTCTGACCGGATCCCTGTGGCGAGGGAGCTTGTCGAATCGTCGCACCGTCCCGCTGGGTCGCGAAGCGGCCCCAAAACCTGCAATCGAGGTGTATCAGGTACACCGAGAACAATGGTTTTACGACTGCTGCGCAGCCGAGCGGGAGCGAGCTCCCTCGCCACTAGGGTTTCTGCGCTAAACCCTGGCCTGAGCCTTCATCTGCGCCGACTCGTGATGATCCAGCGCCCGCTCCACCAACAACTGCACCCCATCCGCCATGCGGCTGAGCGCCAAGGCTACAGAGCGGCGTGAGCCTTCCACATCGTCCGCCAGATCGGCAGCAATAGCGCTGATGGACAGCAGGTCTTCGGATGCATTTGCCAGAAGGGCTTCGGTGTCGATACCGGGGGAGACGCTGAAGAGTTGATGTTTGCGGCGCTTGCCCGGTTTTTCATGGGGTGGGAAGTAGCAGGAAAAGATGCGGTCGACGGCGTCCTTGAGTTTTTCAGCGTCGAGGGATGCTTCGGAGTCGGTGTCGGATTCCGGCGGGTTGGGAGTTGGTTTAAACATGGCAAAGATCCTTGTAGTGATGGAGCTGCCGTTTTTCGTTTTCCAGACGAAAAGGGTGGCAGCTGTACGCGGACTGGAAAAACCGAGAAAGGATCAAACCCGGCAGACCCGAAGGTCTCCCACGCACAGCCGCCATAACTTAGAACTACGGAGCAAAAAAGCGCGGCATTATGTCATGTGCATTGATCCTGTTCTTCGGGTTTTCCAGACCCGATCGCTGAATTGGCAGCGACCCGGAAACGATAAAGATCAACGCAAAACCGCACCAGTCGGCGGGTTCTGGCATTACTGTAGGCAGCGACGCCAGACTGCGTAGCCGCTCACCCTTCCTGCGGAGAAACTTTTAAACACAAATCCCCATTTGGCTGGTGAAGGTTGAAGAGTCCCAAAAAGGGACTGATAGGTCCTTTTTTGGGACTTGTCGATGATTGCCGTGGAGCTTTATCAGGACAGATAACCAGGTGTGTTCGAAATCCAGCTCCCTGGGGAGAAGTCTAGGGTGAGAGGTCGATCTCCAATCATTACTCTGACCGTAACTATCCGCCACTGCGCTTGATTGATGCTCCACTCCAACGCTCCTAAGGTGACCCCCACGATAGCGAACCCGTGGAGTGGTCATGACAACAACAATATCCCCCGACTCGCGATGGACGCGGCGGCGCAGCGAGAAGCAGCGGCGTCTGCAGTTGGTCAAGGATCTGGCCGACGGTGTGGTCCTTCCCACCGACAAGATCGTTGCCGCGCTTGAAGCGTTGATCCTGCCGGGCGACCGTGTGGTGCTCGAGGGCAACAACCAGAAGCAGGCGGATTTCCTTTCCCGTTCCCTGGCCAAGGCTGATCCCGCGAAGCTGCATGACTTGCACATGATCATGCCCAGCGTCGGTCGTTCCGAGCATCTGGACCTGTTCGAACGCGGCATTGCCCGCAAGCTCGACTTTTCGTTTGCCGGCACCCAAAGCCTGCGCATCAGCCAGTTGCTGGAAGACGGACTGCTGGAAATCGGCGCCATCCACACCTACATCGAACTCTATGCACGGCTGGTGGTGGACCTGATTCCCAACGTCGTGCTCTCGGCCGGCTTCATGGCCGACCGCGCCGGCAACATCTACACCGGCCCTAGCACCGAAGACACCCCGGCGCTGATCGAGCCGGCCGCGTTCAGCGACGGCATCGTGATCGTCCAGGTCAATCAGCTGGTGGACGATGTCAGCGAACTGCCCCGTGTCGACATCCCCGCGTCCTGGGTGGATTTCGTGGTGGTGGCGGACAAGCCTTTCTATATCGAACCCCTGTTCACCCGCGACCCGCGGCACATCAAGCCTGTGCATGTGCTGATGGCGATGATGGCAATCCGCGGGATCTACGAAAAACACAATGTCCAGTCGCTCAACCACGGCATCGGATTCAACACCGCCGCCATCGAATTGATCCTGCCGACCTACGGCGAGTCCCTTGGCCTGAAGGGCAAGATCTGCCGCAACTGGACCCTCAATCCCCATCCCACACTGATACCGGCGATTGAAAGCGGCTGGGTCGAAAGCGTGCATTGCTTCGGAACCGAACTGGGCATGGAAAACTACATTGCCGCCCGGCCAGACGTGTTCTTCACCGGGCGCGACGGTTCCCTGCGCTCCAACCGGATGTTCTGCCAACTGGCCGGGCAATACGCCGTGGACCTGTTCATCGGTGCGACCTTGCAAGTGGATGGCGACGGGCATTCATCCACCGTGACGCGTGGACGACTGGCTGGCTTCGGTGGCGCGCCGAACATGGGCCACGACCCGCGCGGTCGTCGCCATGGCACACCGGCGTGGCTCGACATGCGCCACGACGACGCGCCTGAAGCGCTGCTCGAGCGCGGTAAAAAACTCGTGGTGCAAATGGTCGAGACCTTCCAGGAGGGCGGAAAACCGACCTTTGTCGAAACCCTGGACGCTGTGGAAGTCGCGCGCAAAAGTGGCATGCCGTTGGCGCCGATCATGATCTACGGTGACGACGTCACGCACCTGCTGACCGAAGAAGGCATCGCTTATTTGTACAAGGCGCGCTCGCTCGAAGAGCGTCAGGCGATGATCGCCGCCGTCGCCGGAGTCACCACCATCGGGCTGCGCCACAACCCCAAAGACACCGCTCGCATGCGCCGTGAAGGCTTGATCGCCTTGCCCGAGGATCTCGGCATCCGCCGCACCGACGCCACTCGCCAATTGCTGGCGGCGAAAAGCGTCGCGGACCTGGTGGAGTGGTCCGGTGGCCTCTACAACCCGCCTGCCAAGTTCAGGAGTTGGTAATGCACGCATTCAATCTGCAACCCAAACCTTTAACCCTGGCCGAACGGCTGGCGGACCTTGCGGTGGACGCACTGATCGATGAAGCGGATCTGTCGCCGAAACCGGCGCTGGTCGACCGTCGCGGCAATGGCGCTCACACCGATTTGCACCTCGGACTGATGCACGCCTCGGCGCTGTCGTTGTGGCCGGCGTTCAAGGAAATGGCTGAAGCGGCCATCGAGCTTGGCGAAGTGAATGTGCAACTGCGCGAAGCCGTCGGGCGTATCGGCCGGGAAGGGGAGCACGCCATGCTCACCACCACGGCTGGTGTGAATACCCATCGTGGCGCTATTTGGGCCTTGGGTCTTTTGGTCACAGCCGCCGCTTTGGCGCCTCAAGCCAATGGCCCGCATAGCGTGGCCCTGCGAGCGGCGCGGTTAGCCCTGCTTGATGACCGACATGCGCCGCGCCCCCTGAGTCATGGCGCCCAGGTCGCCCAACGATACGGCGCACGCGGTGCCCGTGAAGAAGCGCAGCTGGGTTTCCCGGCCGTGATTCACCGCGCGTTGCCACAACTCAAACGCAGTCGTGCCGCTGGAGGCGGCGAGCAGAATGCCCGCCTCGATGCGTTGCTGGCGATCATGACTCAACTGTCCGATACCTGCGTGCTGTACCGCGCCGGTGAGCAGGGTTTGCACGCCATGCAGGCTGGCGCCCAAGCGGTGCTCGACAAAGGTGGCAGCGCCAGCCTCGCCGGTCGCCGTCATTTGCATGAACTCGACCAACAACTTATCGCATTGAATGCCTCGCCCGGCGGTGCCGCAGACCTGCTCGCCGCCTGCCTGTTCCTCGATCGCATCGAGTCCGGCGCCGGCATTATCCAGGGAGCGTCCTGATGGAAACCTTATCTTTTGAATTCCCCGCCGGTCAGCCACCTCGTGGCCGCACGCTGGTGGGCTGTGTCGGCTCGGGCGATCTGGAAGTGCTGATCGAGCCCGGTCAGGCGGGCAAGTTGAAGATCCAGGTTCAGACCTCGGTCAACGGTAGTGAGCAGCGCTGGCAGCATCTGTTTGCGCGCATGTTCGAAGGCCAGACACCCCCGGCGATGGACATCGATATCCACGATTTCGGCGCGACCCCGGGCGTGGTGCGTCTGCGTCTGGAACAGGGCTTTGAGGAGATCGGCCATGACTGACAACGCAGCGCTTGCCCACAAACACAGCTTCGTCGAACTCGGCGCGCGACAACGGGCGAAAGCCTTGCTCGATGCCGGCACTTTTCGCGAACTGCTCGACCCCTTCCAACGCGTCATGTCGCCGTGGTTATCGCGCCAGGGCGTGGTGCCACAAGCCGATGACGGTGTGGTTATCGCCAAGGGCAGCCTCGGCGGATTACCCGTGGTCATCGCCGCTATCGAAGGCGCATTCCAGGGCGGCAGCCTGGGGGAAGTCGGCGGGGCCAAGATTGCCGGTGCGCTGGAACTGGCGGCCGAAGACAACCGCAAGGGCACGCCGACCCGTGCCGTATTGCTGCTGGAAACCGGGGGCGTGCGGTTACAGGAAGCCAACCTCGGTCTGGCCGCGATTGCCGATATTCACGCGGCCATTGTCGATCTTCAGCAGTACCAGCCTGTCGTCGGCGTCGTGGCGGGCAGCGTCGGGTGCTTTGGCGGGATGTCGATTGCCGCCGGGCTCTGCAGCTATCTGGTGGTGACGCGCGAAGCACGGCTTGGCTTGAACGGTCCGCAAGTGATCGAACAGGAAGCGGGACTTGAGGAATACGACTCACGTGATCGTCCTTTCATCTGGAGCCTGACCGGCGGCGAGCAGCGTTTCGCCAGCGGTCTGGTAGACCGCTACGTCGCCGACGACGTCGTGCAGATCCAGCAACACGTCAGTCAGTTGCTCAAGCAAGGGTTGCCGGCACAACCGCGCAGCCATCAGGCCGAACTGTATCTGCAACGCCTGGCCCGTCTGGACGCCGTACCGCAAATCGAGCCGGCGACGGTTCGCGATCTGTATCAAGGAGAGCGCTCATGAGTTCCTATTCAGTGCGAGGCTTGAACTGGTTCGAGGCCTTGAGTGCCGGCGCAAAATCGGTTGAAGGTTTGCCGCCCTCGCTAAAGGTCGCTGATGGCGTAATGGGTGATCAAACTGTTCGGTTCATTGCCGTTGTGGCCGATCCCGACAACCGTTTTGTGCGCGCTCGCAATGGCGAAGTCGGCCTGCTGGAAGGGTGGGGGCTGGCCAAGGCTGTGGATGAAGTCATCGCAGCCGATCAGGACACACCGCACAAACGCGCGGTGATCGCTATTGTCGATGTGCCCAGTCAGGCCTACGGCCGACGCGAAGAAGCGCTCGGCATTCACCAGGCGCTGGCGGGTGCGGCAGACAGTTACGCCCGCGCTCGATTGGCTGGTCACGCGGTGATCGGGTTGTTGGTGGGCAAGGCGATGTCGGGTGCGTTTCTGGCTCATGGTTACCAGGCCAACCGGCTGATCGCGCTGCGGGATCCGGGGGTGATGGTGCATGCCATGGGCAAGGCATCGGCCGCGCGCGTGACGTTGCGCAGCGTCGAAGAACTTGAAGCCCTGGCCGCCAGTGTGCCGCCGATGGCCTATGACATCGACAGCTATGCCAGCCTTGGATTGCTCTGGGAAACCTTGTCGGTGGAGCGCATCGAACAACCCACCGCTGCTGATCTGAGCCGCGTGACTGAATGCCTGAGCCAGGCGATTGCTGATGTCGCTGTCAGCGGTCGCGACCTGAGCAGCCGTTTGGGCGCGAGCAATCGTGCCGCCTCGAGCCAGGTTCGCCAACTGTTGAGAGCACAGTGGTGAACGCGATTCTGGCCCATGACCTGCTCTGGGGAATGACCCCGGAGCAGTTGCCGGCGGACACGCCTGCGTGGGTGATCGATTCGATCGACGCAGGGCAGCCAGTGGTGGTTCGACGGGCGTTGTGCGCGGCGGGCGAAATCCCGGTCGGGGTGCGTGGGCGTTTGCGTGAACAGCGCTTTGCAACGGTCATGCGGGTCGACGGGATTCAGCGACGCGTCAAGCCGGAAGCGCTGTGTCACGTCTTGATCGAACGGGATCTGCCGGCAGTACGCGCCCTCGATCAACTGCGACCGATGCTTGACGACTGCGGTTGGGTCTGGGGTGTCAGTGGCAGTGCCGGGTTCGAGCTGGCCAGCGGTATTGAGGCATTGCACCCGCAGAGTGACCTCGACTTGATCCTGCGTACGCCGCAACCAGTGTGTCGGTCGCAAGCCCAGGAACTGGTGAACCTGCTGGACGCTGCGTTATGCCCGGTGGACATGCAGTTGCAGACGCCTTTCGGCGCCGTCGCATTGCGCGAGTGGGCCGGTTCTACGCGAAAAGTCCTGCTCAAAAGTGCTATCGGTGCCTGCCTGGTCGACGATCCCTGGAACCCACAGGAGCAGGCAGCGTGAGCAGTTTGCTGGTGTTCCCGGGACAAGGCGCGCAGCAGCCGGGCATGCTCCATCGTTTACCCCACGAGACGGTTCGCGAGGCGAGCGAAGCGCTGGGTGAAGATGTTTTGCTGCTGGATGACGCCGACGCTTTGAAGTCGACGAGGTCTGTGCAGCTGTGCCTGCTGATCGCCGGCGTGGCGGCTTCGCGTCAGTTAGCAATGACAGCGGATTACGTGGCCGGCTTATCCATTGGCGCTTATCCCGCCGCCGTGGTGGCTGGTGCCTTGAGCTTCAGTGATGCGCTGCATCTGGTCAGCCTGCGCGGTGAGCTGATGCAGCAGGCTTATCCACGGGGCTACGGGATGACTGCGATCATCGGCCTTGATCTGGCCACGGTAGAAGGTTTGCTGGCGCAGGTTCACGGTGTCGACGCACCGGTCTACCTGGCCAACATCAACGCCGATAACCAGGTGGTCATTGCTGGCAGCGATGACGCGATGCAAGCGGTTGCGGCGCTGGCAAGAGATCAAGGTGCAGGCCTGGCCAAACGCCTCGCGGTCAGCGTTCCGTCGCACTGCCCGTTGCTGGAAGGCCCGGCCAAAACCCTGGCGCAAGCGTTCACCGAGGTGCCGATGAAAACGCCGGTGTTGGGCTACCTGAGCGGTAGTCGCGCCCGGCCAATCATCAACACCGATGCCTTGCGCGACGACCTGGCGTTCAACATGTGCCGCGTCGTCGATTGGCGCGGCACCGTGCAAAGCGCCTACGAACGTGGGGTTCGTCTGCAGATCGAACTGCCGCCTGGCGCGGTGCTGACGGGACTGGCGCGTCGGGTATTCGAGCAAGGCACCGTCATCGCTTTCGATGGCGCGCGGCTCGATACCCTGCAAGCGCTTTTGCGTGAGGAGGGAAGCCGCCAACACTAGATCTGCGACTCAGGCTTCGAACAACAAAAACAATATTCGACGATGCACTTTGAGGACTACAACAATGATTATCTACGGTGTGGCGTTTCTCGCCTTTTGTACCCTGGTGGGAATTTTCATCGGTGAACTGCTCGGCAAGCTAATCGGCATTCCGGCCAATGTGGGGGGTGTCGGGATTGCGATGCTGCTGTTGATCGGCCTGGGCAGCTACCTCAACAAAAGCGGATGGTTCAAAGGCAAGACCGAACAGGGCGTGGAGTTCTGGAGCGCAATCTACATCCCGATTGTCGTGGCCATGGCGGCGCAGCAGAACGTGTACGGCGCACTAAAGGGTGGCCCGATGGCGATTCTCGCAGGGACGGTGGCGGTGATCATTGCCTTTGCGATGGTGCCGGTGCTGGTGCGTATCGGCAATAAAGAGCCGGCTACGGTCACTCCTCCGAAGACAGTAGGGTGATCGCCATGTACGAATCGTTGATGAAGGTGATTACCGGTTACGGCATGATCAGTGGCTTTTTGATTGTTGGCGTGACTATGTGGGTGTCCTACTGGATTTCCAATACGTTCACCAAGGGACGCCTGCACGGCTCAGCCATCGCCATTCTTCTTGGCCTGTTGCTGTCGTATGTAGGCGGTGCGTTGACCGGCGGACAAAAAGGTGTGGTGGACATTCCGTTGTTGTCCGGGATCGGTCTGCTCGGTGGCGCGATGTTGCGTGACTTCGCCATTGTCGCCACGGCGTTTGGCGTGAGTGTCGATGAGCTCAAGCGTGCCGGGTTTGTTGGAGTGCTGGCGCTGTTTGTCGGGGTCGCTACCTCGTTCATTGCCGGTGTCGGGGTGGCCATGGCGTTCGGTTACACCGATGCTGTGAGCCTGACCACTATCGGTGCTGGCGCGGTGACCTATATCGTCGGCCCGGTGACCGGTGCGGCTATCGGCGCGAGTTCCGAGGTGATGGCGCTGTCGATTGCGGCCGGTTTGATCAAGGCGATTCTAGTGATGGTCATGACGCCGTTCGTGGCGCCGATGATTGGCCTGAACAATCCGCGCAGCGCGGTGATCTTCGGTGGCCTGATGGGCACGTCCAGCGGGGTGGCCGGTGGGTTGGCGGCGACTGATCCGAAACTGGTGCCCTATGGCTGCCTGACGGCGGCGTTCTATACCTCGCTGGGGTGTTTGCTCGGGCCTTCGGTACTGTTTCTGATCATGCGCGGGTTGATGGGGTAGGTCATCGGCTCATCGTTGAATGTGCTGACGCCATCGCGGGCAAGCCACGCTCCCACAGGGATATGCGCACTCTGTGGGAGCGTGGCTTGCCCGCGATGCAGGCGACACGGTTTCAGGCTTGCCGATTGGCATACATCCGACACTCCGCCAGCAACGCCAGCAAATTCGGATCGCGCTCCTTGGCCTTCAGGAACACCACGCCAATGTGCTGCTGCAGCCGGTACTTTTCCTGCAGTGGAATCAGCTTCACCCGGTTCTCATACACCGCCGCAATTCGCCCTGGCAGCAACGCATAACCCACCCCGGAGCTGACCATGCTCAGCAGGGTAAAGATGTCGTTGACCTGCATCGCCACCTTCGGCTCGAACCCCGCCTGCTCGAAAACCCGCTTGCCGTCCTGATGGGTGGCGAAGCCTTGGGTCAGGGTGATGAAGGTTTCATCCCGCACTTCGGCAAGGTCGACTTCAGTCCTGTTGGCAAACTTCGAATCGGCCGGCGTGGCCAGGAAGATATCGTCGGAAAACAGCGGAATGTGCTCGCAGTCCGGGTCGTTGATGCTGTCGTCCAGGGACACCAGAATCGCGTCGACTTCCATGTTCTTGAGCTTGTACAGCAAGTCGAAATTGGAGCCCAGAATCAGATCGATGTTGAGTTCGCTGCGGCGAATTTTCAGGCCCATGATCAGCTGGGGCACGGTCTTCACCGTCAGCGAATACAGTGAGCCCAGCTTGAAACGCTCGGCAGAGAAACCGGCGGCCTCGCGGGTGAGGCGCACGCTTTCCACGACGTCCTGAATGAGTTTCTGCGCCCGCTCTTCCAGCACATAAGCGCTCTCAAGTGGCGTGAGATTGCGGCCTTCGTGCTTGAACAACGGGCAACGCAGGGCGCTTTCAAGGGAATGGATGGCGCGGTGCACGCTGACGTTACTGGTCTGCAACTCGGCAGCGGCTCGCGCCAGGTTGCCGGTACGCATAAAGGCCAGGAACACCTCGAGTTTTTTCAGGGTCAACTCTTCGTCGATCAGCATGATGGGGACTCTTATTCGAATGGCTCGATTGTGCACGCATACGAGGGATTTGTTTTTTGAAACATTGCGCTTTTAGCCTCAAGGCCTGAGCCTTGCTCAATGCTGTGACGAATTAAGAGGTGTGCAATACATGTATCACGGGGAAAAATTGAACGCCTGGACGCATCTGGTCGGGGCGGTTGCGGCATTTGTCGGTGTGGTGTGGATGCTGGTCATTGCCAGCCTGGACGGCAGTCCGTGGAAGATTGTCAGTGTGGCGATCTACGGGTTTACGTTGCTGGTGCTGTACAGCGCCTCGACGGTTTACCACAGCGTGCGCGGGCGCAAGAAAGCGATCATGCAGAAGGTTGATCACTTTTCGATCTATCTTTTGATTGCCGGCAGCTACACGCCGTTCTGCCTGGTGACCCTGCGCGGGCCATGGGGCTGGACGTTGTTCGGGATTGTCTGGGGGCTGGCGCTGATCGGCATCCTGCAAGAGATCAAGCCGCGATCCGAAGCGCGCGTTCTGTCGATCGTGATTTATGCGGTGATGGGCTGGATTGTGCTGGTGGCGGTCAAGCCGCTGATGGCGGCGCTGGGTGGCGTCGGGTTTGCCTGGTTGGCAGCGGGGGGGATTCTGTACACCGTGGGCATTGTCTTTTTTGCCCTCGATCATCGCCTGCGCCATGCCCACGGGATCTGGCATCTGTTCGTGATCGCCGGGAGTTTGCTGCATTTTGTGGCGATATTCTTTTATGTCCTTTGAAGGAAAGATCAAAAGATCGCAGCCTGCGGCAGCTCCTTGTATCTCGACTATCGCTCCATCAGGAGCGATAGTTCTCGACTGATCATCGAGGGAGGGATCTGGAAGCCGTGCAGCTCCTTAGGCTTCTTGCCTGTGACGTAGATTGTGCTCCAACCCTCCACACTCACTCGTACAGTTCGAACGGTATCTTGGGCCCGTCTCTGGCGAGAGCCCGCATTCACAAGGTTGGACAGAGTGCAGTGATGATCGAAATTGATCTAATTGGGGAGACGGTAATGTCCAGTTTCGTCGGCGTCGATGTCGCAAAAAACACCTTTGATATCGCTACACATTCGCCAAACGGCAAGCACAAAACCAAGGCCAAACTGGCTAACGAAACCAAGGGTTTCAAAGAGTTTGAAGCCTGGTTACATAAGCAAGTCGAGCCTTCTGCCCTGATCGTGATGGAAGCCACCAGCGTCTATCACTTGGAGCTCGCTGAGTTCGTCTACAACAAGGGCTACAGGGTTTGCGTGGTCAATCCAGCCACGACCAATGCGTATGCAAAAAGCGAATTACGTCGGATCAAAACCGATAAAAGCGATGCAAAGCTGATTGCCGACTTCGCCAAAGAAAAACATGAAAAGCTGCAGCTCTGGGCACCGGAGCCGCTGAAGTATCGCCAGTTGAAAGCCATGGTGCGCCGCCTGGATGACCTTCAGGAAATGGAGCAAATGGAGCTCAACCGTCTCGATGTGTCTGATGAGAAGGTCAAAAATTCGATCAATTCCGTGCTACGTCACATCGAAAAAGAGATCGCTGAAACGCATAAGGCGATCAAAAAACACATCGATGATGACCCGGACATGCGCCAGATGCGCGACTTGATCGTGACCATCGACGGTATCGGGCAGAAAACACTTGAGCGGCTGCTGGCCGAGCTGGGTGACTTGCGCAAATATGCCAATCCTCGCCAACTGGTCGCAGCTGCCGGGTTGAACCCCAAGCTGCAGGACTCGGGGCTGCTCAAAGGCCGCACCGTGATCTCGAAGATTGGCTCCGCACGCGTGCGGGCAGGCCTTTACATGCCCGGATTAGTCGCACTGAAGCATAACAAGGCGATCATGGACATGAAGGATCGCTTGAAGGCCAACGTCAAGGCCCCCAAGCAGATCATCTGTGCCGCGATGCGCAAACTGCTGCATTTCGTTTACGGCGTGCTCAAGTCGGGCCAACCATATGACCCGAAACTTGCGCTTGCTCAGTGAGATTCAAGACGGTATCTACAGGTGTAATGCGTTCCCATGTAGGAGCTGCCGCAGGCTGCGATCTTTTGATCTAGAAATCACCCCACAGCTGCTGCGCCACCGCCAGCGCCACAACCGGCGCGGTCTCGGTTCGCAACACCCGCGGACCAAGACGCGCAGCATGGAAGCCTGCATCTTTGGCCTGATCAACCTCAGCATCCGACAACCCACCCTCGGGCCCGATCAGAAACGCGAGGGTAGCCGGTTTCGCATGACTGACCAGCGGCTCGGCCACCGGGTGCAGCACCAGTTTCAGCTCGGCTTGCGTCTGCTTCAACCAATCGGCCAGCAGTAGCGGGGGATGAATCACCGGCACCCGCGAACGCCCACATTGCTCGCAGGCGCTGATCGCTACCTGGCGCCAGTGCATCAGGCGTTTGTCGGCGCGTTCATCTTTTAATCGGACTTCACAGCGGTCGCTGAAGATCGGGGTGATTTCGGTCACGCCCAGTTCGGTGGCTTTCTGAATCGCCCAGTCCATCCGCTCGCCACGGGACAGACCCTGGCCGAGATGGATCTGCAGCGGCGACTCGACCTGACCAGGAAAGCTTTCATCGATCTGCACCACGACGCGCTTCTTGCCGACGTCGACCAGCCGAGCGCGAAACTCGTCGCCCGAGCCGTCGAACAGCTGCAACGCATCGCCTTCGGCCATGCGCAGCACACGGCTGATGTAGTGCGCCTGGGCCTCAGGCAATTCGTGTTCGCCGATGCTCAGGGGGGCGTCGATAAAGAAGCGGGACAGTCTCATGCTGGGTCTCTACTGAATCAGTAAGTTGGATCAAGTCGCAAATGTGGCTGGTTTTTGTGGCGAGGGAGTTTACTCCCGCTGGACTGCGCAGCAGTCCCCTTCTTTTCAGATAGAGAGGGGGGGCCGCTTCGCAGCCCAGCGGGAGCAAGCTCCCTCGCCACAGGGGGGGGCGTGACTTCTAGCCCGGATCACGGAAACCCGGATGAAAGTCTTTCGGCACCGACACGCTGACGCTGTCACGCGTTGCGATATCGATGCCTTCGCTGGCCACTTCGGCCAGGAAGTCGATCTGCTCTGGCGTAATGACATACGGCGGCAGGAAATACACCACGCTGCCCAACGGACGCAACAGGGCGCCACGCTCCAGTGCATGCTGGAACACCTTCAAGCCGCGGCGTTCCTGCCATGGATAAGCTTCCTTGGTGGCCTTGTCCTTGACCATCTCGATGGCCAGCACCATGCCGGTCTGGCGCACTTCCGAGACATTGGGGTGATCGACCAGGTGCGCGGTGGAGGAAGCCATGCGCTGCGCCAGCGCCTTGTTGTTTTCGATGACGTTGTCTTCTTCGAAAATATCCAGCGTCGCCAATGCCGCGGCGCATGCCAGGGGATTGCCGGTGTAGCTGTGGGAGTGCAGGAATGCGCGCAGCGTCGGGTAGTCGTCGTAGAAAGCGCTGTAGACGTCTTCGGTGGTCACGCACGCGGCCAGTGGCAGGTAGCCACCGGTCAGGGCTTTGGACAGGCACAGGAAATCCGGACGGATGCCGGCCTGTTCACACGCGAACATGGTGCCGGTGCGGCCAAAGCCGACGGCGATTTCGTCGTGGATCAGGTGCACGCCATAACGGTCGCAGGCTTCCCGCAGCAGCTTGAGGTACACCGGGTGGTACATGCGCATGCCGCCAGCGCCCTGGATCAACGGCTCGACGATCACGGCAGCGACGGTGTCGTGGTTGTCCGCGAGGGTCTGTTCCATGGCGGCAAACATGTTGCGCGAGTGCTCTTCCCAGCTCATGCCTTCCGGGCGCAGGTAGCAATCGGGGCTTGGCACCTTGATGGTGTCGAGCAACAACGCCTTGTAGGTTTCCGTGAACAGCGGCACGTCGCCCACCGACATCGCCGCCATGGTTTCGCCGTGGTAGCTGTTGGTCAGGGTGACGAAGCGCTTTTTGTTCGGCTGGCCGCGATTGAGCCAGTAGTGAAAGCTCATCTTCAGCGCAACTTCGATGCAGGACGAACCGTTATCGGCGTAGAAGCATCGGGTCAGGCCTTCCGGCGTCATCTTCACCAGGCGCTCGGACAACTCGATCACTGGCTGGTGGCTGAAACCGGCGAGGATCACGTGCTCCAGCTGATCGACCTGATCCTTGATGCGTTGATTGATCCGTGGGTTGGCATGGCCGAACACATTGACCCACCAGGAACTGACGGCGTCGAGGTAGCGTTTACCTTCGAAGTCTTCAAGCCACACGCCTTCACCGCGCTTGATCGGGATCAGCGGCAGTTGTTCGTGGTCTTTCATCTGGGTGCAGGGATGCCACAACACGGCGAGATCGCGCTGCATCCACTGATTATTCAGGCCCATGTTCAGTCTCCTCGAGGCTTCCTGCGACATGCGCGGAAATACAATCGCGCAAGCCTATGCAATGCGCGGCATCGGAACAACCCATTGTGTCAATTGAGCTACTTTGTATAGGGCGATAGACGTCGCTGGCGGCCATTTGATGGCTGACGTATTCTTCGCCGTTCCTTGAGTCGTCTGACTCGAAAAAACTGTTTCCTTGTGTATTTCCGGAGTTCTCTGAATGTCTGCTGGTTGGCTGCGCGCCTGTGCGCTGGTGATGTTGGGGCTGTTCAGCGTGTCTGCGCTGGCCAAGGATAAAACGGCGATCGTGATCGGCGGGGGCCTGTCGGGCCTGACGGCTGCTTACGAACTGCAAAACAAGGGTTGGCAAGTAACCCTTCTGGAAGCCAAGCCGAGCCTGGGCGGGCGTTCCGGCATGGCCACCAGCGAGTGGATCGGTAACGACAAGACTCAGCCGGTGTTGAACAAGTACGTGTCGAACTTCAAGCTGAGCACCACGCCAGCGCCGGAATTCGTACGTACGCCAAGCTATCTGATCGACGGCGTGTATTACTCCGCCGCTGATCTGGCAACCAAGGATCCGACCACTGCCCAAGCGCTCAAGCGCTACGAAAAAACCGTGGATGATCTGGCGCGCTCGATCGAAGATCCACAGAACCCTGCTGCGAACAACACGCTGCACGCGCTGGATCAGATCAACGTATCCAACTGGCTCGACCGTCTGACGCTGCCTGCCACGGCCCGTCAGCTGATCAACCAGCAAATTCGCACCCGTTATGACGAACCTTCGCGTCTGTCGCTGCTGTACTTCGCACAGCAGAGCCGCGTTTACCTGGGGGTGTCTGACCGTGACCTGCGTGCGTCGCGCCTGCTCGGCGGTAGCCCGGTGCTGGCTCAGGCGTTCGTCAAACAGCTGAAAACGATCAAGACCAGTTCCCCGGTCTCGTCCATTACCCAGGACAAGGACGGCGTGACCGTCAAGGTCGGCAGCGTTGGCTATCAGGCGGACTACGTGATCGTGGCGGTGCCCTTGCGCGCACTGGCCAAGATTTCGATGATCCCGTCGCTGGATGCCCAGCACATGGGCGCGATCAAGGGCACCAACTACGGCTGGCGCGACCAGATCATGCTGAAATTCAAGACGCCGGTGTGGGAACCCAAGGCGCGCATGTCCGGCGAGATCTACAGCAATACCGGTCTGGGCATGCTGTGGATTGAGCCAGCGCTGAAGGGTGGCGCCAATGTGGTGATCAACCTGTCCGGCGATAACGCCCGCGTGATGCAGGCTTTCGGCGACAAGCAGATGGTCGATCAGGTGCTGATCCGTCTGCACGCGTTTTATCCACAGGCCCGTGGTTCGTTCACCGGTTATGAAATCCGCCGCTACAGCACCGACCCGTCGATGGGCGGTGCTTACCTGGCCTTCGGCCCAGGGCAGATCAGCAAGTACTGGCGCCTGTGGGAGCGTCCGTTGCAGCGCGTAGCGTTCGCTGGCGAACACACCGACACCTTGTACCCGGGCACGCTGGAAGGCGCATTGCGCACCGGTCAGCGCGCGGCGAGTCAGGTTGAAGACCTGGCCGCTGGCAAATCGTTTGAACCGGCGAAGGTTGTCCCGGCAGCGGCTGCTGTAGCGGCAGGTGCAGTGGCAGCGAAGAAGGGTAACTTCTTCACCAACCTGTTTGGCGGCTCGGATGATGACAAGAAGCCGGAGCCGGCCAAGGCTCCAGCGCCGGTCGCTCCAGTGGCTCCAACGCCTGCGCCGACCCCTGCACCTGCGCCGGTTGAAGCACCGAAGCCTGCGGCACCGGTAAAAGCCGAGCCTGCTAAAAAGGCGCCTGCGAAGGCACCGGTGAAGAAGCCGGTGGCAAAAACCGAGGCTAAAAAGGCTCCGGTGAAGAAGGCTGAACCGGCGAAGAAGCCAGCAGCCAAACCCGCTGCGACGACTCCGGCAGCGACAGATACCAAAGCGCAGTAAGGTTTTGGAGTGAAAAAAAGCGCGGCTTAAGGGCCGCGCTTTTTTTTGCCTGATAGATGGCTATCGCGAGCAGGCTCACTCCTACAGGGGACGTTTGCCATTGGTATCCGGCCCTGCTGTCGACATACATTTCCCTGCTCGCCACCAAACATCCCGCCACACTTTGGCCTTTAATCTTTCCTTAACTAAGCTATTTCAGACTCTTCATCGTATTTCTCGATATTTCAAAGCGAAATTTTCCGCTTTAATTCGATAGATAACTCGATAGTCTTGGTCGCAGTTCTCACGGGATTTGGGCAATGCAACTACGTAATTCTTCCTCGCGCTACGGTTGGGTCAGCGTCTTCATGCACTGGGGTGTGGCGCTGGCAGTCTTTGGATTGTTCGCGTTGGGCTTGTGGATGGTCGGTCTCGACTACTACAGCACCTGGCGCAAAGACGCGCCGGACCTGCACAAAAGCATAGGCCTGGTGTTGTTTGCCGTGATGCTGGTGCGGGTGGTGTGGCGTTTTATCAGCCCGCCGCCACCGACATTGGAAAGCTATAGCCGAGTGACGCGCCTTGGCGCCAAGCTCGGGCATTCGTTCCTCTACCTTGCCTTGTTTGCTGTGATGATTGCCGGTTACCTGATTTCCACCGCAGACGGTGTCGGTATTCCGGTGTTTGGCTTGTTCGAAGTGCCTGCACTGATTTCCGGGCTACCGGACCAGGCGGATACCGCCGGTGTCATTCACTTCTACCTGGCATGGGCGCTGGTAATTTTTTCCGGCCTCCATGCGTTGGCAGCATTGAAACACCACTTTATCGACCGTGATGCGACCCTGACGCGAATGCTGGGCCGCAAAGCTTGAAGTTCAACCTCGACTCCAAAGGAATAGAAAGCATGTTGAAAAAGACTCTCGCCGCTCTGGCAATTGGTTCTGCTCTGCTGTCCGCTAACGTGATGGCGGCTGACTACACTGTCGACAAAGAAGGCCAGCACGCCTTCGTTGACTTCAAGATCAGCCACCTGGGTTACAGCTACATCACCGGTACCTTCAAGGATATCGATGGCAAGTTCAGCTTCGATGCTGCCAAGCCTGAAGACAGCAAGATCGAATTCAATGTGAATACCGCCAGCGTATTCACCAACCATGCCGAGCGCGACAAGCACATCGCCAGCAAAGACTTCCTGGACGGGTCTAAAGCCAAGTTTGTTTCTACCAGCGTCAAATCCACCGGCAAAAACGCCGCTGGCAAAGACACTGCCGACGTGACCGGCGACCTGACCCTTCTTGGCGTCACCAAGCCGATCGTGGTCAAGGCCACTTTCCTGGGTGAAGGCAAGGATCCATGGGGCGGCTACCGTGCCGGCTTCGAAGGCACCACCAGCATCAAGCGTTCGGACTTCGGCAAGCAGAAAGACCTCGGCGCAGCGTCCGATGCAGTCGAGCTGTACATCTCGTTTGAAGGTGTGAAAGCGAAGTAATGCTGAGACTGTAGGAGCTGCCGCAGGCTGCGATCTTTTAAGATCAAGAGATCGCAGGCTTCGCCAGCTCCTACAAAAGCTTTTCCCAGCATCAAAAAAATGCCCCGGATCTCACGATCCGGGGCATTTTTTATTGCAGCGTCAAATCAGCGGTTGCGGGTCAGCAACGCTGGTTTCTCGCCGCGAGGACGGCCTGGCAATTGATCAAGCTGTTCAGGTGTCGGGAAACGATCAGTTTTCGACTCCTTGTGAATGATCTTCGGCGCTGGACCGCGCGGGTTCTGCACAGCTGGTTCAGAGCGCGGTTGGTCGTCACGAGCGGGACGACGGTTGCGGCCTTCTTCGCGACGGGCCTGACCGTCACGTGGAGCACCGCTGCGTGGGCCGCTGCGCTTG